>JAJEFO010000012.1 GCA_022820365.1 Silicimonas sp.
GTTTTTGGAAGCGATGCGCGAAGCCGAGGCCGCCTTCGGCGACGGCGCGGTCTATATTGAGCGCTTCTTCGATGCCGTGCGTCACATCGAAGTGCAGGTCATGGGAGATGGAGAAGGCGGCGCAATCGCCTTTGATGAACGCGATTGCAGCGTTCAGCGGCGACACCAGAAGCTTATCGAGGAGTCACTGTCGCCCGTCGTTGACGCCGACATGCGAGCGCGACTGAAACAGGCCGCTTTGTCTCTGGCGCGCGGTATCGCGTACGAAGGTGCGGGGACCGTCGAATTCATCCTCGACGTCCCAACCGGGGAGTTCTTCTTCATTGAGATGAATACCCGCATTCAAGTCGAACATACCGTCACTGAAATGCGCATTGGCCGAGACTTGATTGAAATGCAGTTCGCGATCGCTGGCGGGGCGCAACTGGACACCTCCGATAACGGGCACTCGGCCACGGGCCACGCCATTGAGTACCGCATCAATGTCGAGGATTGGCGGTTCGGATTCCGGCCGTCACCGGGCCGCCTGAATCGCTGGCAGCCGCCGCAAGGGCCAGGCATCCGGCTCGACAGTGCAGCGTATAAAGGGCAGATTATCACTCCCTATTACGATTCAATGATCGCCAAGCTGATCATTCTAGGACAGGATCGGGACGAGGCCCTGGCAAGGTCCCGCGCGGCTCTGGACTGTTTCAAGGTAGGCGGGGTGGCGACAACCATCGGATTTCACAGGAAAATCATCGACCACGATGACTTTTTGTCGGATCGGGTTCACACCCGATGGATCGAAAATGAAATGATGCCAGAATCAGCAAAGAGGACTGCATGAGCAAGGACGTTCGTTTCATCGATGTCACGTTGCGCGATGCGCATCAGTGCTTGTGGGCAACACGCATGACGACGGCAATGATGAAAGACATTGCTCCCATTCTGGATCGCGCCGGGTTCGAGGCCATTGATCTGGTTGGCGGCGCGGTCTTCGATGTCTGCGTGCGCTTTCTGCGCGAGGATCCGTGGGAACGCATGCGCATCCTGAACTCCTGGGTCACTGAAACACCACTGATCATTCACACAAGAGGGCAATGCCTCTTTACCTTCAAGTTCTTCTCCGACGACGTGGTCGAACTCGCCGCTGAACGGTTTGCAGCCAACGGCATGCGCTATCACACGCCTTATGATCCAATTAACGACATCAGAAACCTGCGCATTCCCATCGAGGCAGCCCGTCGGCTGGGCATCCACACGGTGCCCGGACTGGTCTATACACTCAGCCCCGTCCATACCGACGAGTACTATGCCCAAAAGGCCGGGGAACTGGTTGGAATCGGTGTGGACGGCGTGTTCATCAAGGATCCAAGCGGTCTCTTGACCCCCGACCGCGCGATCACGCTTGTGCCCGCGATCAAGAAGGCGATCGGCGACCTGCCGCTGCAACTGCACTCGCATAGCTTGTCAGGGCTTTCGCCCTATACGGCGCTGGTCGCGGTCGAACATGGTATCGATGTGCTGCATACCGCCACTTCGACGCTGGCAAACGGCGCTTCGCATCCGGCTACCGAGCGCATGGTCGAGAACTGTCGCCGGCGCGGGTACGCCGCCGACTTGGATCTTGATGCCATCCGGGAAGTGGCCGAACGGCTTGACTACATTGCCAAGGTCGAGGGCAAGCCCGTCGGTCAAGTGCTGGAATATGACGAGTTTCACTTCCACCATCAGGTGGCGGGCGGGATGATTTCCAATCTGAAGGTGCAGCTGGAAGCAGTTGGCCTACTGGACAGGATCGAAGACATCCTTGAGGAAGCCGGCCGCGTGCGCGCCGATCTCGGCTATCCCATAGTTGTCAGCCCGTTCGCGCAGTACATCGTTACCCAGGCGGTCCTGAACGTCACGGCGATTGACCGGGGGAAGGAACGCTATGACAGCATTCCGGACGAGGTGCGCCTATATGCACGCGGCGGATATGGCGAGATCGCGGGCGAGATAGATCCCGATCTCTATGACCGTCTCTCTGGCGGCAAAGAGCCGATCACGGAACGCGCTGGCGCGCTGGTACCGCCGTCGCTTGACCGAATTCGCAAGACGCGCGGCCCGTTCGCCACCGACGATGACCTGCTTTTGGCGGCATTCTATGACGATACTCAGTACAGCGCATTGAAGGATGCTGGGCCGATCAAGACCGCTTATCGTCTCGCAGAGACACCGCTTCTTACCTTGCTCAAGGAAGTCGCCACTCGCGATGACATCAGCACCTTTCACTTCGTGCAATCATGACCCGACCCTGTATCATTACCACTGCCATCACGGGGGCCATTCCGCGGACATCGGATTGCCCCGCGGTGCCGGTCGACCCGGTCAGCCAGATCGAGTCTACTCATGAAGCCTACGAAGCCGGGTCGTCGCTGGTGCATGTCCATGTTCGGGACGACGACGAAAGTCCCAGCTCTGATCCGGAAAGATTCGCCAGGGTGCAGGAAGGTGTGCAAGAGCACTGCCCAGGCATGATCATCCAGTTTTCAACTGGGGGTCGTGGACGGGATCAGAGCGCGCGTGGCGCCGCACTGCACCTTCGGCCGGACATGGCCTCGCTGACCACGGGCTCGGTCAATTTTCCCGGCGCGATCTACGAAAACCCGCCGGATTTCATTGATGGCCTGGCTCAACGAATGCTGAAGTACGGCGTGAAGCCCGAGATCGAGGTCTTCGACGCAGCCATGTTGTACAACGCGGCCGATCTCATCAATCGCGGGATGATTAATGCGCCCGCGCATGTGCAGTTTGTCTTGGGGGTTCCCAACGCCATGCCGGCAAGGCGACCCCTGCTGGAGTTTCTCGTATCGGAACTGGCAGTGGTCTTGCCTGGCGCGACATGGGGCGCAGCTGGAATTGGGCGGCATCAGTTCGAAGTGAACAAGTGGTGCTTGGAACTTGGCGGGCATTGCCGCACCGGGCTTGAGGACAACATCAAGTATGACAAGACGCGGCTGGCAAGGAGCAATGCGGAACTGGTTCAGAAGGTCGTAGAAGTTGCCGGCGAATTTGATCGACGGCCCGCAACCCCTGACGAGGCGCGTCGAATCCTGGGGCTTTGCAACCACTCCGCGAGTTGAACAGGCACCACGCAAGGACCCACTTCATGGACGGCGTGCCAGAATGGTCTCTTGGTTGAACGCCTGAGCTGTCAGGAGGCATGAACGATCACCTGAACGCAATTGCGAATCTGTGTATCTCTCCGCAAGGGCCGCCTGGCAGGTCTTGCGGGGATCAAGGCAAGGCCACCATGCCACTTACGGGACGGGATCCTCTGGCATGAGTGCCATAAGGTCCACGCCGCAATCGGATGCGAAGCGGATCATGTCGATAAGGACCCAGTTTTCCGCAAGCCGTCCGTTCCGGCTGGTATAGAAGTCCATGACCCGCTTCGTGATTTTCTGGCCGGTTGGTTCAATGCCGCGAAACGGAACGCCGGAGAACGTGCCCAGGAACTGCCCGGCGAAGCCCGCTACGCGCCCTTCCGCCACGAAGGCTTCCTTGGGCCAGGAAC
This sequence comes from Silicimonas sp., assembly GCA_022820365.1. Taxonomy (GTDB): domain Bacteria; phylum Pseudomonadota; class Alphaproteobacteria; order Rhodobacterales; family Rhodobacteraceae; genus JAJEFO01. The sequence goes on from JAJEFO010000012.1 coordinate 3,542, forward strand.
CCTTGCGGCCGGGGAACGACTTCACCGATGGGCCTTGCGCAAAGTCGTAGAACTCCTGCAGGCCATAGGCGGAACCGATGCCCCATGGGCCGTGCCATGCCATGTCCTCCTGCCAGAATTGCTCCAGTCCCTGGCTCGCCATGTCGCTGCCTTCCAGGCTGTTGCAGCCACCGACGATCATGTCCTCGACAAGGTTGCGTGTTTTCTCGGTCAAGCCCGGGTACTGAGGAGTCTTCACGATGCCGATTTCAGCGGGCGGCCCTCCGGGAATCTGCGCGCGCCCGGAGAACGGCGGAAACATCTCCAGCCCCGCCTGATGCGCGAGGCCGGGAACGTCCAGGAGGCATCGGATCTCGGTGATCCGGTCGCCTTCGAACCTGTAGAATTCGCCGAAGCGCAATTGGCGGCGTCCTTCGCCCGGCGGGATGCCGAACAGGGGACGGTTCATTTCGCCCTCGATGTTGCCAGTGGCCGCGACCCAGACGTGCCCCATGAATTCTCCGCCAAAGTAGAGATAGGGCCGCTTGGCGGCCTGCGGCATGGCTGTCCTTGTCGGTTCAAGCATTGCGGTCTCGAATGCTTCGCAGCCGCAGAGGTCGCCGACCGGAGCAGGACCGTGGAACACGAGATCAGGGTCAAAGAGCGATTGGTCGGGCGAGAGCCCGGCAGCAAGCGCCCAAGCCCGTTCCTTGGCTTTCCCGAGAGACTCGGCGCATCCAGTCATTGCCGGTTCATCTTGCCTGGTTCGTTTGGTCGGCATGCCGTTCTCCCTTTCCGTCACTAGCATCCTGGACGAGTTCCCTTGCCTCCCCGGTGAGATGCAAAGGAACCTGTGGCAGAAAGCGTCGGATAGCGAAAGTGGCGCAGCCAAGCAGGACGAGCCGTTGTCACACACGAGGAACGATCGGGCCCGGTATCCTGAGTTGGACAATAGCTACGCCATTGGCCCCAAAATGGACTCTGCTTACCGGCCATCGAATGCAGCGGTAACGATTTTGTTCGTGGCGTGGTTTCTGCCCATCGACAAAAGCGGGCACGACAGGCGCGCGTGCCCAAACGAGCTGCGGATAAGATCAGAACGTGGCGTGAGCCTTAAATGGAAAAAGGCAATGTGACGCCGAAACGCCCCAAAGCCTCCGAAACCCAGCGTTGATCCTCTCACAGACCGCGTCAAGCCCGAAACTGACCGCCACTGTCCGCTCGTCATTAACAGGCCGTATGTTCGCTGCGGGCAACAGACCATGTGTCCGGCTCCATTGTGGCTCCCAAAAACCGGGGACCAGCGAATGGCGGGACTGGAAAGGGCAAGGCAATTGAGAAGACAGGTGATGCTCGAGGAACTCCTCGAAAGGAGGCAATTCGGGCATCCGGTTCAAGGTTCGGCAACGGTGCCCCGGGGCGAGGGGATACCTGAAGTGCCAGATGCCATGCTCAGATCGGTCGCATGGGTTCGGAACCGGCTCCTCCAGAGCCTCGCCTCCCTCTTGGCAATGGACGTCAGCAACCTGCCTCGGGCGCAAACAACAGAACCTACGCAGGCTTGGGCCCGATGGGCAGAAGAGCCGGTTGCAGAAGACGGAGACAACAGTCCCGAACGCTGGACGCCCGTCTGTGGGCAAGGAACCCAGTCTCGCGATTGCGCAGCGAATCTGCGGAAGTACGCGTTCTTCCCGGCCGTCGACAATTGCAGCGAATTTGGCATGTTGCCGCACGAACCGCGTTCCGGTAGGCCATGGTTGCAGTCACGGGAGCAGCGTTGGTGCGAAGTCCTAGCGGGCTCTCTGCCGTGCGCTCTTCGGGTCGGCAATCTGTTTGGGAGAGGGTACGCGATTACATGTCCAAGCCGGCAAAGAAAGCGACAAAGGGCCGAAAGGCGCGGGGGCCGAAACGACCGGAGTTTCTTGGCTGGAACACGACCGACGATGAGGAAGTCGAGCGGCGGCGCTGGCGAGGGATCACGGAAGTTGCCGATTTCGAGGAACTGGAGCCGGAATTCCGTGCATACGGGTCGTTTCGCGTTCAGTCCAGCACCGGAAGCAGCTACGTGGTGGAGATCAGGCACCTTAAGCGCCGGATGAATTCATGCACTTGCCGTGACTTTGAAGTCGCAGAACTTGGTACATGCAAGCACATCGAGGGCGTGCTCAACCTGATTGCCACGTCCGGAAGGCGGCTGCGTTTGGGCGCTGCGAACCGCCAGTCTCCCCGCATCGAGGTGCATCTCCCGTCCATGCGCGGCGCGGCACCAGCCGTTCTGCTTCCCGACGGGGACTTTCCTGCGAACATCCGCAATGAAGTGGAGGCCCGGCTCAAGGAGTTTCAGCGACGGCATGACGACGAGTCCCTCGCAAGCCTGAGACGCTGTGCCGAAGAGCATCCGAACCACGTTCGCATCTCAAGATTGCTCGAAAGATGGAAGGACCAGCAACTTGCGCGCGAGCGCTTGGCTAGAAGACGAGAGGCCTTTCTTGGAGAGGTCGAGGCAGGCGCGCGAACCTTCGAAGTGCTGAATTTTCCACTGTTTCCTTACCAGCGTGAGGGAATGATGCACCTGGCATTCAAGGAGCGCGCACTGCTGGCGGACGAAATGGGGCTGGGCAAAACTTGTCAGGCGCTGGCTGCCTGTGAACTCCTCAGGCAGACCGAAGGAGTCGAGCGCGCCCTCATTGTTTGCCCGGCATCGCTCAAGTCGGAGTGGGCAGAGCAGATCGAGGCAGCGACGAACTTGTCCTATCGCCCTGTCTTCGGGCCACGTGCCGCGAGACTTGATGCCTACAGGAACCCGGAATTCTTCACGATCTCCAATTATGAGCAAATCCTGATCGACAGGGGAGATCTTCAGAATCTGCTCCAGCCCGACATCGTCATTCTCGACGAGGCTCAGCGCATCAAGAACTGGCGCACGAAGACTGCCACTGCGGTCAAGCAGCTTCAAAGCCGGTTCGCCTTTGTGCTTACCGGCACGCCCATCGAGAACCGGATCGACGAAATCTACTCGATTCTCCAGTTCTTGGATCCCAAGATCCTCGGGCCGCTGTTTCGGTTCAATCGCCAGTACTACCGTCTCGACGACCGGGGTCGGGCGATCGGCTACAAGAACCTGGACGAGCTCGGCGAGCGTGTGAAGCCATACATGATGAGACGACGCAAGGTCGAGGTGGAAGACGACCTGCCCGCCCGCACGGTCAACAACTATTTCGTGCCGATGACCAAGGAACAGCAATTGCGCTACGATGACTATGCCAATCTGGTAGCCAGAGTCGCGTCGATTGCACGAAGGCGTCCGCTGACGGAAGCGGAGTTCAAGCGGCTGCAGCTCGCATTGGCGTGCATGCGCATGATTTGTGACACGCCCTACATACTCGACGAAACGGTGCAGGACTGCCCGAAACTCGACGAACTGGAGCGCATACTCGACGAGCTGTTGAGCGATTCCGAATGCAAGGTGATCATTTTTTCCGAGTGGGTCCGCATGCTGTCGCTTGTGCAATCGCTGCTGAGCGACATTGGAGTCGACTATGCACTGCATACGGGTTCAGTACCGCAGAAACGGAGAAAGGCCGAAATCAACAGGTTCAAGCAAGATCCGGACTGCCGGGTTTTCCTCTCGTCAGAAAGCGGCGGGACCGGGCTGAACCTGCAGGTCGCCAACGCGGTCGTAAACCTCGACCAACCGTGGAATCCCGCCAAGCTGGAACAGAGAATCGCCCGCGCGTGGCGAAAGCACCAGAAGCGTTCGGTGACCGTCGCGAACCTGGTCAGCGAAAACTCGATCGAGCACAACATGCTTTTCCTCATCGAGCAGAAGAAGGCCGTTGCCGGGGCCGTCCTCGACGGCGAATCCGAGTCCGGCACGCTGGATTTGCCGTCGGGCAGGGCAGCGTTTCTGCAGCGCCTGGAAGAGGTCATGGGGACTGACATTCCGAAGGAGCGGACACCCAAGCCCGAAGTTGAAATCCTTGAGCGGTTCAGGGTAACGTATGGCGACAGGCTGGTCATGCTGGAAGTGCGGGAATCAGAGGACGGCCAGAAATCACTGCTTGCTGTCGTTGACCCGGATGATGACGGAAACGTCAGCGCATACGGCGATGAGGCCGCGGGAATGTCCGTAAAGACGCTTGATCGCGAGACCTACGAGAAGATGCTTCAACTGGAGGCCTCCGGATTCCTCAAGCTGACGTCGAGTACCGCGGAGGTCCTGTTCCAGACGGAACGGCCCGACCCGAAGCAGGAACAGGCGAAAAGGCGTCTTGACGAAGCGCGCACCTTGCTGGATGCCGCAGAACGCAAGTTTCGAATGGCGACGCTGCTGGAAGGCGGAGGATTTTCGGAAGAGGCGGCCGCACAGGCGTCGGGCATTGCGGAAAGCGCGATTCGGTCGTTGTCAAAGGTTTGTGAGGACGCGCCCGGCGAGACGAACGAGTCCGCCGCGACCATTTGTGAGAGACTCGCCGCCTCCGGTCATCTTCCCGAGGAACATGTAAACAAGTCGATGTGGCTGTGCATGGGCGGTGACGAGCCTGACGGCGCCCTTGAAGTGTATGGTTCCGTCAACGGACAAGACGGCCTGAAAGGTGCCGGCGAGATTCTGGCACATGCCAGATGCGTGATCGGCGAGGTTTCGGCGGAGCAAGTCCCCGGCCAGTGAAGTCAGGGTGTCTCGCAAGATGCGGGGGAACCCGAGGCGAATTTGCCGGCTGGTGCCAATGGTTCCGGCATGTTTGTCCCGATTGGTGATGCAATTGCCCATGAGGCCAGGTGTCTCTTTGGGCTAGTGCGGGGTCGCGCTCGCTGGTTCGCACGACTTCATTCTACCTGCGCCCGAACTTTTCTGGGTTCTGAGTCATTCTGTCTGCTCGTCCAGCGGCTGTGCGCATCAGTGCCCGGGTTGTTGCGCTTCCCTGTGAAATTGGGAAGGAATTGTATGACAAGAGAGAATTCGGGAAGCGAATGGCGCGGAGACGCCACGCTTGATGGTGCAAATTGGAAGACGGGCTGCGACCGAAATCAGTGGCGCTGGCGGAGTTTCTGTCCAGATGCGTCTCGATCGATCTCGAGATTGATCCACGTCGCCACCGCATCAAGAGCTTTGCAGCCGTTCGGCCAGGCAAGGCCAAGCCATTCGTTTACACTCGCGGATCCCTCGCGCGTGCTTTCGACGAACTTGACCACTATGCCGACGGAGCCGAATTCCTGCTCGGCCACAACATAATTTTCTTCGACTTCCCCCATCTTGCCGACAGACGACCTGGTTTGCGGACTCTCTCCAAGAAGCTGATCGATACGCTGTGGCTGAACCCGCTCGCCTTCCCGCGCAACCCGTACCATCGCCTGGTCAAGCACTATCTCGATGGCCGGTTGCAGGCTGCACGCGTCAGCGACCCGCTCTGCGATGCCGAGCTTGTTCTCGATGTCTTGCGGAACCAGGTCGAGCGCTTTCTGGAGTTCGAACGGCAAAGTCCCGAATTGCTTCTTGCGCTTCACTGGCTGGCGACAAGGGGCAGGGGCGGCCTCGGGTTCGGTTCTGTGTTTGCGTTGGTCAGGAATGCACCGTGTCCGGATGCGCCGGTCGCAAGGGATGCAATTCGTGCGCTTCTGCGAGAACGGGCCTGCACGTATCGGACGAAAGCCGTCATCCGGGAGGTTGAAGAGGATGGCTGGCCGCTCGCCTATGCGCTTTCCTGGATCATGGTTGCCGAAGAGAATTCCGTGATGCCGCCTTGGGTGCGTCATCAGTTCCCGCGCGCTGGCGAACTGGTCCGGGAGCTCCGTGACACGCCTTGTGCAGATGCGACCTGCAAGTGGTGCCGATCACAAGGTGATCCGGTCGGTCAACTGAAGACCTGGTTTGGATTTGATGCATTCAGGCCGGAACCGGCAGGGCCGAACGGGCAATCCCTTCAGGAGATGGTCGCTGCGAGCGCGTTGGCGAAGGCGCCCACCCTCGGTATTCTGCCGACAGGTACCGGCAAGTCGATCTGCTACCAGCTTCCGGCGCTCGCACAGTACAAGCGAACCGGTGCGCTTACGGTCGTGATCTCGCCCTTGGTGGCACTCATGGCCGACCAGGTGGAGGGCCTCCGGCAGCAGGGAATTTCCGCATGCGTGACAGTCAACGGCATGCTGTCGATGCCGGAGAGACAGAACGCGCTTGACAAGGTGAGGCTTGGCGATGCGGCCATCCTGCTGATTTCCCCGGAACAGCTGCGCAGCCCGTCGGTGCGTTCCATCCTGGACCAGCGGGAAGTCGGGTACTGGGTGTTTGATGAGGCGCACTGCGTTTCGAAATGGGGACACGACTTCAGGCCGGACTACCGGTATGCCGCCCGCTTCATTAAGGAATACTCGGGTGAAAGCGGCCCCGCACCATTGATCTGCCTGACCGCAACGGCAAAGCCGGACGTGATCAAGGACATCACGGAGCACTTCCAGCAAAAGCTTGGGGTCGGACTGCAGCTGATCGATGGCGGTGCCAAGCGGCACAACCTCGACTTCGAGATCGTGGAAACCGAGAGGCTTCGCAAGCATGGCGATGTCGTCTCCGTGCTCCATGATATGCTTCCGCAGCAGGGAAGGTCCGGCGCGATCATCTATTGTTCGACGAGAAGGTCCGCAGAGGAGGTCGCAGAGTTCCTGAGAGGCAGCGGGTTTTCGGCCGCCCATTACCACGCCGGGCTCAAGCCCGAGGAAAAGCGCGACGTGCAGCAACAATTCCGTGACGGCACTCTTCGGGTCGTCGCAGCAACGAACGCTTTCGGAATGGGAATCGACAAGCCGGACATTCGCCTTGTCGTACATGCAGACATTCCCGGATCTCTGGAAAACTACCTGCAGGAGGCTGGTCGCGCGGGCCGCGACGGTGACTGCGCCCGCTGCGTGCTGCTCTTCAGCGGTAACGACATCGAGCGCCAGTTCAGTCTTTCGGCGCAGTCTCGTCTCGATCGGCGAGACATCAGCGCAATTCTGAAGGCGATCCGGCGACTCGATCGGCGCACAAGACGATCCGGCGAGGTCATTGCGACGCCAGGAGAGATCGTCAGGGAAGATGATGACAATGATTTTGTTCGGGATACGCTGACCGATGATCACCGCGTCAAGATTGCGGTGGCATGGCTCGAAGATGCGGTGCTTCTGAAGCGCGAAGAGAACCGTGTCCGGATTTTCCCGTCGTCGCTCAAGATACATACGCTCGACGAAGCGACCAAGCGGATCAACGACAACGATACCATTCCCAAGCATCGTCGCGAGCCGCTGCATGGACTTGTTCGATGCCTCATCGAGGCGGCACCAGACACCGGAGTCTCTACCGACGAGCTCTGCGGGCGGACCGGGATGTCGCCGGGTCGGCTGCGTGGTGCATTGAACGATCTCGAATTGCTCGGGATCGCGTCGAACGACACGTCGGTCACCGTGTTCGTGCATCTGGGCGTGGACGATTCGTCCGAGAGACGCTTGACGGAGTTCACGAGCCTTGAAGCTGACCTTGTCTTGAACCTGCGCGAGGCGGCTCCGGACATTTCGTCCCAAGAAGCTTCGCAGCTCTTTCTGCGGCACGCCTCGCAGGAACTGAGAGATGCAGGACATGCGAACGTTCGACCCGACATCGTCGAACGCCTGGTTCGCGGGATCGCGCAGGACGGACGCGACGATGACGAAGGCGTTGGCAGCTTGCAGGTCCGCAAGGTCAACCGCGAGATCCTTTCTGTGCGCGTGCTGCGAAACTGGGACAAGCTGTCGCGGACCGCCGAATTGCGCCGGAAGGGCGCGGCGGTTATTCTTGGCGCATTGATCCGCCTTGCGCCAAAGGGCGCGCGCGGCAAGGACATTCAGGTCTGCACGACGCTTGGCAAGTTGACCGAAGCCCTTTCGAGCGACATTGAACTCAAGAGAGAGATTGGCGATCCGTCCAAGCTTCTGGACCGGGCGCTTCTCTGGCTCCATGAACAGGGCATCGTCGCCCTTGGCCGTGGCCTGACGATCTTTCGACCGGCAATCACGGTTCACCTCGAACCGGAAAGGCGCGGATTCACGGATACGGATTTCAAGCCCCTGGACCTGCACTATCGGGAACAGACCCTGCAGACCCACATCATGTCAGCCTACGCCCAGCGCGGACTGACATCCATGTCCGAAGCGCTTCGCCTCGTTGATGACTATTTCACGTTGGACCGGCAGGATTTCGTCAAGAAATGGTTGCCGCATTCGGCGACAGTCTTGCAGCGGCAGACGACACCGGAATCCTGGAAGGCGATCATCGAAGATCTCGGGAATCCCGTTCAGGCGAACATCGTTGCCGATGAACGCGAACAGACGAGCGTGCTTGTCCTTGCGGGTCCGGGGTCGGGCAAGACGCGCGTTCTGGTTCACCGAATTGCATATCTCATCCGTGTTCGCCGGGAAAATCCCCGGGCAATTCTTGTCCTGGTCTACAACCGCCATGCCGCGACCGAAATCCGGCAGCGGCTGACTACGCTCCTTGGAAGAGACGCTCAGAGGGTGACTGTCCTGACCTGCCACGGTCTCGCGATGCGACTTGTGGGCGCGAGCTTTGCGAGAGACGCTGACAGAGTGGACGTTGATCCAAAACGGTTCGACGAAGTGCTTCGACAGGCGGTCGACCTTCTTCAAGGCAAGGGACTTTCGAAGGAAGAGGCCGAAGCGCAGCGCGACACCTTGACCGAAGGGTATCGCTGGATTCTCGTTGACGAATACCAAGACGTCGGACCCGGCGAGTACGACTTGATTGCATCTGTTGCAGGTCGCTCGATCGAGGACAGGGACAGTCGGCTGAGCCTCTTCGCCGTAGGTGACGATGATCAGAACATCTATGCCTTTGCGGGTGCGTCCGTCGAATACATCCGGCGGTTCGAAAGGGACTACAAGGCCCGTCCTGTTCATCTTGTCGAGAACTATCGGTCCACGGCAAACATCATCAGCGCGTCCAGCCGGGTGATAAAGCTGGCTGGCCAACGCATGAAGGCCGACCATGACCTGGTCGCCAACTCGGCACGAACGTCGGACCCTCCGGGCGGCGAGCTTGAAGAACTGGACGCGGTCGGAAGGGGCCGGGTGCAGATTCTCCAAGACGCATCCACAATGCGTGAGCAGGCGGCGCTTGCGATCAAGGAACTGAAGCGCATCGAGGCTCTGGATCTTCCCCGCTGGGACTGGGCGAGCGCTGCCGTGATCGCGCGGGAATGGGAATACCTCGATCCGGTGCGTAGCCTTTGCGAGGCGCAGGGCATCCCGGTCCAGTTCGCGAAGGAGAAGCCGCCGAGTTTCTGGCGGTTGCGCGAAACGCAGGCGTTCATCAATTGGCTGAAAGTGCACGCGGGTGAAGATTTGAGTGCTTTGGCACTTGCTGATTGGGTGGCGCAGCAACCGGATGGGAAATGGTGGACGCTGCTGAAGGAGGGCGTGGGCACGCTGGTCGCCGAGCTCGGCGGCGGCAAGACATCCATAAGCCCAAGGTTCGTCCAGGAGTGGCTTGCCGAATGGAGCCACGACGCGCGTCGGCGCCAGTTCGGGCTGCTGCTGCTGACGGCGCACCGGGCGAAGGGACTTGAATTCGATGACGTGGTCGTTCTTGACGGTGGCTGGGAAGGGCGGTCCCGAAACGAGGATCCGGATTCCGAGCGCCGACTGTATTACGTCGCCATGACCCGGGCACGGCGTGGGCTTGCTCTGCTGTCGATGAAGCGGCGACATCCGATCATCGGCGATCTTGATGATCCGGCCTTCCTGTGGCGGGAATCAGGCCCGGAGTCGATCGATGTCTCCGACAGCGACAAGCTTTACCGGACGCTTGAACTGTCAGATGTTGACTTGAGCTATGCCGGACGTCTCCGGAATGGTCACACGGCACTCGATGCTCTTGAGCGGTTGAATGCCGGTGACCCCATCGGGTTGAGGCAACACGGCGGAAGTTGGCTGGTCGTGGATCGGCACGACGTTCCGGTCGGGCGCCTTGCAAAGAGCTTCACGCCTCTGAAAGACGCCGAGTTTATCGGGGGAAGCGTGCACGCGGTCTGCATTTGGTTTCGCGAAGACAGCGCCGACGAGTATCGCGAGCACTTCAAGCGGGACCGATGGCCGGTTGTGGTGCCGGAACTGGTCTATCGATCATGAGCGGGGGCGAACTAGACTCGTTGCTGGGTTCGCCACAGGTTGGCGCGACGTGCGTACCCGACGCACGCATGGTAGCATCTGATTTGCCAGAATCGAACCCGGTTGCGGATGGAGACGAGACTGATCCACCCGAATTCAATCCGCGAAATTTTGGCAACACACTTGAAAGGGAGGCAAACCCATGACGGACTGGACGAATTGCCCGGCGGTGGAACGCAATCCCCTCAAGATCAGTGGCGATTGGGCCTTTGCGGGAACTCGGGTGCCAGTATACGTCCTATTCGAGAATCTGGAGAGTGATGCCACCGTAAAGGAGTTTCTCGAGTGGTACCCCGAGGTCAATGAGTGCCAGGTAACCGCGGTCCTAAAGCACGAAGCCGAATCCCTAAAGACGACCGTCCAAGCGTGAAAGTCCAGTTCGACCACGGGACTCTGGCACCTCTTCGACGACACCTCGCGGAAAATTCCGTGGACCGATCCGCGGAGCGGGGATGGGAGTTGCTGGAGAATGGGAATCTGATCCGCAAAGCTGAAGAGGAAGGCTACGAGGTTATGGTCACGGCGGATCAAAAAATGCGCCACCAACAAAACCTGACTGGAAGCAGCTTGGGCATTGTCGATCTGATGTCCACAGCGTGGCTACGCGTGCAGCATCGAACGAAGGAGATTCGCGACGCCATTGAGGACGTGCGACCAGGTCAAGTGCTTGAAGTCCCGATCTGAGGTTCGAGGAAGAAATGGGGACCACCGACACTTCCGAACGCGACCACAAGAGCCTGATCTGCACTACGCTGGCGACCAAACTTCACATGTGGGTTCTTGGAAGACGGGGCCAAATGCAGACACAGGATTGCAGGATTGTTGCCAAGACTCCGGCGCGCGGCTACTCTTTGCTTGGAAACGGAGGCGCATGGCATGAACGTCCAGACGAGACCGGCTGACAGATCGCATCGCAAGGCGACCTATCAGGACGTGCTGGATGCACCGCCCCACATGGTGGCCGAAGTGCTCGCCGGGACGCTTCATACCCATCCGAGACCGGCCATGCGGCATGCTTGGGCGAGCTCGATTTTGGGTGGGGAACTGGTTGCGCCGTTCGGTCGCGGGCGCGGCGGTCCGGGCGGCTGGTGGATCGTGGACGAACCGGAACTGCATTTGGGCGACGACATCGTGGTTCCGGACCTTGCGGGCTGGCGGCGCGAGACGATGCCCGACTACCCCGATACGGCCTATTGCTCTATTGCGCCCGACTGGGCTTGCGAGGTGCTCTCGCCCTCGACCCGCCGGATCGACCAAAACGAGAAGCGAACGATCTACGCTCGCGAGGGCGTCTCGCATCTCTGGTTCGTGGACCCCGCATCGAAGATGCTGGAAGCGTTCGAGCTTCGAGACAGTCACTGGGTCCTGTTGGCCACGCTGGCGGATGACGCGCCTGTCTCCCTGCCACCTTTCGAAGCCATTAATTTTCCGCTTGATGCGCTCTGGCCGGAAAGCGTCGCTCCGGATGCAGGCAAGGCTGGGTGACCGCTCCCGGCTCTTCAGGGTGGAGAGCGGTCACGTGCACCAAGGGAGACACGCATTTGGCGGTGGTGAAGTGTGTCTTGCTGGCGGTCGAGTTTCGTGGACAATGATCCCGCGCAAAACAAAATTCCGAATTGTCCAGTCATGGCTCACAAGCCGAAATCATTCTTGACGCTCGGCAACATCATCACGCTTGTGATCGGCATCGTTGCCGGTGTCGTTATGCCGGTCATCGGTCTCTTCATTGGCCTGCAGGTCAGCCCTTCGTTGGGAACGGTTCTCGTGGCGCCATACATTGGCGTTGCCACGCTGTTCGATACGTATGTTGGCAGTATGTCTGGCTTCGCGCGCCTTCTGGGATTGGCTCTGTCAATTGTGGCATATGTCGTGCTGGCCTTTGGCGTACGTCACTTGATCCGCCTCGCTTTGCGGCGGTAGCCCACCGTTCCGAAACGCCGGTCGATAACACTTGCCAATCCGATCCGGTGCGTCCGGAACGGACTCCCATGGCAAGCGGTGGCAAAGAAGTCCGCTCAAGCCATACGGCGGCGAGTGCCTTGGTCAGGTCGGTTGCTCGACGGTTCTGAGATACGGCAGCACCTTGTCGAATCCGTTGAACCGCGCCTTGGCGTCTTCATCGGACACGGCGGGAACAACGATGACGTTTTCGCCCTGCTTCCAGTTCGCAGGCGTCGAGACCTGGTGATCCATGGTCAACTGGATTGAATCGAGGGCACGCAGGATCTCGTCGAAATTCCGGCCGGTCGTCATCGGATAGGTCAGTGACAGCTTCACCTTCTTGTCCGGCCCGACGATGAAGACGGTCCGAACGGTCTGATTGTCGGCAGGCGTGCGTCCTTCGACCCTCTCTTCGCTTGCGGGCAGCATGTCATAGAGCTTGGCGACCTTCATTTCCGGATCACCGATCATGGGATAGCTCACCATGTTCCCAGTGACCGTCTTGATGTCATCTTTCCAGCGGTGATGGTCGTCCACCGGATCGACCGAGATTCCGATGATCTTTGCATTCCGTTTCGCGAACTCTTCCTGCATGCCTGCCATCAGGCCAAGTTCCGTCGTGCAGACCGGCGTGAAATCCTTGGGATGCGAAAACAGGATTGCGTAGCCGTCGCCAATCCAGTCGTGAAAGCTGATCGGACCTTCGGTCGTGTCGGCCGTGAAGTCCGGAGCCGTGTCGTTGATGCGCAGTGCCATGATGATTGTCTTCTCCGTTCATGCTGATGCGGGCATCGAATCTCCAGAGGAAGATTCGGTTCCCCAAGATACAACACTGCTTGCCTGGTTGCGACTGGGCAATACGTGCGCGGCAAGTTAGGAACGCCTTCACGATTCGCACAATGGTGCACGGGCATAATTCCGATTCGGGGACGTAGCCCGGGACGATGTTCCGGAGCAGTCGTGTTCTGGGGAAATGCAGCGGAGGCTTGCGAATGGCCGTGTTTGTCTTGGTACATGGTGCATGGCATGGCGGGTGGTGCTGGGCCATGGTGGAAGACGCGCTTCGCGAAAGAGGGCATCGGACCCATGCGCCGACGCTTACCGGACTTGGCGACCGGAGCCACCTTCTGACGTCAGAGATCGACTCCGATCTGCACGTGCTTGATGTCGTGAACGTTCTGCGATGGGCTGAATTGGAGGATGTCATTCTTGTCGGACACTCCTACGGCGGCCTGATCGTGACAGGTGTCGCAGGCCAGGTGCCGGAGCGCGTAAAAGCGCTTGTTTATCTTGATGCATTCGTGCCGGAGGAAAGTAGCGTTTCGCTCTTTGCACGAAACAATCCAGAGCGCATGACGCGGTTCCAGGCCGAAATCGACAGCGGTGCCGCAGGAATTCAGCCAGATCTGTTCGATGCCTGGGCCGAAGACGAAGAGGTCAAGGACTGGCTGAGATCAATGTGCACGCCGCAGCCGGCCAAGACATTTTCCAGCGGCGTGATCTTGACGGGGCGAGAAGTCGAGGTGGCACATCGCTACTACATCCTTTGCGAGCGGAACCATCCTTCCGTGTTCTGGAAGGAGCATGATCGGGTCAAGGGCCGGACGGGCTGGAAGAGCGACCGGATCGCGACCATGCATGACGCAATGGTCGAGAAGCCTGACGAGTTGGCGCGCCTTCTTGACAAGTTCGCACGAGGGTTGAGCGAAAACTCTCCGGCCTAGTCTCGGAGTCGAGCGCGTGCGAGACAACCCGGCACCGGGGCGGAATGTTGGCCATGCCCTGCCATCCGATGACGCATTTTTCGACGACGACGCAATCGTCGCCGTCGCGGCCGTAGTAGTTGCGTGTCGCAGCGGCATTGCTTGCCACCGTATTGCCCTCGCACAACATTGCCCCGACTGATTCCGCAGGCAGGCCATTGGCGGCTAGGCGGTGCCATTCGCTCGCCTTTGCCGCCTTGCCGCCTCACCTAAACTCGCGAAATCCGCGGTCGCGCATGGCATGGAACAACAGCGTTGGCGGTTCGTGCGCGGCTTGGCAGCGCGCAAAGACGTGCTACTGGTTGACGAAGTCGCGCTCGGTAGCTACTTTTCATGCATGAGATCAGTCGGCATCAAAGTCCTGAACAGCAAGTTGAGCGAATACGTCCGGCTCGCGGCGTCCGGCGAGACGGTTTTGGTGACCGATCGTGACCTTGTGGTGGCGGAATTGGGCCCGCTCAGGGAGACCCGAAGTTCGGTCCTCGCCGATGCGTTCTTAGCCGAGGCAGTTCGGTCTGGCGTGCTTGCGCCGCCGACGCTAGCGGGCTCGGGACCGCCGCCTAGGCCCGCTCCGGTCGCCTGTTTGGACGAGATCATGGCTGAACTCGACGAGAGCAGGCGTGACCGGTGACATATCTTGACACCTCCGTCGCACTGGCTTGGCTGCTGTCTGAGGATCGGCAACCGCCGGTTTCCCTTTGGGACGGGACCTTGGTGTCGAGCCGACTCATCGAATATGAGATTTGGACGCCGCTGCACATACGTGGTCTTGCAGATTCGCATGGCGAGACGGCGCGCCAGATCGTCGGACGTGTCGCACTGCTGGAGTTGACTTCGCTGGTTTTGGCTCGGGCGCTGGATGCCTTTCCGGGCCCGAGCCAGTTGCGGACTCTCGACGCCTTGCATCTGGCATCGTGCGCATATTTGGCTGATCAGGGTCAGAGTGTGGAACTCGCGAGCTATGACCGACGCATGAACGATGTCGCGCAAGCGATGAATATCCCGCTTGCCAATCTGGAAGGGCCATGAATCGGGATCAGCGAATTTCCTTGATCATGCGCCAAGTGCCGCCTGCACCCTAGCGTCACTAAGCTACTCAACTACATGATTCCGCGCAGGAATTCCCTTGCCTATCTCGAATCAAAATCTACACCCGGGTACGTTGTGTTGCGGCGGGCACGCTCTGTAGCGTGTACAGAGAATTCGTAATCGATCGAACGAGCTTCGGGGAACTTCGATCATGGCAACGCGATACAGCAACGCCATCAACATTCGCAGGTAATGCGAATGTGGGATTTGGGTCAGGTTCCCGGACGTTGAGGAGGCCTTCATGGACAACGGCACATTCGCCGCAGCGATCAAGGACGCCGTAGGGTGTCTGGACGAGGCGCGGGTGAAGTCTGAAAGCGCTGGGCGACCACGGTTGAAGCGGTCGTCTGATCATCGAGCGACGCTGGCGGTTGTCTGTACCCCTGTGTAGCATTCATTCCAGCATCCGATCATCGACACTGCGGCGCCGTGCGTCATCATGCTGGGAGAATGCAGATGAACCCTACCAACGATGTTGCCCACTTAGGCCACGTGGAACTCTACACCGACAGGTTCGACGAAAGCCTCGATTTCTTTGTTCGCGTCTACGGGCTTACGGAGAGTGGTCGCGACGAGGACAGCGTTTATCTCCGAGCCTTTGACGATTATGAGTTCCACACGCTCAAGCTGACGCGGCACCACACGACGGGCGTTGGCCATGTCGCCTATCGCGTGTCGTCGCCGGAGGCTCTCGATCGGCGCGTGGCAGCGATCAACGCATCGGGATGCCAGGTTTCCGGCTGGACCGACGGTGACCTTGGTCATGGCCCGGCATTTCGATTCGAGGATCCCTTTGGGCACGTGTTCGAGATCTATTGGGAGACTCGGAAGTTCGAGGCGCCCGAAGGCGAACGCCCGGCGCTGAAAAACATTGCCCAGCGATATCATGGGCAGGGATGCTGCCCGAGACGCTTGGATCACGTGAACCTTCTCGCCGAAGACGTCACCGCGTTTCGGGACTTCATGATTGCGACTCTAGGGTCACGCGTCACCGAGCAGATTCTTCTCGACAACGGCCGGCTTGGTGGCTGTTGGTTCACCGTGAACAACAAGACATACGATATTGCCTGCACAGAGGAGCATGGTGGCGGGAACGGGCGATTCCATCACCTGACCTATGCTTGCGACCAACGGGAGGATGTCCTGCGTGCGGCGGACATATTCCTCGAGAACGGCGTCCATATCGAGACGGGGCCGCACAAGCACGCCATTCAAGGCACGTTTTTCCTTTACGTCTGGGAGCCCGCCGGCAATCGCGTTGAACTGGCGAATTCAGGTGCGCGCCTGATCCTGCAGCCGGACTGGGAACCTGTCACCTGGACGGAGTCCGAGCGCAGGAAAGGCCAGGCCTGGGGTCTGAAGACTATCGAGACCTTTCATACCCACGGAACTCCCCCTGTTTCGAAAGAGTAGGATTCCACGTCATTCAAGTGCATGCGTGGGAAGTGGCCCAGGCGCACCGGTCCGGATCCGTGTCTGCCGATCCGGGCAGGGGTTCAGATGCAGCGCCCGCCGTCAACTTCAAGACAGACCCCGGTCACCATGCTGGCCTCGTCGGAGCAAAGATAGCAGGCCGCGTTGCCAATGTCCTCAGGCGTCGAGAACCTGCCCAAGGGTATCGTCGCGAGGAATTTGGCCCGCATTTCCGGCGTGTCCTCTCCGAGAAAGCTCTTCAGGAGCGGCGTTTCGCCCGCCACGGGATTCAGCGCGTTCACGCGGATGCCGACGGGAGCCAGTTCGACCGCCATCGTCTTGGTTGCCGTGTTCATCCAGCCCTTGGACGCATTGTACCAGTTGAGCCGAGGCCTCGGGCTTACGCCGGCCGTCGACGCCACGTTGAGGATTGCGCCGGAACCTTGTTCCTTGAACGCGGGCACAACATGCCGGGCCGTCAGGTAGACCGACTTGCAGTTGACGGCGAACACGCGGTCGAAATCCGTTTCGCTGACCTCGTCCAGTGGTGCGGGCAGGTGCGTCACCCCGGCATTGTTGACGAGGATGTCGATCTTCCCGAATGCCGAGCGCGCAGAGGCTACCATTGCGGCAACGTCACCGTCGCTTGCAACGTCGGTCTCGATTGCCTCGCAGCCAAGCTCCCGCGCTTTCGCGTCGGCGGCATTGCCGTTCACGTCTGCGATCATCACTCGTGCGCCTTCCGCACGGAATTTGCTGGCGATGCCGGCTCCGAATCCGGATGCGCCTCCGGTCACGATGGCAGCCTTCCCTTTCAACCGCATTTGGGTCTCCTATCCATGCAGCGCTGCAACGGTTTTCAGAACGGTGAAGCCGTACATAGCCTCGAATCCCTTTTCCCGTCCATGTCCCGACAGGCCGCGCCCTCCGAACGGGAGTTCCACGCCGCCGCCCGCGCCATAGTTGTTGAGGAAGACCTGACCGGCACGGAGCTTTCTGGCCATGCGCATCTGGCGTGCGCCGTCCCGCGTCCAGCACGACGCGACAAGTCCGTATTTCGTGCCGTTCGCAATGGCCGTTGCGTGATCTTCGTCATCAAACGGAATGACCACTTGCACGGGACCGAAGATCTCGTCCTGCGCGAGAACGTGCCCGGGTTCGACTCCCGCAAATAGCGTAGGGGCGACATAGGCGCCGCCTTCAGGTGCCTCCTCGACTATCTCGCCCTGCGCCACGATCTGTGATGCAGAGCCTTCGGCAAGGAACCCTTCAACGACTGACTTCTGGGCGTCCGAAACCAGCGGTCCGACATCCAGGTCGGAGAGCGCGGGGCCTGTGCGCAGCGCAGTGTAGCGCTCCGTCATCAGGGCCACGATTTCGTCATGGCGAGATCGCTCAACCAGGATGCGGGAAGATGCGGAACAGGTCTGGCCCGCGTTCTGAATTCCTGCATTCACGAGAAACGGAAGGGCGGCCTCAATGTCCGCATCCGCAAAGACGACCTGCGGAGACTTGCCGCCCAGTTCGAGCGTGACGGGCACGACATGCGCCGCTGCGGCCGCCTGGATCATCTTGCCGACAGCAACCGATCCGGTGAACGAGACGTGGTCAACGCCGGGATGCGCCGAAAGCGCCGATCCGGCCTCATTGCCAAGCCCCGGAACCACGTTGAGCGCGCCCGGTGGTAGCCCGGCACGGGACGCGAGTTCGGCGAAGGCAAGGGCCGTGAGGCAGGCGTCTTCGGAGGGCTTGAGAACACAGGCATTGCCCGTCGCAAGTGCGGCACCCACTGAGCGGCCGATGATCTGCATCGGATAGTTCCAGGGGATGATGTGCCCCGTTACGCCATGCGGCTCGCGGAGCGTGTACACCGTGTAGCCGTCCAGATACGGGATGGTCTCTCCGTGCAGCTTGTCGGCAGCACCTCCGTAGAACTCCATGTATCGGGCAAGCGCGACGGCGTCCGCGCGTGCCTGCGTGAGCGGCTTGCCGACATCCATGGCCTCCATCCTAGCCAAGGTGTCGACCTGGTTCAGCACCTCCTGCCCGATCCGACACAGGATGCGCCCCCGCTCTGCCGCCGTGGCCGCGCCCCATTCGCTCGCAAGCGATGCCTTGGCCGACGTGATGGCGTCGTCAACGTCACTTGCGTCGCAGCGGGCGATCTCGCAGAGCGGCTTGCCCACGGAAGGATCGTTCAATGCGAGCGTCCTGCCTTCGCCTGCCGGCACCCAGCGGCCGTCTATGAAACGACAATTGGTTCGGGAGAGGAGAGTCTTGAATGTCATGTCTGTCCTCCTTGCGTCACACGGGCAGTTTCGGTGCGGAATCGAGCAGGCGACGGGTGTATGCGTCGCGCGGGGTTTCGAACACGTCGTCCGTGTTCCCCTGTTCAACGATCCGGCCTGCATGCATGACGAGAATCCGGTCGGCGATCGAGCGGACAACCGTCAGGTCGTGCGTGATGAACAGGTAGGTCAGGCCGTACGTGACGGACAGGTCGACCAGGAGGTCGAGGATCTGAGCCCGGATCGATACGTCGAGCGCTGAAACGGCCTCGTCGAGAATGATGAGTTCCGGGCGAATGATCAACGCGCGCGCGATGGCGATGCGCTGCCGCTGGCCGCCGGAAAACTCGTGTATATACTTGTACTTGTCTTCCGGTGCCAGTCCTACGGACGTCAGTGCCTCGTCAACTTCGTCCGACGTCGCCGAACGCTTGAGACGATGGAAGGGCTCGCTGACCAGCCGCGCAACCCTGTGGCGCGGGTTGAACGATCCAAACGGATCCTGGAACACGACCTGCATCTTCCGGCGAACGTCCGGTTCGGTGAACACGTCCCGGCCGTCAAGGGTGATCCGCCCTTCCTGTACAGGTTCAAGTCCCAGAATCGCACGGGTCAGCGTGGACTTTCCGCAGCCGCTTTCGCCCACAAGGCCAACGCATTCGCCACGGCGGATCTCGAAACGCACGTCGTCGACGGCGCGCATTGTCGGGTGCGCGCCCAGAAACGTGCGACGCGGCAGCAGGTAGTCGCGCGAGACATTCTCGACCTTCAGAATGGACTCCTCGATCCGCGATTCCGTGCGGTCGGGTTGATGGCCCGAAGCCTCGAAAAGCGCCTTGGTGTAAGGGTGCGTCATGTCACGGTGGAGCGTGCGGGCAGTCCTCCGTTCCACGACTTCACCGTCTTTCATGATGAACACATCGTCGGCGAGGCCCGTCACGACCGCCAGATCGTGCGAGATCAGCATGAGGCCCATGCCGTCCTCGTCCACGAGACGTCGAAGAAGCGAGAGGATTTCGGCTTGGGTCGTGACGTCAAGCGCGGTCGTGGGTTCGTCTGCGATGAGGAGCTTCGGGCCGAGCGCTATCGCGATGGCGATGACGACCCGCTGCCGCTGTCCCCCGGAAAGCTCGTGCGGAAAGCGGTCGAGCGGGAACCTGGATTGCGGCAGTTCGCACCGGGCGAGCGTCTCGGCGGCGCGGGACATTGCTTCAGTCTTGCTCGTGCCTTCGTGAATCAGGATGGTCTCGGCAACCTGGTGCCCGATCGTCTGGACCGGGTTCAATGCCGTCATCGGCTCCTGGAACACCATGCCGACGTCTGCGCCGCGCATTCGGCAAAGCTCGGATTCGCGCATCGAGAGGACATCGCGGCCCGCAATGGTGATCCGACCGCTGCAGTCCGAGCCTTCGGGCAGAAGCTGCATCGCCGAAAGCGCGGTGAGCGACTTGCCGGAGCCGCTCTCGCCGATCACGCCGCAAACTTCCCCTGGTGCAATGTCGAGCGAGATTCCCTTCAGGATGGGCGTTCCGTGGATCGACAAGGCCAGGTTATGGATATCGAGAAGGGTCACGGCTAGGCGTTCCGGATCCGAGGATCGAGGAGGTCGCGCAGGCCGTCGCCCGCAAGATTGAGGCCGAGCACCGTCAGGAGTATGGCGAAACCGGGAAACATCGCCATGTGCGGCGCGATCGCGATCAGCGTCTGGCTGTCCGCAAGCATTCGGCCCCAGGAGGGCGTGGGGGGCTGCACTCCCAGGCCCACGTAGCTCAGCGCCGCTTCGGCGAGAATCCCGAGCGAAAACTGGATCGTGCCCTGAACGATCAGGAGATTGGTCACGTTGGGCAGGATGTGCTCGACCGAAATCCGCACCGGACCCTTGCCGGAAACCCGCGCAGACAGGATGTAGTCGCGGGTCCAGAGCGGAAGCGCCGCACCGCGCGTCAGGCGCGCGAACACCGGGATGTTGAAGATGCCGATCGCGATTATAGCGTTCAGCGCCGACGGCCCGAACACGGTCGTGATCATGATCGCGATGAGGAGGCTCGGGAACGCGAAGACCAGGTCGTTGCCGCGCATTATGGTTTCGTCAAGGAGGTGGCCCCGCCGTGCAGCCGCCGCCAGGCCGAGCGGCACGCCTATGCCCATGCCGATTCCAACCGCAACGATTGCGACTGCGATGGAGGTCTGCGCGCCGACCATGATCATCGAGAGGATGTCCCGTCCGAAGTGGTCCGTTCCGAACCAGTGAATTGCCGAGGGCGCCTGGAGCCTTGTGGCGATGGTGAGCTCGGTGACGTCGTAGGGAGTCCAGAACAGGGACAGCACTGCCCCGATCGCAAAGGCTGCAGCGAGCAGATGCCCCACGACGAGGTTGCGTGACCGCAAAGCCGCGCGAAGCAGGCCTTCCTCCGTCATGTGCGCGATCTCAGGCGCGGATCAACCCAGGCATAGGCAAGATCGACCAGGAAGTTCACGATGATCACGGCAAAGACCAGGAGCATCACCACGCTTTCGACCACGATCAGGTCACGCTGCGAGATCGCCTGGAACACGAGCCTGCCAAGGCCGGGCAGAAAGAAGACGTTCTCGATGATGATCGCGCCGGCCAGCAGGAACGAGAACTGAAGGCCGATGATCGTAAGCACCGGGATCAGGGCGTTGCGGAGCGCATGCCTCCGCAGTGCCTGGCGTCCTGTGAGCCCCTTTGCTCTGGCAGTTCGGATGTAGTCTTCCGACAGGGTATCGAGCAGCGACGAGCGCATCACGCGCGCCAGGATGGATGCCTGTGGAAGCGCGAGCGCAATCGCAGGCAGCGTCAGCGCCTTGACGGCAGCCAGGAACCCCGCGTCCCATCCCGGAAAGCCGCCTGCCGAGAACCAGCGCAGTTTGACGGCGAAAATGAGAACCATCAGGAGCGCGAACCAAAAGTTGGGGATTGCAACGCCCAGTTGCGTGGTCGCCATGACCGAGATGTCGGTCAGCGACCCGCGCCGTGTTGCCGCCAGGATGCCGACAGGAAAGGCGACAAGGATCGTCAGGCTGAGCGCGTAGATCGCGAGGGGCAACGAAATCGCAAGTCGCTCAACCACGATCTCGGACACGGGAGAGCGGTAGGTGTAGGACGTGCCGAAGTCCCCGGTCACTAGGCCGCCGACCCAGGCGAAGTAGCGCTCGTGAGGAGCCCTGTTCAGGCCAAGCTCTTCCCTGAGGGCGGCCACCGTGTCCGGCTGCGCATTGATGCCCAGCATGAAGGAGGCCGGATCGCCCGGCACGACTTCGATGCATGCAAAAATGACCAGGCTCGCAACGACCAGCGAGGCCAGAAGCGAGCCCAGTCGCTTGACGGTGTAGCGCAGCATGTCAGCCGGCTGCTTGCATGGTCACTCCGTCCAGCTGACTCCGGTCAGGTCCACGGCCTGCGTCGGAGCGTCGGGCCAGATCCCGCTTAGCCTTGCATCCACGACCGAAGTAAGCGCCAATTGGAAGAGAAAGCCGTTGACATAGTCTTCCGAGATCGTCCGTTGCGCGTCCTTCAGCATTGCCGATCGCTGAGCCGGGTCGTTTTCGACGCTTAACGCGCTGATCAACTCCTGGAACTCCGGATTGTCATACTGGAAGTAGTATTTCGGGCGGGCGTAGATTCCGATGTCCATGGGCTCAGTGTGGCTGACGATGGTCAGCCCGTAGTCGTAACCGCGAAACACCTGTTCCAGCCATTGCGCCCATTCAAGGTTGGATATCTCGGTCTCGATTCCGACCTCGCGCAATTGCGCGGCGATGATTTCGCCCCCGCGCCGCGCGTAGGATGGCGGTGGCAGCTTGAGCGTGGTTTCGAAGCCGTCGGGATATCCCGCTTCGGCCAAGAGGGCCTTGGCGGCCTCCGGGTCATGCGGCGCGTTTCCGGTCAGGTCGACATAGTCGGGGTGATGCGGTGCAAAGTGGGTTCCGATTGGCGTGCCATATCCGAACATGGCTCCGTCAATGATCGCCTGACGATCTATCGCCATGCTGACGGCCTTGCGAACGCGAACATCGCCGAAGGGCTCCATCTTGTTGTTGATCGCAAGGATGGTCTCGCCTTCCGTGTTGCCGGCCAGAACCGTGAAGCGGGGGTCCGCTTCGAACTGAACCAGGTTTTCCGGGGCCGGATACGAGTAGAACGCGTCGATGTCGCCGGCCATCATCGCCGAAAATGCCGCGGTCGGCTCCGAAATGAACTTGAACGTCGCCTGTTCGAGTGCCGGTGCGGCGCCCCAGTAGTCCGCGTTGCGGACAATCGTGATGCTGTCGCCTCGCTTCCACTCGGAGAACCTGAACGCGCCCGTGCCGACCGGATTGTTCTTGATGTCATCAATGCTCTCGGGCGCCACGATTACGGCGTCTCCCCAAGCCATGTTGAAGAGGAAATTGCCCTGCGGCGAATTCAGGGTGACAACGACGGTGGTCGGGTCGATTGCCTCGACGGACTTTATTCCGGAGAACAGCGCCTTCTGCGCGTTCTGCGAATCCTCGGAGCGTGCGCGATCCAGGGAGAAGACCACGTCGGTGGCCTCGAGGTCAGTGCCGTCATGGAACTTGACGCTTGGGCGCAGGTTGAACGTGTATGCCGTGCCGTCGGCGGAAATTTCCCAGCTTTCGGCGAGGCCCGGCCCTACCGAGCCGTCGGGGCCGAACCGGGTCAGGCCTTCGAAGACGTTCGAATACAGAACCTGGTCAATGGCTCCGGCGGCGGCCGAAGTGGGATCGAGATGGGGCGGTTCCAGTTGAATGCCGATTGTGACGTCGGCCTTTGCGGCCCATGCACCGCCGGCAGCCAGCGCCAGAAGCGCGAAAGCGGCGGCGGATTTCCGAATGCTGTTCATGAGTTTCTCCTTTGTGTTGGTCAGGCGGATGCCTGTCGTTGCGAGATGAGCAGATCCACGAGGCAAAGCCCCATGACCTTGGCCGAGTCCATCATATCCTGGACCACGACGTATTCATCCGGCTTGTGCGCGAGTTCCAGGAGGCCGGGTCCGTAGGCAATGCAGTTGTCGAGCTTTCCGATCCGGTCAATGTGCTTCTGGTCGTAGGTGCCGGGCGAGACGACGTAATCCGGATCCCTGCCGAAGACGGCCCTGATGGCCTTGGCGACGCCCTTGACGACCGGCGCGTCCTTTTTTGTCATCGTGGGTGCCACACTCCAGAGTTCGCGAAGGTCGTAGCTGAAGTTCGGTCTGTCTCGCGCAATTCCTTCGAGCACGTCTTCGATCTCGCGCACGACCTCGTCCCGGCTTTCCTCGATCAGGTAGCGGCGGTCGACGATCATTCGCGCGTTGTCGGGCACGCAGGCTGAAGGCCAGCCGGTGAAGTCTTCCGGCGGCTCTGCCTGCCCGCCGTGCAGGCTGTTGATGTTCATCGTGGATTGCCGCGCGCCCTCCGGCACGATCGGCATGTCCGTGCGCTTTGCGGCAAGCGCCGGATAGAGCTTGTCCTCAATTTCGCGCAGGACCGCGCCCATGTGGCGCACCGCGCAGTCGCCGAGGAACGGCATCGAACCATGCGCAATTTCTCCGTGCGTTTCGATCTCGCCCCACCAGACTCCGCGGTGACCGAGACAGATGCGGTCCTTCTGCAGCGGTTCCGGTATGATCACGTGATCAACATGTGCAAAGCGGCCTTGTTCGGCGAGATGGGCGACTCCGCCATAGCCACCTGTCTCCTCGTCGGCAGTCCCGGAGATCTCGATCATTCCCGGGTGGCCTGGATACGCCTCGACGAACGCTTCCACCGCGATGATCGAGGCCGCCAGCCCGCCCTTCATGTCGCAGGATCCGCGCCCGTAGATCTTCCCGTCGACGAGTTCGGCCCCGAATGGGTCAAAGGTCCATCCGCGCCCGGTCTCGACCACGTCGATGTGGCTGTTGAAGTGGACGCACTGTCCTGGCGATGCTCCCACGCGCTGCGCAACGACGTTCCAGCGAGGGTAACGGTCGCTGTCGCCGGGTGCGCCTGCGGCGCGTTCGATGGTTGCCGTGAAGCCGGACCTTTCGAGGCGACGGGCAAGAAACTCGCAGATGTCGCGATAGTTCTCGCCAGGAGGATTGACGGTTGGGATGCGGACCAGTTCCTGCGTCAACGCCACAAGGTCGTCGCGCTTGGCTTCGAGCCTGTCGGAGAGCGCATCGGCGCTTATGCAGTCCATCCCCATGCCGTGACCGTATTTTGCCAGGTTTTGCATGACAAGAGCCGAGGCGATCGGGTGGTGTTGCGTACGGCCAGGAAAGCCGTACCTTTCGCTGACGGCGGGGCGAATCGCTGCAGGCCGGAAAACGCACGAACCGGGAGGAGCGCGTCATGAAGACAATGAAGGGGCCGGCGCTGTTTCTGGCGCAGTTCGCAGCCGACGAGGCACCGTTCAATTCCTGGGACGGCATCACGAGGTGGGCGGCCGATTGCGGCTACAAGGGCGTGCAGGTGCCCTCTTGGGATGATCGCTTTTTCGATCTGGAAAAGGCTGCTGAAAGCAAGGACTATTGCGACGAGTTCAAGGGCATGGCCGCCGAGAACGGCATCGAGGTGACCGAGTTGTCGACTCACCTTCAAGGCCAGCTCGTGGCGGTGCATCCTGCGTATGACGCGGCCTTCGACGGGTTTGCTGCCGAATCCGTGCGCGGCAATCCCGGGGCGCGGCAGGAATGGGCGGTCGACCAAGTCAAGAAGGCGCTGTCCGCCTCGAGAAATCTCGGTCTCACGGAACAGGCGGCGTTTTCGGGGGCGCTGGCATGGCCATATATCTATCCCTGGCCGCAGCGGCCGGCTGGACTGATCGAGACGGCGTTTGACGAGCTGGCCTCGCGCTGGCGTCCGATACTTGAACACGCCGAGGATTGCGGGGTCGACATCTGTTTCGAGATACATCCCGGCGAGGACCTGCATGACGGGGTCACCTACGAGATGTTCCTGGAGCGAACCGGCAACCACGCGCGGGCGTGCATGCTCTACGACCCGTCGCACTACGTGCTGCAATGCCTCGACTACCTGGACAATATCGACATCTACAAGGACAGGATACGCATGTTTCACGTCAAGGATGCCGAGTTTAACCCGACTGGTCGGCAAGGGGTCTACTCGGGCTATCAGCCTTGGGTCGACCGCGCAGGCCGATTCAGGTCCCTTGGCGACGGGCAGGTGGATTTCGTGTCAGTGTTCTCGAAGCTCACGGCTGCCGGATTCGATGGCTGGGCCGTGGTGGAATGGGAGTGCTGCCTGAAGCATCCCGAGGACGGCGCCCGGGAAGGGGCAGCTTTCGTGAAGGACCATATCATCCGCGTGACCGAAAGGGCGTTTGACGACTTTGCAGGCGGTGATACGGATTCGGACGCGAACCGGAAGATGCTGGGCATCGAATAGCGGCAAACAGTGAACTGAGCAAATTGCAGCGCAGTCGGCATTCGGCATTCGGCGGAGTCGCGCATCGTCGCCGGACAGGAAAGCGGCACTGCATGATGCCGTCGCAAGGACCGCGGGCCTTCGGTCAAGCGACCGGCCCAATCTCCTGCTGCATCGCAGGAGAGCCTTCGGACGGATAGGGGTCACGCACCCAGGGCAGGGCGCGTGACCCGGTCTGGCACTTGAAGTCGGATCAGCCGTTGATCCAGGCGTTCACGATGTCCTGGTTGTCGGCAATCCACTCCTCGGCGACTTCCTGCGGGTCCCGCTTCTTCTCGAAGATCTCGAGAATCCACAGTCCGACTTCATCACCGGTGAGCTGCACGTTCTTGAGCATCTTTGCCACCGCCGGGTTACGGTCCCAAAGAGACTGCGAAAACGCGATATAGACGTCGTTGTCGGCGATGACGCACTCGAAGTGCGAAACTTCCAGCCAGTTCTCGGCATCGAGATCAACATCTTCGCAGCCTTCGAAGCGTGCCGGTTCCTCGACTTTCACCAGATCGAACTGCACATGGATGGACTCGGGTGTCCAGGCATAGAACAGCTGCGGCTGGGACGCGGCATAGGCCGCTGCAAGCCCGGCCTTGAAGGTGTCGGCGGAGATGATGTTCGGCTCCCAAAGGCTGTCCAGGCCGTAGGACTTGAACTTGATCTGCCAGCGCTTCGTCGAAGCCCAGGTTACGTCACCGGCCCAGTATTCGCCCAGGCCGTCGCCGTCGGTGTCGAACATGGCAGCGATTTCCGGCTTCCTGAGGTCGTCGATCGAGCGGATCGTGTCGGCCATGTAGAACGGAATGTAGATGTTCGAAGTTCCCTTGTACGGCATGTTGTGGTCTACCGTGCCGTTGCCTACGATGTACTCGTCCCATGCAGACTGCCAGTTGGGCATCCACATGTCCGTGTGGACGTCAATCGAGCCGTCCCCTTTGTCCATGCCGGCATAGATTACCGACTGCTGGTTCATGCCCTCGATGATTTCCGCCTCGCTCCCCATCGGGCCGGTGATGATGGCTTTGAGGACGTGGCCGATCGCGCGGGCGCCGTTCCAGTTCAGGTCCGAGAGCTTGACGGTTTCCTGTGCACCGGCACTGGTCGCCGCAAGGAGCACGGCGCCAATCGCCGTCGCTTTCAATGTAAGTCTCATGGTCTTTCTCCCTATTTGAGATTGAGTCCTGTGCATTCTCAGATCCGGCTCAGCGAACTGCGGATCCCCTTGAGAATTCTGTCGATCACCATGGCAACAAGCGCGATGGCGATGCCTGCGAGCAAGCCCTTTCCGGCCTGGGCATCGCCCAGCGCGGCCGTCACGATCGCGCCCAGGCCTTCCGCGCCGATGAATGCCGAGATCGTTGCCATGGAGAGTGCCAGCATGATTGTCTGGTTCAGGCCTGCCATTATTGACGGCACGGCCATGGGAAGTTCGACCTTTGTCAGCAGCTGCCGTTCGGATGCGCCGAAGGCGAGGGCCGCCTCCTTCGTGCTTTGCGGAACCTGCCTGATGCCAAGGGCGGTCAGTTTCACCATGGGCGGTATGGCGAAGACCACGGTCGCCAGCACGGCGGGAGGCTGCGAGATTCCGAAGAAGGCCACGGCAGGGACGAGGTAGGAGAGCGAGGGGATGGTTTGCATCACGTCGAGAATCGGCTCGGTGATCCAGTTCGCGATCCGGTTCTTTGCCATCCATATGCCGACGGGCAGACCGACGAAGATGCATATCGCCGTCGCGACGACGACCAGCGCCATTGTTTGCATCGCGATCTGCCAGAGTTCGAACACTGCCAGAAATGTCAGGGAAGCGCCGACAAACACGACGGTGCCCGTGCCGCAGTAGGCCCAGGCCAAAATCATGGCAAGGCCTACCAAGACCGGCCAGGGAGTCAGCATGAACGCCACTTCCACGCGAATGAGTGACTGCCTGAGCACGTTGGTGAGCGCGTCGAAGATTCCGGCATACTGCGCACGCAGGAAATTTATGCCGATGTCGATTGATTCCGCCGTGTAGGTGAAAATGTTGACGGTCCGGCCTTCCACCGGATCCTTGACCTGCCTGATGACTTTCGTGGCACCGCTTCGTCCCTGTGCAATGGCGTCCTCGTCCGGCACGCGTCGGTATGTCACGTCCTCGGGCGGGTCGATACGTGCAAGTGTCGGGAAGTCGTCGATGAACAGGCAGTCGAAGCGGTCCTTGGCCGAGACGGTCTTGAAGTCTTCGACCGCATCGTTCTCGCGCCTGAGCTGGCGCTCTTCCCGCCGGATTTCGGCGAGGCGGCTCTTCTGATCGTCGGTCAGGGACGCATTTGCTTCCAGAGTTGCTCTTTCGGTGACAAGCCTGTCTCGTCGATCAGCCAAGGCGGACGTCAGGTCAGAGACTTCGGTCACGCCATAGCGGGAAAGCAGTCGCTGGGTGCCGTCGATCGCACGTACCTGGTTGAAGCAGGCCCGTTCGTCGATCCTCTGTTGCGTTGAGCGGTAAAGAGTGATGGGCGCTGCTAGCACGAGGATCAACGCGGCGATCACCACGCGACGTGTCTCGACGCCACAGGCTGTGTGCTCGTCGATCCGCCATTTGGAATATTGCTTGAAATACCACCTGTTGGCCTGGAGGCCGATGAGAAGGCGGCCCAGGATGAGCGTGGCGATTCCGACGTTGTTATAGACGCTCAGCCACCGCGTGTAGCGTTCGATCAGAATGGCGTTGGCGGAGGGGTCGAGATGAGCATCAGCAAGCAATGGTCCGTACTTGAAGTTCTGCATCAGGCAGACGAGCCCAACCATGTCCAGAGCGAGCGAGACCCAGAACATCAGCCACACTCCACGCCAGGCACTCCAGACCCACGGAATCAGCAGTCCCGCGAGGTTCATGTGCCAGAACGGCAGCTCGCCTTTCTGGAGACGTTCGAAGACCGAGCCGTAGTAGGCTGCATTCCGATCCGCGAACAACGTCACCGAGACGTCCCGGCTCTCGACTTCGCGCGGTTCCGCTCCGCTCATTGCAGCAATAGTGCTCATTGGGCTTCAGTTCCCTGCAGGCCGTGAAGGAGCGTGTCCTTGGTGACAATCCCTACGGTGTTGCCATCGTGCCGAATCAGCACGGGAAGCTCGGTGCCCGTGGAAAGTTCCACGAGCGTGTCGAGATCGTCTTCCGGTCGTGCGGTCGGGTACTCGTGAGCGTCGTCAATGGGTCCGTACCGGGCGACGTGGCTTTCGACCTTGACCATGATCTTTGACGCCGAAACGAGCTTCAGCCGGGAAATTCCGGCCACAAAGTCAGCCACGTAGTCGTCTGCGGGCGCTGTGACGATATCCTCGGCCGTGCCGATCTGGACAATTTCGCCGTCGTTCATGATGCCGATGCGGTCACCCATCCGGATCGCTTCGTCCAGGTCGTGCGTGATGAAGACAGTGGTTTTCCTGAGATTCTGGCTGAGGCCCAGGAATTCGTCCTGCAAGTTCCGGCGAATGAGCGGATCGAGTGCGGAAAAAGGTTCGTCCATCAAGAGGATTTCAGGATCCGCAGCAAGCGCCCTTGCCAGGCCAACGCGCTGCTGCATGCCGCCGGAAAGCTCCGAAGGCAGCCGGTCTCCGTACCCGTGCAAGGAAACCGTTTCCAGGGCGTGGTCAGCAAGCTGGGCACGGTGGTAGGCATCCTTGCCACGGAGTTCGAGCGCAAAACCGATATTGTCCCTAACCGAACGATGCGGGAGCAGTGCCATGTTCTGAAAGACCATTCCGATCTTTTCCGCGCGGAGCGCGCGCAGCACCTCGGACGTCATCGCTCCGATGTCCTCGCCGAGGATGCGGATCGTGCCGGTGGTGGGCTCGATCAGGCGATTGATGTGGCGAACCAGTGTCGACTTTCCCGATCCTGAAAGGCCCATCAGGCAGAATATCTCGCCTTCCTCGACCGTGAACGAGGCGTCCTTTACCCCTATGATCGCACCAAATCGGTCCAGCACTTCGGGTTTTCCAAGCCCTTCATTGCGGACTGCGGCTATGGCTTCGTCGGCCTTGTCGCCAAAGATCTTCCAAACGCCATCGACCTCGACAACGCTCATGCCCGCGCCCTCTCGCGTCTCGGGTCCACGAAGGGAATTGAAGTCACCTTGCCCATGAGCCTTTTCATGCGGCCGTCGAGTTGACCTGCCTCCAGCACGATTTCGTCAGCGGCATGCTCGACCGAAAGGCGTGCAAGCGCAATGGCGCGTTCGAGCGTCGGCGATCTCGTGGCGGAGGTGACAACCCCGACCTGTCGTTCGCCGTCGTAAACGGGAGCTCCGTGGGAAGGGACATCGTCGCACTCGAAGAGGAGACCCTTCAGGACGCGTCGCTCTGACGCAGCGTTTCGTTCGAGCGCGGTGCGGCCCACGAAATCCGGCTTGTTCATGTCGACGGCAAATCCAAGCCCGGCTTCCAGCGCATCGACTCCGGGCGCAAACTCCGAGCCCGGTGCGGCGAATCCCGCCTCGATGCGTATGATCTCAAGGGCATCGGAGCCCATGGGCGTGAGCCCGTGGATCCTGCCGGCTTCTGCCAGCGCGTCCCAGATGACGATCGCGTCCGCGGCACTGCAAAAGATCTCGTAACCCAATTCGCCGGTGTATCCGGTGCGTGTCAGGAAGAAGGGTGCGCCCTCGCGGTCGTGCAGTCGGGCGACGGTCGCACCGAACCACCGCATCTGCTCCAGCGAGGGCACATGTGGCTGGGTAAACAGGATGTCACGCAGGAGATCGCGGGACTTTGGTCCTTGAACGGCCAGATTAGGCAGCGCACCACCAAGATCGTGGATGCGTACCTGCCACCCTCTTTCCTCGGTGAGCCGGGTCAGCCAGCGCCCGCTCTCCTCCGTGCCGCAACACCAGCGGAACAATTGCGGCGCCAAGCGAAACAGCGTGCCGTCGTCGATCACCTGGCCGGTTTCGTCGCACATGAGCGAGTATGTTCCGCGCCAGACGGAAAGCCTTGCGACGTCACGGGTCATGGCGTGCTGAAGAAGGCGCTCGGCATCCGGTCCGATGACATCGAATTTCCTGAGGCCGCTCATGTCCTGAACGGTGACAGCGGTTCTGCAGGCCCAGTATTCTTCAAGCGTTCCGTGGGCGGGGAACGAGACCGGAGCCCACAGGTCACGAGCAGGCGCAAAGGCGTTGGTCAGGGGCTCAAGCCGCGGGTGAAAGGCGGAGGTCTGGCTCATGGTCATTGGACCGTCTTCCTTTGGCCGATACGCGACTGCGCGCTGAATCACGTTGTCGCTCTCGTAAATGCGCACATGAATGTCCGTCGGGTTCCATCCGTTGATGGGGTCAATGTCGTCGGGGCAGGCGGTGGAGGTGCAGACAAGGTCGTCAAGCGCCTTCATCACGACGAAGTCGCCAGCGCGTGAATGCGATTCTTCGGTCTGGATCTGGTGATTTGGATCGATCCAGGTGTTCCAGAAGAAGTTGACGGCGGGCCATGCAACCCGTGGGGAAACGCCAAAGGGAGCAAACGCGAAGGAAATGTTGTCGGAGCAATTCACGTGGCCCGGAAAACCCCGTTCCTCGTAGCCGCGCGCCGTGCAGGCCATTCCGAACGTGTCATGGCGACCGCAGCTGTCCTGGACTACTTGCAGAAGGGGAGCAAGCGACGCATCGTAGAATTTGTCGAAGAGGCCGGGTCCGGGATACGCACGTCTTACCATGCTGCGCGTCGCGGTGCTGTCGATCACGAGTTCCTCGTTGCGATCAAGGCCACGCATTCGAATGGCCTGGAAATCCGAGCATTGCTGTCCTTCCAAGTCGATGACCTGAACGAATTCGCCCTTTTGGATCTCGTAGGCTTTCGCTGACCCGCGCAAGATCGTGAACTCCTCCCGCACCTTGCCAAGCGGGTCGGGCAGCACCGATTGTATGCTTGCCGGCTGAAGGGTTGCGCTGACCACGCCTTGTGCAGAGCCGGAAATCAGGTCCTCCCGCTCAGCGGGCCGAATAAGCCAGACCGTCACCGAGTCTCTCGCCTTGAGGATTGCCGGTTCTTCGGAACTCTCGAGAAGCACCGCCTGAATTGTTCCGTCGGTCCCACTTCCGTTGGCTTCGATCCATCCAAGAAGCGGCTGCGCATGGAAACTCTCCGCGCCGATCTTGACCGGATCCTGCAAGCCGAGATGTGACGGCCTGGAATTGCCGCGCACGTCAAAGGCAGCAACGGCCACCGTGCCGCTGCCGTTAATTGCAAGGAGGTCGCCGTTCTCGAGGTTCAATTTCCGAACCGAACGCGGATCGATCGTGAACTGGGTGCCGTCAGATCGAGGACGGAACCCGGGAAATTGCCGGCCCAGCACATCTTGCTCCGCGTTCGAGAAGCGTTGCAGCACTTGCTGATCCAGCATTGTCCCCCCGGACGCAATGAAACCGGTTACATTAGGCATTTGATCGGCTACATTTGTCAATAGAAGAGTATACAGGAAGGCCCGGAGCAAACTCTGGATCATCGATATGGCAGGTGCCCCGGAAAGAAAAAGGTCCACGTTGCGAGACGTGGCTCAGATGGCAGGCGTTTCCGCGGCCACGGTGTCTCGCGTCCTGAATGCCAACGCTTTGGTTTCGGAAAGTACGCGCGCCAGAGTCCAGGCAGCAATTGATGCGCTTCATTTTGTGCCGAGCGCAGCAGCCCGGTCGATCAACTCGGGCCGCACGCACGTTGTTGGCGCGTTGGTGCCGACGCTTGATAACGCGATATTCTCGCGCTTTCTTGATGCGCTTGAAGAGGGTTTGGCGGGATATGGCTTGTCCCTGGTCGTGGCGACGACAAAGGACGACCCCGACAGGGAAGCCGAGCGCGCCAAGGGGCTTGTCGATATCGGCGTCGAGGGGCTGATCGTGTCGGGGGTCACGCACAGCCCGGTTCTTGATGCATTGATCGAGAAACGGGAATTGCCGGTCGTGGCAACCTCTTACTTTGATCCTTCGTATCACCTTCCAACCGTTGGTTACGACAACGAGAGTGCGGCACGTTCCGCGCTCGGGCTTCTTCGGGAGACCGGCCACCAGGTCATCGCAGTCTATCATGGGCCGTCGGCCGGCAACGATCGAACTCGGGCTCGCTTGAGGGCGTTCAGACACGATTCCCTAGTTGAGTTCAGGTTTTGCGCGATGCCGCTCGACGTGCTTGCTGCATCCAACGCGGCACGGCGCGACTTTGCCGAACCTTCCGGGATAACGGCAGTTCTTGCATTGTCCGATGTGCTAGCGCAGGGCGCGTTGTTCGGGCTTCAGACACTCGGCATTTCGGTACCCGGAGAGGTGTCAGTCGTCGGCATTGACGACCTGCCAAGTTCGGCTGCCACGACACCCGCGCTGACAACGGTTCGCCTGCCGGTCCGCGAAATGGGACAAAGGGCGGCCACAGCTCTCGCGAATTGGGTCGAGGATGGCATGCGTCCCTCGCCTGAACGTCTTGAGACAAAAGTCATGCGTCCATCGTGTTCCCTGGCTCCCGTTGTCGGCAAATTGCGCAGAAGGTAATTCGGCATGCTGGGATACGGCCGAGAGTGTCAGATGAGCAAGGCAGTCACGCCTGAACTCGTCTGCGGACCCGGGGCCAGTTCCATGCACGCCGAACTGGAATCTCGTCAGAATCGATCATGCTCAGATCTGATGGCCATTCCTGAGACTTGCAGAGTGACATTGCGCTTGAATTGAGCTGGCGCAAATTCTACGTGGCGGATCGAAGGCAAAGTGTCGCAAGAGCACATAGCGCCTTGATAGCCTGGAGATGCGTTGGAAAACGAGAACTGGACGGGTTCTCGCTGCAGCGAGTTGTTTCAGGCCTTTGAGATGGAGAAGGGATTGCAGTCGGCGTGACAACCGGACGCTTGACACCGACCCTTGCGGCAGGCCTCGTCGTGCTTGCTCTCTGCGCATGCCAGCCGATGCCGTCACCCGGTTCGCTTGATGCCTTCCTGCCGCCGGGTGACCGGTTGTCGGCCGACATCTCTCCTGCAAGCCGCGCGCTGCAAGACCACTACGGACGCGTCCAGCAAGGCTACCTGGCGCAAGGGCTGCTGCGCGTTGACGGGGGTGGTCCGGACGCAATCTTCACGAGGCGGCAGCTTGTCGACAATTTCATGCGAATCGCCTTTTTCGAGGAATTCACCAGGGTGGGGGACCGGATCGTTTCCCGCCGAACCGAAACGCACTTGCACCGCTGGGAAGGCCCAATTCGGATGCAGGTGCACTTTGGTACGTCGGTTCCGCTGGAAATTCGCAACCGCGACCAGGAATTCATCGCGGGCTTTGCGCGACGCTTGTCGGCGTTGACAGGCGTTCCGATCACGCTGACTTCGCGCAGGGCCAATTTCCATGTCTTCGTCGTCAACGAGGACGAGCGTCGCGCGATGGGTCCCGCACTAAGGGCGATTCACTCAGGCATAGAGGCCTCCGCCGTCGGCGCAGTGCTTGGCATTCGCCGACCGACGCTTTGTCTGGTCTATGCCGCCGAGGGCCGCGTGAAGGGTGTCTATGCCAAGGCGGTCGCTGTTGTCCGGGCCGAGCATCCTATGCTGCTGCGGCAGTCGTGCTACCACGAGGAACTTGCGCAAGGCCTTGGCTTGCCCAATGACAGTCCCAAGGCGCGCCCCTCGATTTTCAACGACGACGAGGAATTCGCGTTCCTGACCACGCAGGATGAAATGTTGCTGCGCATGCTGTATGATCGGCGCCTGCGGCCAGGCATGACGGCGGCCGAGGGCCGTCCGATAGTCGAGAGGATTGCGCGGGAACTGCTGGGCGGTGAGGTCTGACGCAGAGCACGCAGACGTGCGATGGTCATTGCTCGAAGGCCTACCGGCACTTGATCTGAAGGGGACGACGGCGCGCGCTACTTGCGGATGTTCGGGGCAGTCGCGTCACTGTGGTCCCTCGGTGCTGGGATTCCGTGAAGTTGCCGTACCGATCGAATGTTTCGGTGCACAATGTTTGTGCAGTGGCAGAGGCACCTGCTGCCTGAAATGTAATGCAATATGCACTACATTTCAGTGAGAAGGAGGTCAAAGTGCTGGATTTGAATGTGGCCGGCCCAAGTGGCGAGAAGCAGACGCGCACCACGCAGGTGCGACATGGCGACAGCTTGGCCGAGTTGATTGAGCGTGCCGCGACTGCACTGGGTGTCAAAAAGTCCGTGTTCCTCCGCAACGCGATTGCCAAGGAAGCGCAGCGAGTCATTGAAGGCAGTTCGCGCCATGTGCTGACGGCAGATGATGCCAGGCTGTTTGCAGCGGCGCTCGACAAGCCGCCCGCACCGACGCCACGCGCACTTAAGGCGGCCGCTTCCTATCGGCGTCGCGTTGCAAGTGCTGACTGAAGACACTCTCATCAACATCGAGCATTGGAACCCGGGGCGACATGATCACTCCGGGTTTGACTGTGGCTTCGATCGGTTGAACAACTTTCTGAAACTGTCAGCGAAAAAGCAGCACAAAGACGACATGAGCAGGGTCTATGTGGCGGTAGAGCCGGGGGAGACGATGATCCTTGGCTATCACGCGATCAATGTCGGCACGATGAATGTGGCCGAACTGGCAAAGCGGCCACGGGGCGCTCCGAGCCACGGCGAAATTCCTGTTCTTTTTCTCGGGCAGGTTGCGGTCGACCAAAGGGCCCAAGGTCTCGGCATTGGCAGCATTCTCATGCACCATGTGTTCGAGAAGGCATGCGTCGTCGCCGATGATGCTGGCTGTCATGAAATTTTGCTGGACGTGATGTCGGATGGTGACCCTGACGCCTTTGACCGACGCAAGGACTGGAATGAAGAATTCGGGTTTCAGAGCTTCGCAAATTGTGAAGCCCGAAAGTTCATGACCATAGAACTCGCGCAGGGGACTGTCGCGTTCGGGCGACAGGTGAATGCGCCCCCCTTGCAATGACGACCGGCCTGGCATAGATTGGAACACATGGCGAACATGGGCAGGCGGCTGATCAGGAGCTACAAGTACCGGCTCTACCCGAACAGGGCGCAGGAAGCGGCCCTGTCGGACATGCTCGGACACTTCTGCGACCTCTACAACGCGGGCCTCCAGCAGCGCATCGAGGCGTGGAGCCGGCAGGGCGTC
>JAJEFO010000070.1 GCA_022820365.1 Silicimonas sp.
AAAAATATCCATACACTAACCTCAACCCATCTAATCTGA
The DNA here is from genome assembly GCA_022820365.1 of Silicimonas sp. Lineage (GTDB taxonomy): Bacteria > Pseudomonadota > Alphaproteobacteria > Rhodobacterales > Rhodobacteraceae > JAJEFO01. Next base: position 40 of record JAJEFO010000070.1, read on the forward strand.
AAGAATAAGGCCACGACAACCGTGGTCGCGCGTGCACCGGGCGACAGGCTTCCGACATTCCAGCAATTCCCGACCGCAAGGCAGAAAGCCTCCTCTTCGTCAGACTGGGATCGGGCGGGACGCAATCTCGGCGTCACGCCGGACATGTCCGAGTCCGAACTGGATGACCAGGCGCTGGGCCAGCGACTCGCACACGCCCATGGCGAGCCGCTTGCGGATCTCGCCGAGCCCGACCAGCAGCAGGCAGAGGCGGTTGTCGGAATCCATCTCGTAGCTGGTCAGGAGCCGCAGCTTCTCGAGGAGATCGGGCCGCGGGGTGCCTCACGCGGCACGTCGAAGGCACGCGCCACGACTTCACGGCAGCATGCACGAGCGATTTCCCGCAGCGGACTTGGAGGCGAGAGCTGACGGCACCCGGACGGCGGCTACATGCGCGGCATGGTGGATCGGCTACGCGAGTTGGAGGCGCGCCAAGACGAGTTGAACGAACGGCTTTAGGCGGTTCCCGCCGACCTTCCGGACATCAACCCCAACATTGCGGAAGTCTATCGGCGCAGGGTGGCGCGGCTCGCCGAGGCGCCGGACCATCCGGGGGACCGCAACGCGGCGGCGGCCGTCAGGAGCCTCATCGACCGCATCGTTCTCACGCCCGGCACAAAGCGGGCCGAAATGGACGCCGTGCTGCACGGCGATCTCGGGACCATCCTCGAATGGGCTGGCGGCGGAAAGGGATATATCGGCACGCCCACGCCGGAAATGTCGGCCTCAATCTGATTCGTTTCAAGATTTTGTTTTTGCGAGAAATTGCAGTCTGGAATTGGCCTTCTGCGCGTATTCAGTTGCTGCGCATTGGCCGGGTGAAGCGAAATTCCTCGCGCAGTCGAGCCACATTCACGCTTCCCCAGCACCGCGCCGTCAATTGCGCACCTCTGGGCGGGAACGCCCCGTGGATGACCTTGATGCCCCGCGTCTCCAGAAACTCGGCCACCGGCACGAAATCCCGATCAGACGAGACCAGAACCGCGATGTCGTAGTTGTCTGCCCAAGCGAGACTGATCATGTCGGTCGCCATGCGAACGTCGACCCCCTTCTCTTCGGTGCCCCGCATGTCGGCGCCGCAGGCGGGGCATTGAGCTATCGCACTGTGGCAGGTAGGGCACACGGGCGGCGAGCGCTTCCGCTGGCGCGGCACGATCGACACGCTCACACCGGGAAAGGTGTCCACCACCGTCGTCGCCCATCGGTGAAGGCGTCGGTCCGCTTCGCTGGTCGGGTCATGGGAGCCATAGAAGTTCAGCCCTTGATACTCACTCGCTGTTGCAGCATCGACGACTTTGGTCGCGGCGCGTGCAAGCACCGGCCCGAGCCTCGCCCAGTCCGTGCGGAACGCCGAGTCGGCGTTCTGCATTGAGAGCGTGTAGTTCCAGAAATCTACGAACACCCGCACACGATTGCGGGGAACCTGAACCGGGGTTTCAGCGGGCATGACTCCTCACTCCACAAAAGCACAGGGACGCGCGAGGCGTCCCTGGGGTCGTGATAATCGGACCCCGTATATCCCTGTCTGGGCGGCAGTCCGATGGGTTCTCTTGTGCAGCAACCTATGCCCGCTGGCTGGGGATTGCAAGCCGTTTCGCGAGTCGGTTCCAATTCGGGCATGGTCGCTCGGGCCGAGAAACAAGGGATTGCCAGATTGGCCACAAATGTGGACCAAACCCATCAGGCGGGAATCCGTTCACATCCGTTCGTCAATCATGCGCTGAGCCCAATTCGAGAAGGGATTTCTCCGAGTGCAACCAGTTCATGATGGACCGAAATTGCCACAGGGACGAGATTGGGCTTGCGATGCGCACATTCGCACACGGCAGCCACCCCGCATTGCCTTACCCATGAATGTTGCTCTTGGGCGATGCGGTGATACCTGTCGTTCGTGTCTTCGACCGTCGTGCCGACATCGTCGCCATCGATCTCTATCAACTCAGCGTTCGGATCAATCCCGATATTGACATTCTCGGCATCTGCGTTCTGGGCGTGGGCGACGGGCTCCGTGAGAACCGCGGAATTCGAACGGAGCTCCCGGGCTGCGGAAATTGAGTCTCCCACGAATTGAAGCGGAGGTGGCAGAGCGGTGGCTGGCGTGGCACGCGAGCGGATCAGTACGTAGACCCATCGGCCTGGCGGTGCGCATCCTTGGGGAATTATATACTTGACTTGCACTCCGCCCGTTGACTAAATCCGCCAGAAATCGGAGGAATTGTCAATGAGCGAAAATCAGTCCAAACTAGAAAAGCGGGCCAACGGCCAACGGCCAACGGCCAACGGCCAACGGCCAACGGCCAACGGCCAACGGCCAACGGCCAACGGCCAACGGCCAACGGCCAACGGCCAACGGCCAACGGCAATGAAGCCAACTGGGATAACCGCACACTTTTCGTAGCCGACAACCTCCACATAATGCGGGGCATGAACAGCGAGAGCGTGGACTGCATCGCTACCGATCCGCCGTTCAATGCCAAGAGAGTTTTCAACGCGCCTCTTGGCTCCAAAGCCGCCAAGCAACGCTTTGACGACCGTTGGCGTTGGGATGAAGTCACGGACGAATGGCAGGACCTGATTGCCACGGACCATCCGGCGATCAAGGAGATCATCGAAGCGGCCGCCGTCATAGAAGGCGGAAGCATCGACCATCACACGGGCAGGATCGACACCGGAAGGCGCAAGAACTCGATTGCCGCCTATCTCGCCTACATGGCACCTCGCATAGTCGAGATGCACCGCATCCTGAAACCAACGGGCGTTTTGTTCCTGCAATGCAATTGGGAAGCAAATTCCTACCTGCGATTGCTGCTTGATGCAGTGTTCGGACGCGACAACCTGATCAACGAGATCGCATGGAAGAGTCACCCGTCAAAAGGGTTGGCGAAACGTCGGCTGCCACGCAATCACGGCACGATATTCGCGTATGGCAAGACCAAGAAATGGAAATGGAACCCGTCATACGAGCCATATGATCTTGAGCTGCTTCAACAGCACTACACGAAAAAAGAGATGAAAAATCTGTCATTGGCAGATCAAAAGACGCTTGAGCAATACGACAAGATGGAAGACGGCAGGAGGTTGACGCTCGACAACATTGCCAACCCGAACAAGGATCGCCCGAACCTGACTTATGAATTTCTTGGCATCAATCGGGTGTGGCGATGGACCAAAGATCGCATGGAGAAGGCTTATGCCGAAGGGCGCGTTGTTCAAGAAGCACCAGGTCTTGTCCCGCGCTTCAAACGATTCCTGGACGAACAGCCTGGAAGGCCGCGTGACGACGTGTGGCTTGATGTCATGCTGCCGGAAAGCAGCAACACCGATTGGTCAACCCGAAAGCCAATCGACCTGTACGACCGTCTCATTGAGTGTGCGACGGATCCCGGTGACATGGTGCTTGACCCATTTGCGGGATGCGCGACAACTTGTGTTGCTGCCGAATACTTGAACCCGTCGCGGCAGTGGACGGGAATAGACATAGACCCGGTTGCCGAGACCGAGACGGAAAAGAGATTGCTGGAATCGGCTGGACTGTTTCAGGTCGCGGTCGCATCCGTGAAAGTCCGAAAGTCACTCAAGCGAAAGGACATACCACCCGTTTCCCCGGACAAGATGCGCACGGTTCTATGGAACCAACAAGGCAGACGATGCGCCAATCCGTATTGCGATTCAGACGGACTCCGCGCAGTTGACCTTCATCTTGACCATCGCATTCCCAGCGTCAGGGGCGGTGAGGACGACCAGTCCAACCGGATCGGACTATGCGGAAACTGCAACACGCGCAAAGGCGCGAAGGCATGGGGCCTGTTTCTTGATCAAGAACGCGCCAAGCAACCCCACCCGACCGTAGGGACATGATTTGTTGGTTGGCGTGGCGCCGCTTGGAAGACCGGAAGGCCGTCCATTGACTCAACTTTTCAAATCGAACTATCAATCATTCGACATAAAGATGGGGCATCAAAGGTTGGTGTAGATATGGGCCTACGAGATTTATTGGTTGATCCCGTCCTCAAGTGGGGCCTTTCGGCTGCAGCAGTTGGTGCGGTGGTGCTGGCTGCGGTCCAGATGTGGAGAGGTGACGCCTTTGTCTGCCCCGATGGCTCGATATTCGCTGATATTTGCAAAGACGTGACCGTGATTGTGTCGGACATTCCGGATGGTGCTGTTGTGGCGTTCAATAGCAGAGAGTGTCCAATTGGATGGGACGAGTATGCTCTCGCTTATGGAAGATTCATTCGCGGAATAGACAAAGGCAATGGCAAAATCGACCCGGATGGCAAAAGGGATATTGGTTCCACCCAAGATGAAGATTTCCTCTCCCACAGTCATGCAAGACCGAGAGATGTCTATGATGCTCATGGTGGCAACGATGCCTCTTGGGTCGAGCATGCACCCCACTTTGGCTATGGACATTCGAATCCCCCCAAAACTGGTAAAACGGGTGGAAGCGAAACTCGTCCGGATAACGTAGCCTTGCTTTATTGCGAAAAGGTACGAAAAATGTAGACTGGAACTTGATCCCCATCACTTGGGTTGCCGAAAGACCGTTTCGAGGTCGTGGCCTGCACCCGCCAAGAGTGCAGGCCGAAACTGGACGATTGACTCCCCCGCGCTCGGTCGTTTTGGTTAGCGTACGCAGTTAGCCACAGGAGGCAACGGAATGAGCGACATTGCACAGCAAATGGACAACCTCACTAATGATCTTCGCGAGATATTACAGGACAGCGACCGCGAAGCAATAAACGCATTAATCCCCCACATGCAGGCACTTAAAACCCAGCTTCACCGATTGAGTGTCAGAGAGTGCTGGGAACGGTGTGGGGGGGATTGGGATTGTTTAGCGGGGTGCCTTTCTAATTCTGATCTCTGAACGGGATAATGGTCAGAAGTCGCCAAGCATTTGATTTATGATCTCGTCCGCCACCATTTGGAGACCTTGATCTGCGATGTCTCCTGCGAAGTCATAAAGGGGGTCTTCTGTTCGTGGCTGGTGGGTGGCCGTCTGTGTTTGCTGTTGTCGCGGCTGGGTTGTGGTTCGCGCCTGCTGGCTCGGCTGGCTGGTCGTTTTGCGGCTGGCCGTTGGTGTCGGCTCGGATTTGCCGGGGTTCGCGCTGTTGGCGTCGCAAGCCCGAGCGGCAAGTTTCGCCATTGCGGTTGCGCCCGCAAGGCTGAACGTTTGCTCGATGAGCCCGTTTGGTCCGTGGCTGGAGAATGTCGCGGTTCGTCCGCGCATGATTGCATCTATGAGGGCGATGCGGGGTTTCTTTTTGGTGTAACTTGCGATGCTGTCGTCAACGTTGGGAAGGATAAAGGTTTGGTTTCCAATGCGGATTTGTGAGGTCTCCTCCGGGTATAAAGAGTCGGCTGAAATATAGGCGACTTTGGCCAAGTCGGGGCTATGTCGGGCGTAATGGATGGACAGTTTGCCGTGGAAGTGGTTGGTATTCGTGTGCGGATTGTGTTGTGTGTACGCTCTGCATTTTCGTTGTTCGGGCAGTAATTTGTTGTCTACAAGGTCAGCGGTGACGGTGACGGACATTTTCCAAGCTTTTTCAGAGACGACACCGAGGTGGATTTCTAGGTATCGGTCAGTTGTAGGTTCTATGGTTTGTTTGGTGATGCCTGGGTCGCCTAGTACGCCTGGGATGTCGGCGGCGTGTGCAAGATTGGCCGCGCCGCAAAGCGCAAGCACGGAAGCGATTTTAAGTGTTCTCATGTCGGGTCCCCCTGTTTCGTGCAGGATTGAACAAATCACCCAGCATGACAACCCTTGCGGCTAGGGGCTAGGGAGCCGAGGCCCGTTCGGCGGATCGCGCTAGACGGCAAAGCACCGTTCCTCTAACCGACCATCGGCCCGGAGCATCCGCTCCGGGCTGTCTTTTTCAACACAACCATGGAGGAAACACGATGAACAATCAGAATGGACACGAGGAAAACCAGCCCGAAGAAGTCTTTGATGACGACGGGCTTAGGATTTTCAAATCTGAAGGCGATTTAAGAGTCGCTCTACAGCTTCGAGAGTCTGCAATGCTGTTCTTGGTGGAAGATTTTGAGATTTTCGGGAAGGTTCAGTTGCATCCTCATGAAATAGATATAGTTGTCGGCCTACGCGGCGAGAAAATGCCTCAACAATCGTCTCACCCAATCTTTCGATCACGAGATCTAGTTCGTTTCGCGAAGGACGTTCTGCTGATCTTCGAACCAGAAGCCCTTGAGTCTGATAACGAAGTTCTTCAACGCCTTCGTTGGATTCAGCAACATCTTGAGAAAAATTCGGACAACTGATTGACATGGCAAAACACTCCAATTAGGAATTCCCTTATTGGAGTGTTTCCCTTCAATGCTTCGCCTCTCCGACCGTCCAAAGCCAAGAGGCGGTTTCACCTTCTATTTTCTCGCGCCGGATGGCAAGCCGTTTTGCGCGATCAGTGTCTTGCAGGTGAGACGCTTGCCGACCATTCCGCCGACAATGCAGCCCATCTGGTCGAGCGTGTCCGCGTCACGGACGTTGTGGCGTCCTGCGAAGTCGGTCACGTAGCGTTGCAGGTGCTTCACGCTGAACTTGTGGAACACGCCCTTGTGGGCGCGTTTCAGGACCGCCCAGAAGCTCTCTATGCCGTTGGTATGAGCCATTTCCCGCACGTATTCGCATGCCGAATGGCAGACGGTCTCATGGTCGAACGGCATGCCCGAATACGCCCCGGCTTCATCCGTGTAGACCTTGGCGTCAGACGCCGCGTTGTCGATGATGAAGCCTTGCAAGGTGGCCTTGTCCGTTGACTGGACGACCTTGGCGTTGACCCGGTTGCTCTCGCGGTCCTTCACGCCCACAACCGCCGTCATGTCCACCGGGCCGCGTCCCTCGGCTTCCTTCCGCCTGGCGTTGCTCATGTTCTTCCGCTTGCCACCCATGTAGGTTTCGTCAACTTCGACTGGCCCGCCCATCGGGTCATTGTCGTCATCGTCACGCTTGAACGCTTCACGGATGCGCTGAAGCATGAACCAGGCCGTCTTCTGGGTGACGCCAATGTCTCTGTGCAGTTTCATGGACGAAACGCCCTTGAGAGAAGTCATGTGCAGGTAGATCGCCAGAACCCACTTGCGATAGGGAAGGCGCGAGTCTTCCATGACGGTTCCAAGTTTCGCGCTGAAGTACTGCTTGCATCCGTTGCACCTGTAGGGCATCGGATGCTTCTTCTCTTTGTTGCATTCGGTGGTTTCGGTGCACCCGCAGTGCGGACAGTGGCGACCATCGGCCCAGATCAGGTCTTCAAACCACTTCCGCGCCGACTCCTCTGTCGGGAACATGTCCATGATCTCGATGACTGTGAGACCTTTACGGAATGATCTGCCGGGTGCGTTTGCCATATTCGAATCTCCGTTGTTTCGTTGATTCAACCATAGCAGATTCCGCGCTGCTAGTCAAGTATATAATTCCCCATCCTTGCGATTCCGGGATCCACAAACTGCCGGAACGGAAAGCCGATATGCCGTCAGATACATTGCGCGGCTGTCCGCACAAGGCTATCGGTGCAGTCATGGGCCACCATCTTGCACGCGAATCCCGACCGATGCCCACAGTCTGGCATGCTGCCCGCCGACCACGGTCGCACCATGAGGGTGACGGGAGCAAGGGATGCAGTCATCTCTCGCAGAATGCCACCGTGCCGTTCGGACGCGCAAACGCTCGAGGGGCCACGAGGCGGATGACACGATGACGCCGGACACTTTCATCGCCAAGTGGCGGGCGTCGGAGTTGAAGGAGCGCTCGGCGGCGCAGGAGCACTTCATCGACCTGTGTCGGATGCTTGGCGAACCGACACCTGCGGAAGCCGATCCGACGGGTGATCGGTACTGCTTCGAGCGCGGCGCACGAAAGGACACCGGCGGCGACGGCTGGGCCGACGTGTGGAAGCGCGGCTGCTTCGCCTGGGAGTACAAGGGTCGCCGGGCAAATCTCGACACGGCGTTCGACCAGTTGCGGCAGTACGCGCTTGCCCTGGAGAACCCGCCGCTCCTGATCGTCTCGGACATGGAGCGGTTCCGCATCCGCACCAACTGGACGAACAGCGTCAGCGTGATGCACGAGTTCACGCTCAATGATCTCTCCGACGGCGCGACGCGAGACAGGCTCAAGTGGGCGATGTCGGAACCGGAGCGGCTGCGTCCTGGAGAGACGCGGCAGGGGGTGACCGAACGCGCTGCGGCGACTTTCGCGCAACTCGCGCAAGGGTTGCGGGACGCGGGCCATGACGCGCAAACGGTAGCGCATTTCGTCAACCGCCTCGTGTTCTGCATGTTCGCCGAGGATGTGGGCCTGCTGCCCGGCAACATGTTCACCCGGATGCTGGAACAGGCGCGCCGTCGGTCTGACGAGTTCGCTGAGCTTGCCCGCGACCTGTTCGCAGCGATGTCGGTCGGCGGCCGCGTGGGGTTCGAGTCCGTGGCCTGGTTCAACGGCGGACTGTTCGACGACGACACCGCCTTGCCGCTCGACCGGCAGGGAATCGAGACGGCGCTCAAGGCGGCGGCGCTCGACTGGTCGGAGATCGACCCTTCGATCCTGGGCACGCTGTTCGAGCGCGGCCTCGACCCGGACAAGCGCTCGCAGCTCGGGGCGCACTATACCGACCGGGACAAGATCATGCGGATCGTCGATCCGGTCATCGTCCGTCCTCTGCTCGCGGAATGGGAGACGGCGAAGGCCGACATCGCGGCCATGATCGAACGCGCGGACGCGGCGGGATCGCAAGCGGCGCAAACACGATTGCGGCGGCAGGCGGACGAGGCGCTGCGGGCCTTCCTTGAACGGCTGCGGACGTTCGCCGTGCTTGATCCCGCCTGCGGGTCGGGAAACTTCCTCTATCTGGCGCTGCACGCGCTCAAGGACATCGAGCACCGGGTCCAGCTTGAAGCGGAGACGCTGGGCCTTGCGCGCGGGTTCCCGGCGGTCGGCCCGGCGAACGTGAAGGGCATCGAGGTCAACGCCTACGCGGCGGAGCTTGCGCGCGTGTCGGTGTGGATCGGCGAAATCCAGTGGAT
>JAJEFO010000013.1 GCA_022820365.1 Silicimonas sp.
AGCCGATCCGCGTCCCTAGCGTAGTTCCACGCAAAAGTCCGCTTCTCAGGACATGTGCGCCCAACCTTCATCGGTTGGGCGCTTCCCGTGCGTGGGAAGCATCAAAAACCTGGGGGTCAATCGACGACACCGCCGAGCAAGAGCCGCCTTCCGTAATGGGGCCCCCGACGTCAAGCACAAGATTCCTGTGCCTGGGCGGCCACGAAGCCCGACCCCGACAATACTGTTCCGGCGCCGGCGGCAAGGGGGCGCGGCGTTCATGCCGGGAGCGGCGTTGGCTTTTGGTCCGGAGCCGAGGATCGCCTGGTTCGCCGGAGCGACCGCAAGAGTCTGGCGAGGCGAACCAGGCGATCCTCGGCGGAGTCGAAGCCGTTCAGGTTTCGTTCAAGGCCTCGTCTCCACGTTTCCGGGAAGGTCCACGTCACGTCCGCCGCCGGGCATCTTCCTTCCGTCCGCGGTCGGCTCGCCGGCCGCCTACATGATGCCTGGTCCAATCCGGTCCCCGAGTGTCCATCTCAAACGCGTGCTCGAACGCGACAGCGCGCTTCGGCAACGAGGCGGCTCACGACATCATCGGGGACCGCGTCCCGGAGGGGACGTCCGTGGACGGGTTGCCTCTCAAGAGGCGGAACCCGCTCCTTCCTTCTTCATCACAGGCCGCAGATCCGGTGAAGCCATGCTCATGCCGGATCGGCTGCCGTCGCCGGCTCGCGGGTGAACCGGAACTCCGTCCCGTCACGCCACATCCGGAGCAGCACGACGCCCATGCGCCGGGCCAGCGCGGTCGTGGCGCGCTTTTTCCCACGCCTCGCCGCCAGACGCAGCGCCCATGCCTTCAGCCAGTTCATCTTCCTCGTGCCGTTCATCATCGACGTGGCGGCCTGGAACAGCGCCGTGCGCAGCGCGACGTCGCCGGCCCTCGTGATCTCGCCCGATACGTCCCGTTCCCCCGACTGGCTCCGCTTCGGCGTCAGCCCCGCCCAGGCGCCGATGTCCCTCGCGCTTCGGAACCGGGCCGGGTCGTCGACAGCGGCGACGAAGGTCAGCGCCGTGACCGGGCCCACGCCCGGCATCGTCATCAGCTGCCGGCACGTGGCGTCCGACAGGGCCAGGCTCCTGACCCTCTTCGTCATCATGGCCAGCTCGTTGCGCATCTGCGCGCGCAGCCGCAGGATCGGCGCGACGACGTCCGACAGCATCGCGTTGTCCGAGGTCAGTTCCCGGACTCTTTCTTCCCAGTCGCCCTTCGACACCCGGCCGAGCTTCAGGCCGAAATTGCGGAGAATGCCGCGCACCGAGAGTTCAAGCCGCGTCAGGCCTTCCACCAGCGCGCTGCGCGAGGTCAGCAGCGCCCGCTTCTCCTGGGACGCGACCGACTTGCAGTGAACGGGCTGGAACCAGCTCATCCGCAGCAGGTGCGCGATGCCCTCGGCATCCCGCCGGTCCGTCTTGACCGGGGCCGACTTCAGCGCGGACTTCACGCGCTTCGTCTCCATCAGAACCGTCTCGTAGCCGGCTTCGCTCAATCCCTTGTGAAGCCATTGCGACTGGGGACCGGCCTCCAGGCCGACCGCGGCAACGCTGCCGGTTAGCCCGCGCAAGTGCTCGATGAGCGATTCCGGATCCGAAGACACCTTCGCCTCGTTGACGATATTGCCGTCGGCGCCAAGCGCGCAAACCGACGTGCTTGCAAGGGACACGTCGAGTCCGATAAAGATTTCCATTGTCGTTGTCCTTTCCGTTTCACTTGGTTCAGGAAGCATTCCCTCGGGAACGCCTCCGCCACCCACAATAGCACATGTTGTGCGTGGCAAGGACAACGACACCAAACCGGCGACCTTTCGAACCCGACCGACGTCGGCCTGATTCGCCGCCCCATTACGGCATCTCAAGTCACTCCGGAGCACCATTGAGTCAGTCGGTGGATCACGAGACTTTTTTCTCCACAACGCACATTGACCCCCAGGTTTTTGGTGCTCTCCTGCGTCAACCTTTCTTTGTAAGCCCCAGATATTTCCAAAGGCGCGACCCATCACCAACGACATCGAGGCATATCTCAAACAGATCGACGACACCGACGCCTATCATTCGCTCTCCATTGAAGGATATCGCGCATCGCCGGAACTGATCGAAAGAGTGCGATCAGGTACATGGAACCCTGAAGAGAACGACGTGGACCGCGCGTTGAAAGATGCACTTGCGGCGCGAGGCTACTGGGAAGCCTTTCAGCGAGTGAAGGAGAGCGTTCAAAGTGTTCTTCGAGGTGCTGATGCCGGTGAGGTCGCTGAACGAGATCTGAGCGATTGGTATCGCAATCTGTTCGCACCGTCGGTAACTGCCAGCATCCTCAAGGCCTCGCAATTGGCTGGCTATCGGTCCTCTCCCGTGTACATTCGGCAATCCCGGCACGTGCCGATGAGTCCCGAAGCTGTCAGGGATTGCATGCCTGCTTTTTTTGATCTCCTCGAGGCGGAGGAAAATCCGGCTGTCCGTATCGTTTTGGGGCACTTCATCTTCGTATTCATCCACCCTTATTTGGATGGTAACGGTCACATCGCCCGCTTCCTCATGAATGTGATGATGGCTGCAGCTGGCCAGCCCTGGACGGTGATCCGCGTCGAGCAGAAGGCGAGGTACATGCGCGCCCTGGAAGCGGCCAGCGTGCAAGGCGACATTCGACCCTTTGCTTCTTTCTTGGCTGAAACGAGAGCATCGCAATGACGGATCAGTGGTGGCCGCCCGAGGCCTCTCAAGCACTCGACTCGATTTGACGAATCCAACAATCCGCGGTTCGATGACCCTGCCGGAGCGGTCGGTGTCAGGCTGTGTTTGCGCAATTCGGGTCGGATCCCGCAATTCTTCGCGGGGGCAGGCATGAGGGTGACACGCAATCCGCAGATGGAGCTCGGTGCGGTCCGCATCCAGGACATCGAGCCGGACTTCAAGTCCAGGGACGGCATTTCCGCCCTGCTCATCGGGCTCCAGCAACCGCGTTCAGACGAGATCTTCCGCGAGTGGCTGTTCGCCCCACTGGAGGAGCATATGCTTCCCAACGAGCACCGGACAGTCGGGCGTCCGGGCATGGAGATGTGGCAGACCCTCGCTCCCGATCATGACGCGCATCTTCCAATTGCACGGGCCATGGCCGAAGAAATGCACAATCCGGTTGACTGTGCGGTCGCTGGCCCGACGGCCTTTGGCACAACAGGCGCAAATGGGACGGAGGGAATCGTGCTCGGCAATTCTAGGGCGCTGTTTCACGCAAAATGCCGATCAAGGGACAGGACGGCGGCTATTGCAACCACTCCGGCCGCTTGCTCGAAGCGACACCCGTCTTGGCGGCGGAGGCACAGTCCGACAAGCTGCCGAACCGCACATTCCTGCCGCTGAGCCCGGGTGCGTAATGCGCATACTTGCCTGAATTGGTCATCAAGGTCCTTGCGCCGCTCGGAAAGACTGGCTCGATGATCGAACACCAGCACAGATCCGGGATAAGACGCACCCCGGACGCTTCCAGGCGGGCCACAAGTCCCTCGGATTGCGCCTTGGAAAGGATGTCTCGGCCCAAGGTCACAATGACCGACGTGTCAGGATGCCTTGCCTCGCCTGACATCAAGGCAGCGAACCGCCTTGTTTCCTCAAGCGAGAGATGCGGGCTTCCAAGGGCCACGAGATCGACATTTCCCGGACCAGAATTGAGCCGCTCCCAGGCCGCGGCAAGGTCGGCCACCGTCATGCGAACACGCGCCGCATCCGGGGCGGGTGCCAGGCCGCCTTCCGGGGTCACCCCGGCGACATGCAGCAGCGGTGCGGCTGAGGTCGTCCCGAAAGCGGCACACATGGCGCGAAGATCGTCGCGTCTTGGCGCGGCAGGTTCCAGCCCGGTCAGGACCGGAACGCGATCCGGGGCCAAACGCCCGGCGACCCACCCTACAAGCGGCCAGAGCGCATCGTCGTGGTCCCTTGGAAGTTCGACCTCGATCACCATGCGCGGTCGTCGGTTTTCCGGCACATAGACTCCGGTTTCCGGTGCGCGCGCCGTAAGCGCGACGAAGAGATCAAGGAAGTCGGGATGCTTGGCCGTCCGCGCGCCAAGGACGCTGTTGGCGAAAATGACGGCGTTCGATTCCGACCAGCCAATGTTCTCGCCAAATCGGGGTGCATCGTCGGCCAGATACGGCGCGCACGTGAAGGTCGGGCGCGCGCCCATCCGGACATAGGCGTCCGCAAGCTGGCTGGCCGCCTCCCCGAAACCCGGCGGCAGGTCGTGTTCGGTCCAGTTCTCGCGATCAACGGAAATCGCGTTCATCGTGGTCGGAATGGCAACCCTGGCACCCATCCCGGCCATCCTATCTGCGAAGACGAGATTGGCGGGGTGCGCAAGGATGCAGGCGTCAATGTGACCCCTCGACACGTCGACCAACCGCTTCGCGCCCTGCGAAGCAGCCACGGCGCAGACCACGTCCATGGCAAGTGCAACGGCCTGTCCCTGATCGCCGTCCAGCTTGGACCTGTCGGACGGTGTCAGTTCCAGGTCTCCGCCAGACACCTCGTGCAGATCAATGGAGATGCCTTCCGCCGTCAGACGGCCGTCGCGCATCCTTGCAGCCTTCACGGAGCTCAAGGCGATGTAGTCCGACGCCGAAAGCCGCGCCACGCCAACCGTCTTGTCGAACATGCGGGACGCGATCACCGCGCCAAGGGTCAGAATCTCCTCGTCTTCCCGAAAGATCAGCGCCGCCGGAGCATGACCCTTCAGGGCGAGTGCAAGCAAGACGCTGCTGCCGGAACAGGACCCGCGGCTCGTCGGCATGAGGACAATCCTGCCCGCGACGGACTGGCCGTGAAGATGGTGATGCGCGTCGATCACCACGCCAGTGTCCGGGTCAACGCCGCCCCAGAAACTCAGTCCTTCAGAGCAGACGACAATCTCGGCTTCCACGTCGGCCGGAACGGCGAGAAGGGCTGCGTCAGCCGTCATTAGACGGTGCCGCCAGTTGGTCGACGTGATTGAAAGGGGCGTTCGGCCCCCAATGCAGGCCCTCCGAAAAGCCGCCGACAGTCATGCGATGCGACACCTGCCAATGACCAGGCCTCCCGGATTCGGTGCCATGTAGAGGGACATGCACAGGCGGACTGGAACCTCCTGGACGCAAAGGAGGAATTCGGCGTGATGATGCCGGGTTCCCGAGCACGCCGGAAATCGCTGGCATGGCGCTCCCGTTCGGTGCGCCACCCGGACTGACCCTCTCCCTGACGTGGTCAACTGGCCTCCGCAGCCGCTTCGGCACGGCGGGCTGATCGTGGGCGTGGCGTGCCATGCGATGTCCCGAACGCCTGGTTTCCAGTTTCCTCAATTGATCCGCCGTGCTTCAGGTGAACTTGTTGTCTTGTGGGAAGCCGCGAGGCGCCATCCGCCCGGCCGTCGCGCGCGATCCCTGCCAGTTGTCCAGGTCCGTAACTGTTCGAGTGCGGCCAGCCGGGTCAAGCCATGTGAGGCCCTTTGACAGGTCAAAGGTTTTGGCGTCCGAAAGCCCGCCGTCCCTGTACTTCTGAAGACGCACGCCCTTGCCGCGCGACATTTCCGGAAGGTCCGCAACCGGGAACAGGAGCATCTTTCGATTCTCCCCCACGACGGCGACATGATCGCCTTCAACGGAACGGCAGGCGGCGGCAGTCGCATCGGCCTTGACGTTGAGAACCTGCTTTCCGGCACGGGTCTGTGCCACGACCTCGTCTTCGGAAACCACGAAGCCGAAGCCGGCAGACGAAGCAACCAGGAGCCTTTGTCCGGGCCGATGCACAAGAAGGGCCACGATCTCGCTTTCGTTCGGCAGGTCGACCATCAGGCGCACCGGTTCCCCCATGCCCCGGCCGCCCGGCAGGTTCGCGACGGAAAGCGTGTAAAAGCGGCCGTTCGTGCCCAGAAGAAGAAGCCGGTCGGTCGTTTCGGCATGGAACGCGTGGAGGGGACCGTCTCCGTCCTTGAACTTGAACTCCCGGGGGAGATCGACATGACCGCTCATCGCCCGGATCCAGCCCATCTTCGAACACACGACGGTGACCGGCTCACGGTCGATCATCGCCTCCAGCGGCACGTCCTCGATCTCGACCGCTTCGCCGAACCGGGTCCGGCGCTCGTCGCCGAATTCCTTCTTGATGTCACGCAGCTGGTCAGCGATGGCTCTCCATTGCCGGTCTTCGCTCTCCAGCAGATCCTCGATGTCCGCGCGCTCCTCGGTGAGTTCGTCAAACTCCTTCCGAAGCTCCAGTTCCTCCAGGCGGCGCAGCGAACGCAGGCGCATGTTGAGGATCGCGTCAACCTGGATCTCCGACAATTCACCGTCTCCCGGCGGCGGAGTCTTGTAATCCTTCTCGGATGCAGCGCGCTCATGGTCCTTGGACCAGACCTCGCGCATCAGTGCAGGCTTCGGGTCTTCGTCATAGCGAATGATGTCAATGACGCGGTCGAGGTTCAGGAACGCGGTCATGAAGCCCTCGAGCACCTCAAGACGGTGGTCGATCTTGTCGAGCCGGAACTTCGAGCGGCGCTGCAGCACCTCGCGGCGATGGTCCAGGAACGCGCGAAGCACGTCCTTGAGCGACGCGACCTTCGGCGTCACGCCGTCGATCAGCACGTTCATGTTCATGCTGAAACGGACTTCCAGGTCCGTGGTCCGGAAAGCCATGCTCATCAGAACGTCCGGCTCAACATTGCGGGATCGTGGCTCAAGTACGATCCGAAGGTCGTCCGCGCTTTCGTCCCGCACATCTGCGAGAACCGGAATCTTCCGCGTCTCGATCGCCTCTGCAAGCCTCTCGATCAGGCGGCCCTTCTGCACCTGATAGGGAATTTCCGTGACAACGATCTGCCACTGCCCCCTGCCCAGGTCCTCGACACTCCAGCTTGCGCGCGTGCGGAAGCCGCCGCGACCGGTCCGGTAGGCTTCGGCAATCGCCTCGCGTGGTTCGACTATGACGCCACCTGTCGGAAAGTCCGGGCCTTCGACGCAATCGATCAGCGTGTCGTCGCGCACGCGATCCGAATTCTTCGCCTTCGCAAGGTGAATGCAGGCGTCACAAAGCTGTCCGATGTTGTGCGGCGGGATGTTGGTCGCCATGCCCACAGCAATGCCGCTGGATCCGTTCGCCAGGAGATTGGGAAAGGCCGCCGGAAGCACCACTGGCTCCGACAGCGTCCCGTCGTAATTTGGACGAAAGTCGACCGCGTTCTCGTCGAGCCCTGCGAGCAGCGCCTCGGCGATTGCGGTCATCCGGGCCTCGGTGTAGCGCGACGCGGCCGGGTTGTCGCCGTCGACATTGCCGAAATTCCCCTGCCCGTCGACCAGCGGATAGCGAACGTTGAATTCCTGGGCGAGCCGGACCATCGCGTCATAGATCGCTCCGTCGCCATGGGGGTGATAATTTCCCATGACGTCGCCTGAAATCTTGGCCGACTTGCGATACCCGCCAGACGAGTTCAGTCGCAATTCCCGCATCGCGAAGAGAATGCGTCGATGCACCGGCTTCAGGCCGTCCCGCACGTCGGGCAGGGCCCGATGCATGATCGTCGAGAGCGCATAGGTCAGGTATCGCTCGCCGATGGCGCGGCGGAGCGGCTCCGCGAGATTCCGATACTCGATATTGGGTTCGTCTGTGGCACTGCTCATGGATGTAGCATTAGCTCCCGAATCCCGACGGGTAAAGCGATCAGAGAATTGACGGGCACAAAAAGTCGGGCGGCATTCGCGTTTGCGGGGCGCATCCGCAATCACGGCGGGCTCATTTCTCGGTTGTCGACAGGATCATTGGAGGGCCGTCCGGCGGAATTGAGAGCCGGACAAAACCAGTTCCGAGATTCATCGTGCAAGCTAAAGAGATGGCCCGGAACAGATGGACTCCGGGACGGAATGCCTCAATGCATGTCCCAGGAACCTTGAGAGTTGCAAGTGTTCCCAGGCAAGCCAGACACGCCCTACGCAACGCCCAGTGCGCCAACGGGCTCACCGCGGCGCCCGTAGAGCCAGGCCCCGAGCGCGGGCAGCAGCATGACCGCGCCCGCCATGTTCACGAGAAACATGAACATCAGCACCGTGCCCATGTCGGCCTGGAACTGGAGCGGTGCAGCAACCCAAGTCGCGACTCCCGCCGCCAGCGTGAGGCCGGTCAGCATGACCCCGGCACCGGCCGTCCGCAATGCACGCTCGTAGGCCTCCGCGAAAGAGGCGCCTTCGCGCAGGTGGCCGCGTATTCGCCCGAAGATGTAGATTCCGTAATCGACGCCAACGCCAACGCCGAGCGCCACCACGGGCAGGGTGGATACCTTGAGCCCGATCCCGATCAGGGCCATGAGCGCATAGGCAAGCACCGACACGGCGGCAAGCGGCAGGACGATGCAGAGAACGGAACGGAACGAACGGAAAGCGAGCAGAACCAGCAGGATGACTGCTGCATAGACATATCCGACGATCGGGAATTGCGCCGCATCGACCTCCTCGTTGGTCGCGGCCATCACGCCGACATTGCTGGCAGCAAGCCTGAACGCGATCGGGCCGTCCGCGTTGGCGGCATCGAAGGACTTCACCGCGTCCACGATCCGCTGGATCGTTTCCGCCCTGTGGTCCTCGGCATACACGTGTACTGGCATGACACTGCAGTCGGCGTTGAGGAGGCCGCTGGAAGTCGGGATCGGGGAGACCGACTGAACGAGACTGTAGCGGTTGCGTGGCAAGGTCTGCCACTTGAGATTGCCCTCGTTCCAGGCCGAGTTCAGCCGCCGCGCGGCGCCCGCAAGCCCGGCAACCGACACGACGCCCTCGACATTGCTCATGGCCCACTCGAAGTCGTCGAGCGTCCGCATTGTCTCGAAGTCGATGCAGCCCTCGGATGACGTCTCGGCAATGACGGTGAGCACATCCACGCCAATGTCGAACCGCTCACCGATCGCATTGGCATCCCTGTTGTAGACTGAATCGGGTCGAAGTTCGGGCACGCCCCGCTGCTCGTCGCCGATCCGCACGTCAATGGCGTAGGTGGCTCCGAGCAGAGTCAGTCCCGCCCATCCGCAGATGATCACTGCTGCAGGCTTCCGGTGGGCAGCACGTGCAAGGAACGAGCGGATCGCGTGCGGCAACGCTCTCGGAGGGTGCGGAGTCTTTCTCGCATAGGAAAGGAGGACGGGCAGCAGTCCGAGATTGGTCAGCACGATGGTAGCCACGCCGAGCCCTGCCGCGACCGCCACTTCCTGGATTGCCTGCACCTCGATGAGCGCGATCGTCGCGAACCCCGCCGCATCCGAGGCGAGCGCCGCGATGCCCGGACGCAAGAGGCGCCGGAAACCCGCCTTCGCGGCATCGAGCGCCGCGACGCCGCTGGTCGATGCCTCGTGGGTCGCGCCGACGACCTGGACGCCGTGACTTACCCCGATGGCGAATATCAGGAAAGGCACGAGAACCGACAGCGGATCGATCCCGAATCCGAGCAGGCTGAGCAGGCCAAGCTGCCAGACCACGGCGAGAAGCGAACAGCCGAGAAGCGCAACCGTTGCACTGACCGAGCGGGTGTATGCATAGACCAGCAAGGCCGCGACCAGGAACGCGATCGCGAAGAACGCCGCCACGGTCCCTGCGCCGTCAGCAATGTCGCCAATTGCCTTGGCGAAGCCGATGATGTGCACGTCGAGCATGCCGTCGGTAGCTTCCAGCGTCTGCTCTCGAATCCGCTCGAGCTCGTGCGCAACTTCCACGTAATCCAGGCGCTCGCCGGTGTCGGGATGAAATTCCTGCAGCCTCGCGGCAACGATGGCGCCGCTGAGGTCGTTGGCGACCAGGTGCCCGACCAGACCCGCCTTGACGATGTTCTCGCGCAATCGCTGGAATCCGGCATCGTCAGGAAGAAAGTCGGCCGGCAGGACGTTGCCACCGGCAATCCCGTCCTCGACAACCTCTATGAACCTCACGTTCGGCGTCAGGATCGAGAATACCTGTGTGCGGTCAACGCCCGGAAGAAAGAACACCGCATCCGTCGCGCTTCTCAGCGCGTCCAGGTATTCGGGCGTGAACATTTCGCCGTCGCGCGCGATGAGCGCAAGCACGATACGGTCCGCGCCTCCGAACTCCTCGCGGTGATCGAGAAACGTCTTCATGTAGGGATGCTGAAGAGGCGCCAGCTTGGTGAAGCCTGCGTCGATGCGCAATTGGAAGGCGGACCACGCCATGGCAATCGACAACGCCGCGAAGAGGGCGAGCGTCACGCGCCGTCGTGCAAACAATGCTCGTTCGAGCCGCCCCGTCACCATGCCTGAATTCCGCACCTTGCGCCCGCTTTGGCGGGCAAGCGTCCGATTGAAACTCCTGCCACGGCCGGACTACCGGTCCGCCGGCAGGCGCCGGACCCCGAATTCGCCGATCAGCAGGAGCCCTCCGTCAGAAAGCGGAAGTGCGCCCGACACCCCGGCCCGGTCAGGCAGCCGCTGAAGCGAAGCGCTTCGACCGCCGTCGCGGCTCTCCAGCAGCACGCCGTCCAGCCCGGTGACAATGATCTTCTCCGGCCCCACGCGCAGGATGCTCGTCAGCGATGCCTTCGTGTCGGTTGGAATGCGCGTCCAGTTCGATCCGCCGTCGTCGGATCTGTACATGCGGCCCCGGAGACCTGCAAGGATCACCGTGCTTTCATCAAGCGCGATTGCGCCAAACCAGGATCCGGAATAGGGCGGCTCAAGCGACTGCCAGTTCGCCCCGCCGTCATCCGAACGGTAGGCAATGCCCGCTTCGGCGCCGGCATAGAGGACTCCTGCCGCCGACGTGACCGCGTTCATGTGATAGTCGTCTTCGCCAACCGTGCCGGTTACCCAGGTCTCGCCTCCGTCGTCGGTCAAGAGCAGATAGCCGTAGGCACCTGCGGCCAGCCCGTTCTTCGCGTCGAAAAACAGGACGTCGAGGAGCGGACGCTCCTCTTCAGGTGCGTGGTGAACGCGTTGCCAGGTATCGCCGCCATCGACGGTACGCAGGATGATCGCGTCGTGCCCGACCGCCCAACCGAGTCGTGCGTCATGCATGTGGATCGCGGTGAGCATCGCCCGGGTGGGCGACGAAGCCAGTCGCCAGCTTTCGGCCTCGTCGTCGGACACAAGAATGTGGCCGCGGCTTCCGACGACAATCAGCCGATCATCGACACGTGCCCCGTCAAGAAGCAGGGCTCGTGCTGCATGCGGGGCGGTCACGGACGTCCCGCCAAAACTCTCCGCCGCCCCGGCACCGCAAAGCGCCAGCATTGCGGCGACACGGCACGCGGCGGACCGAATGGACTTCAAGACGTCACCGTCCGACTTTCCGCTGCTTCTATCGACGGCCTTCTCGCCTCAGCGCCGACACGGTGAAGTCCCTCGACCTGATCCTGGCATCCATGGCACACATCGGGAATTCGTTGTCGAGACCCAAGGCCAGGTATCGCCTCGCTTGCAGATCGTGGTGCACTTCGAGCGTGGGCCAGACCAGCGGGTTCTCGTAGTAGTTGATTACGTGCCCTTCCGAGAATCGCCACAGCCGGTCACGCGTGTCGTAGATGTCCGCCACCAGGATCTGCCAGGAATCCTCGTCAATGTAGAACGTGCGCCGCTTGTAGATGTGGCGGGCGCCGCTGGCGAGAGTCGCCTCGACCACCCATACGCGATGCAGTTCGTAGCGGAGGTGATCGGGATTGACGTGCCGCGGAGTCAGGATGTCCGAAAAGGCAAGATCGTCGCTGTGCAGCTGGTATGAGTTGTAAGGCACGTACAGCTCGCGCTTGCCGACCAGCTTCCAGTCATAGCGGTCGACCGCCCCGTTGAACATGTCGAACTGATCTGCGGTTCGCAGGCCGTCAGTCGTGGTGCCGGGATTGTCGTAGGCGACGTTGGGAGCGCGCCGGACGCGCCGCTGACCTGGATTGTAGGTCCATGCCCGGCGGGGTTCCCGCACCTGGTTCATGGTTTCATGAACAAGAAGAATGTCTCCCGCAAGCCGCGTAGGTGCGAGGACCTTCTGCTTGAAATACATCATCGTGTTGTCGAGCGCCGCTTCCGTCATGCCGGGCAGCGAATAGCGCAGTTCAGCCTCAACTTCGAACTGGACGATCGTGTAGTCGCCGCCTGCCGTGACGGCCGCCTGTCCCATCATGCAGCTCACCGTCTCGCCCCGATAGCGCAGCAGGTGGTTCCAGATCGCCTCGAGACCGTTCGAGGGAATCGGGAAGGGGATGCCGATCACGGCACCGCCGACACCGTTGCCATTGTCATCGAGATGCGCAGTGGCGGCCGCCCGTCTCGTCGCGTCGTAGATGCGCTTGGGCGCTGAGGCGCTGCGACGCGTCGGATACACCTTCATGCGAAAGCTCGGGTAGAGTTCGAGCATCCGCTGGTGACCCACCGAAAGGCGCGCCCGGTGGGCATCCACGTTCGATCCGTCAATGACAAAGAGCGGCCGGTCGCCCGCGAACGGGTCGGGGTGGTGGTCTCCCCGCGAGTAGCCCCTCGGTGGCCTGGTGATTCCGCCGTTCCAGGCAGGTATCGTGCCCGAAGCGTTGCCCGCGCGCTGCCCGCCGAGCGGAGTCAGGTCAGCACCGAGCCTCGCGATCTGGCTTGCGGGCAGTTCCGCCGCCGCCGGCAGCGCCCACGCAAGGGCCAGCACCAGCGCGGCACCTGATTTCAACACGGCTTTCTTCATGTCTCCCTCCCCTGCCGGCTTAGAACGAGTAGTTGAACGATATCGACACAAAGTCCCTGTCTTCCAATGCGTTGTGGTGACCGGCGTGCAGCGTGTATGACAGATCCGCGCTCATGCGTTCCAGGTAATTCGCCCCCACCCCCAGCGTCACGACCTTGCGCCCTCCGACAAACGGACCGAACGGGGCCGGGCTCGAACCCGAGACGTCGTGCTGGAACTGGAGATAAGGGGTGAGCCGGGCTGCGCCAATGGCATTGTGGTAGTCGAGCCATATCGCGCCCCGATAGCCCCAGGACGTTGCGTCCGCTATGTCGCCGCGCGCTCCGGGAGTGTCGAGAGGTGTCACCGAACTGTCAGGCATGTCGTGGACCATCATGGCCGCCGCCTCGGCAATGAAACCAGTGGAATCGGAGCCAAACAGGGATCCGAACACCTGGGTCGCCGTAACCTGCGCCTGGCTCACGTCCCGCCTGACGTGGCCGTTCAGCTTGTTGCCAATGATTTCGGTCTTGCAAATGGGCACTTGACGAGGGTCTTGGATCCGCGGGTCGAGATAGCATCCGATCGGTGTCAACGCTTCCGCGAACAGGGATTGTTCCTCCCTCTGCAGCGGCAGGTCCGGATGGAAGGAGTATTCGCCCTGAAGGGCCCAACCGCTGGCGCCTAGCACAGTATTGAAACTCACGCCAAAGGTCCTGAGATCTTCCGGGTATTCCACGAAATAGCGTGCCGCTTTGGCGTATCGATCGATGGCATTGTAGCCAGCAAAGCCTTGTTGCAATTCTCCGAATTGAGCCTGGAGCTTCGGTGATGAGAGTATTTGCCCGATGATGCCCTGACCTTGCGGTGATGCGAGTGTTTGCCTGATGATCTCTTGGCCTTGCGGTGATGTTGCATCCACATTCGGCGGAAGCATGTTGCTTATGATGCCAATGGCTTCGAGGGTTGCAAGACGTTGCTTCGTATTGTCAAAACTCGCCTGACTGACAGCTTGAGCGACGCCCAGACTCTGCAAGAGTTCTCCCATGGTCGGCACCTGGCCGGTGACAAGCGGCAAGCGGCTGTGAGCGTTGACAAAATAGAAGCCGAACTCGGTATCGTTCAGTGCCAGAGACAGGTATCGCAGTGCCATGCCGTACTGGCCGTCATCCGGGGGTTCCCGATCATTGGTGCGCGCGATCGCGGGGAAGGGGTCGTCGGCGCTGTACTGCAGTCCTAGGCCGGCAATGTCCGCGTTGATGGCTTCTTCCACCCCGGGAGCGGCCCGGACAGCCTCCGCAAGGTTTTCGAAATCTGGCAACGCAAGAAGCGCTTCCCGACCACCCGCGCCCACGTAGTCGTTGCTCGAGAAATACGTGCCGACCGGATCGATCTCCGTCTTCTTCCAGCCGTCCTGGTAGAAGCCCTCCACCGAGAGATCGGGAATCGGTTCGATCGCCACATACGCCATGGGCACTGGCACCAGCGCGTCACGCAACTCCGAGCCCGGCGTGCGCAGCCGGCTCACGTCGATCGGATTGATCACGTTGATGCCGTTCGGGACGAACGTGCTTTCTCCCCAGTTCAGGACCTGGTTGCCGATTCGGAGATCCAGCGGAATGTCGCCTAGGTTGAAAGCGCCGGAAGCATAGAGGTCGAGAATCCGGAAGTCTCGGCCCGCAACGTCCTTGGCCGCGTCCGAAAGCGGAGTCCGCTCACGCATGCCGCTCATGGTCTCAAAGTCAACGAAGCCGTGCATGCGGACGAACAGGCCCAGGTTCCCTCCAGTGAGTTCAAATTCCGCCGTGAGGCTCGATGTATTGCTGACAAGACCCCGATCATAGTTTCGGTCGCCGTCGTCGGAGTTGACAGAGGTCAAGGTATCGTCACGTCTGGAGGCGCGGAAAGTCAGGCCATGGTTCAGCGTAAAGTTCGCGGTCGCAGACACATCATCTGCCGAGAATCCCTGGGAAATTGCCGGCATGCCGAACAGCGACGCGCCAAGCACGATGAATGCCGCTTGGGCGGCAAGCCTGCCATTCGCGCACAGCTTCCTGGAACTCATTCGGCGTGGAGGTCGGACGATGGAATATCGACTATCTTGAAAGAACATGGACTCTCCTTTCTCAATTGCCTGACCCGACAACCCAAGCACCACTCACGCTGACGCGTCGCGCGCCCTCTTTGCCCTTAAATTTAGCGTTACCGTGCACGATTCGTCGCGCGACCACAACCAGCAACCAACTCCTTCCCTTCGGCCAGCGTTCACCGTCTTCACGTTCTCCACACAATCCGACCCTTGGAATTCACCCAGACGACTGTCGAAAGCACGTTCCTTGCGCCGCATGGCCGGCGGCAGCATGGAATACGCAGACCGGGAGCCGGTTTTGTTCGCGATGTGTGCGATTCGCCGCGAAACCCGGCCTGGATGCCGCGTCGCCAACAGTGAAGCATGCTCGCGCGCTGCGCAATTTGCGCTTGGGGCGCCGCTGCCGTCCTCGGCCGCATGCCCGATGGTCTGATCCACAATAAATGGCACGCCAAGATCGTGACGCCCGTCCATGAGCGTGCGGATTTGAGACGCCTCATCTGGCGCAACCTCTGCCACGGTGAGCCTCGCGTGATCCAGTCCGGCCCCTGTTCCGTCTTTCGACCGGGCGCCGCCATGGACAGGTAGAACGGGTTGCTCCCTCGGCTCTGGAAACTTGATGCAGGAAGGGTGGATCACCCACAGGAAAGGTCGGTACCGCGTCCGCGATTACGTGCTATTGACAAGCGGCAGAGCAGACTGTCATGGGAACCGTCAACTCACCCGGGAAGTTGCCCCACGTGACTGACGACCGAAAATCCCTGCTCATCACCGGTTGCTCCTCAGGCATCGGTTACGATGCGGCGCATGGCATGGCAGCGCGCGGCTGGCGGGTCCTTGCCGCATGCCGCAAGAAATCGGACTGCGCACGACTCGAAGACGAGGGACTGGAAAGCCTCGTGCTGGACTACGAGGACCAGGCGGGGATTAAGGAATCCGTCCGCGAGGTGCTGGCACGAACGGACGGCAGGCTCGACGCCGTCTTCAACAACGGTGCCTACGCGATCCCGGGCCTGCTCGAGGATCTTCCAACCGACGCGTTGCGGGCCAATTTCGAGGCAAACTTCTTCGGACAGCACGAGTTGACGAAATGCCTGCTGCCCACCTTCCGGCGACAGGGACACGGCAGAATCCTTATGAACTCGTCCGTGCTCGGCTTCTTTGCGCTTCCCTGGCGCGGCTCTTACAATTCGACCAAGTTCGCGGTCGAGGGCTGGGCCGATACGCTGCGCCGGGAATTGAGGGGCACCGGCATTCGCGTGATCCTGATCGAGCCCGGGCCGATAACAAGCTGCTTCCGCCAGAACTCGATCCCCCATTACCAGAAGTGGATCGACGTGCCTTCCTCTGCCCGGGCGGACGAGTACCGGAAGAGGCTGGAGCCGCGGCTCTACGCCGATTCGCCGGAACCCGGCCCGTTCGAGCTGCCCGCCAGCGCCGTCACACGCCGCGTCGCGCACGCCTTGACGCACCCGAACCCTCGCCCCAGATACCGCGTTACGTTCCCGACGAAATTCATCTACCTTGCAAAGAGGTTCATGACGACGCGCATGCAGGACCGATTCCTGCTGCGTGGCTGAACGGGTCCTTTCGCTGCGCCCGGACAAGCCGACGACGCTAGGGAGTAGTCATGCCGCTCGACAACCCGCTCTTCATTCCGGTGGTGATCGCCGTTGTGATCGTCCTTCTCGTCCTCATGACCGGAATCGGCGGCTTTGCCCGCGGAGGGGATTTCAACCGCAAGCACGCCAACAGGATCATGCGGTACCGAATCTATGCGCAGGCCGTTGCCGTCATGCTTATCCTCGCATTTGTCCTCGTCGGCTGCGGAGAATGACATGGTTGTCTTGAACAAGATCTACACGAAAACCGGTGACGGCGGCGATACCGCGCTTGGCGACAATGCCCGCGTGCCCAAGCATTCGGTGCGGGTCTCCGCCTACGGAACCGTGGACGAGTTGAACGCGGCGCTGGGTGTTGCGAGGCTGCATGCCAGGGACGAAGCCGTTGACGACGCCCTGTCGCGCATTCAGAACGACCTGTTTGATCTCGGAGCGGATCTCTGCCGCCCGGACATGGAGAAGGACGGCGAGGCCGGATATCCGGTTCTCAGGATGTCAGACGGCCAGACGAAACGGCTGGAGGCCGAAATCGACGCGATGATCCAGCTGCTTGAGCCGTTGAAATCATTCGTGCTTCCGGCCGGGTCCGCGCTCGCCGCAAACCTGCATCTTGCCCGAACTGTTGCGCGGCGGGCGGAACGGCTGGCCACCGAACTCGCAAGCGCGGAAGAGGTGAACGGGGCGGCGCTGACCTATCTCAACCGCCTGTCAGACTGGCTCTTCTGCGCGGCCCGCGTCGCAAACAACGAAGGCCGCGCCGATGTCCTCTGGACCCCGGGCGCAAACCGCTAGGTGCAGGTCGGGATGAGCGTCCGGCAGGCAGGCCGTCGGGAAGGTCTGCGATCGGATCAGGTCATCGCCTTCACGCGCGCGGCAAGGCGCGACATTTTCCGAGCGGCCGTGTTCTTGTGGTACATGCCCTTCGTCACGCCGCGCATCAGTTCGGGTTGCATCGCTCGAAGTTCTTCCTGTGCCGCATCCCTGTCGCCTGACGTGATCGCGTTCTCGACCTTCCTGAGATGCGTGCGAATGCGCGAGCGGCGCGCCTTGTTGACAGCCTGGCGACGGACGTTCTGCCGCGCGCGTTTCTTGGATTGGGGTGAGTTTGCCATGTTCGTGGTCCCTGTTCCGGGTCTAGATCAGATCGCGATGAAGCCCGGGCCGGTCACCTGACCGGCAGACACATAGCCTAAGCGGGCTCCACGCGCATGCTGGCGGGGCGCATAACGCAATCCCGTGCCTTTGAAAAGGCCCTATTTGTCGCGGAAGCGAGGTTCGCGCTTCTCCACGAAGGCAGCCATGCCCTCGGCCTGGTCGTGAGACGCAAACAGCGCATGGAACATCCGCCGTTCGAACAGGATGCCCTCGCGGAGGGTCGTTTCGTAGCTGCGATTCACGGCCTCCTTCACCACCATGCTCGTCAACATCGACTTCTCCGCAATGCGCCGCGCAGCAGATGTCGCCTCTTCCATCAACGCCTTTGCCGGCACGACGCGACTCACGAGACCCGCACGTTCGGCCTCCTCGGCATCCATGAAACGTCCGGTCAGGTGCATGTCCATGGACTTGGACTTGCCCACGAAACGCGTCAGGCGCTGCGTCCCGCCGATGCCGGCGACGATACCAAGGTTGATCTCGGGCTGACCGAACTTGGCCGTGTCCGCCGCGATGATGACGTCGCATGTCATGGCCAGTTCGCATCCTCCGCCGAGGGCGTATCCGGCGACGGCTGCAATGATCGGCTTGCGGCATTTCAGGATGGCCTCGGTCTCTGCCGTGTAGAGATCCTCCGTCAGTGCCTGCACGAATGTCTTGTTCGACATTTCCTTGATGTCGGCGCCGGCAGCGAACGCCTTTTCCGAGCCTGTCAGGATGATGCAGCGCACCTTGTCGTCCGCAGACGCCTCGTCGAGCGCCCGGGAAAGCTCTCCGAGCAACTCCAGGCTCAACGCGTTCATCACGTCCGGGCGGTTCAGGCGAATGGTCGTGACGTGGTCTTCCGTCTCGACGACGATCGTTTCAAAGGCCATGTGATCGGTCCCAGCAGATTCGGTCACGTGAAGCCTTAACAATCAAGAGAGGCAGATCAAGCCAAACTCTGGCCTAACGCTGGCATTTCGGACAGTGGAAGCTGGACCTTCCGGACTGCACGGTGCGCACGATCCGCCCGGCGCAACCTGGTTTCACGCAAGGATCGCCTTCGCGGCCATAGACGCGGAACGTGTGCTGGAAGTATCCCAGTTCCCCGTCCGCCTGCCGGTAGTCCCGAAGGCTTGAACCGCCTGCAGCTATCGCCTCCGACAGGACATCCCGGACATGCGGCACAAGGCTCGCGATCCTTCTGGCGGCAAGGCGCGACACGCGCCGGGTCGGCGAGACTCCCGCCCGATGCAACACTTCGCAGACATAGATGTTGCCCAGGCCAGCCACAACGCGCTGATCCAGGAGCGCGGACTTAACGGGCGTGCGGCGACCCTTCAGGGCACCGGTCAGATAGACTTCGTCGAATGCATTCCCCAGCGGCTCCGGCCCGATCCCGGCCAACAGTCGATGCCGCTCCGCGGATGCCGTCGCAACCAAGTCCATGACGCCAAAGCGGCGCGGGTCGTTGAAGGTCACGTGGGCGCCGCCTTCCATGTGAAACACCACGTGATCGTGCTTCTCGTCCATCGTGTGCCGGTTTCGGAATGCGCCTGGCGCGTCACCCGAAATCAGGATGCGGCCGGACATGCCGAGATGAACGAGCAGCGTCTCTCCGCTCGACAGATCTGCAAGCAGGTATTTGGAGCGGCGTCGCAGCGACATGACCCGTGTCCCCGAAACCCGCTCCGCCATGCGCTCCGGGAACGGCCAGCGAAGGTCCGGCCGGTTGACGTCGGCCCGCAGGATCCGCGTGCCTTCCATCACCGGCAGCAGGCCGCGGCGGACGGTCTCGACCTCCGGAAGCTCAGGCATGGCCGTGCGAGGGACAGGTTTCTGACACGCTTGTTCTATTGCCGCATTCGACTGCCGCCATGGCACCGCGCCCTTCCTCATTCACGGCTTCCGGGGCGTGGCCCGTCCTGCCAGCCGCCGTCCCGTGCCTCTCGGGCAGGCGGCGTTCCTGCACGATATCCGAATCGGGCACCGCCTTCCAAAGGAAATTGCGCACATTGTCCGCAGACCAGAATCAGCGGCGGGCAAGGTTGATTCCCTTGGTTTTCTGAACATACAAGGACAAGGTTTTGCGGCTCGTTGCGAAGGGCGTGATGATCGACGGAAACGAAAGCACGACGCATTTCGGTGCCCGCGAGGTTCGCGAGGACGAAAAGGCAGGTCTTGTCCAAGACGTCTTTTCGAGCGTCGCGTCACGGTACGACCTGATGAACGACCTCATGTCCGGCGGCATTCATCGACTCTGGAAGGATGCCATGA
The DNA here is from genome assembly GCA_022820365.1 of Silicimonas sp. GTDB lineage: Bacteria > Pseudomonadota > Alphaproteobacteria > Rhodobacterales > Rhodobacteraceae > JAJEFO01. The sequence goes on from JAJEFO010000013.1 coordinate 19,806, forward strand.
TGGACTGGCTGGCGCCCCGAAGCCATCAGCGCCTTCTGGACGTGGCCGGCGGCACCGGAGACATCGCGCTTCGGTTCCTGAAGCGCGCGCACGGGGCGTCCGCGGTCGTCGTGGACTTGACGGAGCCGATGCTGAACGAGGGACGCAAGCGGGCCGAGAGGTCCGGCCTAGCGGACCGCGTTGAATGGGTGGCAGGCGACGCGATGTCCCTTCCCTTCCCAGACTCGGACTTTGACGTATGCACGATTTCCTTCGGCATCCGAAACGTCACGAGGATCGGGGACGCGCTGGCCGAGGGCTTCCGCGTGCTTCGACCGGGCGGGCGGCTGATGGTGCTGGAGTTCTCCCACGTGACAGTCCCGGCCTTGCGGGGAATCTACGATCTCTACTCGTTCGGCGCGATCCCCCGCTTGGGCCAGGCGGTCACAGGAGACAGGGACAGCTATCGGTACCTGGTCGAATCGATCCGCCGGTTTCCGGACCAGGACTCATTTGCCGAGATGATCCGCCAAGCCGGGTTTGAGCAGGTCAGGTATCGCAACCTGTCCATGGGCATCACGGCGCTGCATTCGGGATGGAAGATCTAAATGCGCGGGCCGCACAACATCTTTCGGCTCGTTCGCGCCGGGGCCACCTTCGAACGCGCCGGGGCGATGCGAACGGTGCTGGAGGCCATGAATGCGCCGCGTTCCGTACGCATTGCCGCGCGAGTGCTCGGCTGGCCGTTCAAGTGGCTGGGGCACAAGGGTGACGCGAACCTGCCGACGGTGACCCGGGCGCTTACGGCCATGGGGCCGGCCTTCATCAAGCTCGGACAAACCCTGTCGACGAGGCCCGATGTCGTCGGTAATGACCTGGCCGAGCAATTGCGCCTCCTCCAGGACAACCTGCCGCCCTTCCCGACCGTCGCAGCCAGGAACGTGGTTGAAGCCGAACTGGGCGCTCCCGTCGATGAACTCTTCTCGGAATTCTCCGACTCGGTGGCGGCGGCCTCCATTGCGCAGGTTCACAAGGCCCGCCTTGCAGGTTCGGGCGAAGCGGTGGCCGTCAAGGTCCTGCGTCCGAGGATCGTGCGGAACATGCGTCGCGACATTGACGCTTTCTATTTTGCCGCCCTCGTGATCGAGACGCTGGCACCGGGATCAAGACGGCTGAGACCTCTTGACGTCGTTGCACATTTCGAGGGCGTGGTCATGGCCGAACTGGACCTTCGGCTCGAGTCGGCGAACGCATCCGAATACGCTGCGAACGCGGCCAAGGACGAAGGAATCCGCGTTCCCATGACGCGGTGGGACCTGTCGTCGCGACGGGTACTGACGCTTGACTGGCTGGACGGCATTTCGCTCAGCGACGTAGAGGCTCTTGACCGGGCGGGACATGACCGGATCCTGCTTGCCCAGAAGGTGATGACGACATTCCTGGGCCATGCCCTGCGCGACGGGTACTTTCACGGCGACATGCATCAGGGAAACCTGCGGGTCGCCGAGAACGGCGATCTCGTGATCCTCGACTTTGGGATCATGGGCCGGATCGACGCCTATACTCGCCGCGTCTACGCCGAGATCCTCATCGGCTTCATTCGCAGGGACTACCAGCGCGTCGCCGAAGTTCATTTCGAGGCCGGATATGTCCCGAGGGACCGCGATGTCACCGAATTCGCGCAAGCGCTTCGTGCCGTCGGAGAGCCGATCTTCGGAATGGAGGCGAGCCGGATTTCCATGGGAAGGCTCCTGAGCCACCTCTTCGAGGTCACGGAACGCTTCGGAATGGAGACCCGGACAGAGCTCCTGCTGCTGCAAAGAACCATGGTCGTGGTCGAAGGCGTCGCGCGGTCTCTTGACCCGCACGTGAACATCTGGAACGTCGCACGGCCAACCGTCGAGCGCTACATCGCCGAAAACGTCGGACCCAAGGCAGTCCTCCGCGAGGCGCTTCGGACGGTGCGGGTGCTGAACCGCTTCGGGCCCAAGCTGCCGGAGATTGCCGAGGACATCCTGATTCGGCAGATGCGGGCGCCCGCCGCACCGGATCGGCGACCGTGGCTTGGTCGAGCGTTGTTACTGGTCGCCGTTGCCGTCGTCGGATTTGGCATCGGCTTCCTGATCTAGGGCTGCCCGCGGTGGACTTCAAATCACCTAAGGCCTGCTAAACGCGAAGTAAAATTGACGTATCGGTCAATATGCCTACTCCCATCTCCATGTCCTGAAGACATGGAGATGGGAGTAGGCAGTGTAAAGGCTGTCATGTGCCACTGATGTTAGCGACGCTTGACAATATTAGCATCCATCTATATATGTCCTAAGGACATATATAGATGGATGCTAATGCTATTCACTGACGGGATCGAGCAGACGCTGTTGAAGCGCGACTTACCGGTCACTACATTCTACGATTTCTTTGTTCTGGGCTACGCGTTGTTCGAGAGCAAAAGGTGGGATGGAGAACCCCTCAAGCGCATGCCACTTGGGTGGGACCAAACCAGCGCAAAAAATGCCATCAAGCGCATGGAAAAACGCCGGGCGCTTGTCTCGGATTCTGACTTTCGCTCTGGCGTCTGGCGCGTCATTCAAGCCACCCGCGCCGGATCGGCCGAGGAGGTGGCATGCATCGTTGACCCATTCGCTTACGTCTCGCACCTTTCAGCGATGCAAAAGTACAGCCTCACGGATCGAAGCCCGAAGGCCCTGCACTTGACCACACCGCGTCGCGACATTTGGAACACTCTTCGGAATGATCGCGTGCGAGGTGACCTCCCTGAAATCGAAGGCGTTGAAATGCCTTCCCTGCATCGCCCCGGATTCCAGGACATCATTCGGCGCCGACCCGTCATTGTCCAAACTTCAAGCCATCCGTGGACGCCCGTATCGGTCAGTGGGGAGGAGACCAGGATCACCTCTGTTGGCCAGACTTTTGCGGACATGATCAATGAGCCAGGATCGTGCGGTGGAATGCGCCATGTCCTCGACATTTGGGAGCGCGAAGCCGATCAATGGGTGCCTGAGATCGTGGAAGCCGTAAATCAACTGGACAGCAAAATCGCGAAGGTTCGAGCCGGATACATCTTCTCCGAGGTGCTTGGCGTTGATCATCCGGCGATTTCACGTTGGGAAGAGTTCGCTCAAAGAGGTGGCTCGCGCAAGCTGGATCCCGAAAGGGAGTATTTCCCGGAGTTTTCTGAAAGATGGATGATTTCACTGAATGTCTGATACGAAAAACACGTCCGACGAGGTTGAATTCGACATAGTTGATGTGGATCTGCGTGCATGGGTGGAAGCCGCGCGATCAAACCCTGCGCAGTACCGCGACAGGCAGGTCACGGAAATCGTCCTGGCTGCCATCGGGCTAGCTCCAAATCTCAACACCAACTTGGTTCTCAAGGGTGGGGCGGTGATGGCCCTTGCCTTCAAGAGCAATCGAGTCACAGCGGATGTGGACTTCACATCTATTGCGGAACCAGCCGCGTTCAAACCGTCAAGAAGATACCCAAGCCGCTGAACTTCGACGAATTTGACTTTCCCGCCTTGCGCACTCGGATCGCTTCTGCGGAACGTGGGACTAGCGAGGAAAAGCGCCTCGAAGCCGGAAAGGCGGCACGAGTGTTGGATATCGAGATCAGCTTCAAGGACCAGGTTTATGCCTTCCAGAAACTCAATCTTGCCGGGGCTGGGGCGGCGATTCGGGCCTTCACCGTTCACGAGATCATCGCTGAAAAGCTGCGGGCACTGTTGCAGCAACCCATCCGCAACCGAAACCGCCGCCAAGATGTCTATGATATTGCCTTTCTAATCGAGGCGAACGATCTGACGGATGAGGATCGGCGCATCATTCTGGAGACGCTGATTGAAAAGTGCCGAACCCGCGGGATTGTGGCCGCACCGAAATCCATCGATGATCCTGAGGTTCGGCGGCGGGCTGAAGTTGATTGGCACACGCTCGCAGTGGAGTTGGATGACCTGCCCCCGTTCGACGAGCGATTCGCCATGATGCGCGATCTGTATGTGTCTCTGCCTTGGCCGCGATCAAAGACGTAGCAATGGAGAAACGGCCGTAGGGAATCTCCGGCATCTTGGACGAATGTTGTTGCCGTGACCGCTCTCCGACCCGAAACGTCAGGGCGACTCACATGGCGCATCAGATAACGCGATCTTGAGCGCCAAGATCGTTCAGCTCGCGGAATCGCCCCCCGTTCGCTTGCACGACTATGCCAACGAATGCCTCCGAAAGGTCCACGCCCATGCCTCCGCAACCGAATCGCTGGAACCATGAAAAGGGACGGAGAGACTTTTTCGGAATTGGTGTTAGCTGTGTGGCCCCGGCCAAAGTGTTTCGTGAACCGCGCATCCGTGCCGTCCGCACTGGGGCCTCGTATTCCTCCGAGACCGGCCAGGAACGCATCGCGCCAACGGTGCCTTCGAATGCGCATTTCGCTAGAAAACTCCAACCCGTTCGACTACCCCGACGCAAAACGGGGGAAATTCCGAGGTGGCCAAACCCATGCTTCGAAGCCGGAAATGGTTCAGCAATCCAGACAATCGCGAGATGACCGCGCTCTATCTCGAACGATATCTCAACTACGGACTGACCTCTGAAGAACTGCAATCCGGCAAGCCCATCATAGGAATCGCCCAGACCGGCAGCGACCTTGCGCCTTGCAACCGCCATCATCTCGAACTGGCCAAGCGAGTGCGCGACGGCGTAAACGCAGCCGGCGGGACGGCCATGGAATTCCCGGTGCATCCGATCAAGGAAACCGGAAAGCGCCCGACGGCATCGCTTGACCGCAACCTTGCCTACCTGTCGCTGACCGAGTCGCTCTACGGATATCCCATCGACGCCGTTGTCCTGATGATCGGCTGCGACAAGACCACGCCGGCACTTCTCATGGCCGCTTCCACGGTGAACGTCCCGGCGATCGCCCTGTCGGTCGGACCGATGCTGAACGGCTGGTTTCGCGGGCAGCGCACGGGTTCCGGAACGATCGTCTGGAAGGCTCGTGAACTCCATGCGGCCGGGGAAATCGACGATGCCGGGTTCATGGAGCTGGTAGCATCGTCCGCACCATCCACCGGGTATTGCAATACGATGGGAACCGCCACGACCATGAACAGCCTGGCGGAAGCGCTCGGCATGCAGCTTCCCGGCTCGGCAGCGATTCCGGCGCCTTATCGGGAACGTGGCCAGATGGCCTACGAAACCGGCCGACAGATCGTCGAGATGGTTGCTTCCGATCGAAGGCCATCCGACATAATGACGCGCAAGGCCTTCGAGAACGCGATCGTCGTAAACTCGGCCATCGGTGGCTCAACAAACGCGCCCATCCATCTGGCAGCCATCGCCCGACATCTCGGCGTACCGCTCTGCAACGACGACTGGCAGAGGCTCGGCCACAGGATACCGCTCATCGTAAATCTCCAGCCTGCCGGTGAATACCTCGGCGAGGACTATCACCGTTCCGGCGGGGTTCCGGCAGTCGTGGGCGAATTGATGGAGGCGGGCCTGTTGCCGCATCCGGACGCGCTGACCGCAAACGGCGGGACCATCGGAGAAAACTGCGGCAAGCGAAGAAGCGAAAACCCGGACGTCATCAAGACCGTTGCCGCACCGATGATGCAGGACGCCGGCTTCGTCAACCTCAAGGGCAACCTCTTCGAGAGCGCAATCATGAAGACGAGCGTGATCTCAAAGGAGTTCCGGGATCGCTATCTCTCGAACCCGGACGACCCCGACGCCTTCGAGTGTCGCGCGATCGTGTTCGATTCGATCGAGGACTATCACAGGCGCATCGACGACCCTGCGCTGGAGATCGACGAAAACTGCATTCTCGTCATGCGGGGCGCGGGCCCGATCGGCTATCCCGGAGGGGCCGAGGTCGTGAACATGCGCCCGCCTGCCTACCTGCTCAAGAAAGGCGTGCATTCACTGCCTTGCCTCGGTGACGGAAGGCAGTCCGGAACGTCGGGCTCGCCGTCGATCCTCAACGCTGCACCGGAAGCGGCCGCAGGCGGAGGGCTGGCAATCGTCCGGACGGGAGACCGGATCCGAATCGATCTCAGGGCGTGCAGCGCCAACATGCTCGTCGACGACTCCGAACTTGAGAAGCGCCGCGCGGCACTGCCCGAAAGGCCATTCGCACCGGACAGCCAGTCGCCCTGGCAGGAGATCTTTCGCGAGAAGACCGCGCAATTCTCGGAAGGCATGGTCCTCAAAGGTGCGCCGGACTACCAGGACATCGCGCGTTCCAAGGGCGTGCCAAGAGACAACCACTAGAAGCCGCACCCGACCTCGAGCGCGGAGCCGGGCTCTCGAAGCCAGGGGCCCGCCGCAAATGCCCAAGGCTTGCGGGGCCGGCGTGCAAGATGCCGGCATTCAGGCTGTCCAGCGCACCTCGCCCAGTCCCGCAACGTCGTAGCCGCCGAGCGCATCCGCCCGTTCCGCGAGCGCCGGACTGCGGCAAAATGCCAACAGCGCCTGAAACGGTTCCTCAAAGTAGGCGCGCCGGTCCACGAGAATGTCGAACCGTTCCAGCACGAGGGGCGCAAAGGCGAGGCCGAACGGTTTCGCCACCGACTCAAGCCCGAATGTCGCTTCTGCCAGTCCCTCGGCAACGGCAAGCACGGCGTCCTGCTCGCTGCGAACCGGTTCGGTGAAACGAACGTCGTCCGCCGGAACTCCTGCAGCGGCCAGCAGATGCCTGAGCAAGATGTCCGTACCGGACTCGCGCTGCCGCGCGGCGACCTTCCTGTCCGCCAGGTCGCTTACGGCGCTGCAGCGGTCCGCATTCTCAGGCCGCGCAATCAGGCCGCGGCGACGTGCAGCCCAGGACAGGAGAACTGCGTCCTGCCCGGAGCACTCCGTTTCGACAACGGCCTCGTTCCATGTGTTCGTGCCGGCATCGTGAATGTGCAGTCCCGCGGCAACGCCCTCGCCGGCATTGAACCGGGACACCCCGTCCCGGCTGCCGTCCAGAAGCAGTGCAAGGCCGCAGCGCGACTGCCGCACCGCCCATTCCAGCAACGGGTCGTGGCTTCCGAGAATGACTTTCGGCCGCTCCGTGCGGTCCAGCGGTCCGGTGCGCCTGCGTGCCATCCATGCGCGGATCTCGGCCTCGGGAAACAGGAGCTTGCCCGTTGCCCGCGAGCACGGCACCTTGCCCGATGCGGCCAGGTCGTACACCTTGCGCTCCTTGACTCGCAGCAGGTCGGCCAGTTCGTGAACCGTCAGGAACTCATGGGCCTGACCGGTCATTTCGCCTTCCTCGCATTTGGAAAGAACAGCTGCTGACCCCGTTTCGTGTGCGACGCGATCGCGCCCTGGCCCGCTTCGGAAACCAGCCAGTCAACGAGGGCCTGTCCTTCCTCCGCCCGCACGTTTGCGCATCTCTCGGGGTTTACGAGCATTACGCCGTACTGATTGAAGAGCGCCGGATCGCCTTCGACATGGACCCTGTAGTCCTGAGTGTTGCCAAAGGTGATCCAGGTGGCGCGGTCGGTCATGACATAGGCGCCCATGCCGATGCCCGCATTCAGGGTGGCGCCCATGCCCGACCCGGTCTCTCGATACCAGCGGCCCGAGGCCGGCGTCGGATCAATCCCGGCCATTTCCCAAAGCCCGCGCTCCTTGCGGTGGGTTCCGGAATCGTCCCCTCTTGACGCGAAGATGACTTCGGCATCAGCGATCCGCTTCAGCGCCGTGCCGACATCGTCAAGCCCTGCAATTCCCGCAGGATCGTCCTGCGGTCCAACGATGACGAAGTCGTTGTACATGACATCGAACCGTTCCACGCCTCCGCCGTCGGCGACGAATTTCTCCTCGGCAGGCTTTGCATGCACCAGCAGCACGTCTCCGTCACAATTGGCCGCATTTCGAATTGCCTGGCCCGTTCCCACGGCGACAACGTTGACCCTGATGCCTGAAGCTTCCTCGAACATGGGCAGCAGGTGGTCGTAGAGATCCGAATTCGCGGTCGATGTGGTCGATTGCAGGATGATGTCTTCGGCATCCGCCGCCCCGCCGAGACCGGCAAGGAAGAGAATCGTCAGCAAGCGCATTTCATGTCTCCAGGAGCCTGTCGAGATGCCCTGACAGGTAGGCGCGCGCCACATCCGTTTCAGGGCCGCTGAAAAAGGCGTCGGCCAGCGCTTCTTCGACGACGCGGCCCTTGCTCAGGAACACGACATCGTCCGCCAGCCTCCGGGCTTGCTGGATGTCGTGGGTAACGAAGATGATTCGGACGCCCTCCCGGGCCGCCGCTGCGACAATGCCTTCGATCGCCTGAACGGATTCCGGATCAAGGCTGGCGGTCGGCTCATCGAGAAACAGCGTATCGGGCTCGGTCGCAAGCGCCCGCGTGATCGCCAGTCGTTGCTGCTCACCGCCGGACAGGCGCCGGGCCGGACGGTCGGCCAGCGAGGCCAGGCCCACGCGGTCGAGCAGGTCGTGGCAGCGGCTTCGATCCTTGCCGCGAGCCTTGAGAACGAAGTCGATGTTCGCTGCCACCGAGCGCCGAAGGAGCACGGGCTTCTGAAACACCAAGGCCTGCGCCTTGCACTGTGCTGGTGAAAGCGGCTCTCCCCCGACCAGGATCTCTCCGGCAGAAGGACGGATCAGCCCATGCATCAAGCGCAGAAGAAGGCTCTTGCCTGCGCCGTTAGGACCCATCACGACCGTCGTGCCGGTGGGTCCCAGCGTGAGCGTGGGCACGTCGATCAACCTGGCCTCCGCCACATCGTAGGCCAGTGCCCGGACCTCGATTCGGCTCGCGCGCGTTCCGGCTGCACCGTTCTCGCCCGCGCACTCAGGCATCGGCCTGTCCTGCGGTTCCTGCGCGGAGCCCGTGCACGGCCGCCGTCACGGCCATGGCAAGTGCGAGCAGCACGATTCCGAGGGCCAAGGCGAGCGGCAGGTTGCCCCTGGACGTCTCAAGCGTGATCGCGGTCGTCATGACCCGCGTCAGATGATCAATGTTACCACCCACGATCATGACGGCCCCCACCTCGGCCACGGCCCGTCCGAAGCCGGCAAGGGCAACGGTAAAGAGCGCAAAGCGTCCGTCCCAGAGTAGCGCCTGGATGACCTGACGTGCTGAAAGGGCAAGGGAACGAAACTGCTCCGCATATTCAAGATGCAGGTCTTCGAGGACTTGGCGTGACAAGGCCACCACGATGGGAGCGATGAGGATCGTCTGCGCAATGATCATTGCGGTCGGAGTATAGAGTAGCCCCAGGAATCCCAGCGGACCCGAGCGCGAAAGATGGAGATAGACGATCAGGCCGACCACGACAGGCGGCAAGCCCATCAGCGCGTTGATCAGCACAAGGACCGGACCACGGCCCGGAAACCGGGTCACCGCAAGGATCGCCCCAAGGGGCAGGCCCAGAATGCAGGCGATCGATGTCGCGGAAAGGCTGACATACAGCGACAGTGTCACGATCTCGAGGAGATCCGCGTCCGCCGCGAGCAGAAGCCCGAAGGCCAGTGCGATTGCTTCGCCAATTTGCTGCAAAATTTCCCGCTTTCTGCAAAGTTTACGGAATACTAAGGGCATTCGGACGAATGGCAAGGCCATTTGAACCTGCATGTCGATGACGCGTCCCCTGTCCGGTCCGCATGCATCTTGCCATGTGAAGCGACACGCCTTGGGACTGACGACCGGCGCGAGGTCGGCGGCGGAGATAAGGCATTTGATGGCGGCCGTGAACTTCACAGCAGCCCGACGAGCGGGCCTGCCAGAAACAGCGGTTCACAGCACGAGCACGCGACGCAGGGCGCCATTTTCGCGCGATTCGATTCCGGGCACGCAGCCGCCCGAATTGCCTTGATCTCAGGGGGAATCGCAGGTCAGCAACGGCGCCCGAACCGGCATTGGGCAAACGAGAGCCGAGCCAGTGAGCAGCGTCCCTTCGTGCAGCGAGGCTCGACGATCCCTCGGCGTTTCGTTCGTGGTATCAGAATGGTGGTGCCGACTTGCGCATGACTGTCATCCTGATGGACATGACACAGACAATGCAAGTATGAGGATGTCATGCTCAATCCGTTTCCGGAGGGTTGGTATTTCGTCGCCGAGCGCAAGGCGATCGAAGAGTCTGGCCTCCTGCAAAGGACATGGCTCGGCAATCAGGTTGTAGCCTGGTGCAACGATGCAGGCGACGTCTGCGTGGCCGAGGCTGTCTGTCCGCATCTAGGTGCCGACTTGAGCCCCGATGCCGGGGGGCGGGTGCGCAATGGTTGCCTGGTCTGTCCGTTTCACGGGTTCGAGTACGATTCCACCGGCCGATGTGTCGCGACGCCATACGCACCCCCGCCGAAGTCCGCCAGGTTGCGGGTGTTCGAAACGACCGAGATCGCTGGGATGATCCTCGCCTGGCATGGCATCGGTGATCGACCGCCCCAATGGCAGATCCCGGCGCTGCCGCCGCACGGGAAAGATTGGAGCGAACTTGAGATCCGCAGCATCAGGTTTGCAGGACATCCGCAGGAAACAACCGAAAACTCGGTCGATCTTGGACACTTGCGATACGTTCACGGCTACGACAGCGTCGACAGGGTGGGCCCGCTCGTATTCGAAGGTGCCTGCCTCAAGGGCAGCTTCGATTTCAAGCGAACCCGGGCAATCGCGGGCCTGGAAATCTTCAAGTATGATGTATCTGCCGTCAGCAGCATACATGGGCTCGGGTATTCCATCGTCGACATTCGCGAGCATTCAATCGGCATCGATTCTCGGCTTTGGGTGCTGGCAACACCGATCGACGGCACGGACATTGAAGTGACATTGGTCAGCCAAGTGCGGCTGCTGAGGAGTCCGAAGCGGCCGATCGCCGGCATGCGCTTCCTTCCCGTAAGGCTGCGCACATGGATCCTGAACAAGATCCTCATTTCGGCTCAAAGACACGACGTCATGCAGGATGTCGTCATATGGCGCAGAAAGACATTCCGGCCCCGTCCGCTTCTCTGCCGTTCGGACGGCGAAATCATGAAGTTCCGACGTTACTGCGAGCAGTTCTATCCGGGCGGGAAGCTCCTCTTGGCAGACGAGCGCCTTGAATTCAAAGAGTCCGCCAATTCAAGCAGTCCAGAGCAAGCTGACCAAGCTCGAGCCCGAACCGGGTAACGACCATTCCCGCCAGACCAAGCAGACCTCGGCTTCAACCCGGTCAAGCATGCACGCCGTCGGTCTCCGGCTTTGTGAGCGGGATCGTGCAATCAACTTGGCTCATGGTGGATCGGCCATGCGCTGCAGGTCAAACTGGCAAAAATTGCGGTCTGCACCAGGTCGAGCGCCATACCGCCGACACGTCCGTCCGCAAAAACAACATCGTCTGACCGGCCTTGGGATGCACACAACCCTGCTGCGTGCGGAAGTGCCCACGCGGCCAGGTTTCCACACAAGATTTTGCGCTTGTTCAGTGTGCTGTCTCGTGGCTTGGTCGCTTGCTACACGGAGCTTATGGCAACCGAAGTTGGATCCTCTTTCGCACCTTTCCGCGTGAAGACAATCGGAAACCAGTCCTCTCGAAGCCTCTCTCCAGTGACCATTCCGTGCCCGGGAAACGGCGGCGAGGTCCGGCCCGGTCGTTCAATATAGCGCGCGTCGTCGCCAACAAAACGGAGAGAGAATGCACGTCGACGGCCAGTCGAGACGTTGCCGCGGGCTCCGTGCAGCATGTCAAAGCTGAACGCGACCGCGTCGCCCGGCCGCATCGGCCATTCCCGTATCTCCATGCCTTCTGCGTCAGGATCGGGCACGGGCATGTAGGCATCTTCGTCAGGGTAGAAATTGTCCTCGTTCAGCCAACGTGTCGGCAACACCGGCCTTGACCAGAGATGCGAACCAGCGACGCAACGGAGCGTTGCATCGATGACCGGGTCGACCGGTGACCAGAAGCTTACGGTCTGTCGGCCTGCGACGAAATAATATGGTGCGTCCTGATGCCAAGGCGTGGGTTTCGATGTGCCGGGTTCCTTGACCAGCACATGCTCGTGAAAGAACTGCGCCGTTTCCGATCGCATGAGGTCAGCGGCAACCTCGGCGGCAGGAGAATGGCGCAGTACCTCCTCGAATTCCGGGATGCGTGTCCAGTTGCAGTAATCGTCGAAGAACCGCCCGCTTTCGCCTGACTTGAGATTCTCGGCAGCATAAGGACCGGGCTCCGCCATGTTCCGCTCAATGCCCGCACGAATGGTATCAACATGTTCGACGAAGAGACCCTTGATCAGCACAACTCCGTCGCGCTGAAAGGAGTTGATGTCTGATTGCGCAAGGCATGGATTGGTCATGCTCAATGCTTGGCCGACCTGCCCTGCTTTGCAAGGGGATTTTGCGCGAAGGCCACTACATCTATTCCGGCATCCTTCTCGCGCGCATGAACTTCCCGTGCACTTCCCGCAAGAGTGCCCGGCCGCCCACGCAATTTCGCATTCTTCATTCATTCTCCAGCCCCACATTCCTGGCTTGGCCTGATGCGCCCATCAGTGCTCATGTCGGCAGCTGCCCCGTGCTTCGGCACTCTTGCCGCACAACCGCACGCGTGCCAGTAACATGAAGACCGCATCTCGAATGACGGAGCTTGATCCATGCCGATCCTCAGAAAGACGTCCGCACAAATGGTGGCCGAGGCACGCGCCCGGATTGACGAGGTCGAAACTCCAGACCTGGTCGCAGCCGTCGACGATCCGAACGTCGTCATCGTTGACATCCGTGACATTCGCGAGCGCGAGAAGACGGGCTTCATTCCCGGCAGCGTGCATGCGCCCCGCGGCATGGTCGAATTCTGGATCGACCCGGAAAGCCCGTACTTCAAGGAGGTGTTCGGGCAGGAGGGCAAGAAATACGTGTTTCACTGTGCCAGCGGATGGCGCTCGGCCCTTACCGTTGCCACGCTCAAGGACATGGGGTTCGAGGCCGCGCACCTGAAGGACGGGTTCTCGTCCTGGGAAAAGCTAGGCGGCCCCGTCGAAAAGCCAGAGCCGCGCAGCGGGAAGACGTGAATTCCCGATGGATGCAGGAGCCTCGAGGAGGAGAGCAAGGCCATGTCCGGAAAATCCGTCAGCCGATACCCCGTTCCCGACATCAAGGACATGCCTGACGATATCAGGGAGGTTGTTCTGGCGGTTCAGGAGAAGGTCGGGTTCGTTCCGAACGTCTTTCTTGTCCTGGCGCATCGGCCGGACGAGTTCAGGGCATTCATGGCGTATCACGATGCCCTGATGGAGCGAGAAGGCGGCCTGACCCAGGCCGAGCGCGAAATGATCGTCGTTGCCACGTCCAACGACAACGGCTGCCCGTACTGCGTGGTCGCACATGGCGCCATTCTTCGGATTCGCGCAAAGAGCCCGACCATCGCGGACCAAGTCGCGGTGAACCATCGCAAGGCCGACATCACGCCCCGCCAGAAGGCGATGCTTGATTTCGCCCTGAAGGTATCAAACGACTCCCGCGCGATTTGCGATGCGGACTTCGAAACGTTGCACGGGCATGGCTTCGTCGACGAGGACATCTGGGACATCGCCGGGATTTCCGCGTTCTTCGCGATGAGCAACAGGATGGCGAATTTCACGTCCATGCGCCCGAACGACGAGTTCTACGCTCTGGGGCGATAGCGCGAGCCCGTCATCATCGCGCGCCAGGTCGGGCTGATGCCTGACCGTCTTCAGGAGGCGGGGTGGCGCCCGGCGCACCGAGTCCGAGCGCCGCTTCAAGTCCACCGTGACGCGCAATCAACGCATCCTGGTCTGCGAAGGCCTGGGCGCTGACCTCTTCGGGGTCGCAGACGGCTCGCAGTGCGGTCTCAAGTTCCGCAAGGATCCTCGCGTGACCGGGATCGGATGCAAGGTCGTACATCTCCTCCGGGTCCGCGACGAGGTCGAAGAGTTCCGGTGCGAATCCGACGTAGTAATTCAGCTTCCAGCGCCAGCGCCGCAGCATGAAGCCGCCCGAAACCGAGCCTACGGCATGATATTCGCTGAAGACCGCGCGCTCCGTCTCTTCCGGCCGCGCGGCAATCGCGGCCAGCGACTCCGCGCCGGCTGCCGCATCGATCTCGCACCCGAAATGATCCGCAACCGTCCGCGACAGGTCCAGCAGGCTCACCGGCGTGTCGCAGGTGCCCCTTGGCACGTCCGGTCCCGCCATGATCAGGGGCACGGCAACGCTTTCCTCGTAGAAGTTCGACTTGCCCCAAAGTCCGCGCGCCCCGACGTTGTCGCCATGATCCGACGTGTAGGCGACCGTCGTGCTGTCCTCCAGACCGCTCGCCGCCAGTGCATTCAGGATGCGCCCGACATTGTGATCCATCCAGGAACAAAGCCCGTAGTAGGCCGACATCGCCGCAAGTCTTTCCGCCGGATCCCGAAAACTCTCCTCGTTGTTCATGAGTTCGTTCTGCATTTCCACCCAAGGATGCCGGCGATACCCCGTTGACGGGTGCAGCTTGGCCTCCGGCAGGCGTTCGGCGGGATACATTTCAAAGAAGGGTTGCGGGACGACCAGGGGAAAGTGCGGAGCCACAAGCCCCACAAACAGGCACCAGGGCTCGTCGCCGCCAGACGCGGCACGATCGGCCAGCCAGCTCTCCGCACGCCCGGCGACGGCATCGTCATATCGGGTGTAGCCGGACTCTCCGGGCCCGATGTGCGGCCCGAGCATGCGGTCGCCCTCCCTGACCACACGTTCCGACTCACGGCGGACCGAGCCCCAGACCTGTCCAATCCCGTCCTTCACGTGCATCGGCACGTGCTGCCTGTCGAAGCCGGTTGGATCCGTCTCGTCTCGATAATGCAGCTTTCCGATCGACTCGATCTGCACGCCTGCGTCCTGAAGCGCATGCCCCCAGCCCCGGACGCCCCCCGTGTAGGGCATCGCGTTGTCCCAGCACCGCGACCGATGCACATGCCGGCCGGTCGCGAAGCTGGCGCGTGCGGGCACGCAGATGGGCGAAGGCGTATAGGCGTTGGTGAAGCGAACTCCCCGGCTGGCAAGCTTGTCGAGGTTTGGCGTTCTCGCCAAGGGATGCTTCGCGCATCCCAGCGCCCGGGCCTGATGCTCGTCAGACATTATGATCAGGAAATTCGAGGTCATCAGAAGGCGTCGGTCCGGTCCGCAACGTCCTCAAGCCGGTCCAGGGCGTCAAACATGACTTCGCGTTGCGTGGCGTCCATGGACTCCAGCAGGGCGTTCTGGCGGGCATACATGTGCGGCGCGGCCTCGCCAAAGACGCGAGCGCCCGACGCGGTCATCGAAAGAAGCTGCTGCCGCTGGTCCGAGTCGTCCGACCGAACCTTCACGAGCCCAGCCCGGACCAGCGACTTCGCGGTTCTGCTGATGAGGGCCTTGTCAAAGCGGGTCATGCTGGCAACCTGTCCGACCGTTGTCTCCGTGAAGGCATTCAGCATCACGAGCACTCGCCATTGCACCAGGGTCAGCCCGCCATGTTGCCTGAGGACCCTTGTCGCCTGCGCGTTCAGCTTCACGTGCAGCCGTGCCAAGCGGTAGGTCAGGCGCTGCTCCAGCGGCCTTTCCAGCTGACCTGCCTGTGGTGACTGGGAATTGTTCATCTGCTCCTCCCGGATGCCGGCAAGGTTTCACGAAAAGGTTGACGGGTCAACTTTTTCGTTGACCTGTCGGCCAAGCTGTGTGCAACTGGACGGAATCTGAATCTTGGGAGGACCTGAATCAATGACACGACTGTTGAATGCCGCCGTGGCGGCACTTGGCCTGCTCGCTGCCGCGTCGAGCGCCCTGGCAGCGGACTGGACGCCGCCCGGACCCGTCAAGATGATCATCGCGTTCCGGGCCGGCGGCGGGGCCGACACCCAGGCACGCCTGATCGCAGAAGAGCTTGAGGCGCGCCACGGATGGAAGATCATCCCCGAGCAGGTGACCGGCAAGGGCGGCATCAACGCCGCGCTGGCGCTGAAGGACCAGCCTGCCGACGGCACCGCGATCGCAATTCTCGTTACCGAAACCCTCGGCTACAACATGGTTGCCGCGAAAGGGTCCGGCCTGTCGCCTTCCGACTTTACCGGGCTGACGACCACGGCGGGCTTCCAGATGGGAATCGTGTCCAAGGCAGACAGCGGCTACAAGACGCTCGCCGACGTGATCGAGGCTGCCAAGGGCGGCGCGGAAATCCGCTTTGGCGTGATGTCGCCGCGCCTGGCCGATCTCGCGTATATCGTCGGCCGCGAAAACGGCGTCGACTTCAACATCATATCCGTTCAGGGTGGCAAGGCCGTCATGGACGGCGTGAACGCGGGCGACATGGACGTGGGCTTCATGGCCGGCATTCAGGCCAAAGGAGTGGCGGCAGGTGACCTGGTCAACCTGGCGTCTGCCCTCTCCGTGCCTCTGGTGCAGACGCCCGATGCGCCGACGCTGGACGCATTCGGCGTGGAATATAACGCCGATGGCCAATTCGTCTTCGTCGGACCCGCGAACATGGACGTTGACGCGGCCGGCGCGATTTCCTCTGCAATTGCGGAAATCGTGAGTGACCCGACCACAAAGGCCGGCGGCATGATCAAGAAGGCGTTCGGCGGCAGCGTCGTCATAGCCGGAGATGAGCTCAACTCGCTTCTGGTTGCTGGCTACGAGGGCGCGGGCAAGCTCATGGCAGACGCCGCGAACTGAACCATCGAGCTTCCGGGGCGAGTTCGCGCCGCCCCGGTCGCAGCCCCATGCGCAGCCTTCATCCCGACACCGTCATCGCAGTGATCCTGCTGGCATTCGCGGCGGGGCTGCTCCTGTTCTGGCTACCCGTCGACACGGATACCGGCCTCTACGAGATCAAGCGGGGCAAGTTCATCATCGGGGACGCCCTCGCACCGGCATTCGCGGGCACGGTCATGGCGGTTGCGGGACTCCTGCTTCTGCTCGGGCCGAAAACGCGCGACGAACCGAGACTCGATCCGGATCACGTCAAGTTCATTTCGGCCATGATCGCGATCGTGCTCGCCGGAATGGTGTTGATGCGGTGGGCCGGGCCGGCGGCTACCACGCTGTTCGCCGACGGCGAGTACCGCCTGCTCAGGGACACCGTTCCGTGGAAATATGTCGGATTTGCCTCGGGCGGGTTCGTCATCGTTGCTGGCGCTTCCTCGGTGGTCGAGGGCCGTTTCAGCCGAAGTGCCGCACTTGCCGGAATCGTGGCTGTGCTGCTCATCATCGCCCTCTATGACTTGCCCTTCGACGACCTGCTTCTGCCACCGAACGGCGACGTCTGATGACGGCTCTCGACTACGTGCTCGCAGGCGTCCTCGCCGTGTTTCAAGGACCGGAGGCCTTCACACTCCTCGGCATTCCGATTTCCGTAACCGTGCTGATGGTCGTGGCAGGCTTCTTCGCCGGCATCGTCGTTGGCGCCACGCCGGGCCTTGGACAGGTCATTGCGCTGGCAATTTCGCTGCCCATTCTGATCTCGATCTTCGGATTCAACGCCAGTGCCCTGCTGCCCGTGATGGGCTTCATGATCGGAATCATGAAGGGATCGACTGTCGGCGGCGCGGTGCCGGCGATACTGTTCAACACGCCTGGCACGCCCGACAGCTACATGACGACGCTCGACGGCTATCCGATGACTCGGAACGGACAGGCGCGGAAGGCCCTGAGGATTGCGCATTTCTCATCCGTCAGCGGGGACACGTTCTCGGACATCTGCCTGTTTGTCTTTGCGCCGTCACTTGCAATCCTTGTCGAGCGGTACCTTGACCTGCCGGAAAAGACCGCGCTGATCATCCTTTCGCTCAGCTTCATCGCAGTCGTTGTGGGTCGCAGCCCGGCAAAGGGACTGGCGGCAGCCGCGCTCGGACTCTTCTTCGTCTACATTGGTACGGGCGAGGACTTCCATCCGCGTCTCTCGTTGGGCGCCCCGGCGCTTGCAGACGGAATTCCCATCACCGCCGCCGTAATTGGCGTCCTGGTCGTCGGCTCGATCTTTTCCGAGCTCGAAAAGCTGTGGCGCGAGAAGTCCGCGGCAGGAACCATCACGGCAACGACCCAGTCAGGGGACGGGCGCCTTCGCTGGAATGACGTCCGGCGGATCGCTCCTTACATCGGGCGCTCGGCCGTCATCGGAACCGCGATCGGCGCACTGCCCGGGATTGGCTCAACTCTTGCCGCGACGCTCGGCTACGCGTCGGGGCGCGCATTCCATCGTCGTCGCAAGGCAGACGACGAGCCGGAATTCGGCAAGGGCGCAATGCAGGGAATCGCAGCGACCGAAGCGGCAAACTCTTCGGTCGCCGGAGCAAACCTGATCCCGGTCCTTTCGCTAGGCATCCCCGGCAACACCGCCGCCGTCTTCCTGATCCTCGCGACAGACAGCATCGGAGGCTTCAACCCGGGACCGGGGGTCTTCAGGTTCACGGCGGATGTGAACCCGGAACTCGTCATTGCGTTTGGCCTGTTCACCACGATGGTCATCGCCAACGTCCTGAACTGGACGGTCGGCGGCGTATTCATGCGCTGCATGGGCATCATGATACGCATTCCGAAGCAGTTCCTGCTACCAGTGGTGCTGCTGCTGACATTCGCCTCGCTGTACGTCCAGCAAACGAGCATGGCAATGATCGGCTTCGCCCTTTTCTTCGGGGCGCTCGGTTATCTCATGATCAAGCTCGGCGTCTCGCCCCTGCCTTTCGTCATAGCGTTCGTGCTTGGACGACAGCTCGAAAGCACGGCACGTCAGGCATTTTCGGCCACGGGCGGCGACCCGTTCTTCCTGTTCTCGAGCTGGATTGCCGGCGCCTTCATGGCGGGCGCGGCCGCCATCATCGTAGTCACCGTCCGTAGAAGGAGAAAATTCGCATGAAAGTCACCCTGCTTGGCACCGGCTCGCCGGAAGCGCATGTCTCGCGCGCCTCTTCGGGATACCTTGTCGAGGCGGGCGACGACACGCTTCTCCTTGACTGCGGCGGCGGCATCTTTGACCGGCTGCTGCAATCCGGACGAACCCCGGGCGACGTAACGCATCTCGTCTTCTCGCATCTCCATTCCGATCACATGATGGATTACGCGAGGCTGATTCACGCACGTTGGGATTCCGGAGGCAACAACCTCGACGTCTGGGGACCGCCTCCCCTTCTGGAAGTGACAAGGAGGTATTTCGGGCCGGACGGCGCTCTTTCCTTTGACCTTGTGGCACGAACGGAGCTGCCCCAGAGCAAGAAGGTCTGGCAGGCACGGGGCGGTGCACTGCCACGACCATGGCCCAAGCCCAGGGTGACGGAAATGCACCCGCCATTCCTGATCAACGGGAACGGCTGGACCATGAGGGCGATCGAAGTGCTGCACGCGCAGCCTTACCTCGCCTGCTTAGGGTTTCGCATCGAATCCGGCGGCAAGTCGGTCGTATACGCCGGGGACAGCGGTCATTCAGCCGAGCTGGAAACGTTGATCAAGGGAGCCGACCTGCTGATCCACTGGTGCTACCGGCTGAGCCACGAGCCCGGGCCGGACCCGGCTTTTGAGGCCACGACTCCCGGCCATCTCGAGACCGCAAGACTTGCCGAGCGTGCCGGCGTCAAGCACCTGGTCCTGACTCACTGGCGCGTGCAACACGACCGAGAAGAGATCCTGAGCCGCGTACGAGAGGAAGTGGCGGAATGCTATTCGGGCCGCTTCAGCATTGCCCGCGACCTCGCGGAGATCGTTCCATGACCAAGCGCCCGAACATCCTATTGATCACGTCCGACCAGCATCGCCCGGACTGCTTCGGCTTTGCGGAACGGAACATCAAGACCCCGGCTCTCGACCGCCTTGCCCGGGAGGGAACGCGCTTTGACTGCGCGATCACGCCGAACGTCCTCTGCCAGCCGGCGCGCGCATCGATCCTGACAGGCATGCTGCCCCTCACGCACGGCGTGACGGACAACAGGATCAGCCTTGACGCGGAGATCGGCGAAAGGGGCTGGGGCAGGGTCTTGTCGGACAGCGGCTACCTGACCGGGCTGATCGGCAAGGCGCATTTCGGAAGCGACCCGAAGGCAACCGGTTGGGGCTCGCCCGAGAGCAGGAACGACAGCCGCAGCTTTCCGGAAGACTGGCACGGCCCCTACATGGGCCTTGATCACATGGACCTTCTTCTTATCGGGCACTGGCACCCGCTTCTTCCCTGCGAACGGCCTCCCGGCGGGCACCAGTTCGAACGCTGGTTTCACGGTCACAAGGATGCCTGGCAGCGCTGGGCGGCAGACAGCAGGACCGGCCAGGACGCGCGGTACGGAACAGTTGCGGCACAGACATGGTCATCGGACCTGCCGCCCGAATGGCACTCGACGACATGGGTCACGGAAAAGACGCAGGAGTTTCTGCGGTCTGCGAACTCGGATCAGCCATTCTGTGCATGGGTTTCGTATCCCGACCCGCATCATCCATTCGACTGCCCGGCACCGTGGTCCGAAATGTATGACCCGGCCACCGTCGACATCAGCCCCACGCACAGGCGCGACCTGGATCGTCGTCCCTGGTGGCACAGGGCGGCATTGGAGAACCAGCCCCTGGAAGAAAACCCGCAGGTTCAGACCTTGCGGGAAGAATACTCCCGCATAATGCCCCAGACGGACGAGCAGCTGGCAGCCATGACGGCCAACTACTACGGCATGATCTCCTTCATCGACGACGGGATCGGGCGCATTCTGGACACCCTGCGGGAAACCGGACTCGACGAGAACACGATCGTCATCTTCACGGCCGATCACGGGGAGCTCCTCGGAGACCACGGACTGTACCTGAAGGGCCCCACGCACTACGACGGCCTGCTTCGCGTGGGGCTGATAATGCGTGGCCCCGGAATCCCGGGGGATCACAGGATGGCCGATCCCGTTTCCACGCTGGACTTGCCCGCCACCTTCTACGACTGGGCCGGAGTTGATCGGCCCGCAGGAATCGAAAGTCGTTCGCTGGTGCCCGTGATCGAAGGCCGCGAAAGGCGCGAATTTGCGTACAACGAATGGGATCTCGGCCCGGAACGCTGCGGTGTCGCACTGAAGCTTCGCACATTGCGCACGGACCGGCACAGGATCACAATCGACCTGATTTCCGGCGCGGGCGAACTATACGACCTGGAGACCGACCCGCTCGAAATGACGAACCTCTTCAATGACCCGGCGCATCAGCACACGGTCGACCGGCTGAAAGCCAAGATTCCAGACAGGACGCAGGCGACGTGGAATGCGGAGCGTGAAGTCCACAACCTCTGATCGCGCCTTGGCAATGGACTCCCGGTTCATAGCGTTCCAAACCTGACGCAGGGGGACTAACCTGAAGGAACCAGAGTTGGAGCATTCGCTCCCAGGGTATGTCGGCGCTCCCTCCCTGACGGGACTGGACGGAAGCCCGAAGGCCCATGCTGACCTGCACAGAAAGGAGACCGACATTCAACCCAACCCCAACCATTCGCCCAAGACCGGTTCCGGCTTGCATCCCCGGCACCAGGCTCCGGAAGTCTCATGAGCGATCACACGAGCACTCCCCTGGTGACGGGATCGAATGCGCCGCGCGTGGACCTGCGAAGCGACACTGTCACTCAGCCGGACGAAGGCATGCGCCGCGCGATGTACGAAGCCGAGCTTGGCGACGACGTCTACGGCGAAGACCCCAGCGTCAATCGCCTTGAGGAAAGGACCGCTGAACGGCTGGGGAAAGAAGCGGCCTTGTTCGTCTCCAGCGGAACGATGGGCAATCTGACGGCGCTGCTTGCCCATTGCGGGCGTGGGGAGGAAGTGATTGTCGGTCGCGGATATCATGTTGCGGCCTACGAGGCGGCCGGAAGTTCGGTTCTGGGCGGCATCGCCATCTGCTCGATACAGGTCGAGGCCGACGGCGGCCTGTCGCCTGACCGAATCTCCGCAGAAGTGAAACCAGACGACAGCCACATGCCTGTAAGCCGCTTGGTCGGGCTCGAGAACACGCACAACGGGAAGGCGGTGCCCTTGGATCGCATCGCAGCCTCCGCCAACGCAGCCCGTTCCGCCGGCCTTTCGGTCCATCTGGACGGCGCGCGCTTCTTTAACGCGGTCACGGCCCTCGGCTGCGCCGAGCAGGATCTGTCCGATCTTGTCGACACCGTCTCGCTCTGCCTCTCAAAGGGCCTTGGAACGCCTGCGGGCTCGGTGCTGACCGGGCCGTCGGACCTCATCGAGCGCGCGCGAAGGTATCGGAAGATGTTGGGAGGGGGCATGCGGCAGTCAGGCGTGCTGGCGGCAGCCGGCCTCTACGCGCTCGAACACAATGTGGAGCGGCTTGCCGAGGATCACCTCAGGGCGGCGCGCCTTGCTGCCATGCTGGAAGAGGCCGGTGCGGGCATGGTCGAGCAATCGACCAACATGGTTTTTCTCACGCCACGTGGCGGGCTGAACGACGCGTTCCGCGCGCACATGGCCGGTTGCGGTGTCGTCGTGGGCGGCGGCTCGACCGGCGCGATCCGGCTGGTGCTTCACAAGGACATCGACGACCCTTCAATCGAGGACGTTCTTGCAGGGATGCTCGACTTCTTCGCGCATTGCCCTGAGTATTGAGCGGCTTCGCGGGAAGGCCCGGAGCCATGCGCCAGCTTGCATTCGTTTTCGTGGCCAAATATGACTTGATCCCGTTCCCCCCAGACATAGCGCAGACCCCATGAGATACCTTTCGGCCCAGCTCATCGCCGTTCTCCTGACGACCTTCCAGGCCACGGCCAATCCCGATGAAGCCCCGGACATCGGGGGCCTGGTCGAGGCCGAACTCGGGGACGGGTTCAGGGTCGTTGAACTTACCCTCACCACCGAGGAGATCCGGCGCGACGGGCCTGGTGCAAGCTACTACGGCGAATTCGCAGCGTCCGTGACCCTTCCCGTCGCGTTCTATCACGAAATCGGCCGTGGCGACGGATACATTCTGGTTGGCCAGCTCCTGAAGAGAGGCGAGATCGTTCCGGCGTTCGGCAACGCCGTTGCGGTCTACGGGGACGACGGCTGGACTGTCGAAATCAATGTGCACGACCTGCAGCTGCCGGGCGGACGCCCGTTTTCGGAATTCCGCAGTCCAGGCATGGTCGTTCTCGAGGCTGGCACCGATCTCGTTGACCGGTTCCAGGCCCAGCGTGAGGTCGCGCTCCAAGACGCCGAGTCACTTCGTGCTCAGGACATGTGGATCGAGGATGCCGAGACGGCGGCGCTGCTGGCCCGTGCCCTGGCCGACGTCGAGGCGCGCGACGCGTCCCTGGCGGATTCGCTGGCGGCGCTCGAGCGGTCGGAAGCCGCCGAGGCGGAGACCGCGGCGGCGCTGGCCCTTGTCCAGTCCGACCTGGGCAAGGCCCGAAGCGTCGCCGAGGCCGATGCCGCGGTCATCAGGGAGCTGCTGGCGCAGGCCGAAAGCGCGCGTGCGGAACTTGACGCGAAGGAGGCCGCGCGGCTCGCGGAGGCGGCGATCGCGGAGGCGCTGCGCGAGAGGCTGAGGAACTCGCAGGCCGAGCTGACCGCGCTGTCGCTCAGGCTCGAAGAGGAGCGGAAGAGGGCCGAGGAGACGCTCACGCTGCTGGCGGCGGCGAACGCGGTCGAGGCGGAGCTGGACGCCAGGCTCGCCGAGGTGATCGCGAAGCTCGACCTTGCGGAGGGCCTGCTGGGGCGGGCCGAGACCGAGCGGGACGACGCGCAGGCCGAGGTCGCCCGGCTGGCGGCGGACCGGGACCGGCTGCAGGGCGACGTGGCGACGCTCCGGGATGTGGAGGCCGATGCAGAGGGGCTCCGCGAGCAGCTGGCGGCCGCCCTTGCGGCCGGAACG
>JAJEFO010000002.1 GCA_022820365.1 Silicimonas sp.
CATTCAACAACTGAACCGCAAGGCTGCGAGTGCCGGCGGGAATGTAGCGCACAAGGTCCGCAAAGTTGCCGCGATGTCAACGCGGCACGGAACATTCTCCATCGCCTTGTGGCGGTGGCCGGGTGGGTCATCGGCTCCAAGGGCCGTCCCGGTGCGTCCGAGAGTGTTCTTGAAGACTATCGCGCCGGGTTGCCGGACGAGGACGCGGAACGGTATGCGGCTGAAGGATTTCAGTCATGTATATAAGCCCCAATTTGTGCACCGCCTAACGCATGTGTTACGGGCGCTCCATAGGGAATTGCCGGGGTCGGGCGGTGCAGCTTAACGTCGAAACGGAAGAGGATTGGTGGGAGGTTGAGGCCCTCTTCGATCTCAGCTTTGCGCCGGGGCGCGAGGCCCTTTCGTCATACCGATTGCGCGACAGCACTGATCCCGTGCGTAATCTTTGTCTCACGGCGCGGGACCAGGACGGCATCCTCGGTGGCGCGATACGGTTCTGGCCGGTGAAGGTGGGCGGCACATCGGCCCTGCTCCTCGGGCCTGTCGCCGTTCATCCGACGAGGCAGGGCGAAGGCGTAGGCGGACTTCTGATCGAAGGGGCACTCGCGAAAGCCAGGGACTGGGAAAGGGTGATGCTTGTTGGGGATGCGCCTTACTATGGTCGTTTCGGGTTCACGCCGCTTGTCGGCGTGAGAATGCCGCCGCCGACAAACCCTGAGCGCGTCCTCGGCAGGGAGCTTGTCGCTGGGGCTTGGAGGGGTGTGCAGGGCGCAGTGACGGCCTGGGAATAGGGACTTCTGCCGTTCTTCCGCAGCATGCCATCGAGGCCAGAGCCGACGAGGTCGCATTCGACATGGCGCGGGGACCGGATCGGTTCAGTGCCATGATCTCGCCGCATGGGCGGGACATCCAGTGATCGGACGACTCGTGCGGACGGCTGCGTGGTCGTCGAGTGGGAGCCGATTGACCGACCTCCGGAAGTCGTATGGCCTTGTTCGCGCCGGCGTGTCTCAGGCGGACGTCCAAAGCAGCTCGCTCATGCCAGTTTGGCGCAGAAGTCCTGGATGCGGTCCATTGCCTTGGTCAATAGCTCATCCGAGGCGGCGTAGCTTATCCGGAAATTGGGCGAGACCCCGAACGCGGCGCCAAAGACCGTCGCAACCCCGGTCTCCTCAAGAAGCGCGGAACAGAAATCCTCATCCGTTTCGATCACCGTGCCACCCGCCGTGGTCTTGCCGGTACACCCGGCGATCGAAGGATAGACGTAGAATGCTCCATCGGGCACCGGACATGATACGCCGTCCGCCGCATTCAATCCGGCCACAACAAGATCTCGGCGTCGGAGGAAGGTTGTGACAGCACTTGCCAGGAAATCTTGCGGCCCGTTCAGCGCTTCGACGGCAGCCCACTGGCTGACCGAAGACGGGTTTGTCGTCGATTGCGACTGGATGGTGCGCATTGCGGAAATCAGATCGACCGGGCCGCCGGCATAGCCGATTCGCCAGCCGGTCATCGCATAGGCCTTTGAGACGCCATTCACAGTCAGCGTGCGGTCGAAGAGCGCGGGGGCTACTTGGGCCGGAGTCGAGAACGTGTATCCCGGAAAGGCGATATGTTCGTAGATGTCGTCACTCAGGATCCAAACATTCGGATGCCGCTCCAGCACGTCCGTAAGGGCTTTCAGTTGATCGGGCGAGTACCCGGCCCCCGTCGGGTTGGATGGTGCGTTGAAGATCAGCCACTTCGTCCGGGACGTGATTGCTGCGTCGAGTTGTGGGGGCGAGATCCTGAATCCGTCCTCGACCCGTGTCTCGACGATTGACGGCGTGCCGCCGGCGAGTCGCACCATGTCGGGATAGCTGACCCAATAGGGTGCGGGTATGATCACTTCATCACCGGGGTTCAGTGTCGCCATCAGGGCGTTGAACAGCACCTGCTTGCCGCCCGTGCCCACGATGATCTGTTCCGGCCCATATGCGAGATCATTGTCCCGGGCGAACTTGGCGGCAACCGCTTCCTTCAGTTCGGCGATCCCGTCCACGGCAGTGTAGCGCGTGCGGCCGGAGTCGATGGCGTTCTTTCCCGCTTCGCAGATGTGCTGCGGCGTGGGAAAGTCTGGTTCCCCGGCCCCTAGGCTGATGATTTCGCGGCCTTGTGCCTTCAGCGCGGCAACGAGACCCGTCAGGGCAACCGTTGGCGACGGTTTGACACCGTCGAGTGTCGCGGAAAAGTGCGGCATGGTCGTCACCGGATGGAACTGAGGCGCAATCGTGATAGAAGGTGACATTGCGGTTCACAAGCGGATTGAGGGCATCATGGAAGACAACGGCGGGAAGAACTGGTTTGCAGAGGACGCCGCCACTTTCGGCGACAGGCTTGCCGCAGCAAGGGGTGCCCAAGGCATGACGCAAAAGGCGCTCGCCCGCCGTCTCGGCGTTTCCTTGAAGACATTGGAGGGTTGGGAGAACGACCTGCGTGAGCCGCGAGCGAACAGGCTCCAGATGCTGGCGGGCGTGCTGGACGTGTCGATTTCCTGGCTGCTGACTGGTGAAGGGCAGGGCGTCGGCGCGGACTCCGAGGCAGGGTCTGTCCGAATGAGCGAGCTCTTGCACGAAATGCGTATGCTCAGATCAGAGATGCAGCGTTCCGTTGCGCGTCTCGGTGTTCTCGAGAAGCGCCTTGGCCAGGTTGCCGACGAAGGTGCATGAAAGAGAGTCGTGACACTCGACTTCGTCGGCTGGGAATTCGTTCGTGGCGACGAGGCACCCGGGAAATGGATCTGATCCTGGGTCGATTTTGGGATGAATCCGGCGAGGCACTTGGCGCATCCAAACTCGATCTCTATGAAGACCTGCTTTGCGAGAACGATCAGGATCTGTACGCGTGGGTCAGCGGGAAGGCGGAGCCTCCCGATCGTTTCGTTTCCTTGATTGCACGCATCAAGGTTCAAGGGGCAGCTCCCGGACAACCCGGATAGCAGGGTTCGGCTCTCGAAGGGCTTCTCCCGGCCCCGCATTCAACTGGACACCGCCAACTCCGACGTCATTCGCAAACGAATCAAGTTGACGTCACAAGCAACGCATCTGGCCCGAGGCGGAGTGGCAGGGCACGTGCGCATTCAGTTCGGGGGCTTTCCCCGGCACAGGGCGCATTCGCAAGCAGTGCCATGCCCGTGCGAAGATCGTGCCGCCGATCACCAGTGCCCGACATTCTCCATGCTCGCCCACGGCTCGGCCGGAGGCAGGCGCTCGCCTCGTTGAAGCAACTCGATCGAAACATTGTCGGGCGAGCGAACAAAGGCCATGTGACCGTCACGTGGAGGGCGGTTGATCGTGACGCCGTTGTCCATCAGGTGCTGGCATGTCTCGTAGATGTCATCGACCCGGTAAGCGAGATGCCCGAAATGCCTGCTGTCCGAGGGCAGCCCGTCGTCACCATCCCAGTTGTAGGTGAGTTCGACATCTGCGTTTTCCTGCCCTGAAGGCGACAGGAACACCAACGTGAACCGTCCGTCCTCGTTTTCGATCCGCCGTGTCTCCTCGAGGCCCAGCAGCTCGTAGAAAGCCTTGGAATTCTCGAGATCCTTCACGCGCACCATCGTGTGCAGGTATTCGATTCCCATATGAGTCACTCCTTTCGTTTGCGGGCAACCTAACGGATTGCGGGGCGCACTCAACACCGAACCTTCGGGGCGTGTCCATGCATGTCGCTGACGGGTCCGGAACCGAGTCCTGCGCGATTTCGAGGCAGTTGCTGGCTGGACGCTGAAAAAAGGCCCACGATGTCCCTTCGCATGTTGTGATGGGACGAGACCCCATTATGCTGCGAGTGTCCGATGAATTGAATGAGACGAACGAGCGCATGGCAGAGGACGCGATCCAGAACCCTGAAAGTGAAATTGCCGAGATGCGGGCGGCGAAGCAGTCGACGTTGCGCGTAACGGCACCAGGAATGGAGGATCATCTCTACACGATCTACCCGGTTCTGGACCACGGATTTGTCCGGGTTGTCGACTACATGGGTGACGACGCTGCGATCACACAGGCGGCTCGCGTGAGCTACGGCAGGGGGACGAAATCGGTTTCCAATGATGAAGGCCTGATTCGCTACTTGATGCGCCATTCGCATTCGACCCCCTTCGAGATGTGCGAGATCAAGCTGCACGTGAAGCTGCCCGTGTTCGTTGCGCGCCAGTGGATTCGTCACCGCACAGCCAACGTGAACGAGTATTCGGCGCGCTATTCGATCCTGGATCGTGAGTTCTATATCCCGAGCCCAGACGATCTTGCCGCGCAATCGACCGTCAACAGCCAGGGCCGTGGAGAGGCGCTGACAGGCGCGGAGGCCGGCCGCGTGCTGGAATTCCTGAAGGCCGATTCCATGCGCTGCTACGACCACTATGAGCAGATGATCTCCCAAGATGGCCAGATGGGGCTGGCCAGGGAGCTCGCGCGCATGAACCTGCCCGCAAACGTCTATACCCAGTGGTACTGGAAGACGGACTTGCACAACCTCTTCCATTTTTTGCGGTTGAGGGCGGATGCACACGCGCAATACGAAATTCGCGTCTACGCGGAAGAAATCTGCAGGCTGGTCGCCGACTGGGTCCCATTCGCCTACAGGGCGTTCGAGGATTATCGAACGGGCGGCGCGACCCTCTCGGCAAAGGCGCTCGACTGCGTCCGCCGGATGCTGGCGGGAGAGAACGTGACGCAAGAGGTGTCCGGAATGTCAAAGGGGGAGTGGAGGGAATTCGAAAGCCTGATTCGCTGATGGCTTTCTGCTGACCGTTGTCCACGACTCGCTCGTTCGGAACATGCAAAATTCATTTTCGATTCGGGATCGGCAGCGTTAGACCGCGAGTGCGGCGGTGCGCATCGCGGCGCCACCTGTCCAAGCAAAGCGCGTTTGCAGACCCAACGTCCGCAGGGAAAGGCCAGGCGCAATGTTGCGGAAGGTGAGCGAACGGGTTCGAGCGGCACCGTTCCCTCATGTATGCAGCGCGCAGAACGCTATCCAGAATAATCATGAATCCGCCGGAGACTTGCGCATCGGCGGATTCATGAACACATACAGCGTTAGTGCTGACTCGTCAGATGGCCTTCAGTTCGTCCGCCATCTGGCGGCCGTCCCGGCCTTCGGCCAACTCGTATTCGACCTTCTGATTGTCGCTCAATCCGGTCAATCCGGCCTTTTGCACGGCAGAAACGTGAACGAACACGTCCTTTCCGCCTTCGTCGGGCGCGATGAACCCGTAACCTTTGTGGGTATTGAACCACTTCACGGTGCCAGTAGGCATGGTAGTTTTCCTTTGGTATTCTCGCCCGGATAATCCGGGCCAGTCTTTGAGCAGCGAAAAAAACCAAGACGAATGCCAACGTGAGGCAGACGGCTTGACGTCCAATGCTGGTCGGAGTCTGAGGCAATTTTCGAAAAACTCAAGCGAAACCTTTGGGAGGTATGTGCGATCACGCCGTCAGGCGGATCTCTTGGTAACGTCAGGTGTCCTTGGGATTGCCGGTGCACCGGGCGGTCGAGAATGTGCTGAGCCGGCATCCTGATGTCGTCATGACCGAGAACAGCCCGCGCAGACGGACGAACCTGGGTCGGGGGAATTGGCCATGATGCCACGACTGACGTCCAATTTGGTGTCGATGAAATGGGGCGGATACATGAGATTCTTGCGAGGCAAACTCAAGAGCACCGGATGCGATCCTTGCGTCGGGCTACTCCGGGCACAAGCGGCTCGAGCCGCATGCTCTGATACAATGCAAGGCAGGAGAGGTCGCCTTGTCGCAATCGGGGCGCGAAGCATGATATGGCAAGCACCAGGGACAATTTCTTGAGCAACAAAAATCACGGGGGACTCTTGGTCGAGCGACCGAACTTCCTGTTCATTACGACAGATCAGCAACGCGCCGACCACTTGGGCTGTTACGGCAACCAATTGCTGCGCACCCCGGCTATCGACGGCCTCGCTGCAAGAGGAACTGCATTTGACAGGTTTTACGTGGCCTGTCCGATCTGCATGCCGAACAGGGCCGCAATCATGACTGGACGCATGCCAAGCGTGAATGGTACTCGCCATAATGGCATACCGCTTGACCGCGAATCCGTGACTTTCGTGGACATTCTCCGAGCCGCAGGCTATCGTACGGGACTGGTCGGGAAATCGCATCTGCAGAACATCGTCGGCCACGAATTGCACGACAGAGACATTTTCGAGCGCAATTGCATCGGAGCGCCACCACCCGAGACTTTGGAAGACGCTCCGAAAGGGCGTCGGGTAGGGCCTGATTATGAGGCGGAATTGATCCCGATGTGGCGTGAGACACCGGACCGCGACGGCCCAGAAACACCGTATTATGGGTTCGACTACGTGCGGTTCGCCAATGGACATGGGGACAATGTGCATGGCCACTATACCAGTTGGCTGGCTGCACGCACGGATGATCCAGACGCGTTGCGTGGGTCAGGCAATGCCCTTCCGTCCCCGAATCTAACTGCTCCGCAGTCGTGGCGTACGGCTATGCCCGAGGAACTCCATCCAACCAGCTACATTGCGGAGACCTCAGAGGAGTTCATCGACCATCACGTGCAAGCAGGTGATGGCGAACCGTTTTTTCTGCACTGCTCTTTCACCGATCCGCACCACCCGTTCACTCCTCCGGGAAAGTACTTCGATATGTACAATCCAGATGACGTGGAATTGCCGCCGAGCTTTGGGTCAGTTGATCCAAACGAACCCGCTTTGCTGACCCGGTTGCGACAAGAGTACCTTGAAGGCAGCGCATCCGTTCGGGGCGCAGCTCCGTTCTGCGCCGGACCGGAAGATACGCGCCAGATGATCGCGTTGACCTATGGAATGATCGCGATGGTAGACGACGCCGTGTCCCGGCTAATGGCGTTTCTTGATGACCGGGGAATTCTGGAAGACACGGTCGTGATCTTCACCTCGGACCACGGCGACTTCATGGGCGATCACGGACTGATGCTGAAGCATGGGTTCCACTATGACGGCGTGCTTCGTGTGCCGTTCATCTGGTCTGATCCTGATCGGCCGGATGCTGCTCGCAGCGAAGTGCTCGCAAGTGCGGTCGACATTGGTGCCAGCATTCTAGCTCGCGCAGGGCTCGCGGCCAACAATGGCAATCAAGGGTTGGATGTCATGGCACTTGCCGAACGCCCTGACCGTGCGGAGCGCAAGGGGATCCTGGTCGAAGAGGATGAACTTGGCGCCCATCTGGGTACCGAGAAAGGGCTGCGCACGAGAACTTTCATCCAGGACAACTGGCGCTTTACCGTCTGGCAGGGAATGGAGGGCGGGCAGTTGTATGACCGCGACGCCGACCCGCACGAGATGTACAATCTTT
The DNA here is from genome assembly GCA_022820365.1 of Silicimonas sp. Classification (GTDB taxonomy): domain Bacteria; phylum Pseudomonadota; class Alphaproteobacteria; order Rhodobacterales; family Rhodobacteraceae; genus JAJEFO01. The sequence goes on from JAJEFO010000002.1 coordinate 7,374, forward strand.
GGTTCGATCCGAGTTTCTCTGAACGAAAGGCGGAGATGACCGAAGCTATGTTGCGTGAAATGATCAGGCTCTCTGATACTGCACCTTTCGCGACGCACATTGCGTAGCTCGTCGGGTCAGTTTTGAGAGGCAGGAGCAATTCGGTGCGGACAAGAGAACGGATACTTGCAACCGTCAAGGGCAACGTCAGCCTGTCAGCTTTCGACGCCACTTCCGGGGAGCGACTGGCGTGTGTGCCGGTTGGTACAGCAGGAATCGCAAAGCCGCATGAGATTGCCATTACCAACGACGGCAGCCATGCCTTCGTATGGGAATTATGCACGAAAGTCACTTCGTGGCTTCGTATTGATTTCACGGGTCGTCGCAGTGGCCAACGCTTCTCGCCGTGCAGATGCGCCAATCCCGGACGCCGCGTCATGTTTGCCCCTTCAGCGGGGCGGTTCCGCAGAGCCGTGGCCCTCAAATTCTGTTGCCGAGATCGGAAAGGCAACGCCTCGCCCTCATGC
>JAJEFO010000117.1 GCA_022820365.1 Silicimonas sp.
CATTCAACAACTGAACCGCAAGGCTGCGAGTGCCGGCGGGAATGTAGCGCACAAGGTCCGCAAAGTTGCCGCGATGTCAACGCGGCACGGAACATTCTCCATCGCCTTGTGGCGGTGGCCGGGTGGGTCATCGGCTCCAAGAGCCGTCCCGGTGCGTTCGAGGGTGTTCTTGAAGACTATCGCGCCGGGTTGCCGGACGAGGACGCGGAACGGTATGCGGCTGAAGGATTTCAGTCATGTATATAAGCCCCAAAGAAATCGATCCCGGTAAGGCGCCGAAGAAACGGCTGCCGGAGCGCGACCCCGAGCGCAGCAAGCTGCTGCTGATCGAGGCGACGCTGGACGCGCTGGCCGAAAACGGGATCTCTGAGGCAACCGTCAGCAAGATCATCGCCCGCGCCGGTGTGTCGCGCGGCATGATACATCTGCATTTCGGCAGCAAGGACGCATTGATCGGTGCGGCGGCCAAGCTGTTTTCCGAGCGGTATTACGACGAGATGGAACGGCAGCTGACCGACGCGGCGAACGGTCCGGCTGCGACGGTGCTTGCCGTGGTCCGCGCCGATCTCGGCCCGCAGCTCATGAACAAAAAATCGGTCGCGATCTGGCACGCCCTGCGCGGCGAGGCGCATCGCAACGCGACAATCGGCAAATACAGCAACACGCGAGACCGGAAACTGCGAAAGCTGATTTCCGACAGTTTTGCCGCAGTCGACACCATTCACAAGGGCGCGGACCGCTCCGAACTCATCAATGATGCAACGCTGGGCGTTCTTGCCCTGCTCGAAGGCATGTGGACAGACTTCATGGTCCACCCGCGGTCATTCAATCGCGATGACGCTTTTCGTATTGTGTACCGTTTCCTGGGCGGCTTGTTCCCGGAGGCGTTCAAGCCGATCCATGGAGATTGCCAGCCGCGACAAGTGCCGAAGTAGAATGTTCGGGGCAACCAGCGGGCTCGATTCTGATTCTCTTGACGCATGATCCTGCTTCGAGCTCTTCGATCCGGCGGCGACCGGAACGGAATTGCCTGGCACGCCTTTGAACGACCAACTGGCATCAGCCGCCGCGCACGGTATGCCCAATCGTACGCGCCAACTTCTCGAAACGGTCCTGAAATCAGAACTGGTTTTGGGCAACGCGGGAGCGTAAGTTCGCCAACGAACGGAAGAGAAAACACATGCCCGCACGCGAGAACAAGACCCCGAGCAAAACCGCCGAACTCGTGGCGGTGGCCCGGGCGGATCATACACGCTCAGCGATCTCCCCCGTATTTGAAGACCGGTACGCCTACGCCATGTGCGGACGGCTCTGGCGCACGATCCTCTCCAGCCGAATTCTCCTGCTGCTGGTCAAGGACGGGCTGCTCCGGAACTTGCGACCGATCCTGCCTGCCATCTTCACACGTGCGCGGTTCGGCGAGGACTGTCTTGAGGCGGCAATGGCAGAGGGCGTGGATCAGTATGTCATCATCGGAGCGGGGTACGACACTTTCGCGTTTCGCCGCCCCGACCTGATGGATCGTCTCACGCTCTACGAACTGGATCAGAAGGCAACGCAGGACAGCAAGTTTAGTCGCATGCGCTCCGCCGGGATGGAAGTTCCGAATTCAGTCCGCTACGTGCAGGCCGACCTGACCGCGGAACGCCTGCAGGATGCGCTTGCCCGTGAAGGGTTCGATTTCTCGCGCCCCGCAGTGATCTCATGGTTTGGCGTCACCTACTATCTCGACCGGGACACGGTCAGGAACACTTTGGCTTCCATTGCCCGTGAAATGGCGCCCGGCACGACCGTGGTCTTCGACTATCTTGCAGATGCCGAGTGGGTTCCCGAAGAAGCCCAACCCCTGCTGACGCGAGCGACGGCCTTTGTCGCACGACGCGGCGAGCCTTGGCTGTCCAGCTTTGTACCTCCCGACCTGCCCGGCATTCTCGCCAATCTGGGATATGATGACGTCGACAATCTCGAGCCGCACAAGGTCGAGGAGCGGTACTTCGCTCAATATCCCGATCTCAAGTATGCTCCGGTGATCGGACTCTGCCGCGCCCGGACTGCACCCTGAGACGCCCGCAGCAGAAAGCCCCAAGCCTGCTGACACGATGGGCGCCTTGCATCCCGGGACTTGGTTGGCCATGCCGAAGACCCGTCGGCCCTGGGACGAATTTCAGCTTGAATTGCCCACCAATTCTCAGAATGCGGCGCCGCCGTCCGTAGTGGTGCCCAAAGACAAGCACGGAATTTTGCGCTTCCCACGGCCGCGATGCCTGATCTTCACGAGACAAGCCCGCCACCGGCACGAAATGATGCGGCGTTGATTCCGGCATCGGTCGCCCTTCCAGTCGGCGCGGGCTCGGCCCGCACCAGCATGCAGTCGGTCAAGCCGGGGCCGGGATCGGCGCACTGCGGCAGTTCTGCCAACATGGCAGCCATGTGCGCCAGTCAGTCAAGCACCCGCTCCCTGTCTGTAGATACCGGCACCTGCTGCGCAAGTTTGGCATAGTCGCCAGTAGTGGCCCTCAGATAGAGTTGCTTCAATGCACCGACCGGGTCGTCAGAATGGTGGTCGATTCGCAGCGTGAGGGGCGGGTGGTCTGAATGCAGCACGAGGAGGGCCGCTGACAACAGACCGCGGTAGTCCCCGCCCGCGTCACGGGCCGCAGATAGAGAGGCCAGCAATCGTGCTCCGAACGCCAGATCCGACCGGACGAACCCGTCCACCATAGCTGGCAAGACGTCTTTGCCGCCCAGCATGTTTCCCGCGGCAATGCCGCCAGTGAACTCAATGATCCCTTTCGTTTCCTGGTTTTCGGCACCTGTAAAGGCGGCGGTACCGCCATTCATGTCGAGTGCCGAAAGCTGCCTGTGTTCGCGTCCTTGGTCTCTAGACGTTACAAGGCCCACCGCGCGACTGGCATCCGATCCGTCATGCATGCATTGAAGCACGTCCTCTCCCCAAAAGGTCGAGGGCGCCGCTCCCTGGCTGGCGGACATGCCGGCCGCGAGATCGCCGCGCAGCACCCAGCCGCCAACGCAAAGACTGCCGGTCGCCGCGGCGCCACCTATCGCCCCGGTTTCAGGATCACGTGCGAGAATCGAAAAGGTCATGTCTCACCAAAGTAGTTCCATGGAAATTATCATGATAAATTGACAATTGCAATTTATCATGATAATTATCGCGACAGAAATCCAACAAGGAGAACTCAGATGAATCTCATGCCATGGACCCGCAGGGGTCTGTTTCTTGCAGCTGCCGGAGCGGTTGCTCTCATCTCCGGAATGCCGGAACGCGCCATGGCTCAAACGCCTCCCGGCGTACTGATTGTCGGTCAGGTTGCGGAGCCGAAATCGCTTGATCCGGCTGCGGTCACGGCAGTCAACGATTTCCGGATTCTCGTGAATGTCTACGAAGGACTCACCCGTTACAAGTCCGGCACGCTCGAAGTCGAGGCGGCGCTGGCAACTGGCTGGGACATTAGCGAAGACGGTACCGAATATACCTTCACCCTGCGTGACGGTGTCAGCTTCCACGATGGCACACCCTTCAATGCCGAGGCAGTAAAGTTCAATTTCGACCGGATGCTGGACGAGAATCATCCCTATCACGACACCGGCCCGTTCCCCTTAAGCTTCTTCTTTGGAGCCGTGGATGCAACCGAGGTCGTCGATGACATGACCGTCAAGTTCACGTTGAACGCGCCCTACGCGCCGTTCCTGTCGAATCTGGCCTATCCGACCGGCCTCATTGTTTCGCCTGCCGCTGTAGAGGCACATCGCATGGACTTCGGTCGCAACCCTGTTGGCACCGGTCCGTTCACGTTCGCCGAATGGCGTTCGAACGAAGCCGTGGTGCTCGAACGCAATGATGCCTATTGGGAAAATGCTGCTGGCACCCAGGCCGTCGTGTTTCGCCCGATCACCGACTCCAACACCCGTGTGGCCGAAATGCTGGCAGGCGGCATCGACTTGATGGTCGAGGTTCCGCCCACCTCCTTGGGCCAGTTCTCGGGTGACGGTTTTTCCATTGTCGAGCAGGCCGGACCGCATGTCTGGTTCCTTATCCTGAACGCCAAGGAAGGCCCGTTTGCCGACAAGCGCGTACGTCAGGCGGCCAACTACGCAATCAACAAGGAAGCGATCGTGAACGATGTGCTCGAAGGCACCGCGACCGTTGCTGCAGGCCCGACACCGCCCGCATTCGCTTGGGCCTATAACGATGCTCTGGATCCGTATCCCTACGACCCTGAAAAAGCCAGGGCGTTGATTGCCGAAGCCGGGGCCGACGGGGCAGAACTGACCTTCTATGTCACCGAGGGTGGATCAGGCATGTTGGATCCGGTCCCCATGGGAACCGCAATTCAGGCCGACCTTCAAGCCGTGGGCTTTGAGGTCAAGATCGAAACCTACGAATGGAACACGTTTCTGGGCGAAGTGAACCCTGGATTGGAAGGCAAGGCCGACATGGCCGAAATGGCTTGGATGACCAACGACCCGGACACGCTGCCCTACTTGGCATTGCGCTCCGAAGCGTGGCCAGACAAAGGTGGCTTCAACTCGGGATATTATGCCAACGCGAAGGTCGACGAGCTGCTTGAGGCCGCCCGCACGGCAACCGATCAGGACGAACGCGCGCAGCTTTATCGTGAGATGCAGACCATTGTGCAGGTAGACGCACCCTGGGTCTTTGTCGCCAACTGGAAGCAGAACGCCGTGACCAGCGATCGGGTCGAGAATTTCGGACTTGAGCCGTCGTTCCTGTTGCATCTGCAAGGCGTCATCAAGAACTGACGCGACAATGCCGCTCGGCGGGGGATTCTCCGCCGAGCAACAAATTTTCGGAGATTCCTGGTACGTTTCCTAGTAGAGACTTTTCCCGGGAGAGCTTCAGATGGGCGGCTACATCCTGAAACGGCTGATCTCGGCAGTGCCGGTGCTATTCGGCATCACCATCATAGTTTTCCTGATCATGTCACTGATCCCCGGCGATCCGGCGACCGCGATCCTCGGCTCCTACGCCACTCCCGAGAATGTCGAAAAACTGAACCGGGACCTGGGTCTCGACAAGCCCATGGTGCAGCGGTACTTCATCTGGCTGGGAAATATGCTGACCGGAGATTTCGGGCGTTCCTTCTCGCTTAACCGCCCCGTCATCGACGAGGTGCTGGAACGGTTCAACGCGACGATGATCCTGTCCGGCACCAGTTTCGTGCTCTGCTCGATCTTCGGCATCCTTGCCGGGGTCATCTCAGCCGCCCGCCAGTACGGCTTCGCCGACAAGGCCATCACTTTCGTCGTGCTGATTGGCATTTCGGTGCCATCCTTCTTTCTTGGCATGATGATGATCCTGCTGTTCGCGGTGCACCTGCGGTGGCTGCCGGTCAGCGGCATGTATGCGATCTATGGCGGCGGCGACCTTTCCGACCTGATCCGCCATCTGATCATGCCTGCTCTGGCGCTAGCCGCCGTGGCGACTGGCGTGGTCGCGCGGCTCAGCCGCTCGGCCATGCTTGAAGTACTGCGACAGGATTTTGTCCGTACTGCCCGTGCCAACGGCGTGCCGGAACGGCGCGTGATCATGGGCCACGCCCTGCGGGTTGCAATGGTGTCGATCTTGCCCGTTCTGGGCATTCAGGCGGGCTTTGTCCTGTCCGGCGCAGTCTATATCGAGATCGTCTTTCAATGGCCCGGTGTGGGGCGGATGCTGGTCGATGCCATTCTGGCTCGCGATCTCCTTGTGGTTCAGGGCGGAGTCGTCTTCGTCGCGGCCTGCTATGTGCTGTTCAACATCGCGGTGGACGTGGCCCAAATGCTGCTGGACCCGAGGATCAAGACATGAGCGCCTTTCTCACGTTGCTGTTCCGCAACCGGCTGGCGGCCTTGGGCGCGGTTGTCATCATGGCGATCCTGATTCTGGTCCTGAACATTCCGCTGCTGCCGCTGCACGATCCGGACGTGACCGCGACCGCCGACCGATTCATGCGGCCCTTTGCAGAAGGCCATCTCCTGGGCACAGACCATCTCGGCCGCGACCTTCTGAGCCGCCTATTGCACGGTACGCGCCTGTCTCTTGCCGTCGGAATCGCTGCCGCGCTGATAGCGGCGGCCATTGGCTCGGCCATCGGGATATTTGCCGGGTACTTCGGCGGACGCACCGACAACATTGTCATGCGCGGAGTCGACATGTTGATGGCCTTTCCGTACATCCTGCTGGCGTTGGCCATTGTCGCAGCCCTCGGCCCCGGCCTGATGAATGCGCTGATTGCCGTCGCCGCAGTCAACGTTCCCTTCTTTGCCCGAAACATCCGCGGCATCACCGTGGGACTGGCCGGTCGCGAGTTCGTCGACGCCGCACGGCTCGCGGGCATGGGCCATACCCGCATTGTCCTGACCGAGCTTCTGCCCAACGTCCTGCCAGTCATAGTCATCGCGATGTCCACCACTGTCGGCTGGATGATCCTGGAAACTGCCGGCCTTTCGTTCCTCGGCCTCGGCAGCCAGCCGCCTCAGGCCGATCTCGGCTCCATGCTGGGCGAGGCGCGTTCCGCGATGATCTCGCATCCCCATACCTCCATCGTGCCCGGACTGATGATCTTCCTGATCGTCGTGTCGATCAACCTCTTGGGTGACGGTGTGCGGGACGCCCTTGACCCGCGCCTGCGCTCGGGTGCGTTGTCCCGCCCGCGCGCCACGACGCTGGTCAAGCGTCATGGCGATGTCCCGCCGACCACCGACGACCTTCTGGCGATTCAGGACCTGCATACAGAGTTCCACGTCGGCAAGCGAAATCTCCGCGCAGTGGACGGCGTGTCACTCGCGGTCAAGCCCGGCGAATGCCTAGGCGTCATTGGCGAGTCGGGTTCGGGCAAGTCGGTTACGGCATTGTCGGTCATGGGGTTGGTTGCGTCTCCTCCCGGCGTGATCACGGGCGGCGCAGTGCGCTTTCAGGGCGAGGACCTGATCGGCGCGCCCTACGAGTCGCTCCGCCAAAAGCGTGGCGACCGGGTCGCGTATATCTTCCAGGATCCGCTTTCCACATTGCACCCGCTCTATCGCGTGGGTCAGCAGCTTGCTGAGGCGATCCGGTCGCATGACAGCCTGTCGAAAGCAGAAACCCGCGCGCGAGCCATCGAGCTGCTCAATGACGTGCGCATTCCAAACGCCAAGAGCCGCGTCGACGACTATCCCCACGAAATGTCCGGCGGCATGCGCCAGCGCGTTGGCATCGCCATGGCGCTCGCCAATGAACCAGACGTGATCATCGCGGACGAACCGACCACAGCACTGGACGTGACCGTGCAGGCGCAGATTTTGTCTCTCCTGGATGACCTCCGCCGCGAACGGGGGCTGGCGATCATCTTCATCACTCATGACTTCGGTGTCGTCGCACAGCTTTGTGATCGGGTAGCGGTGATGTATGCTGGCCGGATCGTGGAAGAAGGGCCAACGCAAGCCGTGCTGGACGCGCCGGCACACCCGTATACCAAGCGACTGATCGCCTGCGTGCCTGAACTGGGCGGCGGCCGTCGCGAACTGGCCGCAATCCCGGGCTTGCCGCCAGTGTTGGACGATCTGCCTTCAGGATGTGCCTTCGCGCCCCGCTGCAACAAGGCCGCAAAAAGCTGCCGGCAAGGCGAAATTCCGCTGCAAGGTCCGGCTCTCCGCACCGTCAGGTGCCTCTTTCCCGAGAGGACGCTTTGATGCCCGCGCTAAAGATCGAGCATTTGGCCAAGACCTACCCGCGGAAAAGGCCGCTTTTTGGCGCAGCGCCGCCCGGCGTGCGCGCGGTGCGGCCCATGTCTTTCCAGGTAGAGACCGGAGAAACCCTTGGCGTCGTGGGCGAATCCGGCTGCGGCAAGTCAACGCTTGCGCGGATGCTGGTCGGATTGCTGGAACCGACAGAGGGCACGATCGAGATCGAGGGAAAAGCGCTCGGCACCGCCGACCCGTCAGAATTCGGCAAGCTGATTCAATACGTATTTCAAGATCCGCAAAGCAGCTTGAATCCACGCAAGACGATCCGGCAGGTCATGGAAGCGCCCCTCAAGCGGCTTCACGGCATGGCGAAACCAGCGCGCAACAGGCGCATCGCCGAGATCTTCGCATCCGTGAAGCTTCGCGAAGAGTTTCTTGACCGCTACCCCCATGAATTCTCGGGCGGGCAAGCGCAAAGGATCGGCATCGCCCGTGCGCTGGCCGCGAGCCCTCGAATCATCATTCTTGATGAACCGGTCTCGGCACTGGATGTCTCGGTCCAGGCGCAGGTCCTGAACCTCTTGGCGGATCTCAAGACAAGGTTTGGCTTGACCTATCTGTTCATCACCCATGACCTGGCCGTGGTCGAAGCGGTCAGCGAACGGATCGTCGTCCTGTATTTCGGGGCAGTGGTCGAGATCGGCAGGGCCGATCGCATTTTCGCGAACCCCCGCCATCCCTATACAGGCCTGCTTGCCGAAAGCGCGCCCGTCGTGGGCCGATCGCTGGCAGCACCCGAGCAGAAAGGGATTGAACTCCCCGATCCGCTGAACCCGCCGCCAGGCTGTGCATTTGCCGGGCGATGTCCGCGGGCGACTGACCTTTGCCGAACGAGGGAACCGGAACTGAAACAGATGGGAGAAGACCAGCTTGCCGCCTGTCACTACCCGCTCGAAAACTGAGCCCAAGATGAGCCGCCCGGTTCAGGTCGCCGAGTCGATCAAGGACTGGGTGGTCGACGAGGGCTTGAATGCCGGCGACCGCCTTCCTGGCGAGGCCGAGTTGATCGCTCGCTTTGGCATGGCCAAGGGCACGATCCGCGAGGCGATGCGCATTCTGGAAGCACAAGGCCTGATCAAGACGCGGACCGGTCCCGGCGGCGGCAGCTTCGTCCACGAGGTCAGCCGCCAGCGGGCCAAGGCGCTTCTGGGGAATTACTTTTACTTCAAGGACCTGACCATCGGAGACATCTATCAACTTCGACTGACGTTGGAACCGGAACTTGCTGCCTCACTGGCGGGCAAACTGTCCGAAGACGTGCTGAGATTGCTGGAAGAGAATATTGCGCAGTACTCCAGCCCCGCCGGCGATCTTGAAGAGGAGCGCGCCCAACACGTGGCCTCGCTCAGGTTCCATGCGATCCTTGCAGAACAGGCCAAGAATCCGCTGCTTGGATTTGTCATTGATTTCATGGTGAAGCTCCTCTCCGACCTGACCGTCTACCGACGCCTTTATTCGCCGCCCAATTTCGAGCTCTGGAAACAAGGCAACGATCACCAGAAAGCGCTGGTCAAGGCCCTGCGCGACGGCGACGCAGACCAGGCCTGCGCGATCATGACCGATCACATGGAAACCGCCTGGAAGCTCATGCGTCAGCAGGAAGTCGAGATGCAAAACCGCTTCATTTCTGAGTGATCAACAATGCGGGGCTGCGCCGCGCTTCCGCCCTGGCGACCCGCAGGCAATTGACATGAAATCTGTCTCTCGGACCCTCGTTTTGAATGAGAGGTCAGCAAGGGTCAGGCCATGCGTTCACATGGCTCACGGCGGCGGCAACCTCGTGATTTGGCAACCGTCGCAACGACAGGCCACGCCGCCGCAATAATCCAAGCTTTGCCGACAACTTTTTGCGCGATTGACCCGTTGCCCGTGTGGTCAGACGGCGAACGGACTGGCTTCGATCCGCCCAAGCGGCAACGCACAACTCCAGACGGGCCGGACTGGGCGAATCCGCCGCCACTGGCACAGCGGCCATCCTCTGTTACAGGTTTCAATGAACTGATTCAGTGAGCTGGCCCGGCTCAGAGCGGCTGCGAGCATTCGACACCATGAACGAACACCTGAAGGGTCTGATCGTTACGACGCTGGGCGTCTTGCTCGTCGTGCCTGACTCGCTGTTCGTCAGGCTCATAGAGGCAGAGCCGATGGTCACGGCCTTCTGGAGAGGTTCGATTGCCGGGGCCGTCGTCCTTGTGGTCCTGCTGGCAGTTCAAGGTGTGCGGGGCTTCCGGGCCGTCTTTCGGACAGGCTGGCCGGGGCTGGCCTATACCGTCTTGATGGGAACAACGGCACCGGCCTTCGTGTTTGCCGTAACCCAGACAAGCGTGGCCAATGTGGTCTTCATCTTTGCCTCGATGCCCGTCTTTGCTGCCCTCTTCAGCCGCATTTTTCTTGGAGAGATCATCCGTGCGCGCATGGTGATCACCATGGCGGCCGTGATCTTTGGGCTGGGCATCATCGCCTATGGATCCAAGGAGACGCAGATCGCTTCTTGGAAAGGAGACATCTGGGCGGTCTACATCTCTGCCGCGTTTGCCGCGGCGTTGACCGCCGTGCGAAAGGTCAAGGCGACTTCGATGATCCCGGCCATTCCCGTCGCCTATATCGGCGCGGCAATCGTCCTCGGCATGTTCGTGTCTCCGGGCGAGGCATTTGAGGCGCAATGGCCGCTCATATTGGGCCATGGTGCTTTCATCGGCGCAGCATCCTGTCTTCTCGCACTTGGTCCCCGATACATCAGTTCGGCCGAGGTGGCACTGCTCATCCTGCTGGAGTCGGTCCTTGCCCCGATCCTTGTCTGGTGGGCAATCGGAGAAAACCCAGGCACGTGGGCGGTCGTCGGCGGGACGGTCGTTGTCGGCGCGCTCGTTGTTTCCAACGTCTACAGCCTGTTGAAGCAAGAAACGCGATAAGGCCCAGGCGAATCCTGGAGAAATCTCGCAAGCCGCACGGAAGTCCCGCGACGCCATTGGAGTGCGATTGAATTTTTCCAAGGGGAAAAACACAGGCAGTTTCGCGGAACTCGCTGCGCTCGCGAATGTCCGCAAGGTGGATTGTTGGTCTCCCGACTGATGGGTCTTGCGGGCGGAGCGATCCTATTGGGAAATTGACGACGGCGGACCAAGCCAACTTGCAGGTCGACCCCCGCGAGGATGCAGGAAAGGCCAAGCTCCCAAGGATCTTGGGGCGCACCGGTCATGGTTCACATTCTGGCCCGGCGACACTTGTACCTCCGCTCTCCGCTCGCGCAGCAAGTCGTGTGTATCCGTCGCGCGACTGCGGTGTCTTGATCCCCAAGAGGCTGCCTGCGACCTGCGTCTTGAGGATCTGTGCCGTGCCTCCGCCAATTGTGAACATGCGCACGTCGCGATACATGCGTTCGATGGGTTCCTTGTCACTGTAACCGCGGGCGCCAAAGATCTGCAGCGCGTCGCTCACCACCTGGATTGCCACCTCCGAGGCAAACGCTTTGGCCCGCGCCGCCATCATCATGTTCGGAAAGGGCGACCCGTTTGGCCCACGGGACAAAGCCGCCTCGCGCAGCATCAGGCGCGAGGCATGCACCTTGGCATCCATGTCCGCCAGCATCCACTGCAGCCCCTGGAACTCGGCTATCGGACGGCCAAACTGGTGACGCTCCTTGAGATGTCGCTTGGCATGATCGAGCGCCCCGGCCGCCACGCCCATTGCAACGGTTCCCGCACCCACACGCTGGCTGTTGTAAGCGTCCATCAGGTCGGCAAACCCGCGGCGAAATCCCGAGGGCGGCGTCAGGACCATCGCGACTTCGACAAACACATCTTCAAAAGCCAGTTCCGCCTCGGGCATGCCGCAGAGGCCGAGCGTACGTTCGCGTCCGAGGATCCTGAAGCCCTCAGGCTCCACGCCCCGGTCCGGATCACGCACGAGGATGAAGGCGCCGATGCCCTCGACCTCGCCTGCTTCGTTCAGAACCCGGGCAAAGACGACATGCAGCTTGGAGACGCCACCACCGGTAATCCAGTGCTTGGTTCCATTCAGTCGATATCCCCCCGCCACGCGTCGGGCGGTGGTTTTCATTTCGGTCGCCGCGCTGCCGGCCTCGGGCTCGGTGATGCAGATGGCCGGCTTGTCGCCTTCCAGCACAAGAGCCGCCGATGACTGCTTTTGCGCCTCTGTTCCATAGGCCATGACGGCGCTGATCCCGCCCATGTTTGCCTCGACGACAATGCGCGCGCTCAATGTACAGGCCTTTGCGATTTCCTCGATCACGAGCACTACATCGTGATACGAGGCGCCCTTGCCGCCGAATTCCTTGGGAATTGTCATGCCCATAAGACCGGCGTCTGCCAGTTCCCGGACGTTCAACCAGCAATAGGTGCGGGCCCTGTCCCATTCCGCGGCGCGGGGCGCGAATGCCGCCGCAATTTCGCGGGCTGCTTCCTGGAAAGGATTGGTGCCGATTGGGTGCTCCATGAGGCAATTATGTGCGATTGCCTACTCGATGCAATCAAGAGAAAAATGAATCTGTCCATGCCAACTTCATTTGCCGAAACTTCATTGGGCATCGAAGGTGGGTTCCGGTGCCAACATTCTGGTTTTATGGAGTTTTCCGGATCAGCAGCCGTCAATCAACCTAGCAGTCTTATGGGAACGCTCTGGTCCGGCTTCACTCCAAGCAGCTGGAATTCGATCTGGCCCCGGATGTTGCCATGTAATTGACAGGCGAAGTCCGTTGAAATCCATCGGATTCCCTTTGAATCGCGGAGGATTCCTGTCTGACTCTCGGAAGAAGATCCGTTCAGAATTGGCGAATTCGGCTCCGCAACCGACCACTACAGGACGATTGGCAGGCGGTTGCCGCACCAAGTAAGGAGACGGTTCCTGAAGGTGATAAGTCGGACTCAAACGAACCCTGTCGATCGGATGGCATCTTCAATTGCGTCTACGATTACCGAGCACTGATCGGTCGAAACGATGATCGGCGGCGACAGGACGATGCGATCTCCGACGGGCCGCACGATGACGCCATTTTCGACGCATTTCTTGAAAACGCGTTCCCCTGCCTTCGCGCTGACGGGCAGCGGAGCCTTGGTTGCCTTGTCGGCGACAAGATCGACGGCCAGCATCAGTCCCTTTCCGCGCACGTCGCCAACGCACGGCAAATTGCGCAACCGTTGCGCATCGCTCTGAAAGAACCCACCCACGGTCGCGGCATTTTGCAACAGGCTTTCCCGCTCCATTATCTCGATGTTTTTCAGGGCTGCGGCACAGGCAACCGGATGGCTGAAATAGGTGAGACCCATCGAGAAGACCCCGCCTTCGCACTGCGGGCGGCTGATGACCTCGTAGATCTCGTCCAAAATCAGTGTCGCCCCAAGGGGGATGTAGCCTGACGTGATCCCCTTGGCCGAAACCAGTATGTCGGGTTGGCAATCGAACACGCTTTCTGAGGTGAACCACTCCCCTAGACGCCCGAACGCGGTGACGACTTCGTCGGCGACATAGAGAATGTCATGCTTCTTGCACACCTCGCGCATGCGACGGTGATAGCCCACTGGCGCGATCAACACGCCTCCTGCGCCCATGATCGGCTCGGCAATGAAGGCGGCGACGTTGTCCGGACCAAGCTGGTCGATCCTGTCCTGGAACTCCTGCACCAGGTGATCACAATAGGCGGCTTCGGTCATGTCGTCCGGCATTGCATACATGTTGGCGGCCGAGACGTGGTGTATGAAATCCTGTCCGACACGATCAAAGCTGTTCTTGGTTGCGAGAATGCCTGTGAGCTCGGCGGCGACGTAAGTCGCACCGTGGTAGGCGCAATTCCGACTGATGATCTTCTTCTTGCGATGCAGGCCGCGCATCGAATTGAAGTAGTGCACTAGTCGGATCGCCGCATCGTTGGCAGTGGAACCCCCGCAGGTATAGTAGACGTGGTTAAGGTCGCCCGGCGCGTTCTGAGCCAGCCAGAATCCAAGCTCGGCCGCAGGTACATTCGTCGAATGCCCGAATGGATTGTAGTATTGCATCTGCATGACCTGGGCCGATATGGCTTCCGCCATTTCTTGACGGCCATGCCCAATGTTGACGCACCAGAGTCCCGCAATGCCGTCCAGCAGCTTGCGTCCGTCGGTGTCGGTAACATGCATGCCCGAGGCACCATCTATGACCTGGCTGCCCTCGTCGTGAAAGGACGTGAAATCCGTGTAGGGGTGGAGCACATGGGCACGGTCCTTGGCCCAGGCTGAATTTGCGTCCGGTTTGTTCATGGGAAGGCTCCCTCATGCTCGATGCATTCAGGGGACGGTACAGCAATCCCTGCGCGGGGCGCAGTCACCACTTGGGGTTACGCGCTAGCCGGCATCAAGGAATTTCAGCGGGTCGCCCTCCGCGGTCGGGGGCATTTTCGAGAGTGCGGTGAGGAACATCGACAAAAGCTCGCCTTGGGACGACACGGAGAGCTTCGTGTAGATTCTCTTGCGATGAACCTTGATCGTCTCAGGCGAATTGTTGAAGTGTGCGGCAATTGACTTTGACGAATGCCCCTGCAGGATCATGCGAAGAACGTCGCCTTCGCGAGGACTGAGAATGGAAGAACCGAAGGCTTCGAAGGCTGTGTGAATCTGTGCAGACAGGCGCCCTGAGCCGTCGGTATTCGCGGGCGTCAGCCTCGTCCAGTGCCGCCGGACAAGGGCCGAGATCAGCGGCCTGGTCGAATTCAGCCGGGTGGGATCCGCGCGGGCACCCTTGGCCTGGGTCCCCATGGAAAAGAACAGTGCGGCATCGTCCTCGATGTGAAGCATCAGCCCGCATTCGTCGGTCAGGGCCATGTCGCGGAAGAACTTTGCGTAGTACTCGGATTGCTTGAAGTCGTCCGGAGCCACTTCGTCGAGCGACAGGACCTGATCGCCTCTCTTCTGCCGGAAC
Source organism: Silicimonas sp. (assembly GCA_022820365.1). GTDB lineage: Bacteria > Pseudomonadota > Alphaproteobacteria > Rhodobacterales > Rhodobacteraceae > JAJEFO01. The sequence continues at coordinate 14,659 of JAJEFO010000117.1, forward strand.
AGCAGGTAAAATGGGTCAAGGACATAGGCCACGTCCAGGTAGAGTTTCAGCGACTCCTTCTGGCTTTCATCGGTATGGTTGCCGTAGAGCCCCACGGGTTTCTGGTCATCGAAAAAGGCGCTGAGAAAGACCGTGTCGGCGGAGCAAAGCGAGGCGCAGAAACGGCTGATCAAACGGGGGAAATCCGGTGTGCCAATGGCGGTCACGCAGGCTCCAAGTTCTTTCAGTTCGTTGTCGGTCAGCGTCGCGGACATGGCACGACTATGGCACCAAGTCTTGCCCGGCAAAAGTGCGCGTCGCCTAGACGTGCTTGAGGTCGTCTCGTTGACTCGAAAGTGGAATGCCGTGCTCGCTCCAGCCATTTGGCAATTCCGCGATCAAGAGACCCTCGCCGGTGCCCTTCGCGCCAAGGGGGTAGCCGTCCGGTCCATGAATTGCCGAAAGACCGACATACTCCAGTCCCGCCGATGCCCCGCAACAGTTCGCATAAACGATCGTCACGGCGTTCTCCGCGGCGCGAGCGGGAATGAGGATTTTGTTGACGTTAACGAAAGGCATCATGTTCGCCGTCGGAACGAGAATGACCTCCGCACCAAGTTTGGCCAAGTTCCGGACGTGCTCGGGAAACTCTGCGTCGTAGCAAATCAGAAGGCCAAAGCGCTTGCCCTTGAATTCGAAGGTCACATACGCGTTGCCAGACGTGTAGAGCGCGTGTTCGTCCGGGCCGAACAGCTGGATCTTGCGGTAGCTTGCCAGCCGCCTTCCATCTTGGGCAAGAGCAAGGGCCGTGTTGAACAGCCGGTCTTCAGCGTATTCCGGCAATCCGATGGTCAGGCCCACATTATGGCGCCGACAGAGGTTGGCGATGTCATCGTGAATTTCGTCCCATGCCTCCGGCCTCTCGCGGGGGACCGCAGTGTACCCGGGCAGAAAGGCCTCGGGAAGGACCAGCATGTCAGCGCCGGATTCTGCGGCGGCCGACAAGGCAGTTTCAATGGTGGCGACCCCCTCCTGCATGCTCCTTGGTTGAGGGGTTTGGTAGAGACCGACGATCACGGATCAGAAGCCTTCCGCACCCGGCAGGTACACAACAAGCGTGCATCCATTTCGGGTTGAGGAATTGTGCGCAGTGCCGGAGGCCAGGCAGACGATGTCGCCAGGCCTGTATTCGTAGCCGTCATGATCGGTCAGGTCGCCGTCGATGACATAGAATTCCTCGGCTCCGATATGGGTGTGAGCCTTGGTCGTGGTGCCAGGGGCCATGCGGTAGACGTGAAATCCGTAACCGGGTTTGCCGCCATTGACCTGCAGCACCTCTCCGTCGGGTTCCCCCTCGTCGGTCAGGAAAGGTTGGAAAGCGCCGCTTGCGACGTTCGCAACCCTGCGATCCTCGGGCTGTATCGGTTGCATTGGCTCCTCCTGTCATTGAGGCCGCGCCGTGAACGCGGCCCTGGTCGGTTTGCTTCTTCACGTTCGTCCAAATCTGATCATAGACGGCCAGGGTGGCTTCGTCACTGACCTCAGCAAATGCGGCAAGCCCTGCAGGGGCCTCTTATGAGCCCCACTCAGTCAAGCCCTTTTTCCCGTCCCCCTTCAAATCCATATCGAAAGGGTTGTTGTTGCTGTCCTGTGGGCTCGTGGGCCGGCCCGAAGGGCTCGTTCACAAATCCACAGGACCAGCCCGGATCGC
>JAJEFO010000050.1 GCA_022820365.1 Silicimonas sp.
AAAGGGCGTCTGCCGGGAAAGAGGATCAGCCGCCTCGGAATCCCGGCTTCCCGCGTTGTCTCGGAAATCCGGCAATCCGTGCACGAAACTATCCGGGAAAAAACCTGCCAGACGGATCGGATTAAAGCAGAAAACTACACCAGACGCCGTCGTCGGAGCCAGCACAGTCAGGACGCGCGGTGGTCCGGACCGTGCCGATCCCGGAGCTTCCGGCCCGGTCACCGCGCGTTACGGATCGCCGGACCGATCCGCCGGGGCGACGAACGCCCCGGCGATCGATGCCTCGCTCCCGTCGCTCTCCGCGAAATCCACCGAACTGAACCCCGTGACGAGACGGGGCTCGCCGTCGCCGTTCGGGATGCTGGAGAGTTGGCCGCCCCAGAAGCCCTCGCTGGAGACTTGCGTCCGCTCGGGGTGCGTCACCGTGATACCGTCCGTCTCGAAGGTGCCCTCCGGGCTGATCGTCGCCGCGCCCAGGTGCAGTTCGTAGTCTGCAATCAGGGAACGGTCGTCCCGCACCTCGTTCCCGAGAATGAATCCGAAATGCGCACGCCTGGTGGAGAGGTCGCCGACGCATCCGATGCAGCCGCTCAGCGTGCGGCTGGCGAAATCCGCACTGAGCGTGATCGTTCCCCGAAACTCGTCGAGCGCGGCGGCGTCCCAGTCGCCCTTCGGGACGTAGGCGTAGACCCCTCCGGCGTCGCCGGAGTAGGTCGCTGTCCCGGCCGGCGGCAGCTCCGGCGGATGCGCGGAATCGATCTCGGGCCCGTCCACGATCCCGTACTGCTCTGTGTCCGCGAAACTCAGATCGGGAAGGTGCTGTCCGGGGAACTGTATCCACCATCCGGCCATCAGGTAGTCGGCCGGATTGGCCGGGTCCCAGCTCACCAGCGCATGCGCAAAGGTCGTCCCGGCCTCCGCGTCCTTCAGGAAGGTCCAGTCCCGCGCCTCATGGCCGGGGATCGGCGTCTCGCCCGGCCGCGTCCCGATGGCATCGTCCGCCGTGTTGACCGATGCCTCGCTGCCGTCGAGCAGTGTCAGGAACACCCTCAGGTGCGGACCCGCGAACTCGCTGTTCCTCTCGAACCGGATCCCGTCTTCGGCATCCTGCGTCCCCATCGCGCAGGCGGCCAAGGAATGCGCCAGCAGCGCGAGCAATAGGGGAAACGTCGCCTCAACCTGGCCGTTCATCATCGCTCTTCCTTCCACCGTGCCGGTTGCCCTCCGGCCTTCCCTGACGTGCGAAGCGTCGCGCATTTCGTGCGCATGAAGGTTGCCCGACCTGCCGTCCCTTCGATTGCCATTGCGGCAAATCCGGATCGACCGGACGGCATCGCACGCGCCCGCAGCGCGGCGTGCATGGGCCGCGAGCGTGCGGAACTTCGCACCAATGCCGGAAGCTACACGTTCTTTCGTTCGGTGTGTGTGTGAAATTGAGAAAATTACGTGCTTTTTTCGTGCACTTTCGGCGCATTCGATGCCATCCTCATCTGCGGTGCCCGAATCAGTCGCCGCAGGAATTGGCTTCATTCGACCCCGTCCGGAAATGGGGAGACCGGCGATGAATGGTCCCGAGTACCTGCGCCGAAAGTGGTGGAGGTCGCCGCGTCCCCCGAAGGTCTTGACGACGAAGCTGTCCGGAAACGGCGCAGCGCGCAGGCCAAAGCGTAACAGCCGGCACGCGCTGCCTGACTGGCATGCGGCCGGCAAGGACTGCAAGGCATCCGGCAACCAGCGCCGTGAAAGGCTGACCCGGCGCCAGATCTGAGTCCAATTCAGCGAAGAGGTCCAGATCCAAGGTGGCGCGGACCAGTGCTGCTGCCGGTTCTGCGCATTGCTTGAGGAGCGGCTAGAATGCCGGCACGCGCCGACGGAGATGCGTTTCGACATCGCACCGCCGAGATGTCATCTGCTGCGCGGTGCTTCCGGTTTTCTGAAACTGGATTGCCATCATGACATTCACGTCCTCAAACCAAAGGAGATTCTGCCATGCCTTCCAATCGTGTTCCCCGCCTGACAAGGCGTGCCGTCGATGCCATCAAGGCGAACGGCAAAGACGCCGTCTATTGGGACGGCAAACTGACCGGTTTCGGACTTCGGGTGCGCAAGTCCGGGCGCAAGCGGTACATCGTGCAAACTCGAGTCAATGGCAGGCTGCGGTGGTTCACGATCGGCCCGCACGGTCCGGTAACTCCAGACGAAGCCAGGGCGAAGGCACTGGAGATCCTCGCAGATGCGAAGAAGGGCGTGGACGCACGCATCTCCGAGCCGCAACGCGATACCGGGGCGAAGGTGGCCGACTTGTGCAGGCGGTTTCTCGAAGAGTACGTGCCGAACCACTGCAAGCCAAGGACGCTGGCGGAATACGGGCGGCTGGTGACCCTGTTCATCGCTCCCGCGATCGGGGAAATGGAGATTCTGGATGTGCAGCGCAAGGATGTCGCCGCGCTGCATCACGATCTTCGCGACCATCCCTACCAGGCCAACCGGACGCTCAGCGTGCTCTCGAAGATGTTTTCTCTCGCCGAGGTCTGGGGCTGGCGGCCGGACGGTTCCAACCCGTGCCGACACGTCAGCCACTACAAGGAGCGAAAGCGCGAGCGCTTTCTTTCGGAAGAAGAGACGGTGCGGCTTGGTGCGGCGTTGCGAGAATTCGAGGATGAAATGCCGTCGGCTGTCGCGGCGTTCCGGCTGCTGCTGCTCACGGGCTGCCGAATGTCGGAGATCCGCGACCTCAGATGGGAGTGCGTGAAGGCGGACTGCATTGAACTGCCAGACGCAAAGACCGGCGGGCGCGCCGTTCCATTGGGTCCTGAGGCCCGTGCGGTGCTTGATGCCATTCCGCGCGACGATGGCAATCCCTGGGTCATCAGGGGACGTCGGCGCGGCACCCATCTCGCCGACCTGCAGCGCCCATGGCAGCGGGTCCGCGAGCGTGCCGGGCTGGATGACGTGCGCATTCACGATCTGAGGCACAGCTTCGCATCCCGGGCACTTGCGCTCGGCGAGAGCCTGACCATGATCGGAAGGCTGCTTGGCCACACCCAGGTGCAGACGACAGCACGCTATGCCCATCTCGCGCGGGACTCGATCCAAAGCGCGGCGTCAAGGGTCACGGACAGCATCGGCGGTGACCTGCTGGAGGAACGCCATGAAATGTCGGGCAAAGACCCTGATGAGATCCGGCGAGCAATGACAGAGTAGAGACTTCATCGGGCATTTCGCGGTGTCGGCTAAGGCGACCATTGCAACCTTTGACAAGGGCACAGACTCGAGAGCGGCCAGGCACGCTGGTCATGAGCGCTCGCGAATCCGAAGTGGCATGCGGCGGCTGCTCGTGCAAACCGTGTCCGGCAGGATGTCCGAGCCTGCGGCAAGGCAGCGGAGGAAATCGAGCTGCAGGCCGCTTCAAGAGCTGCCATGCCGCGTTGGCTCTCTTGCTTGCCTGCAAAGTCGCAAGTCGTCCACACCCGACCGGAATGCCAATCACATGCGACCGTTGTCGACGGCGACGCCGATACTTGAATGCGTTGACCGATGAGGGTGCCAACGTGGAAAGGCAATGGCGCGGAACCACCCCGATGGTGCTGCAGTGTTCCTCTGCAGCACCATCGGTGAAGAAGCTCAGCTCGATGCAGGCGCGGACGTCGGGTTCGCACCGTGCCGGATGGGTTTTCTGTCTTGCGGGTGGCGTGCACCTTCTGTTGACCGCAAGCCGTCAAGGCGGTTCCCGATGTCTGTCCGCAGCAGGAAGCAGTGGATGCCCGCGAGCTGACTGCAATGCACGTCGCGGTCGGAGCGATTGCGTCATCCACCCTTGAATTCCTCGTTCGGCCGGTGCGGTTCTAGCGGCCCGGAACACCGCCGGAATGACCTCTTCGCAGGACGCCGCAAAGAGACTGAGCGTGGATGCGGTCACGGTCCGGTCGCGGGTCCGTGTCGAGATGAATTCGGTACGCGCCTGAATTCTGAGAGCTCGCGCGGCAATATCCATGCAAGCCAAGGCACGTGGCTGCAGGCGCGGGCGCGGCCAGGTTCCATCTGAGTATGCATAAGGCCTCCAATCGCGGCGACGAGACCTTCTGCGCGAAGTCGCTGGAACGCCACATGTGTTCGATCGTTGCACTGGTGTCGGCTGTTTCCGGGACACACTTCAGCGGATCGCAAACGCGCTGGCTTTGGGATGACCGGTGTGTCCGGAGTGCGGGATCCTGTGGCACAGCGGCGTCTGGCTTCCCGTCACCTGAAGTGTCGCGCAGGTGTTTGGATTGACATTCGCTACATAAAGCTGGCTGGCGTGTGGCGTTTGATGTCGAAAGAGACTCCGTCGGACTGGTTCCCACAGGCGAGGTTTGGGCAACCGCATTCGACGCCGGTGTAGCTGAGCAAGATGATCGCGTCGAAACCCAACTTGTCCAAAACGTTTCACGAACAATTTCGGAATCCACGCCTCATCGACAGCAACACAGAATCTGTGCGCGACGCAGAAACGCAAGATGGCAATGGTGTCCCTGCTCGACGGAATCGTGGTCAACCGGAAATTGGTGTCCCCTTAGGGTGCAAAAATCGTGGCTGATGGTAGGGGCGGTTCTCCGCCAATGTAGGGAATGCCATAATCGTCTCTCAGGCCGACTGCCAGAGTTCGGTCGTATCCGAGGCCAGTGCTGACTCCGCCCCGGATTTTCGCAGGGCCAAGGATGAAGAGGTGTCTGTGAGTTCCGACGATGCCGAACGACGAAACCTCGTCGTAAGAGTTGTGGAAGACACCGCCCTCAAGATGCTATTTCGTGCCGGTTCGGCGCCCCTTCCGCATTCCGTTGCCCAGGCCGGGATTGAAGTTGTTGAGGGCTTCGTTGCCAATGTGCACCGAGCCAATGACGACCCCGAGATTGCATCCCTGCGCATGGGCCGTGCCGGACAGCAGCAGGAGAATCAGAATGCGCAATTCGGCCACGTATCAGAAACGAATCCCTCGAAAGCCCGCCGAGCGGATGGATTTTTCGCCCGCAAACTACGATGATTGCAAGGCACGTTTGTCCATGACCGTCGAACTCCAAAGCGTTGCACTTGGCCACGAAGGTCATGTTTCGACGCCTTCCTTCCTGCGCCAATTTCCCCGCGTCCCGCCTCTGATCACCTGCAGTCACGTGAATCGGAAGAGGCAGACTCTCTCTTGGATCAGGCCGTCCGCTGGCCTGAAATCTCTGACGACGGCAGCCGATACCCTGTCATCGATTGTGGGCGGACCGGCCTTTCCGCAAACTGCGATGTCCGTCCGCAATGGGTTTAGCTTCAGTCGCCCCTGATCCGGCATCGCTGACTCCGCCGGCAGGACGAACGCGGGGACGCGATGCGGCCAGGCCCAGCGGCACGGTCCATGCAAAATCGTGCCGCAGATACTGGACGTCCAGCACAACATCGCCCCGACATCTCGTGGCGAAGTCCAAAGGCTGGAAGCCAGCCTCTGTCGCCAAGTTTGCGGGTTGTAGCACATCTTGGCCGAGATGCCGTCGCATCCGGCCAGCGGAGTGTTCACCGACGCGCCCAAGCGACCCTGCATTGGCGCTTGCAGGACCAATCCGCCAGGTGTTCAGCGTAGTGGAATCATGCTGGCAGGGTTTGGCTGACGGCCATTCTGGAAATGGCATTGGAGGCGCATGGTTTGAGCGTCCTGGCGAGATCGACGGGCAGCTCGCATCGCAATGTGATCTATTAGGACGCGCTGTACGCGCCGCTCCATATGGTCGCCGAATTGTCGGCGGGCAGGCTTCATATCAAGAAGAGGCTTGCCATGCGGCATGCCATGGCGAATTCGATTTTGGGCGGCGAACTGGTTGCCCCGTTCCGTCGCGGTCGCGGAGGTCCTGGCGGTTGTTGGATTGTTGACGCGCCTGAATTGCATCTGGGACGATGACATCGTGGCGCCGGACCTGGCGGGTTGAAGGCACGAAGCGATGCCCGACTTTCCGGATGCGGACTATCGCACCATTGCGCCCGACTGGGCCTGAGATGTGCTCTCGCCTTCGATCCCTCCGAAGGATCTGAACGAGAAGCGAAAGATCTGCGCCCGCGAACGCGCTTCACATCTCTGGTTCGTGGAATCCGATTCGAGGACGCTGGAAGGACTGCGCTTTTCGGCGGTCAGTCGGCGCTTCTGGTCACTCTTGCGGATGACGCCCCGGTCGGGTTGCCACCTTTCGACACCATCAATTTCACGCTTGATGCGTTCTGGCCAGGAAGCACCGCTGCGGATGGTGGCACGACCGGGCAGGGTGTTGATAAGATGACGGATCTGCCGGAGCTTCGTTTGCGAGGGTGGTGCGGTCCATGCGCGTGCGGCACTGTTCCATCGAGCCGTTGCGCTGGTCCGGGTTGCATGTACTCTTACTCTGCGTGGTCGTGGATCACGGGCATGTGCTGAGCGGTGAGATTGGGATGTGAGCGGAAGGCAGTATGACCAAGCGTGAATCTTTCGAACCTCCAGGGAATCGAATTGAGTTTCTTTCCCGACTCCTCGAGGCGATTGAAGACGAAATCGTGCCGTTGACGGCGCGGGGCGTTGCCGACGGCAACAAGATTTTCGGTGCCGCGCTTCTGCGGAAATCGGACCTGAGCCTGGTCCTGGCGGACACGAACAACGAGACTGCCAATCCGCTCTGGCACGGAGAGATTCAGTGTCTGAAGAGCTTCTACGAGCTGGAGGAACGCCCCGAAACGGATGAACTGATCTTCCTGTCGACACACGAGCCGTGTTCCTTGTGCCTGTCCGCGATCACTTGGGCAGGCTTCGACAATTTCTTCTACCTCTTCAGCCATAAGAACAGCCGAGACAGCTTTGCGATACCACATGATCTGAGGATCCTCGGTGAAGTTTTCCGCCTGGAGGATGGCCAGTACAATCGAAGGAACGCCTATTGGTCGTGCTGGAGCATCAGGGACGAGATTGACTGTCTCGATGATCCTGCGCGCAAGCACCTGATGGAGCGGGCGGACAGTCTCGGCAGACTCTACGAGACACTCTCCGAAACCTACCAGGAATCCAGGAACGCCTCGGCAATCCCGCTCCCATGACCACATCGGGGGACCGTTCGATAGTGCCGGAAACGGTATTCCGGCTGGAGTGGCGATCGGCTCGTTCGCCGTGGATTGCGGACAGAGGCTGGGCGTCGAGATCCGGTTCTGACGGGAGCCAGTGTCCGCGGCGGCAGAAAGGCACGATCGAAAGGCAATCACTCCGGGAACCGAGGTGGCCGACCGTCCAAAAAGTTCATGGAACTGGCTTGTTCAGAACGCTATGTCCGTGACGGGAAGTTTGTCGGCCACTCGGGGACGGAAAGACGATGCACGAAGTAATCGCCAGTCGAATGAACGAGATCGTCGAGCTATGCCGCAGCTACGGCGTGGAGCGGCTCGAGATCTTCGGCTCGGCTGCGCGCGGGACTGACTTTGATCCCGCCAAGAGCGACGCAGATTTTCTGGTGGAGTTCGAACCGTCCCGGGAGCCCGAGACGTTCAAGGACCTCTTCGCGTTTGAGAACGCACTCGCCGCCGCTTTGGGCCGAAAAGTTGACGTGCTCATGGACCTGCCAAAGAACAAGTACCTGCTGGCCAGCATCAACGAGTGCCGCGAGGTTATCTATGAAGCGTGATGCCAGGGTATACTTGGAGGAAGTCAATCTGGCGGCTGGAGAGATCGCGGATTTCATCGCGGGAACTGATTTCGACGGATACTTGACCAATTCCTTGCTGCAGTCCGCCGTCGAGCGGAATTTGACCGTCGTTGGCGCGGCACTGGCCAGCCTCAAGGAAATTTTCCCGGAACTGGCCGAACGCATTCCAAATGCGCAAAGGGCCATGGATCTTCGCAACCATCTGATCTCTGGATACTACAAGATTGACCAGTCGGCGGTATGGGACACCGTCATGCGTCAACTTCCCGAACTGCGGCAAACCGCCCAGTCAGTTCTCGCCGAGTTGGATTGCGAGGCCACCGCGTCGGACCCGCGCCTGATCTACTCGCACAAAGATTGAAGGTCTCGTGGTAGGTCATTCGGCAGGTCACGGTGCCGGTATCACCACGGCCGAAAGCAACAATCAGGACCGCGCAGGGCCCGATCTTGCGCGATGCGCGGTCAATGCGGCTGAGCACATCGGTAATGCCGGAAATGTGTTCCGGCTGGAGTCTTGATTGGATAGCCCGCCGGTCATTGGCCAAATTGCAAGCCGTCCATGATCTCGCGAGAGTTCATCTGCCACGACGGAATTCGCCACGAGCCCGTGGCAGATTCATCCTGTCCGACTGGAACGACGCGATTTCCTGATCCGCCTCTCCGCCCCAGCGCGGCCAGTGACGGCATGGCATTCGGAGACATGCAGCGGAACATGGCCATCGTCATGAAGCCTCTTTCAATGCTCCGTGGTCATGAAGGCTTTCACGTTGCCAGGCGCTCTTGGAAGACATGACGCATGAAGCCCGTTCTCCACTTATTCTAGAGCGCGGGAAGCGACATGGTCGGAAGACAAATTTGGAGAACGATGAAATACGACTGCGGACTTGGTACGAGTCTGAAGCCGATTGGCCGATCTGGATGCCAAATGGAGCCAGAACCCGCACAAATTGGAACCCCCGGAGGTTCGGTTGGCTTCCGAATGCGCTTCAATTGAAGATCAACCAGCCCTCGAGAACGCTTCAGTGACATACAGCGCGTCATCGCGAGAGAGAATTCCTCGAGCTCAGGTTCGATTGATGTAACACCCCATAAACGCCACAAACGCTTGCCCAATCGTGTTTCGCCTTGCCCGGCCCGATGAGAAATCGCAACTGCGTTGCTTTCGCCTGGCAGTCCGTGCTGGGGGCGGCGTTCCGACCGATTGGGCGTGATCGTGCGCTCTGCATTGTGCGCGAAAGTACGCGGTTTCGAAAATGCCCAGACAGGCAGTTTATTTCGCAAACAAGGACGCTGGACCATGTGCGGATGGCAAAAACAGCAATGTTTGTTCAAGCAGAAATTCCAACGACTTCCAGTAACGGGCAACAATCAAGGCATCGGGCAATCCTGAGGCTACAGATCATCTTCATAAGCGGCCGCTTGAGAATGGTGTAGCTCCTGTTCTCGTTGCTTTTCCTGCTGAGGAATGAACAATCCTCAATTTCAATATACCTTGCAATTCTTCCACCTTGTGGAACTTTTGCAAGGTATGATTGATCGTTCCCTCTAGTGTTCACTCGAACAAGCCTTGGAATTCCAGGCCGGTGCCGTCCTTCTCGGGCCAAGGCAGGTCGGCAAGACGACGCTGGCGCAGGAGATCGCGGAAAGCCGTGACACTGTCTATCTCGACATGGAGCGAGATGCCGACCGCCAGGTGCTCGATGAGCCCGAATTGTACCTTGACGATCAGGCCGGCCGTCTCGTGGTGATCGACGAGGTGCAAGTTGTGCCGGACCTGTTCAAGACGTTGCGTGGCCAAATTGATCGGCGACGCAGGCAAGGAAACCGAACCGGGCAGTTCCTTTTGCTTGGGTCGGCCTCAAGGGCACTTCTTCACCAAAGTTCGGAGTCGCTGGCGGGGCGGGTCAGCTACCACGAACTCATGCCTCTTGCTCTGCCGGAAACGGGTGCGGAGGAATTGTCGCCACTCTGGCTCCGGGGCGGCTTTCCCGCGAGCTTCCTAGCGAAGAGCGACAGGGACAGCCTGACCTGGCGGGAGGACTTCATCAAGACCTATCTGGAGCGCGACATTCCCGGCCTTGGATTGCGCATTCCTGCAGTAACCTTGCGTCGCTTCTGGACGATGCTTGCCCATGAGCAAGGCGGGCTTCTGAATGCGGCCAAGCTTGCCGGCAGTCTTGGAGTTTCCGGTCAGAGTGTCGCGCGGTACCTTGATCTGCTGGTCGACCTGATGCTGGTCCGACGGCTGCCGCCTTGGCACTCGAACTCGGGCAAGCGGCTTGTCAAGTCTCCCAAGGTCTACATTCGAGACCCCGGTCTGGCCCATGCACTGCTCGGGATCGAGACATTGGAAGACCTGCTCGGACACCCGGTTGCTGGAGGCAGCTGGGAAGGCTTCTGCATTGAGAATCTGATCGCGGCAGCGCCGCGGGGGACCGAGGCAAGCTTCTACCGGTCATCTGCCGGGGCGGAGATCGATCTGATCCTGGAACTTCCTGGCGGCGCTCTCTGGGCAATCGAGATCAAGCGCACCACATCGCCCAAGGTGACACGCGGTTTTCATATCGCGGTCGAGGAACTGGGCGCTGAAGAGCGCATGCTGGTCTATGCCGACAACAGGGACGTGCCGGGGCAGGGAGGCGTTCGAGCGATGCCTCTTGCGAGCGCTCTGGAAATGCTGACCGCCCGCCAGGCACGATAGGCGGCCGCGACACGAACCCGCACAGCAACGGCATGCAAAAGCGGCATGACGGCCTGTGCCATCGGTGGCGCGGGCAACTGCGTGTCCCTGATCCTGGGTCGGGTTCACGAGCACCACGGGTGCCAGTTCGGGCGTACGGGAGGAGGCTGTCCCGGGCTTCCGCACCGCGTGGACGGATCCGGCTGCGTGCGCAGTGTGCTTTCGATCATCTCGCGTGCGCCCGGTTTCGAGGCGGAACGATTTCGACCTGCAGACAGAGTCAATTGACATGGACGATCCAGGCAGCGCCTGGCTCTGCTTGGTGCAATGCGCCAAGACTGCACTGCTTGGTCCAGCTGGTCACGGTGCGGATCCTGGCTACGCAGTCGCCACTTGAAGCTGACGCTGAACTGGCATCACGCATCGCGCAAAACTGACTGGATGGTGGTCTCTTTTCTCGTGCTGGTCAGCATGAGCCTTCGGGGCTTCCGCCCCTCAAGCCCCCTCCCTCACTTGTCAGGGAGAGGGTGCTGATTCCGGCGTCTTGCCAACCGGTGCTCCTCCTTCAAACAGCTGGGTGCGATCATAGCGCGGGGGATCGTCCTGCATTTCGAGATGCAGGCGATCTCCGGAATAAGCGTGTTCACGCGCCAGCGCCTCGTCCACCTCGATGCCAAGTCCTGGGCCTTCCGGTGCCGGAACATAGCCGTTCTCGACCCGGATCGTGCCCTTGATGAGCTTGTCGTGAAACCCCGTTTCGATGGTCTCCGCAATCAGGAGGTTCGGAATCGATACGCAAAGGTGCAGGTTCGCCGCCCATTCCACCGGACCCGCGTAGAGATGCGGCGCAAGCTGCGCCCCGGCAGTTTCGGCAAGGATCGCGATTTTCCTCCCTTCCCAGATTCCGCCTGCTCTCCCCAGTGCCGGCTGCAGTATCGCCACGCCGTTTGACAACGCTGCAGCGAACTCGGTTCGCGTCGTCAGCCGCTCGCCCGTCGCGATCGGTATCGAGGTCGCTCGCGCCACCCGACCGAGGGCTTCGGGTGCGTCAGGAGGCACCGGTTCCTCGAACCAGAGCGGATCGTAGGGCTCGATCGCCCGCGCGAGCCGGATGGCACCCGCCGGGTTGAACTGGCCATGGGTGCCGAACAGGATGTCGGCGCGCGGCCCGACCGCCTCGCGAATGCGCGCGCAGAACTGGACCGAGGTTTCGATGTCGAAGCGTGACGGATGGTGGCCGCCCCGCATTGTGTAGGGACCGGCAGGGTCGAACTTGACCGCCGTGTAGCCCTGGTCCGCAAGGAAGAGGGCCGATTCCGCCGCCATGTCCGCATCGCCCCAGAACCGGGGCAGCTCGTGATGCCGGAGAGGGTAGAGATAGGAATAGGCCCTGATCCGGTCGTTCATGCGGCCGCCCAGCAGATTCCAGACCGGACAGTTCCGCGCCTTGCCGAGTATGTCCCAGCACGCGATTTCCAGACCGGAGAACGCGCCGATGACCGTCAGGTCAGGGCGCTGCGTGAATCCGCTGGAATACGTGCGCCGGAACATCTTCTCGACATTTGCCGGATCCTCGCCATGCATGTGCCGCTCGAACACGTCCCGGATGACGACGGCCATTGCATCCGGCCCGACCGAGCTTGCGTAGCACTCGCCCCATCCGGTGATGCCGTCATCGGTCGTGACCTTGACCAGGATCCAGTAGCGCCCGCCCCATCCGGGTGCAGGAGGGGCCGTAACGATCACGTCGAGATCATCAAGTCGCATGGAAGAAAGCCTCCGAAAATCGGTAGTGGAATTGCCAGGTCAGCCAACCACCATTCACTGTTCGGGTCCAGAAGATGAACGGGCGTCGGCAATGATCGATCCGTTGCCCCGGGAGACGCCCGTTGCGTCTGGATGCCGATTACTGGAACATGATGACGTTCCGCCGGGCCTTTCCCGTTTTCGTGTCTGCAATTGCCTCGTTGACCTGATCAAGGCTCCATCGCTTGGTGATCAGCTCGTCCAGCTTGAGGCGACCTTGCAGGTAGAGCTCGATCAGCCAGGGGATGTCCCGCGCAAGCACGGTGTCGCCCATCTTGCTGCCGAGCAGCATCTGCCCTGAGCTCGCGATCATGTCCGGCTCGTAAGCGGCCATTTCGCCGGACGGAGGAATGCCGACAAGAACGACCCGCCCGCCGGGTGCCAGCAGCAATGGCGCACTGTCGAAAGCAGGCGTCGCGCCCACCGCGACGAAGACCGCGTCCGCCCCCTTCCCAAGGAGGGCATGGAGCCTCTCCACCGGGTCGCCGTCAGTTGCCAGGATGCCGTCCGTCGCGCCGAATGCGCGCGCGTCCTCCAGCTTCTGCGGAACAAGATCAATGGCGACGATTCGGCCTGCGCCTGCAATCTGCGCGCCCTGGATTGCATTGAGACCTACGCCGCCGGCACCGATGACGACGACATTCTCGCCGGGCCTGAGCCTTGCGGCGTTGATCACTGCGCCCACGCCCGTGATGACCCCGCACGAGAGCAGCGAAGCCGCGTCATACGGAACCTCGTCCGGAATGCGCATGATCTGGCTTTCGTGAACGACGGTTCTTTCCGCAAAGGCGCCGCAATACATTGCGCGCAGGACACGCTCGCCATCCGCGCTTTGCAGCGGCGTCGCGTGCCGCGATCCCGAACAAAGTGCGGGCCGCCCTGTCGCGCAGCCGTGGCACGTTCCGCATGACTTGATGAGCGTCACGATGACCCTGTCTCCTGGTTGGAAGACTGTGACGCCGGGTCCAACGTCGGCCACTTCGCCCGAGGCTTCGTGGCCGTAGACGACAGGCAGTCGCCCGCCCCAGGCACCGGCGGCGTAGGCAATGTCCGAGTGACAGACTGCGCAGGCCTTGATCGCCACTTCGACTTCTCCCGCCTCTGGCGGCGCGAGCTCCAGCTCCTCGACGGTCAACGGTTTCCCGAACGCGCGGCAAACAGCAGCCCTGATTCGGCTCATTCTCGTCCTCTCCCGTGTGCATCCGCGTACGCGAATGCGCGTGCTTCAGCCGGTGCCGAGCCAAGCTGGCTCTCCGGGCGGAACACTTCTGCGCTCGCGTCCGTGTTGGCGGTCGCGCGCACATGCATCTGGATTTCCTCGAAATTGCCCGTGGCCGCCAGAAGCGCGATTTTCAGCGTCGAGCGCTCGCGACGGCCGACCGTGCCCCGCGCCCGGAACGTGCCCCACGCCCCTTTCGTGGTCATCTTCTGGAATTGTGCGTCAAACTCGGTCTTCGCGTCCTCGGCCCGATCCACATGGCAGCCGCCCAATGCGGCGTGGCGCGTCTTCATGCCTGCTTCGCGCCGATCGGTCATGACGCAGCTCCCGAAGGCAGCGATCGGCCCGGCGCTGCCGGAACATGACCGGGCCTCTGCGCCACGGAACAGCGAACCGCTCGGTGACGCGGGGACCGCAATCCTGCCGGATCCGGTCTGTCAATCATGCTCGAGATTTTCCAGGAATGCCGTGAGATGTCCGGCGAACTCCTCGGGCCTTTCCACCATCGGAAGATGCCCGGCCTGCCGGATCAGCGCGAACCGGCTTCCCTTGACCAGTTCGGCAGTCTCGCGAACCAGGTCCGGCGGAGTCGAACCGTCTTCGCTGCCGGCGATGACCAGCGTCGGCAAGGTCAGGTTCGCCGTCGTGGTATGGAAATCAGTTCCCGAAATCGCGGACGAGCCGCCAATGTAGCCGTCATCCGGCTGACGAGTCAGCATGTTCCGCCAGGCAACGAGTTCGGGCGCGGCCCGGAATTCGCGCGAGAACCACCGCTCCATGACCGCATCGGCCAGGGACTCGATGCCGCCGGACTTCACGGCATCGATCCTCTCCTGCCACATTTCAGTCGTGCCGATCTTCACGGCCGTGTTCGACAGGACCATGGCGCGAACCTGATCGGGCCGTTTCACTGCCAGGCCCTGGGTGATCATGCCCCCGATCGAACATCCAACGAAGACTGAATCCCGAACGCCCAGATTGTCGAGCAGCGCCTCCGCATCTGCCACGAGGGCGCCCATGGGGTATGGCGGGGCAGGGCAAGACGAGAGCCCGTGCCCCCGCATGTCGTAGCGGATCAGGCGAAGCCCGGACGGCAGAAACGGCAGGATCGGGTCCCAAAGCCTGTAGTCCGTGCCAAGCGAGTTGGAAAATGCAACCGGCATTCCGTCGGGATCGCCATCCTCCCGGTAATGCAGATCGACATGTTCAAGTCGGCAGATGTTCACGAATCCGCACCCCCTCGACGCCACTCTGCGCGTGCGTGGCTGCCAGCGTCAATCGGTTTTGCCAAACCGACTCAGTGCGTTCCTGAAGACAGTCGAATCCACGTTGCCGCCGGATGCCACGACAATCACGTCTTGATCGCTCGCGCGATGAAGGAGCGCGGCAGCCAGCGCAACCGCCCCGCCAGGTTCGAGCACGATTCTGAGCCGGAAGAATGCCGCCGCAATTGCACGAAGCGCGTCCTCGTCCGGCACGGCAATGCCAGGGCCGCAGAGCCTCTTCAGGATGGGGAACGTCAGCTGGCCCGGTGTGGGCGTGACGATGGCGTCACAGATCGAGCCGGTCATTCTCGCGTTGGTCCGAGGAGTCCCCGCGATCAGGGACCGGGCGACGTCGTCAAATCCTTTCGGCTCCACTGGGCGGACGCGAAGATGCGGCGCACGGGCCTCAAGCGCGAGCGCAATGCCCGAGCTCAGTCCGCCGCCGCCGCACGGGACAAGAACGTCGGCCTCTCCGACTCCTGCCTCTGTTGCCTGTGCGGCAATCTCGAGGCCGCAGGTGCCTTGTCCGGCGATCACGTCCTCGTTGTCGAAGGGCTTGATGAGTGAAAGGCCACGCTCGTCCGCGAGCGTCGTGCCGATCGCATCGCGATCCCCTGTCGTCCGATCGTAGAGCACGACTTCGGCACCATAGGCCCGCGTATTGGCGATTTTGAGCGCCGGCGCGTCGCCCGGCATGACGATCACGGCAGAAATGCCAAACTCGCGCGCTGCGCAGGCGACGCCTTGCGCATGGTTGCCGGACGAGAAGGCAAGCACGCCCCGTTCCCTGGCCTGCTGCGGCAGCGCGGAGAGGGCCGACCGCGCACCTCGGTACTTGAAGGATCCAGTCCGCTGCAGGCATTCGGCCTTCACGAAGATTCGGCGTCCCGCCGTTTCGTCCAGAAGCGGAGCGTTTAGAAGCGGTGTGCAATGTGCGTGCCCCGCAAGCCTCTCGGCTGCGGCGACGATTCGATCGATGTTCATGACAAACGACCGATCCATTCCCGTATGGCTGTCAGCGCTTCCGGCTCGTCAAGGAAGGGCACGTGGCCGCGACCAGGCACGTCGGCGAAGATCATGTCGGGCCGGCGGCGACGCATTTCCTGAGCGACTTCCCGGGACAGGAGGTCGGAATTCGCGCCTCGGACCAGGGCGAGCGGCAGGCCTGCGAGCGCGTCGAACATGGGCCAGAAATCCTGCGCGGGTGTCGCGGTGGCGGCAAGAAAGGCGTCGCGAAGCGCCGGGTCGTAGTTGATCTTCAGCCCGTCAGGCGATTCCACGTAGTGCTTCCGTACCTCTTCTTTCCAACGGCTCTCCGGCACATCCTCGAACCCCTTCATCAGCCCGGCACGCATTTCCGCGGCTTCTGCAAGGGTCCTTTGCGTCGGGTTCTTGCCGACATAGCTGCCGATGGCTTCAAGACCGGACGCGGTGATTTCGGGTCCGATGTCCACGAGGCAGACCCCGAGAAGGCGTTCCTTTGCGACGCTTGCCAGCACCATGGCGATCAAGCCGCCGCGCGACGTGCCGATGAGGGCAACACGGTCCAGCTCGAGATGGTCCAGGAGCGCGGTCACGTCTCCGGTTTCGACCGGAACCGTATAGGTCTCCGGGCCGTTCCATTCGGACTTGCCTCGGCCTCGATAGTCCAGGCGGACAAGACGCACGGAGCCCGGGAGGTGCGGGGCGAGATAGTCGAAATCGCTGCCGTTTCGCGTGAGACCTGAAAGCGCGAGAATTGGCAGACCCTCGCCGTCGTCAGCAAAGTGGATACGTGCGCCGTCTGGGGCATTGAATTCGGGCATCTAATTGACCTCGCCAGTTCCGGCAATGCAGCGAGGTCCCTGATCACACGAGCCGGTTGGGCTGACAACCTGTCCATCGGTCTTTCGTTCCCGTACGGCACGATTTCGGCAGCCGCGCCATCGAACGAATGTGCACGTCGCCGATCGTCCAGAATGCTCCGGACTGCAGACCGCAGCGTCGCTGTCGAGATCACGAGTCACGAAGCGCCTTCAAATGGGCGCAAGAAGTTTGGTTGGATGCAACGGGCAATCCTTGCCATCACGCGGCGATACGGTTCAGCCCAACGGATTTGCCGCAAATCCGGAACTGCAAACACAACTTCTCGCGCACGTGTGCAATTCGATTGCACGGCCAATCCACATTTCGGGCAAGGCGGCGCTGAAGCATGCAAGGCCGGCTGGAAGAGGCAGAAAACTCAGGCGCAGTGGAACTTTCGGGTCGCAGGTCAGGCAGAAATCCGCCCGCCTGAACTTTGAGTCGCTCAGGCGTCCACAGACTGCTAAACCACCGCCTGTTGGGAATCGCATGGCCAGGCGAGGACGCCGAACACCGATGCGTTGGCATGCAAACTGCGAAGGAGGTGACAGATGTCTGACAATCACGGAAAGGTTTGGTGGAACGAATTGATGACCCGCGACGTGGAAGGTGCCAAGGAGTATTACGGCGCGACCTGCGGCTGGACGTTCGAGACGATGCCAGTTCCTGGCGGCGAGGGGCACTATACGGTCGCCAAGCTTGGCGACGATATGGTTGCCGGATTGATGGACATGGGCGACATGGAACTCGAAGGTGTCCCGGCACACTGGTTCACGTATTTCGCGGTGGATGACGTCGATGCCGCCGCAGGGGCCGCGGAATCCGCCGGCGCGAAGGTTCATCGCCAGCCCTTCGATGTCGGGACCGTGGGCCGCATCGCCATCGTCGAGGACCCGACCGGAGCCATGATGGGTCTCATGACGCCGTCCCAGGATTGAACGGATACTCCACGCGGCAGCCAATTCCGGACAGGCGCGGCGATCAATTCGCCGCCTGCCGGGCGGTGGCACCTCTGCGTCCAGGTGAGACGGCGCCCGAAGGGCGGCAAGGCCCGGCTAAAGCAGGATCTGGTGCTCCGCCTGACCGATGCCCGCGTCAGCCTCGGCAAAGGTCATGCCGTGGCTGTCGGAGCGCGCCTTGGACGCCTCGCTCAGGTCTTCCCGTGCCGTCGTGCAGTATAGCGTCGAAAGCCCCGGTCCGCCGAAGG
Organism: Silicimonas sp.; assembly: GCA_022820365.1. Lineage (GTDB taxonomy): Bacteria > Pseudomonadota > Alphaproteobacteria > Rhodobacterales > Rhodobacteraceae > JAJEFO01. Next base: position 17,690 of record JAJEFO010000050.1, read on the forward strand.
CCGGGCACGACGTATGGGCCGCGTCGAATTCCACGGCCTTCAGGAAGTCCCCGTCAGGGCCGTAGCATGCAACCCGCCATGCACCCCACTGCGCGTTCCAGAGATTGCCCGCGGCATCAACGACCGAACCGTCCGGGTGCAGTTCGTCGGCAGCCAGGTCCAGGAACACTTCCGGGTCGCCCTCCGGCCAGCCGTGATCAGTGCCGAGATCCTGTCGCATGATCTTGCCTGTCGGCGTGTCGGTAAAGAACGCGCCCTCTTGGTCTGGCAGAAAGCAGATCGAGTTTGGAATCGTGATGCCAGGGTAGAGCCGGCGCAACTCGCCGCGGTAGTAGCGGTAGATCGCTCCCGCACCGTCACCCTTTTGCTTGCCCATCGTGCCGATCCAGAACCCTCCCCAGGGGTCGGCGCGCCCGTCGTTCGAGCGCGTTTCCGGATCACCGGCCTCCAGCCCCTCGACATCTTCGCTGCGCTCGCGTTCGACATCGTACAGGAACAGTCGCGTTTCCGAGGCGATCAGCAGCTCGGTGTCGCTCACCCACCCGGCGGCAGATACAATCTCGTCGAACTGCACGCTGCGGGCTCGCCCGTCTTCGCGCGTATGAAGCCGTGCTCCCAGGATGTCGAACCAGTAGAGCTGCTCGCGCTCCGGATGCCAGAGCGGGCCTTCCCCCAGCTGGCAAGCCGTCTCGTCGTACACTTCGCTCATCGATCGCATTCCTCCCAAGCAGCCACTGCGGCCCGTGCCCTCGCCGCTATCTCGTCCGTGCCCAGCCCCGGGGCATACAAGGAGCTCCCGAGCCCGAACCCGTTTGCGCCCGCGCGAACCCAGTCACCGAAATTCTCCGCGCTCACGCCGCCGACCATGTAGACCTGCGTCTCGGCGGGCAGCACGGCGCGAAGCGCCTTCAGTCCTTCGGTTCCCATCAAGAATGCCGGGAAGACCTTCAGCCCGTCGGCGCCGGACGCCAGGGCGGCGAAGCACTCCGTTGGCGTCATCACCCCCGGGAAGCTCTGCATCCCGAGCGACTTCGTCGCCGCTATCACTGCCGGATCGAAATTGGGCGAAACCACCAGCGCCCCGCCGGCAGCCTTGACGTTGATGACCTGGGCCTCGGTCAGGACCGTGCCGGCACCGATCAGTGCCACGTCGCCAAGGGCATTGGCCATTCGCTCGATCGACGTGAACGGCGACGGCGAATTCAGCGGCACCTCGATCCGGTCAATCCCGGCTTCGATCAGGCATTCGGCAATCGGCACGGCTTCGTCCGGATCGATTCCACGAAGGATGGCGATAAGGGGTCGGCTCATGATTGCTCCTGCAGTCGGGCGTGGGCGGCGGCAAGTCCCGCCAGCGTTGCCTGCGTGGCGTCCGCGGTTTCGGCCGCTGCGCCGAGAGAGGCAAGTGCACTGGCATAGTGCGACACCTGCCTGTCTTCGCCGACCAGGACGATTCTCTGTCCCAGCCAGTAGGCGCGCGCGGCCGCGAGTTCGGCACCGATCAACAGCCCGGACAGCCGCGCCGTTGCGGTGCCCGCCCCGAGATCTGCGAGTAGGGCTTCCGCGCGCAGCGAAAACAGGCGCGCGGCAATTGCTTCCGGCTTTCCCATGGCGTCGTCGACGGCCTCCGCGAACGCGTCGTCGTCCCAGCCATCTCCCACCGAGTGTCGCAGGACTGATGCGGTGGAAAGCAGCCCGAATAGCTCGCCGGTCATGAAGGTGCGAAAGCTCACCACTTCTCCGGCCGAAACGAGCACCCACTTCGTGTGCGTGCCAGGCAGGCAAACGATGCCGTCGAATCCGGGATCCCCTGCAAGGTATCCGGCGATCTGCGTCTCCTCGCCCCGCATAACGTCAGCGGGCTTGTCCTGCGCAAGTCCAGGCAGGATTGTCACGTCGAGGCGTGGGTCCGCCACGTCGGGACGAACGGCACGTGCTCCCGTCGGCGCACATGGCACGGTCACATAGGGGGCCTCCTGCCAGCCTTGTCTTGCACCCACCATGCCAGACGCAACGACACGCACCGGCTCCCCGCCAAGCCAGGGGCCGATGACTTCCAGCAGCGCAGGCTCGAAGGCGTCGGGTGCCAGGACACCCATGCCCTTGTCCGAAGTCGCCTCGGCGACGGCCGCCCCTTCCCGGATCGCCCAGGCCCTCAGCTTCGAGGTGCCCCAGTCGACCGCTATCCAGTCCGCATGCATGCGCTCGCCTTCCATGTGGGGAGATGGCTTGAATCGCTGCCGGGAATCAAGCGCGTCTCGGGATTGCGAAAAAATTAGTCCTTTCGCGCGGGAAGTGACGCCCGGACCTTCCTGGTCAGGCCGGCACGAACGAGATCGTACGAGGTCACGAGGCGGTGGCGGAGTTCGTCTTCGGCGACGTCCTCCGGCAAGAGGATCCAGCTCTTGTGAAAGTATGGTGCACGGGCGCCAATGCCCGCGTCTATGAGCATGCTTGCCGTTTCGGTATCCCGGGTCTTCACTGTCACGCCGGGTCTGGACACGCCGGCACATGCAAAGATTTTCTCCCCGACTTTCCAGACCTCGTGTCCCATGCCCCATGGGTCGGAGACCTCTGCACCCGGCAGAGGCGCGCAGATGGATTCAATCCGCTTCCGGAATCTGGACGAACTTCTGTTCATTTGCTCATCATAGCTTCGCTCAAGACATTCGTGTAGACCCGGACCGATGACCACGGACGTGATCGCAGAAGATCCGCGCTGGCGCGGAACCGGCATCGAATCGCTGGCTTCTCGCGCCGTCTCGGCGACGCTGCAACACCTTGACCTGGACCCGGACGACTGGAACGTGACCGTTCTTGCCTGCGATGCCGCGCGAATTGCTGCGCTGAACGCCCGGTTCCGCGACACGCCGGCTCCTACCAACGTGCTGTCCTGGCCGTCCGCCGAGCGTGCCGCGGCCGAGAGAGGGGAGCGTCCGCCCTCGCCGACAGGCGACCCTGAACTCGGCGATATCGCGATTTCATTTGAGACCTGCCTGGCGGAGGCAAGGGAAGGCGGTGTTCCGCTTGAGAAACATGTCCTTCATCTGGTCGTTCACGCGGCACTGCATCTTCTTGGCTACGGTCATGAAGATGATTCCGATGCCGACTTGATGGAGGCAACGGAAACGGCGATACTCCAATCGCTCGGGATTCCGGATGTGCATTCGCAGAAGGGGCCCGAGGACGGACCGTGATGGAAAGGGCTGATGGGAGATAAAGGAGAGGCGTCTTCTAGCGCGGCGCATGGCGCGCAGGAAGAAGATGGCAGTAGACGGTGGTCCGTGCTGCGATGGTTGCGGGCCCTGGCAGGCGGTTCGGACCGGAACGGCGAGGGTGAAGCCCCGACTGTGGTTCTCGCAGCAAATGGCACGACAGGCGGCATCGCCAACCTGACGCGCCTCCGGGTCGAGGATGTCATGATCCCGAAAGTCGAGATCGTCGCTGTCCCGGAAAACATCAAGAAGAAGAAGCTGGTGAAGGTTTTTCACGACAGCGGGCTGACTCGGCTGCCCGTGTTCAAGGACACGCTGGACGAGCCTCAGGGCATGGTGCACCTCAAGGACTTTGCACTGAAGCACGGCTTCAACGGGTCGGAGGACAGGTTCGCGCTCGACAAGATGCTGAGGCCACTCCTATACGCGCCGCACTCGATGCCGATCGGCGTGCTGCTGCAGAAGATGCAGACCGACAGGGTGCACATGGCGCTCGTCATCGACGAATATGGCGGCGTTGACGGGCTGGTCACGATCGAAGACCTGATCGAACAGGTGATTGGCGAGATCGAGGACGAACATGACGTCGGGGAGGGCGCTCTCTGGATCAAGGAGGCATCGGGCAGCTTTCTCGCCTTTGCGAAGGCTCCGGTCGATGAATTTGAACAGGAAGTCGGTCGCAAGCTGCGGATCGGAGAGGGTGACGAGGAAGTCGACACGCTGGGCGGCCTTGTCTTCATGCTTGCCGGCCGCGTGCCCTCCCGTGGCGAAGTGGTGAAGCACCCGGACGGCACCGACTTCGAGGTCGTCGACGCCGACCCAAGACATATCAAGCGATTGCGCATAAGGTTGGACCTGCCGCAGGCAGCCGAGTGATGCGGGCGCGATTTCGATTCGGGCGGGGCATCCCGGCCTCCCGATTTTCTGGACTTTCGCTGGGCGCAAGTTTCCGCTGGAGATCCTCGCTGACGCCGCTTGCCGGTGCCGTTGCCGCGACAGGGCACGCACCGTTCAACCTGTGGCCGTTCGCGCTCCTGGGGCTGGCGGCTCTCTCCTGGATCGTGGCCTCGGAAGAAGGCGGCAGAAACAAGGCGATTGCAGCCTGGCTCGGTGGCGTCGGCTATTTCGCCGTTACCCTGCACTGGATCATTGAGCCATTTTATGTTGACAGCGATCGCCACGGCTGGATGGCGCCTTTCGCGATCATTCTCGTGGCGACGGGTTTCGCCCTCTTTTGGGCGCTGGCCGGGTGGCTCTCGGGCCGGACCGGCGGCGGTGCGATTGGCTGGGCGCTGTCACTGTCGCTGGCCGAGATGCTGCGCGGGCATGTGCTGACCGGATTTCCCTGGGCGCTTCCAGGATACATCTGGACCGAAACTCCGGCGATCATGGCCGCGAGCATTGTCGGCCCGTACGGCTTGACCGCGCTGACCCTGATCCTTGCCGCCCTGCCTGTCGCAACGCCGCGCAAGGTGATCGCGACGTTGCTTGCGCTGCTTGGCATCGCGGCACTCATTGCCTGGGGATGGAGCGCGCAGGCGCCGTCGGAAACCCACGTGGGCGTGATCCGGGTCATCCAGCCCAATGCGCCTCAGCACGAAAAGTGGGATCCCGCTAAGGCAAGCGTCTTCCTGCGCCGCCAATTGCTGTCCACGTCAGCGCCCGGAAACGATGTTGCGCTCGTCATCTGGCCCGAATCCGCGCTGCCGTACCGGCTGGAAGAAGCGGAAACGACTCTCAGGCGCATGGCCATTGCCTCCGGCGGCACGCCGATTATCTTCGGCGCGAACCGGGCTGACGGACGGCGCTACTTCAATTCGATGGCGCAAATCGATGCCGACGGCCGCGTCACCGACACCTACGACAAGGTCCATCTCGTGCCCTTCGGCGAGTACGTGCCCTTCGGCGGGCTGGCCGAACGCGTCGGGATCAGCGGCTTCGCGGCCCGAGACGGATATGGCTACAGCGCGGGACGCGACGTGGCGCTTATCGACACGCCGCTCGGGCGGGCGCTGCCGATGATCTGCTACGAGACGATCTTCCCGGGCCACGTGCGGCGCGCCGGAGAACGTGCGGACTATCTTCTGCAGATCACAAACGACGCATGGTTCGGCACCTTCTCGGGACCGTTTCAGCATCTCCAGCAGGCACGGTTCCGTGCCGTCGAGCAGGGTCTGCCGCTGGTCCGCTCCGCGAATACAGGCATTTCCGCGGTCATCGGACCTTACGGGCGCATCCTGGAGTCGCTGCCGCTCGGCGAATCCGGGCATCTCGACGTGCCGCTGCCGGCCCCGCGTCCCGCGACGATCTACGCCCGGTCCGGCGATCTGCCGGTCGTTCTCCTGCTTCTCATGGGTCTTGCCGCGATCTTTTGGGTCGGCCGGGCAATCCCACGTCAATGACATTTGGAAGTGTCCGGTTCAGGTAACATGCCATCTGTCCGGTTCTGCGTGTCCTCTGCAGGCACGATTGCGCAAGGGACACCTTGGCATGACTTCCCGCCTGGGCGGAAGACCGGGACCAGCGTCTGGACCGGAGACTCCGCCTTTCCAGCTTGCCTCGGTTCAGCATTCTCGCAATTGTTTGACCTGGTCAGACTAAAAGGAAAATCGTATGTCAACCGTGCTGAGCCTCAGTGAAGCCAAGGCAAAGTTTTCCGAAGTCGTGGAACGTGCCAGCCTGGGCGAAGATATAATCATGGGAATTATATACATGACAAAACATCAGTCCTCCGTATACCGTTCCGCGTCCTGCCCCGGCAACCCGGCGACATGTGGTTCATGAACACTCTCCAACGTCCCGACATACTGCCCATTATCACGCTTCCGAACTGACGATTCACTACCGGTTCCATCCCTGTGCCGGGGAAAGAGTGGAGGTCAAGTCCCGTCGACCCTCGCCTTCCGGCGACACTCTCTACGTCCAACTGCCGGCGAGCGGGCGTCCGCTGGCGATTCGCGAATGGATGACCCGGCCGGAAGCGGCGACCTGGCCGGTGCGTGACCGTCCGAGGCTCGCGCGCGAGGCTTTGTCGGAACTGCGCATGATCGTCGATACAGTTGCCTGCAAACGTGCAGACGACGGAGGCAACGATGAAGCGCGACTGGCGAACGACACGGCAGGGGCATCTGTTCGAACCGGACGGCCCCCGCAACGTCCTGGAGGGGGACCGGAAGGCGGAACTGCTGGCGCTCCTGGCGCAACTGATCCGGGAGGCGGCGACGGACCGCGCGGCAGGCGAGGGAGGCGGGCATGAACAAGATCACGCCTGACCATCTCGCGCGAAAGGCGATCGTGTATGTCCGCCAGTCCTCCGAGCACCAGGTGCGCCACAACACGGGGAGCCAGGAGTGGCAGTACGGGCTCAAGGCCCGTGCCGGGATGCTCGGCTGGCCGGACGTCACCTTCATCGACCAGGATCTCGGCCTGTCAGGCGGCGGTGCCGCCCGGCGGCCCGGCTTCAAGATCATGCTCGACGCCGTCTGCAACCGGGAAGTCGGCATCATCCTCTCGGTGGACGCAACAAGGCTCTCGCGGAACGGACGGGAATGGCACACGCTTCTGGAGTTCTGCGGCGTCGTGGGCTGCCTGCTGGCCGACGAGCAGACGGTGTACGACCCCCGCCTGCCGACGGACAGGATGGTGCTCGGCATGCACGGCACCATGTCGGAGCTGGAGCTTGCGACCATGCGCAGGCGCTCGCTCGAGGGCCGGAACCGCAAGGCGGCGCGCGGCGAGCTGTTCCCGGCCGTGTCGGCCGGATACCGGCGCGTCGGCCGGAACGCGATCGAGAAGGACCCGGACCTGCGTGTCCGCGCGGCGATCGAGCTCGTCTTTCGCAGGTTCGACGAGATGCAGAGCGTTCGGCAGGTCCATCTCTGGTTCCGCGACGAGGCCCTTGAGCTGCCGTCACGGCCGACGGGCGAGAAAGAACAACTGCGATGGCGGTTGCCAAACTATGCGCGGGTTCACGAGATCCTGACCAATCCGGTCTATGCCGGCGCCTATGCGTATGGTCGCACCAAGAGCCAGGTCGAAATCCGTGACGGAGAAAAGAAGGTCACGCGCAAGGTGGTCAGCGACCGGGACGCCTGGCAGGTCTTCATCCCGGACAATCATGAAGGCTATATCAGCCTGGAGACCTACGAACGGAACCGGCGCGTGATTGCGGACAACAGCACGAAGATGATGCCATCGGGAAGCCGCGGCGCGGTGCGCAGCGGCGCCGCCCTGCTTGCGGGGCTGCTGCGCTGCGGTCACTGCGGCCGCAAGCTGACAGTCACCTACAGCGGAACCCGGGGCACCGTGCTGCGCTATATCTGCCATTCGGGGGTGCTCAACCACAGCGAGCCGAAGTGCATCTCGTTCAGCGGCGATCCCGCGGATGCGGCGGTCGGCAGGGAGATCGTCCGCATTCTCGAACCGATCGGCCTGGAGGCGGCGCTCCGCGTCATCGAGGACGATGCCAACACGGGGTCGGAGACGGTTCGCCAGCATGAGATCGCGCTTGAGCGCGCCCGCTACGAGGTTGATCGCGCGTGGCGGCAGTACGACGCCGTCGATCCGGAGAATCGGCAGGTGGCGGGCGAACTGGAGCGGCGGTGGAACGAGCGGCTGGTTGCGGTGCAGCAAGTCGAGACGGCGCTGCACCATGCGCGCGAGGCCTGCGCGGGCATGCGGATGGATGAAGAGGAGCGGGAGGCCTGCCTGCGGCTCGGCGCCGACCTTGAGGAGGCATGGAACCATGAAGGCGTCACTGCGGAAACCCGCAAGCGAATGCTTCGCGCCGCTGTCGAGGAGATCGTCGTTTGGTGTGAAGACAAGCGGGTCAGGCTGCTGCTGCACTGGCGCGGCGGCGACCATACGGAACTGTTCGTCGCCAGGAGAGCCACGGGCCAGCATCGCCATGCGACCGATGCCGACACCGGAGCCCTGATCACGGGACTGGCGCGACAAATGCCGGACATGGCGATCGCGGCATTGCTGAACCGGCTGGGACGGCGCACCGGCAAGGGCCACGGCTGGAGAACGGCGAGCGTCTGCAGCTTCCGCAACAGGCGCGACATCCCTCCCTACAGGGAGGGCGAGCGGCAGGAGCGCGGCGAAATGACGTTGAGCGAAGCCGCCGCAGCCCTGAAGGTCGATTACCAGAAGGCGCGTCGCCTGATCCGGGAGGGGCGCCTGCCCGCGCGGCAGCTGTGTCCGAGGGCGCCCTGGATCATCTCTGCGGCCGATGTCGAACGCCTGCGCACGGGCGAGCGACCTGGCACGGTTCAGCCGACGCTGTTCGAAGAGTCGGAGCAGCCACTGCCAGGCAGCGGGAAGCCCTGCGAAGACTGAAGGGCAACCATGTCACGGAGATCAATGGAACTGGACATGATCGTCATCGACTGCAAAACGGTTCTGTCGCGGATCGGCCGGAAACGGCGGAAATGACAAGTGTGCTGCGATCATCGCAGCCTGCAAGGCGTGTCGGGCCGGACGTGCGGCGGCGACGATCACGTTCGGTGACCGGTAGACCGCTCAGGCGCAGGAAACAGGGGTCGGATCGTCAAACAGATCGGCCTAAGTGGCCAGAAAGGGCGCGTTATCACAATGTGCGACAAAAAAGGTCTCTTAAAATCAACGACATACCGAGGTGGGCATTATGAATCGACCTAGTCGGACGCGCCGGGACGACCCAAGGGGCCGACGTCCCACCCGGCCAGCGCGATCCCGCGCTGGAGAATGTTCCGTGCCGCGTTGACATCGCGGTCCGTCACCAGACCGCAGCCGCCGCAGGCAAACTCGCGCACACCCAGCGGCATGGACTGCCTGTGCCCGCAGGCATGGCAGTCCGTGCTCGTGTGCTTGGGGTCGACCCGCACCACTGACCCACCGGCGCTCTCAGCCTTGTAGACCAGTTGCTCCGCGAGTCTCCCCCATTGCTGTTCGGCGATCGACCGCGCCAGCGTCGGATTGCGCATCATGTTAGAGACCTGCAAGCCCTCGATGGCGATCCGGTTGTGGCTCTTCACGATCGATGCCGAAATCCTGTGGAGCGCGTTGCGCTCCCGTATTCTCGTCCGCTCCCACTCTCTGCGAAGCACTTTCACCTTCTTCCGGCGGGACGCCGAGCCCTTCTTCGCCCGCGACACGGCGCGCTGCGCTCGCCTGAGCGGTCGCCTGTCGATGCGGACGGCGGGCACGGTTTCGCCCGTCGAGAGAATGGCGCGATCCTTGACGCCCATGTCGATGCCGACCGGTTCGGACGGCCTGGCATCAGGCACTTCCACCTCCACGGCGAACTGGACCACGACCCGGAGCGGCGTCCTGACCACCCGCGCCTGCATGATCTTTCCGTCGGGCACGGACGGCAGGCGGAACCGGCCCACGCCCTTGAGCCACAGCGAGCCGTCGCGGATCACGGGGTCGGGGATGTCGAAGGACCGGATGCCGCGACTGCGGCCCTTGAAACGCGGAAAGCCGGGCTTCCCCCCTGCCTTTGCGCGGCGAAAGAACGCCTGGAAGCCGCGGTCGAGGCGGCGCAGGACGGAGCGTTGGGCAGAAACGTGGAATTTCTGAAAGTCTTCGTCTTCCCTGCGAATGACGGTCAGGGACTTCATCTGGTCGAAGGCGGTGATCGTCTTCCCGGTCTTCCTGTAGCAGTCGATGCGCTCTTCGAGGGCAGCGTTCCACAGGGTGGTTTGCTGCCACAGGAATGCG
>JAJEFO010000079.1 GCA_022820365.1 Silicimonas sp.
TCGGCAGCCATTGCCCATGCGGCGGCACAGACGAACAGCCCCGTCAGGCAGGGTGTCATCGCGATGCTTGGAACCTTCATCGATACCATCATTGTCTGCACGATGACGGCTCTGGTCATCCTGACCTCGGGCGCATGGACCTTGACCGGTGCCGATGGCGGCGGGCTGACCGGTGCGGTTCTGACCTCGACCAGCTACGAGACGTCGATTGCCGGCGGCCAGTATATCGTAACGGTTGCGCTTGCGGTGTTTGCGTTCACGACGATTCTCGGCTGGTCATATTACGGGGAGCGTTGCTGGCAGTACCTGTTCAGCGAGAGGAGCCTTCTCGTCTACCGAGTGCTCTGGATCCTGGCGGCGCTTTCGTTTGCAAACGTCAAGGTTGATCTTGTGTGGAACCTATCAGACACGTTGAACGGGCTGATGGCGGTTCCCAACCTGATCGGCCTGATCCTGCTGGCACCAATGGTGTTCAAGGTGACGCGCCGTTACTTCGAGGACGAGGGAATGCCGCTGGCGAGTCCGCTCAAGAAGGCCTGATCGCAGCGGCAGTGTGCACGGCGGACAGAAGGCCTGTGTGCTGGGCCGAGTGCAGGTTCCGTCATGTGCCTTGGTGACATGCGTGACATCCACGCAATGAACTGGGGCGCATGACGCAGCCGATGTACGGCTTGCACAAGGGCGCTGTCCCCAGGGGCTGCGACGAATTGGAGTGATTGGATTCAGGTCCGCAAGAGGGTCGACTTCTGCATTGAACTGGTCGTCGGCTATTGATGCATCACGACCACCGGCAGTTGCAAGATGCAGCGGTGCGGTCATTCCGGCACGGACAGAACTGGCTCGGTTCAGGTTCACCTCTCGTGCATTCAGGAAGTGAACCATCGGAACGCCAACTTAGCCGGCAATTGGCCAACTCCTGAAATCGGCATCGAGGAAGGCTTGACGGTCGAGATGATGGGTGTTCGGGTCTGCACGACAGTTGCCGGTTGAACTCGGGGCAGAGTGGGGGCGGGCGTTTGGTGCGGATAGACGGACTGCAATACGCAAAATGGTCAGAAAAGATCTTCCGGCAGATGCGCGAAGGTGGGGTCGACGCTGTTCACGTGACCATTGCCTACCATGAGACCTTTCGCGAGGCGGTGCTGAACCTCGAGCGCTGGAACCGGTGGTTCGAAACCTATCCCGACCTGATCACGAAAGGGTTGACGGCGGATGATGTCAAACGCGCCAGGGAGACTGGCCGCACGGCAATCTTCTTCGGATTCCAGAATCCGAGCCCCATCGGCGACGACATCGGTCTTGTCGAGATATTCCACGCACTTGGCGTGCGCTTCATGCAGTTGAGCTACAACAACCAGTCGCTACTGGCGACAGGCTGTTACGAGGAGGAAGACTGCGGCATCACGCGCATGGGCCGACAGGTCATCCGGGAAATGAACCGTGTCGGCCTGGTGGTGGACATGAGCCATTCCGCGGATCGCTCGACGATCGAGGCTGCAGAGATTTCGGAGCGGCCGATCGCGGTCACGCACGCAAATCCTCACGAGTGGGCACCGGCGTTGCGCAACAAGAAGGCCGAAGTGATCCGTGCCATCACAGAAGCCGGTGGCATGCTGGGGTTTTCACTTTACCCGCATCACCTCAAGGACAAGGCCAAATGCACCATCGAGAGCTTCTGCGAGATGATTGCACGTACCGCTGATGCATTTGGCACGGAACACTTCGGCATCGGCTCTGATCTCTGCCAGGATCAGCCGGACAGCGTGGTTGAATGGATGCGCACGGGGCGCTGGACGAAAGAGATCGACTATGGGGAAGGATCGGCAGCCGCGCCCGGATTCCCTCCTATGCCGGACTGGTTCCAGGACAATCGGGACTTCGCGAATATCGAGAAGGGATTGCGGTCGGTCGGCATGAACGGTTCCGAGATCAAGGCCATCATGGGCGGGAACTGGTACAGGTTCTTTGCCAAGAATTTCGGGTCGATGTGACCGTGAGCGGCCGACAGGCATCGCTTCGCGATCCGTCCCGAATCATGAGGCTGGCGCGCCTCGGCTCCATGCACCAGAGCCGATTGAGCTTCATGCGGATCCTGACGCGCCGCATGGCCTGCGAGAACTGGAAATTCTCGCGCACCGCCTTCGACATGGACGAAAAGGGCATCGGCCGCGCGATCTACAGGGTGGATTGCCCGCAGCGCACCTATTCACTGGTGGCATTCAGCCATGACCTGCCTGATGAGATGCGATCGGACCGGGTCATCGCGGAAGCCTGGGACGCGACCTTCGCGCTTCTTGACGGCGTGCCGGACGAAACGGACGTCGAGCGCCTTGAAGCCAACGTGCCCCTTCAGGAGGCTGGCCGGTACAGCGAGCGCGAACTGGTCGTGTCGCGCGCCAACCGATCGTCGCGGCTTTGGGAGCATGTGGCGGCAGCGCTTGCAGCGGGAATGCAGCCAGACGCCGAGCAACTGAATGCCGTTGGATACCTGATGCGAACTACTGCGGTATATGGTTCAGGCAAGTTCGGGGCCGTGGACTACGCGTGCGTCCGGGAGCGGCCCGAGTTTGCTGCGCCCTTCCAGGCGGAGATGCTGATTGTCTACCTTATCCGGGCCTTCGTGCTCGATCTTGTCGAACACGTGGCGCGTTGCCGAGGCGGCAAGCAGGCGGTGCCGCTGAACCGCGACACGGCGAGGAAGCTTGGCATCGGCAATGCGACGGGGCTGGGGATGGCACCCTTCATCGTCAATCACGCAGCACTCTTCAACAACTGGATTGCGGCACGCGAAGAGGCGATCCGACGCGTTCGATCGGTCCCGACGGCAACCGAGGCAGAATTGGCGCTGTTTTTTGACAGGCTGCAGCGCAGCGAGGTCATGGTTCGCGAATGGTGCTCAGGGCACCCGGTTCAGCGGTCAAAGGTGGAAAGGCTGCAATTGGACCTGCAGCTGATCAAGGCCCGGATCGAAGACTGCCCGATCGGCGAGCACTGCCCGTGGGACCGTCTTGTTGAGTGGTCCGAAGCGGCCCTGAGCGAGGAAGGGCAGGAGTGCCTGACCTCGCTGATTCTCGAACCGTACGGGACAATCGTGGACGAACTTTCCGAAAGGATGGCAGATCCGGATGACGGGGACTTCCGCATCGACGGTTCGATGTCGTTGGCGGAGACATGCAGGTTGCTTCGCGGGCACTATGGCTGGGCGCTGGAGATTGATTGGACGGTGCCCGAGGAAACGGCACGCGCATGGTACATCTCGGAAGAAAAGCTCGAGCCCCGTCTCGGCGAGCGCCACGAGGAAGACATCGCGGAATTCGAGCAGCCGCTTTCCCCGGGCCGGGACGCGGCACGTGCCTATGCCGATCTTGAACGCTGGTCTCCCGGCGAACAGGTGGCTGCGTTCCTCTTGAAACATCCCGAGCATCGTCATGTCATTCGCCGCGTGCAAGTGTGCCGTACCGCCCCATATGCCGAGATACATGACAACACGATAAGCGCATCGATGCTGCCGATCGACATGTTGCGGGCCAAGCTGAGCTTCTTCGGTGCCACGCATTTCGATCCGAAGTCGGACCGCTGGGTGCGCATCCGGATGTACGCCGGCGCGCCATATCCCGGAGAACTCGATCCCGGAAATTGCGAAGACTGGATCTATCCGGAGGTGGTTGCGTGAGCCGGTCGCTGTACGAGGTCGAAACGATCGCATGGAAAGCGGCACGCGGCGCTGGATACCCTTGGGGCATTGCGGAGGAAGCCGCGTCGGCCATGCGATGGCTGGCTGGACGCGGCATCGATGGTTGCCCGCAACTGGCATCCCTGCTGGAACGGACCGACGGCTCGAATCTCGACGACTGGTCGCCGGATCCGGGAGAGATCTGGTCTGCGCCCGGCGGTGCGCTCTGTCCGCTGTTGGCGGGTGCGGCCCTGTCGGATCATGCACGCCGGTTGCAGCAGTGCCCACTTGAGTTCGGCCGCTTGGCGTCGCCGGTCCTGTTCTTGCCGTTCGCGGGCTGGGCGGCCGCAAGGATCGGCGCCAGTTTGCAGGTGAGCTGGTCTGGTGGTTCGTCGTTCACCGACGGGGTGAGGCTTGCGCTGCAAGTTGACTTGGGTCAGGAATTCGACGGCATGCTGGTCGCGGTCAGTGGCGAAATGCCTGAAGCCCGTGTCGGTGCGGGCCGTGCATTTCCCGATTCTCGAGCATGGGACAGGCTTGGCGGGTTCGCTCGCAGGGTCCATGCGCCGGCTTCCGAGACGTCCCGGAGATTCGGTGCCGGTGCCGTGGACGGCATTGACGACGATTGACGGCATGGCGATCGAGGGCTGCGCTTCACTGGCGCGCAGCCCGGGCATGTCCGGCAATCCGAGATGGCTTGCGCGTTGCCCGTGGCCCGCTTGACGCATCTGCTGGCCTGATTGATCGGGTTGGGGCTCTTGAAATTCAGAGTTGGCTTGCCGGGCGACTGCAGGAAACCTGCGTCTCTCGATCGGGATGGACGATTGGCGCGGCGGCTGATGCTGCCGGAGAAGAACCCCGGCAGCGTTGGCGGCACAGCAATCGGATCTGACGAGGGTTGTCTGTGCGGAGGAGGAAGATGAACCCAGCGAGCCGCATTGCGATACGGATGATCGCTGCGCTGCGGTTGAGCGCGGCCCCGCGCCGACCGCGCCCGTCCCGTCAGCGCTGCTGATCGAGGCTTCGCGCCAGCCGCATCAACTGCACTGCCTCGGCACGATAGCCGTAGAGGTCGTCGCCCCGGCTCGCATTGGCAAGCGCAATCGCATCGTCCCAGGACCAATCGCCCAGGTAGTCCGAGCCCCGCAGGAGCTGCCCAAAGCCAGCAATCGCGGCGGCAAACCCGGCCTCGGGCGAGGGTGCCAGATCGGGGGTGATCGGCTGCTCGATCAGCTGGCTGGTCGCAGCCCCCGGCAACTTGTAGCGTAGCCGCAGATAGCCCAGTTCGTCCAATGTGCTCGCGACCTCATCGACCTCGTATCGAAGCGGGTCGGTCAGCCGTGCGGGCGAGCCAACGGGCGTGACCTCGTAGATCGCAGTGACGGAGTGGCCTGCGCCAATCTCGCCGGCATCTACCGAGTCGTTGTTGAAGTCTTCGCGCCGCAGAGCGCGGGTCTCGTATCCGATCAGCCGGTATTCGAAGATCTGCGAAGGGTTGAACTCCACTTGAATCTTCACGTCATCGGCAATCGGAAAAAGCGCGCCTGACAGCTGGTCCACAAGCACCTTCCGCGCTTCGGCAAGAGTGTCGATATACGCCGCGGTACCGTTGCCGTTCTGCGCCAATGCCTGCATCGTGGCATCGTCCAGATTGCCCCGCCCGAAGCCCAGAACCGACAGGTAGGCACCCGACTCGGCCTGCCGCTCGATGAATTCCTTCAATCTCTTGGGGTCGGAAAGGCCGACGTTGAAGTCGCCGTCGGTCGCGAGGATCACGCGTGTCACCTCGCCATCCTCGGTCATGCCACGTGCGGTGGCGTAGGCCTGCTGCAGCCCGGCCTGACCGGCGGTGAACCCGCCCGCATCCAGCCTGTCAAGCGCGGCGTGGATGGTGGTCCGTTCCCGCGCCGGGGTCGGATCCAGAACCTGCCCGGCACTGCCCGCATAGGTCACTATGGCCACCTCGTCTTCGGGTCGCAACTGCTCCAGCAGCAGGTGGAAGGACCGCTTCAGAAGCGGCAGCTTGCTGGGCTGGTCCATCGATCCGGACGTGTCGATCAGGAACACGAGATTCAACGGCGGGCGGACCTCGACCTCGGGCAATGCGCCCTGGATCGCGATCTGCACCAGCTTCGTGCCTGCGTTCCATGGCGTTGGGCCGACAGACACCATGGGCCGGAACGGCGCGGTCCCGTCCGGCGCGGGATGTGCGTAGGGGAAGTAGTTGATCATCTCTTCCACGCGCACGGCCTCGGCTGGCGGCAGGTAGCCGTTCATCAGTGACGACCGCACCACCGAATACGACGCGGTGTCCACGTCGATCGAGAAGGTCGAAACCGGGCTTTCCGCCGTCACCTTGACGGGATTGTCGTCTGCATTGGCGAATTCCTCGGTGTCGCCTCCTGCCGGCAGCCACGTTGATTCGATGTCCTGGTGCTCGACCAGGATGCCGTCCGCGGCGTTGGAGAAGCCCTCTCTGCTTCCTGGCGCGGCATCGGGCGACCGCGCGCGAAAGTGCTCCTCGGCAGATCTGCGGACGGCGGAAGATCGTCGCTCGGCCGTCGCGCGAATCTCCGCAAGGTGATCAAGCACCGGTTGGGGTGCCACGGCCTCGCGGCTGGCTGACAGTGTCGGCGGTTCGAGCCCGTCACCAATGGGCAGAAACGTCAGTGCACCCACGGCGACGATCGCGGTGGTCGCGACCAGCGCCGCGCGGTTGGAAAGAACATTCAGCATTTTCCTCAGCTCCCTGGCAAAACCCGATTCCGGGCAGTCAGGGGTTTGACGCGGCACGATCGCCGATCCTTGGACCCGATCAAAGTTATTCCGCGCCAGCGCGAGATTGGCGGCCTTGTTCGCGTGGTCCGGCGCGGGAGTTGCTGCGCGCATGGCCGCCTTCAGTTTGTCGAGATCATTGTCGTTCATGTCCGATCCTCGGTCTCGCGCAGGGTGCGCATGATTTTCTTTGCTTCTGACACTCGCCAGCTGATCGTGCCTTCGGAGACACCCAGCACTTGCCCGGCGTCAGCATGGGTCAACTCGTCCAGTACCAGTGCGAGGGTGTCGCGCAGATCGTTCGGCAGGGCGCGCATCGCCTGCCTCAGCCACCTCACTTGGTCGGCCGCCTCCGCGTCGGCGGCACGACGATCCAGCTCTCGGTCGCCCCAGCCAGCAGCAGCCTTCGCATGTGCGGCTGCGCGGCGGCGTCGGTCATGGGCGGCATTCACCGCCACGCGGTAGAGCCAGGTGACGAACCGGGCGTCGCCCCGGAACCCGGCAAGCTTCGCGGGCAGGGCGGCGCAGATGTCCTGCGTCAGGTCCTCGGCGTCGGCCCTTTTGCCGGTGAGCCGAAAGCACAGTGCGAACAGCGCGTCATAACGCCGCTCCAGCAGCGCGGAGAACGCTGCGGCGTCGCCGCCCGCCGCCGCAAGGGCAAGCTCTTCGTCGCTTGTGGCCATGTACATTACGGTTGTTTGACGCACGCCGAAGGTCAATCCTTGGCAAGGGGTCAGACCGCAGCGTCCGTTGCCGCGGTTCCGTTCCGGATGGCCGCCTCATTTTCGCCCCTCGACGTGAACGAACTTCGGCTTTCGGCCGTTCAGTGTCGGGTTCGCCCTCCGACCGCCCCGGACCGTCATCCGACAATCCGTCAGCTGAGCTGCGATGCCGCCGCTTCGAAAGCCCGCTTCGTCACTTCCAGATCGTCGTCGTTGAGGGCAAGACATGAATAAATCTTGCCGGGCGGCTTGAACAGCCCGTGGGCTCGGAGCGCTTCGTTCCAGGACGCGGTGCGGGCATCGTCCGCTGACAAAGCGTCGCGATAGTTCCGGACGTTTCGGTCGGTGAAGATGACTTCGAACAGGGAGGGTTCTCCGACAAGCCGATACGGAATGCCCGTCGGGTCGAGCGCGTCGCGTGCCAGCCCCATGACCGTCTTGCCGATATCCTCCAGGCGCTCGTATTGGCCGGGGCGCCGCAGGATCTCGAGGGTCTTGAGGCCCGCGGCAGCGGCGATCGGGTTGCCGGAAAGCGTCCCAACCTGCATCAGCCAGCCGTCGGGTCCAGCAAGGCTCTTGTCGAAGTGCTTCATGATCTCGGCCCGCCCGGCGATTGCGGCCAATGGAAACCCGCCGCCGATGATCTTGCCAAGCGTCGCGATGTCGGGCGTGACGCCGTAGGTTTCCTGCGCGCCTCCATAGGCAAGCCGGAACCCGGTGACGATTTCGTCGAAGATCAGGACGATGCCATGCCTGTCGGCTTCTTTCCTGAGGACCTGCAAGTATCTGGAATCCGGTGGAATGAAGCGTTGAAGCGGCTCGACGATGATGCCGGCCACCTGGTCGCCCCATTCCGCAAGGAGCGAGCGAATGTAGTCCGGGTCGTTGAATGGCGCGATCAGGACTTCGGACGCGACTCCGGCCGGAATCCCGGCGCTGTCAGGCACGGCTCCCGGGAAGTTCACGGGTCTCTCGGGCGCAAGCGACATTTGCGCCTCGGCGCTCATGCCGTGATAGCCGCCTTCGAACTTCACGATCTTGTCGCGGCCTGTGAAGGCGCGGGCGAGCCGCATGGCGTACATGTCCGCCTCGCCGCCCGTGGAGACGTAGCGGAGATGCTCGGCGCAAGGCAGGGCCCGGCAAATCTCTTCGGCGAGCTCGATGCCGAGAGCATTGCTGGCGAAGAAGGTCTGTCCCCTGGGCAGCTGCTCCGTCACGGCCTCCAGAACTTCCGGGTGGCTGTGGCCGAGGATCAGCGGTCCTGAGCCGATCAGGTAATCGACGTATTCGTTGCCGTCTTCGTCCCGGACTCGTGCGCCCCGACCCTCGCGGATGACGATGCCCGGGTCGAAATTGCCGAACCCGCCTGCCGGCAGCACGGCCTTCGCACGCGCGACCCAATTGGTCTGCGATGTGATGGTGGTCAATGTCCTACTCCTGATTTGGGCCGGGGCCGTCAATGTTGTCCCGGTCGGACCCGGCATCTGGTCCCGGACCTTCGAGCATCACGGTGCACCTCCCCTTTTCCCGACTTGGCGCGTTCGGGTCAAGGCGCGGGCTGGCTCAGCCGGATCGCGGGTGCTGTCCCGAACGGGCTTTGTCAGTAGGGGCCGGGAACGACTGGGCTGCCGTCAGTGAACCGTTCGAAGCGGAACCGCGACAAGTCGAAGCCGGTTGGGCGGTCCAGCACCAGGTCGGCGAGAACCCGGCCCACGCCCGGTCCGATCCCGAAGCCGTGTCCGCTCATTCCGGTGCCGATGAACAGGCCAGGGAGCGATGGCACTTCGCAGATGTAGGGCACGGCATCGGGAGTCACGTCGATCATCCCTGCCCACGCTTCCGCCATGCCGGCCTCTTCCAACCAGGGCGCCCGTTCGCGGAGATGCTTCATCAGGCGTCGCCGGCCCTCATTCGATGGCGGCGGATCAAGCACGCGCATCCGCTCGAACGGCGTGACCTCGTCGGCACGCCAGCGCGTCTTTGAACCCCATGCACCCGGAAAACCCGCGGGAGGCTTCGGTTTGAGCCGCAGATTCGCGGTCGACTTCCACGTCAGCTTCGCGAACTTGGTCAGGTCCCGGAACGAGCGGGCACACACGTAATGCTCGACGAGGTTTCCGGTCGTCACGGTATGGCCGCCATCCGCACGGCGACTCGTGGCGAATCCGGGCATGGAAACGTTCGGAAGCCCGCGGTCGGCCACGGGGTGGGTGCGGCCGACCGTGGAACGCACGATGAGTTGCGGCAGGTCAATTTCCGCGTTGCGCGCAAAGCAGGTTGACCAGGCACCGCCTGCCAGCACCACGCGCTCGGCCCGTACGGGCCCGCGCTCGGTGTGCACGCCGGTGACATTGCCGGCCCTGGTTTCGAGGGTGCGCACGGCGCAATCCTCAGTGATCGACACCCCGACCTGTCGTGCCGCGCGCGCCAGCGCCGGTACCGCGACAAGCGGCTCCGCCCGCCCGTCGCTCGGGGTCAGCATTCCGCCGATCCAATCTCCCTTGAATCCGGGACACGCTTCCCGCGCTTCCGCCGGCGAAAGCATGCGCGTGTCGAGCTGGTGTTCCCGGGCGAGATCATGCCATTCCTCGTACCTGGCGAGAGCGCCCTCGTCCTCAGCGAGATACGCCAGTCCGCACCCTGCGAAGGCGAGGTCCTTCTCTCCGGTCTCTGCAGCGAGACTCCGCCAGATCCGGTTCGACTCCATCACGACAGGCAGCTCGTCCCGGTCCCGGCCCTGCTGGCGGATCCAGCCCCAGTTGCGGCTTGACTGCTCGCCGGCAACACGCCCCTTCTCGATCAGCGCGACCTTTGCGCCCTGCCGCCCGAGGAACCAGGCGGTCGAGGTGCCGATGATCCCGGCGCCGATCACCACGACGTCAACGGCATCCGGAACTGGGTCGGCATGGACGATCGGCGTGGCTTCGGTGATCATCGGCATGCGGGACTCCTCTGGGCGTGCCGACGGTGCGCGTGCTTGAACGAGGCATCGCAAAGCGCGATCGGGTCAGGAAATTCAGGGTCGCAGATCGAGTGCGCAACGGACCGCCACCGGCGCCCACTGTACGTTTCAATCATTTTGGTGAGATCGGCGTGCTTGGGCCGGGACGACCGCGCGGAAAGCGGCACTCTCGCCAGGCAAGTCCGTTCGCGGCCTTGTCTTGGCACGGGCCATGCGTCACGAGCGTAGGTTGTCGACATGACGGCTTCCTGCCTGATCGGGTCTCTGCCGAGCGGCGTCGGCGCACGTTCTGTGATTGCGGGCTGATCGCCACGCGCAGGGACCGGGATGCAATGCGGGATCGTAATCGCCGATGCCGCCGGCGAGAAGCACGGCTTGCGCACGCGCCACCCAGTCGGAGTGCAATGTGATCGTGGTCAATGTCCTACTCCAATTCCAGGTCCGGGTCTCCCAGTATGTCCGGGTCGGGCTCGACCCCAAGGCCTGGACCCTCGGGAGGCGTGATGCAACCTCCGTCGCGGCCCGGTGCGTTCGGGTCAAGGCGCGGGCCGACATAGCCCGAGAGATCGCAGGTGTTGAGGAGACGCGAGGGCGGCGTCGTGGCCGCCAGATGCAGGAGAGCGGCGGTGGTGATGTCCGATCCCCAAGTGTCCTCGATGCACATTTTTGCGCCTAAATTCAGGCAGAGGTCGCGGGCGGCGCGACAGGCCGAGATGCCGCCGAACTTGGAAAGCTTGAGCGCGACCGCGTCCATGCACGCCCGCGCGTGCCCCTCGAGGAGGGTCTCAGTGTCAAAGGCCGCCTCGTCAAGCTTCATCGGAAGGCCGGTCGCGTCGCGAACCCTGGCGCAATCCGCGATGGTACGACACGGCTGCTCAAGCATGATGTCCAGGTCGCGTACCGCACGGCCGACGCGCGTGGCTTCAAGCGACGTGGCGCCCATGTTCCAGTCGCCGTAGACTAGCGGCCCGGGTCCGACGGCTTTCCGGACTTTGGTCAACCGCTCGACATCGGTCTGCCAGTCTCCCGAGGCGCCAAGCTTGGCCTGGAATTGACCGATGCCTTGCGCCTTGGCTTCGCGAGCGATGCGCGCCATTTCGTCCGGCGCGATGCAGGTGATGGAATGATAGAGCGGCATCGAATCCGCCTGGCGTCCGCCGAGAACGCGGTACAGGGGCAGGGCGGCGACCTTCGCCGTCAGATCCCAAAGCGCAATGTCGATCGCGGACTTCGCATAGACGTGTCCCTGCAACCAGGCATCGGCTCTCGACAAGACGGCGTCCGGCCCGATCGGGTCGCTGCCGAGCAGTACCGGCGCAAGTTCCGCGATCGCTGGCTGAACACCATGCGCGTAGGCCGGCAGATAGTGGGGGATCGGGCAGACCTCTCCCCAGCCGGTGACGCCAGCGTCGGTGTCGAGCGCCAAGACCACGGTTTCGACCGTGTCGCAGGTCTTGCCTTCCGCCATGCGATAGGCCTCGTGGCTCTTCAGCGGCAGGTGCCAGAGGCGAACGGCGGAGATTTTCATGCCCGCACCCCTGCAGCCGCGCGAGGATACCGACGCCGCGAGCCGGTGGCGGGACGATCTTCGATGTCCGCAGGGCAAGTTGCCTGCCCGAAGATTGCAAGCAGGCGCACGTTCACGCCGACCCGTAGACCGCAACCGGCTCACCGAGGGCCGCCTCGTCGGGATGCACGCCAAGGCCCGGCGATTCGGGAAGATGAAGATGGCCGTCCCTGTTGCGCGGTCCCCGGCCCCGGGCAATGTCCTTGGACAGCATGTCCTGGCAAGCCCAGACCGCCAACCGATGGGCGTCCGGAACCGTGGCGGCGAGGTGGAGCGCCTCGGCGTCCGCCAGCACAGATCCGCCGGTTGCCATGATGAACATGTCAATGCCGTGGGCAAGCGCGACGTCGCGCATGCGCGCAGCCTTGGTCAATCCGCCAACCCGGTTGAGCTTGATGCCGAACACTTCCGCAAGACCGTCGCGTGCGATGCGGGTGGCGTCCTGAAGCGTCACGAGGCTCTCGTCCACGCTCACGGGTGCAGAATGCAGCGGACGGATGGCAGCGATGTCGTCGAGGGTTTCGCAGGGCTGCTCGAACATGACGCGAAGATCCTCTGTCGCCTGCATCACGCGAAGAGCCTGTTGACGGGTCCAGCCTCGGTTCACGTCATAAAGAATGACTTCGTTCGGTCCACGATGTGCTTCCACGTCCCGGATTCGAGCTATGTC
The DNA here is from genome assembly GCA_022820365.1 of Silicimonas sp. Classification (GTDB taxonomy): domain Bacteria; phylum Pseudomonadota; class Alphaproteobacteria; order Rhodobacterales; family Rhodobacteraceae; genus JAJEFO01. Next base: position 12,370 of record JAJEFO010000079.1, read on the forward strand.
GAGATCGACGCCACCGCCGATCTTGACGGAATGGGCCACGTAGCCGCGCTCGCGATACCGGTTCATGACGTCACGAGTGTCTTCGACTGTCTTGGCGCCGACCGAAGAGGCGATGGGCGCCGGCGTCCGTGAACCGCCTCCCATGAGGTCCGAGATCGGAAGTCCCGCGGCTTGGCCCGCGATGTCCCAGCAGGCCATGTCGATGGGAGCCTTGGCATGGAGATGCCCCGGCAGGGCGACGTCCATTGCGCGTTCAACATCCAGGACCTTCCGCGGATCGAGGTTCAGGACATAGGGAGCCATGGTCTCTATTCCGGCCCTGATTCCAGGGCCATGCGCGGCAACGTAAGTGTGGCCCCAAGGCGTTCCTTCGCCCCATCCGGACAGGTCGGCGTCAGTGTCGATCCTGACAAGCGTTGCGTCGAGCACCTCGAACTTGAGCCGTCCGCCCGAGAGCCAGTACGGGTGCTCGAGCGGAAGATCGACCTTGTAGACTGCGATGCGTGTGATCTTCATGGACTGAGAATTCCTGCATGTCCGGTTTGGTCGGGGGCATGCGCCAAGCTGCCCGGCAATCCAAATGCTAATGGGGCGCCATTGCTGCGAAGGGACGCGCAGACGCCGTCCTGTACGCCTGTTCGAAGCACTCCCGCGCCGAGGGCGTCTTCCGCCACGCGAATCATGGAGTCACGACGATGTTGCCGACATGCTTCTTGGCGATGAACGCGGTCTGCGCCGCATGAAGCTCCTCAAGCGGCCAGGATGCGGCGAGGTTCGGCTTGACCTTGCCCGCCTCGATCAGCCGGACGAGTTCCAGCATCACGTCTTCGTCGATCACCGTTGATCCGGTGAATGTCAGGTCGTTGAGATAGAATGTCCTGAGATCGAACTCCACGATCGGGCCGGCGATTGCCCCCGAGCACGTGTAGCGGCCACCCCGTTCGAGGATGTCTATGAGGGCAGGCCATGCCGGGCCACCGACGATGTCGGCAACGACGCTGACGGTCTCGTCGCCGAGTGCGGAGCGAAGGTCTCCCGGTTCGCGCGGCAGGACGCGGTCGGCGCCAAGGGCGGAGACTTCGGCATGCTTGGCCTCGGATGCCATGGCAACGACCCTGGCGCCCCGGATCTTCGCGAGCTGGACAAGGGCTCCACCGACGCCTCCGGACGCCCCGGTGACAAGGATCGTGTCCGAGGCCCCGGCGCGCGCGCGCTGCAGCATCCCGAGCGCTGTCGAATACGAGCAGGAGAACGTGGCGAGTTCCGGACTCGTCATCTCGGACTGGATGGTCAGGGCGTTCCGTGACGGAACGGTCGCGTATTCCGCAAATCCGCCATCGCGTTCCGAGCCAAGATACCCGACCTTGTTCCTGTTCGCGGGTTCCTCAGGGTCGCGAATCCAGTTGTCGGTGATCACGCGGGCACCGATGCGGGCAGGCTCCACGCCGTCCCCGACGGCCACGATCTCGCCACAGATGTCCGCTCCCTGGATGCGAGGAAACGTGATCGGCGCGCCGCCCCAGCTTGGATCGTCCTGTTCCTCGACATCGAAGCCATCGCCGGTCGTGCGCTCGGTGACCGCCTTCGAGTACCAGCCGGAACGCGTGTTGACGTCAGTGTTGTTCAGACCGCATGCGCCGACCTTGATCAGCACCTCTCCTGGGGCCGGGTCGGGTCGCGGCCAGTCGGTGTGAAGGACCATCTGGTCCATTCCGCCATGACCGAGAGTGACCATTGCTTTCATCGTTGAGGGCATGGCCATGAAAATCCGTTCCTGAAGCACGTGAATTTGCTCGACAGGCTAATCGCACGATTTTACCGTCGTCAATGACGCATGGCATCAACGCATCATTCGAGGCGCATTTTGGGGATTTCCTGCGAACGTACAGTCTGGCATTCGGCGGGGGGCGGATTGCCGTGCACCACCCGTCAAGGCGGGACGAGCCCGTCGCCGCGTCCAAGAAGCAGGTACCTGCATAAATGACTGATCCGGTTCGTTCGCTCGCTGCCCGCTACTACACCGACCCGGAAGTCTTCGAGGCGGAGCGGGGCGGGTTGCTGTCCCGGACCTGGCAGTTTGCATGCCACGCAAGCGCGCTTCGGAATGGCGGCGATTACGTGACTTTCGAGATCGCGGGCGAGAGCCTGTTTGCGGTCAAGGGCAACGACGATGTCATCCGGACATTCTACAATGTCTGCCAGCATCGTGCACATCAGCTCGTCAGCGGGTCCGGGACAAAGCGGCTCCTGGTCTGTCCGTATCACTCATGGACTTACGAATTGACTGGCGAATTGCGATCCGGTCCGAACATCGGGGCGGTCGAGGGATTCGACAGATCCAAGGTCTGCCTGTCCGAGGTCAGGACCGAGGTGTTCCTCGGCCTTGTCTTCGTCAATCTGGATTCGGATGCAAGACCGATGGACGAGTGGTTTCCGGGCGTTCAGGAAGAGCTTCGGGCATGGTTGCCGGATTGGGCGCGCTTGCAGCCGGTCAAATGGATCGAGATCCCCGAAAGCTGCAACTGGAAGGTGTCGGTAGAGAACTACTCCGAATGCTACCATTGCAGCCTCAACCACCCGACTTTCGCGACCGGCGTGGTCAAGGCCGAGACCTATGACATTCAGCCGCAGGGCTATTGCCTGCGCCACACGACCGAATGCCAGAACCTCGATGACATGACGTACGAAATTGATCGGTCCCGAGCCCACGCGGAGGAGTATTCAAGCTGGTTTCTCTGGCCCGCATTTAGTTTCCAAGCCTATCCGGGCAACGTGCTCAACACCTATCACTGGCGCCCGGTTGACGTGGGCCGCGTAGTCGTCTGGCGTGGGTGGTACGCGGTTGACGGTGAGGAGAGCGACGTGATTCTCGACCTTGCCCGCCAGGACAGGGAGACGACAGTTGAGGAGGACATCCATCTGGTCGAATCCGTGCAGCGAGGCCTTCGGTCGCGCGGCTATGCGCCGGGACCTTTGGTGATCGATCCGAAGTGTGGCGTGAACTCCGAGCACTCGGTCATGCACTTGCAGCGGTGGATGCGCGAGGCCCTGGATGGCTAGCGCCGTCCATGCGCCGTCCGTGCCAAAGGCGCATTCCGCTTCGGTTCCAGGGGTCGGATTGGTGGCGCTCAGTCACCGTCACGGGGCCATGAAGTGACTGCCTTGACCAGGCATTGCCTGTGCGGCTGCGTCTCATGGTCCTCGCCGGGCCCAGTCACGCGCAACCTGGTCTGCCACTGTGAAGATTGTCGGCGCGCGACCTCGTCACCCTTCGCCGCCTTTGCCGGGCTCAAGCCCGAGTCCGTTGTCTGGACGGGAGACGTCAATTACTTCGAAAGCTCTCGGGGCACGCAGCGCGGGTCTTGCCGGAACTGTGGAACCCGGCTGTACTTTCGGTCCGAGAAATGGCCAGGCGCAATCCACATCCATGCCGCGACGCTGGATGACGGCATTGACTACCGGCCGACCGCACAGGTCGTGCTGCGTTCACGCACTTCCTGGCTGGAAGGCCTGCACGCCTTGCCGGGTTGCCGGGACTTCGACGCGCCGCCGAAGGATGCCGGGCCGTGAAGATGCCCGAATCATGGCTGGCAGAGCACAAGCTCTTCCCGCATCAGGTTGGCTTTACCTGCCCGCCCTTCGACTACGATGCCGCGCCGTCGGATTTTCTCCGGATGGCCCCGGAAACCGTGGGTGTCCATGGCTGGATGCTCCATGTGCCCGATTACGCCCATGGTCTCGACCAGCGGAAGGCCAGTTTCGGCATGATGGAGGACTTCTGCCACTGCATGGCGAGGAATGGTGCCGACGTCGCGGCGCAGGTCGGGTCGAACTGGGTCCATGCGTCCGGTCTCGGCGTCGATGGCATCCGCGACCATTGCAGCGCACTGTCCGACAGGTTCGGCCTCGCGTTTCACATGGCGGGCTACGCGATGGTGGAGGCCCTGCGCGACCTCAATGTCGAAAAGGTCGCGTTAAACGCCGCGTATCACTGGCCGGACTGGTGGCAGGGGACGCGGGGTTTCCTGGAGGAGGCCGGCTTCGACGTGCTCTGGGCCGGCAACTTTCACGACCAGGGCTGGTTCGAGAGTCAGGAAGAGGTAAACGCCTGCCGATGGGTCTTTGATGGCGACCTGGCATTCAGGAGCTTCGAGTTTGTCGCCGACCACGCGCCGTCCGCAGACGCGTACCTGATCAATGGCATGTGCAATTTCCGGTCCGGTCCGAACGGGCTGCCGCAGAGGCCGGCGCATCTGGCGCGAGAACTGGAAGAACGGCTCGGCAAGCCCGTCGTCGGGCACGACGCGGCGCTGTATTGGCGAGTCTTCAAGACATTGGGACTTGCCCCGGTAACGCCACAGGGTCAACTGCTGGAGAGTCTGCGTGACTGAACGTGCCGACACAGGCATTGCACAGGTGATGACGGTTGACGGCGCTTCGGCGGAAGGTGAGCACGGCTCGGTCCGCTGGATGCCTCGGTGCATGGAGCGTGACCCCGATGCATGAGATCCTCGCCCTCTGGGCCGTGCCGCGATCCACGTCGACCGCCTTTGAGTGGATGATGCGTCAGCGCGGAGACTTTGACTGTCTCCATGAACCCTTCGGCGAGGCCTGGTACCAGGGCGAGGCCCCGCTCTGGCATCGTTTCGAGCCGGGCGCGAAGACCACCCCTGGTCTGACGCTTGAGAGTGCTTGGGAGGACATTCGAGCCCGTGCCGAGAAGGGTCCCGTCTTTCTCAAGGACTTTCCGCATTACATCAGTCACATGTGGAATCCGGAGTTTTTGTCCTGCTTCACGCACGCTTTTCTCATTCGCGATCCCGCGAAGACCATTACGTCGCTCCATGACAAATGGCCTGACGTCCACGAAGGAGAAGTCGGCTTCCCCGAATTGCGGGCGCTCTACGATCTGGTGAGCGCGCTTGAGGGCAGGACGCCCCCGGTCATTGACAGCGACGACCTTCTGGAACGTCCGGAGGAAATGATCGAGGCGTTTTGCGAAGCGGTGGGGATTCCCTTCATTCCGGATGCGCTTTCCTGGGAGGCAGGCGGTGACCCGTCGGCGCACAGTTGGTGGGACGGCGGTTCGTTCCACGCCAATCTCGCGAACTCGACGGGACTGGCCCCCCAACGGCGGAACTACGTGGACTTGAAGGACACGCCGCTGCGTGTCCAGCAGATCCATCGCCGGATGAAGCCGCACTACGACTGGCTTCACGCCCACCGACTGACGCCGTGACGAGGAAGGCATCATGGCGATGCCATGAAACGTCACGATCCAGGTGAGGTGTTGAGATTCGTTCGCGGATTCACGGGTCGTTCCAGGCGTTGCGATTGCTGGAACGGCCGTGCAAGACTGAGATTGCGAACGGGTTTCAGTACGGGAAGCCGAAGGCCGGGCAACGGGACGCGGGCGGAGAAATGTCCGGGTCGAGGGGGTTCATGAAGATCACCAGATGGGGAGGTCAGGATGGGAGTTTTTGACGAGGAACTGTTCGAGGTCGGGTTGTCACGGAGAAAGGCGACGCTCGGTTCGGAATACGTAGAGAAGAACCTTGCGGCGGCCGACGATTTCTCCCGCCCGTTCCAGGAGGCGATGACCGCATGGTGCTGGGGATTCGGCTGGGGCGACGACGCGATCGATGCCAAGACCCGCAGCATGATGAACCTGTCGATGATCGGTGCACTGGGAAAGATGCACGAGTGGGAAATTCACTGTCGAGGCGCATTGAACAACGGCGTGTCGGCAGAAGAAATCCGCGCGATCATTCATGTCGTCGGCATCTATTGCGGCGTGCCGCAAGCGCTTGACTGCTTTCGCGTTGCGCGCAGGGTGTTGCAGGAAGCGGGGCAGATTCCGGACAGTGAGCCTTGAACTCTAGAATTCGACACCCTTTCGGGCCGCGGGCAGGAGTTCATTTCTGTGAGGTTTTCAACATAAGGATTTGAAATAATTTATCTTTCTCAAATACGTCGTATGCTTGGAGTTCTGGTGAGTCGACTAGCTCCCACGCCGTACATCATGCATGCGGCGCATGGGCTCTCTTGCATCCTGACTTTCGTGCGCCACATCAGGCGCTTCAGCGATTTGCTCGTCAGGACAGGTCCGGCATTGATCGAAATCAGGCGCAAGAACTCGGACTCGGCTGCGGCCAGAAGCAGTGGCCGAACTTGCGCGCCCTTGTGACTACGACTCCCTGAACCTGCTGTTTCGGGTTCGATCCGTCCGACCGGGTGTTCGCTACCCGTACGCTCCTGCCTTCGATGTACGCAGGCCAGCGGAAACAAGCGCTTCGGCAAGCGCCACAGCACAACTCACTCCGTCAATGATCGGAAGTCCGAATTCGCTCGACAATTGCTCCACGAGGTCCGTCATGCCGGCACATCCGAGAATGATCGCATCAGACTTGTCTTCCTTGATGGCGACCTCGACGACGCGGCGAATCGAGTGCATGGTTTCAGCGGTCATGTCCTCGAGTTCTAGCACCGGAATGTCGGCCGCACGCACGCTGGCACAGCGCGATGCAAGCCCGTATCTTTGCAGGTTGGATTCCAGCACCGGCACGGAACGGGAAAGTGTCGTGACAACGGTGAACTTGTTGCTGAGCATGCTGGCCACCGAGTAGGCGGACTGACCGATGCCCAACACCGGCGCATCCACCATGCACCTGGCTGCATCCAGCCCGGTGTCATCAAAACAGGCGATCACGACACCATCCACGTGATTCTGGAGTTCAACCTGCTGCAGGAGTCCGGAAAGACAGATGGCGCCGTCGTAGAATCCCTGAATGCTTGGGGGACCGGATGAGGAACCGACGGCAACGATCCTGGTGCCAGGTCGTGCAACACGCTTCGCGGCACGGTCGATTCTCTCGGTCATGGCGGCAGTGCTGTTGGGATTCACGACTAGGAGTTCCATGGTTTCGCCTACACTGCTCCGCCTAGGTATGCCGCCTTTATGCGGCTGTCATTCAGCAATTCGCGCGATTCGCCCGATATCACGACGTTTCCCGTTGTGATCGCATATGCGCGATGAGATATGCTCAGCGCCATGCGTGAATTCTGTTCGACCAAGAGAACAGAAACGCCGTCTTCCCGATTGATTCTCACGATTGACCGCGCGATGTCCTGAACGAGCTTTGGCGCAATTCCGAGCGATGGTTCGTCTAGCAGCAGGAGTTGCGGACGGGCCATCAACGCCCGGCCGATTACAAGCATCTGCTGTTCGCCACCGGACAACGTCCCCGCGGTCTGGCGCAGACGTTCCTTCAGGCGTGGAAAGCGCTCGAGAACGCTCTCGAGCGATCGTCTGTTTTCTTCCCTGTCCGTCCGTGTGAAAGCGCCCATCATTAGATTGTCTTTGACCGACATATAGGGAAACACGCGCCGGCCTTCCGGCACCATCGCAATGCCCTTGCTGACGATGCTGGCAGTATCGCTGCCGTCGATGCGCTCGCCTTTGAAGCTGATCGAGCCGCTCTTGATCCTGGAGAGTCCTGTAATCGCGCGCAGTATGGATGACTTTCCGGCCCCGTTGGCCCCGATGAGGGCAACTGTCTCGCCTTCCGTCAACTCAAGCGTCACGCCCCGCAACGCATAGACGCGATCATAGTAGAGTTCGACATCCTGAAATTCTAGAATCCTGGCTGTCATGGTTCAGAACCCGATTTCGTCGTCGCTGCTGCCGAGGTAAGCCTCGATGACCTTCTCGTCATTCTGTATTTGGGCAGGCGTGCCTTCGGCGATCTTTTCGCCAAAGTTCAACACGACGATCCGGTCGGAGATCGACATGACCGCAGCCATATCGTGTTCAACGAGCAAAACTGTCACGCCCCGGTCCCGGACGGACTTCACGAGCGTGACCATGTGCTTCGTCTCGTCAAGGTTCATGCCCGCGAATGGTTCGTCGAGCAACAGGACGACCGGGTCGGTGGAAAGCCCGATCGCGATGCCAAGAGCCCGTAGATGACCTTGGGGCAGATTGCCGGCTCGTTCGTAGGCAATGTCGGACATTCCCAGAAAGGACAGCACTTCGTCGGCCCTCCGGCCAAAGCTGTCCTCGTCAAGACGCGCGGCGCGGGTGGAGAAGAAGTATCCCGCCAACGACGCCGATGATCGGAGATGCTGGGCAACGATTACGCTCTCCCTGACCGTCATGTCTTTGAAAATGCTGGTTTCCTGAAACGTTCGCACTACACCCTTCCGCGCCACGGCATGGGGCTTCAGGTCGGATATCCTTTCGCCGCGAAACAGCACCTCGCCGGATGTCGTCCGCAGGAACGACGTGATCAGCTTGAAGAGCGTGGACTTGCCGGCACCATTGGGTCCGATAACGGAAACGATCTCGTCTTCCCGAACATCGAAGGACACGGCGTTGGTGGCCGTCAACCCTCCGAACTTGCGCGTCAGTTCGCGGACCTGAAGGAGCGGGGTCATTTCCACAGCCCTCGGATTCGACCGAATCGTATGCTGAGAAGGCCGTTCGGAAGAACAAGGATAAGCAGGATCAATGTGCCCGCGTACACCAGCAACTGGTACTTCCCTAGCTCGAACAGCAGGTCCCAGCCGAAATAGAGCACAAGAGTCCCGAGCATCGGTCCGAAGACGTAGCCAAGGCCGCCCAGAAAGCAGTTCAGCATGAAGTCAATCGAGTCCTTGACCACGAAACTCGATGGATAGACCGACTGCGCGATCGCTCCGAACATGGCCCCACCCAGACCGCCAAAGAACGAGGAAATCGCGAAGACGATCACGCGCAGGTAGGCAATGTTGACGCCGACGGACGAAGCAAGTTCCTCGTTCTGCTGCATTGACCGGCAGAGCTGCCCGAGGCGCGAATGCACTATCCGATACATCGACGCAAAGCAGACAACCATCAGAACGCAGGCAGTGTAGTAGAACGCCAGCTTGGGGTTCTCGATCGTGGAAAAGTCCGGAATTATCGTGATGCCGAACAATGACAGCTCACCCGGCAACGGGATGGACACGATCCCCTTTGCGCCATTGGTGATCGGAAGTGCGAGTGCAGAGAGGCGGACAACCTCGGTCAGCACCAGCGTGATCATCGCGAAATACACACCGCGCAAACGCAGTATCGGGAGACCGATCACGACTGCGACCAAGCCCGCAAAGAGACCGGCTGCAGGAAGGGAGACCCAGAAGGAAACACCCGCCTTGGTGACGAGGATGGCCGACACGTAAGCGCCGATCAGCGCGAAGGCACCCTGACCGATATTGATCCGGCCGATATAGAACGTGAGCCAGACACCGGCGCTCGCGACGGACAGCAATGCCACGGATGTCAGCGTGAAATAGAAATTCCAGCGCCCGGTCACGGAAATCAGGAAGGGAACGAGCAGGAAGACCGCAATGAGAAACGCTGCGAACCCTAGGATCAGCGGCAACCGGGGTGTGTCTGCGCGGCTCAACATGCTATCCCCACGGCTTTCCCATGAGGCCTTGCGGGCGAATGGCCAGAAAGATCATGAGAGCCACGAATATCGCAAGATAGGTGATGTCGCCGTACTGGGAGAGCACGGCAAGTCCGACGGCCTCGAGCATGCCGAGAATGAAGCCGCCGAGTATGGCGCCCGAGATCACTCCCGCGCCGCCGATCATCACCATCATGAACGCCTTGATCGATGTGGGACCGCCCATGCCGAGATTGACACCGGTGATCGTGACGAGCAGGCCGCCCACAAGGCCTGCCAGCATGGCACCGAGGGCGAACCCGATCATGGAGTACCGGTTCACGCTGACACCCATCAATTCGGCTGCGACCCGGTCCTGCGCGATGGCTCTGAGCGCGCGGCCGGTCCTGGTGAACTGCATGAAGGTAATGAATGCGACGATGGACAGGATGGCGAGAAAGCAGATCAGTACTCGGTCGTAGGGAATGATGATCCGGAAGTCCCAGTTGAAGACGCCGTCGACGATCTTCGGGACCCCGCGCTGCTTCTCTCCGAACACCAGCAGGAAGGCGATTCCGGCAGCGAGCAGCATGGTGCTCTCTTCTCTTGCCGAGCGCCGGATCACGGGACCAAACAGGAATTTCTCTATAAGGGCCCCCAGCACCGCAAGCGTAACGCAGGACATCAGGAGAGCGAGCACGAAGGGCAATTCGAACTGGCCGTAGAACGTGTAGGTCACGAACCCCCCGATGACGTACATCTGGCCATGGGCGAAATTCAGCACGTTCATGAGGGCGAAAATCAACGTCAGCCCAAGCGCGATCATGGCATATTGCGAGCCCAGATAGACGCCGTTTACGATGACTTGTTCCATGAGAGCATCCTACGCCGCAGATGCACCGGACCGGGGTTCCGGTCCGGTGCAAAATTCACGAAGCGGCTGTTTGATCAGTCGACTTCGGCTACAAAGAGCGTTTCGAACTCCCCGTCCTGAAAGACGTTCACGACCAGCGGCACCGCAATCTGGCGGCGCTGCCCGAACGAGGACACGCCCACGTACCGCATTTTGGCGTCGCCCTTCATGTAGGGGTTCGGTGCCTCAAACGCATCGATCGTCTGCTTGAAGACTTCAACGTCGTCTATGGCCGCCGGATTCGCCGCCAGCGTCGCCAGGATGTATTCAAGCGCATACACCTTGGTATTCGACTCGTCGTTGTATTCGCCGAACATCTCTGTGTATCTCGCCACGAATTCGTTCATGTCGTCGGATGCGATTTCCGGCGTGGATGCACCGCCAACGGATATGAACCCGTTCGCCAAATCGCCCGCGCTCTCGCGCAGCACCTGTGCGTCTTGGGCGGTTTCCGTCGATATCAGCCCCTGGAAACCCAGTTCACGCGCCGACCGGATCAGTTGCGGGGCATTTGCCGGTGTCACGCCTGACAGCACAAGCAGATCGGGCTTCGTGCGAATCACTGGAGTAAGGACCGGCGTGAAATCGGTGGTGTCCACTTGGTAGGTGACGTTGGCGGAGACCACTTCAAGCCCCAGCGCTTCTGCCGCTGCGCGACCGCTGTCGCGTTGGCTGAGCGGGTCGGATTCGTTGGCGGCGATGAAGGCAACCGTCCCGACGCCCCTTTCCTCCATCAGGTACTTGTAGATGGCTGGACCGGACTGGTAGTTGGCGACCATCCCCAGAACGGCGTTCGACGCCGGGGCCGTGTAGAGCGCCTTCGGAAATGCGTACGGGAAGTAGATGATCCCGTTCGCCTCTGCCACTGGGCGCACAGCGGCTGCACCGTCGTCAACGTTCGGACCCACCACGTAGTGTATCCCCTCCTGAGCCATCTTTTCCATTCCCGCAATGGCCCGTTTCGGATCCTTTTGGTCATCGAACGAGACGATCTCGATGTCATAGGTGACATCTCCGATCTTGTATCCGCCGATTTCGTTGATCCATGCCGCGCGGGTTTCCATTGATCGCTGGTTTGATATTCCCCATGCAGCGGCCGGCCCGCTTGTGACTCCGACAAATCCGATCTTGAGGACCGGGTTCTGGGCCAGGGCAGCCGTTCCCTGCGTTACGGAAAGCGCAAGCGCTGCCGTCAGCGTCATGAGCATGTTTCTGCGTTTCATTTCTCCCTCCTGGGTAATTTCTGTGCGTTGTCGCTCTGTGGGTCGTGAGACCCGTTCTTGCCCGTGTTTCGAATCCGCCTGCCAAACTTCAACATGAACATGAAAAGTTGTCAACAATATTGATCTAAGATGTTAACGTCACAATTGACAAAAGACGGTTGAATGGTTTGAATTGTCTCGGCGATGGTTAAAAGGAAGCGAGGATTCCGGAAGAGCGTGCCGACGGATTCAACCAGCATCGAGACGGCGAACAAGGCCCTGCCCGACCGGGTCGATGAGGCGTACATCGTCGAGCGCATCTACAGCGCAGTCATGGAGCATCGGCTTCCGCCCGCGCAGAAGCTGAGCGAACTCAAGCTGTGCGAGGCCTTCGGCGTGGGACGCATGCGTGTCAGGCGCGCGTTGCTGCTCTTGTCAGACCAGGGAATTGTGGAGCTGGAAGCAAATCGCGGCGCATTTGTTGCCAGTCCGAGCCCGAAGGAAGCGAACGAGGTCTTCGACGCACGCATGGTACTCGAGCCGGCAATCGCAAGGCGCGTCGCGATCGAGACCCCACCCGAATACCTGGCGATGCTGAGGCAGCACATTTCCCTGGAGGATGAGGCAAGGGAGTACAGCAGGGGCGCGGACCTCATTCGACTCTCCGGCGAATTTCACGTGAAGGTTGCCTTGGCATCCGGAAACCTCATCCTAAGGCGTGTCATTCGTGAGCTTGTGACCAGATCATCGCTGATAGTCGGCCTGTTCGGGGCGTCGAACCACATGGACTGTCCAGACGGCGAGCACTCGGATTTGCTGTGCGCAATCGAGCGTGGCGATGCCGACACGACCGCCTCTCTCATGTTCGAGCACCTGAGGAAAATCAAGGACGGCCTCGATCTTGCACCGCCCAGACCGAAAGAAGGCGATCTCAAGGACATTCTTGGTTTGAGGTAGCAACTGCCTGGTTCATCCTATTGTCTCGAGCCGGCCAAGCCGGAGATCATCTGGCTGTGGGTGCGCTCGCGGCTCGCGCGCAAGTCCAAGAAGGACCGCATGCTGCTCGCGAGCCGGGCTTGGGGACCGCTGTGGCGCTATCATCCGCAGACATTCAACGTCGAATGCAGCCCGAGCGGTCACGACCCCGGGAAAACTGGAAATTGGTTCCAGGGTGCGAGAAAGGGAGAAATTCCGTCTTGCCTCGATCGATCAGGCATGCGCCTGGATCGAGCATCGTCTGTGCTGAATGGCGGCCGGGTCCCGCAGAGTCTTCCGACGAGCCGTCGGCAATGTCATCGACACCATCGGCAGAAAGAACGTGCGCATTGCGTCAGGAACGCCGGACACTTTTCCAACTGAGCTGGATGTGCCTTGGATTGATTCACGTTTCCACGTTCATGCCGCCAAGGATGGAGTGACATGCGCGGCACGCGGAAACGGACGATCATGGACGCCGAGTCTGGGAGCGTGGCGATTTCGTCAGCCTTGAAGGATGATCTTGCCGGGGTTCATGATGTTGTCGGGATCAAGGGACGCCTTGATGGCGCTCATGATCTCTGTGGCGACTCCCAGTTCGCTAGAGAGGGATGCGACCTTTCCTTGGCCAATGCCGTGCTCACCGGTGACCGTGCCATCCAGTTCGATTGCGAGTTCGGCCAGCCAGGTAATGAAGTGCTCGCACTTCGCACGCTCTTCGTCGTTGTCCTTGTCGAAGAACACCGTGTTGTGGAAATTGCCGTCGCCGACATGACCGAGAATCGGCGAATGGAGTCCCAGCCTGCCAGCCTCTTTCTGCGACCGCTCCACGGCTTCGGCGAGATTCGAGATCGGCACGCAGACATCCGTCGCGAACGTGTCCTTGCCGGGACGCGATGCAAGAAGCGCCCAATAGCCGTCATGGCGCGCCTGCCAGAGACGGGTGCGTTCCTCGAGACTCGAAGTCCATTCGAAACCCGTGCCGCCAAATTCGTCGGCGATCTCGCCGAAGGTCGTGGCTTGCGCAGCCACTTCTGACTCCGTGCCGTGGAACTCGAGCAGCAGGAGCGGGTTCACCGGGAGATCAAGCTTGGAATATGCGTTGATTGCGGCCACGCAGTCTGCGTCCAGAAGCTCGATGCGCGCGACCGGCACGCCCATCTGGATAGTGGTGATGACCGCTTGGCAGGCGGCGTCGACTGACGGAAACGTGCAGCGCGCCGAAGACATGGCCTCGGGAATTCCGTGCAGCTTCAAGGTAAGCTCGGTGATGATGCCGAGCGTGCCTTCCGACCCGATGAGTAGCCTGGTCAGGTCATAGCCCGCGCTCGACTTCCTCGCGCGACGCCCGGTCCGGATGATCTCGCCGGACGGCAGCACTGCTTCCAGGCTCAGCACGTTGTCGCGCATCGTCCCGTAGCGCACGGCATTCGTGCCCGATGCGCGGGTCGCCGCCATTCCGCCCAAGGATGCATCCGCTCCGGGGTCAATGGGAAAGAAGAGCCCGGTATCGCGCAACTCCTCGTTCAGGGTCTTGCGTGTGACCCCCGGCTGGATGACCGCATCGAGATCTTCCGCATGAACTTCGAGCACCTTGTTCATCTGGCTCACGTCGACGGAAATCCCGCCTGCCGGAGCATTGACATGGCCTTCAAGCGACGTGCCGGTTCCGTAGGCGATTACGGGCGCCTTGTGTGCGGCCGCCACGCTGACGATTTCTGCAACCTCCCCGGTGGATCTTGCGAAGATCACTGCGTCAGGCGGCTGGTTCTTGATCCAGGTGGTCGTGTGGCCGTGCTGCTCCCGGACCGACCGTCCGGTCTGAAGCCGCTCGCCGAAGCGCTGCTTCAACACGCCGATGGCTGTTTCGATGCCAGAATCGTTGCGGGGCAGGGTGGTAGCTTTTGCCATGGCGGCAAATTGACGTCTGTCTGGCGCGAAGGCAAGCCGGATGAATGCCGCGCGAGACGGTGCATGCGGCGGGGCGAACGTGCCGCGAGGAGCCGGGCAGGGCGGCGGACGGTTGACACGGCATCGGCGTCGCGCGTTCCTGGTGTCCGGACGGACTGGATTTTTCCCAATGGCACGATGCAGGTCGGCGGCCATTTTGCCCCGCGTCCAAGTTCCGCGAGCGGCATCTTGAGGCGGCCTGGAGTCGCCGCCGGAAATATCCCGTCCACTGGCTCAGCGCTCTTGAAGCCCAAGACGGCGGCCACTAAGACACTGGAAGGCGGCGAGGCTGAGCAGCTCGCCGGCAAAGGCGGTCACGGCAAGTCAGCAACCCCTCCCTGAAGGGGTGTCCTGTGGGGTGGACAGATGAAAGATCCTTTCGAAACATACATGAATCTGGTGCCGATGGTGGTCGAGCAGACCAGCCGGGGAGAACGCGCCTACGACATTTTCTCGCGCCTTCTGAAGGAGCGAATCGTTTTTGTGAACGGACCCGTCCACGACGGGCTGAGCCAGCTCGTGGTGGCACAGCTCCTGCACCTGGAGGCGGAGAATCCCTCCAAGGAAATCTCGCTGTACATCAACAGTCCGGGCGGGGTCGTGACGGCCGGTCTCTCGATCTACGACACGATGCAGTACATTCGCCCCGGCATCGCGACGCTTGTCGTGGGGGAGGCGGCGTCAATGGGATCGCTTCTTCTCGCGGCGGGCGAGAAGGGCATGCGGATGGCGTTGCCCAATTCCTCGATCATGGTGCACCAGCCGTCCGGCGGATACCAAGGGCAGGCGACGGACATCATGATCCATGCTCGCCAGACCGAACGACTCAAGACGCAACTCAACGAGATATACGTCAAGCACACCGGACAATCCCTGAAAAAGGTCGAGGATGCGCTGGAACGGGACAATTTCATGACCCCTGAGGAGGCCAAGGACTGGGGTCTCATCGATGAGATCGCGGAGCGTCGCGAAGAGCCTGATTCTGGAAAGAAGTGACGCTGCTGGCGGCCTCGAATTTTGCGTTGTGCACCTTTGCGCACTCACCTAGGGTCCGGCACATGGGAACGTGTCCTATCGAGCAACGCGGCACGCCGAAAAAGGGTTAGGTCATGGCAAAGAACTCCGGCAGCGGAAAGAACACGCTCTATTGCTCCTTCTGCGGAAAGAGCCAGCATGAGGTCCGAAAGCTGATCGCAGGGCCGACCGTGTTCATCTGTGACGAATGCGTCGAGTTGTGCATGGACATCATCCGCGAGGAGACGAAGTCGGCGGCGCTTCGGGCTTCTGACGGCGTGCCGACGCCCAAGGAAATCTGCGAAGTCCTTGACGACTACGTGATCGGACAGGACTACGCGAAGCGCGTACTTTCGGTGGCGGTGCACAATCACTACAAGCGCCTGCACCATGCCGGAAAGTCGGACATCGAGCTTGCGAAATCCAACATCCTGCTGATCGGCCCGACGGGCTGCGGCAAGACCTTGCTCGCACAGACGCTCGCCCGAATTCTCGACGTGCCGTTCACGATGGCGGATGCAACGACCCTGACCGAGGCGGGCTATGTTGGCGAGGATGTCGAGAACATCATACTGAAGCTGCTGCAGGCGTCCGAATACAATGTCGAGAGGGCGCAGCGCGGCATCGTTTACATCGACGAGGTCGACAAGATCACGCGCAAGTCCGAGAATCCGTCGATTACGCGCGACGTGTCCGGCGAGGGCGTGCAGCAGGCGCTTCTGAAAATCATGGAAGGCACCGTGGCCAGCGTTCCGCCCCAAGGGGGACGCAAGCATCCGCAGCAGGAGTTCCTTCAGGTCGACACGACAAACATACTCTTCATTTGCGGTGGTGCCTTCGCGGGGCTGGAAAAGGTCATCCAGCGGCGGGGAAAGGGCTCCGCCATCGGTTTCGGCGCGGACGTCAGGGACACCGATGATCGTGATGCCGGGGAGATTCTTGGGCAGCTTGAGCCCGAGGACCTTCTCAAGTTCGGACTGATCCCGGAATTCGTGGGCCGCCTGCCCGTCATCGCCACATTGTCAAACCTGGACGAAGACGCCCTCGTCACCATTCTCACCGAGCCGAAGAATGCCCTGGTCAGGCAGTACCAGCGGCTGTTCGAGCTGGAAGACACCCGGCTGACGATCACGGATGATGCGCTCAGGACCATCGCGAAGAAGGCAATTGAACGGAAGACCGGCGCTCGCGGGCTTCGTTCGATTCTGGAGAACATCCTTCTTGACACGATGTTCGAACTTCCCGGGCTGGAGAGCGTCGAGGAAGTGGTGGTGAATGACGAGGCGGTGATTGCGGAGGCCCGACCACTGATGATCCACGCCGAGAAGCAGCGCAAGCCGGCAAGCGCTGGCTGATCCCCGCACCCGGCGCTGGCGCATTCGTGATTGCGCGCCGGCAAGGAGGTCGCTGGACGCAAGTCGAACTCCGTGGCATCCTAACGTAAGCCAAGAAGAAGCTTCCTGACGTCGGAATGCCGACCAAATTCCACGGCAGGGGAGTCTTCCGGCCGCTTGAAAGCCATGAAGGAAGGCCCGATCTAATGCCAAGGCAGCACGACGATGTCCCCGCGTATCTGTTGACGCTCAGGAAAGAACGAGGAGCTTCGACATGCCGATGACACGCAGGGACGTGATAGTGCTCGCGACAGGAAGCGTCGCAGCCTATGGGCTGAATGCCGTTCCGGCCAGGGCCAGCGCGGCGGATGATGCCATCGCGGCGTTCACCGGTGGCGCGGAGTTTGCCGACGGAGGCGTCGTTCTCGACATTCCGGAAATCGCCGAGAACGGCAATGCAGTGCCGATCAGCATTTCCGCCGATGGTGCCGTGGCGATCATGGTCTTTGCCACGGGAAATCCGTTGCCCGGCGTGGCCAAGTTCAGCTTCGGCCCGCTCGCGGCTTCGTCCTTCGGCTCGACCCGGATCCGTCTTGCACGGAGCCAGGACGTGATTGCGGTTGCAAAAATGGAAGACGGGACATTTCGCAAGACCAGCAGGTCCGTGAAGGTCACCATCGGTGGCTGTGGCGGTTGAGGAGGACGAGACATGGCAACAGGAGTCCAGCCCCGCGTCAAGCTTCCTAAGACGGCCTCCGCCGGTGACACGATCACGATCAGGACGCTGATCAACCACAAGATGGAATCCGGCCAGCGCAAGGACAGCGACGGCAACATTGTGCCACGGTCGATCATCAACCGGTTCACCGCGGAATTTAATGGCCATTCAGTGATCGACGTGCAGATGGAACCTGCGATTTCGAGCAATCCGTACTTTCAGTTCGAGTCCACGGTGCCGGAATCGGGCGAATTTGTCTTCACGTGGTACGACGATGACGGAGACGTCTATACCCTGTCGAGGCGGATCGAGGTCGGTTGACGGGCACATGTCTTCGCCGTGCACGTCTAGCGACAATCCCCAGGCTACGGGAAGTGCGTCGCGTGAATGCGACCCGCCGCGGAAACGGCACCCGGTCTTGGTCCGCGAGCGAGCGCAGAGGCGGGGAAAGTGTTGAGGTTTTTTGGCGTCTTCATTCCGTCGATTGGGGCCGTCGCGGTCGTGCTCCTTTCGGCATACGTGTTTGCCAATCGGCTCGTCGAGAAGGCGCCTGAACCTGCCGCAGCGTACATGTCCGGTCCAACGGCCGTGCAGCAGGAAGTTGCCCCCAAGGAGGTCACGGAGAGCATCGGCGATGCCGACGTCGCGGCGAACGAGGCCGCCGAACCGCCATCCGGAATTGAGGAAGCCACGACGACCTCGCCGGTTTCCGAACGCGTTGCCGCTGGAGAAAAGGCATTCAGGAAATGCAGGGCCTGCCATCAGGTTGGCGAAGATGCAAAGAACCGCGCCGGGCCGACCTTGAACGGAGTTGTCGGCCGCGTCGCGGCAAGCGTGGATGGCTTCAACTACTCAAAGGCAATGAAGGCGGCGGGCATGCGCGGCCTCATCTGGAACGACGAGGAACTTGCCGGATATCTCGCAAAGCCGCGCGTGTACCTGAGAGGCACCAAGATGTCCTTTGCCGGACTCAAGTCGGAGGACGAAATCGCCGCCACCATTGCGTACCTCAAGACGTTCTCGGAATCTCCCGTCGGCGCCGGAGACGGCGACGCTTCCGCGGCTGCCCCCGAAGTCGCGCTCGATTCTTCGGTGCTCGACATTGAGGGTGATCCGGAGTACGGCGAATACCTGTCATCCGAGTGCACGACCTGCCATCAGGCGGATGGAGATGACGAAGGCATTCCATCCATCGTGCGTTGGGCGGAAGACAGGTTCGTGACGGTTATGCATGCCTACAAGCTTGGCGTACGCGAACATCCCGTCATGAACATGGTTGCCGGACGCCTTGGCAACGAGGAAATCGCGGCTTTGGCCGCCTACTTTGCGGCTCTCGAAGACTGACAATTTCAAGGAGGGAAACATGTCACTGAACAGAAGATCGTTTCTGGCAAGCTCGGCAGGGGCCACCGCCACGCTTGCCGCACCCGCCGTATGGGGCGCTTCACACGGGCGACCACGCGTCGTCGTGATTGGCGGCGGCGCGGGCGGCGCGACCGCTGCGCGCTATGTCGCCAAGGACAGTGACGGCGCGATCGACGTTGCGCTCGTCGAGCCGACGCGGACCTACTACACCTGCTTCTTTTCGAATCTCTACCTGGGAGGCTTCAAGGAAGTCTCGGACATCGGTCACAGCTACGGCACGCTTGCGAGCGCTCATGGAGTCAACGTGGTGCATGACTGGGCCGTGGGTGTTGACCGCAGCGCGAAGACGGTGACGCTCGCCGGCGGCGCAACGCTCGACTATGACAAGTTGATCCTCTCTCCAGGCATTGATTTCGTCGATGGCTCGGTGCCGGGATGGGATGTATCGGCCCAGAACAAGATGCCGCATGCTTACAAGGCCGGTTCGCAGACCGAGCTCCTCAAGGCTCAGCTCATGGGGATGAAGGAGGGCGGACTCTTCATTATGGTGGCGCCGCCGAACCCCTATCGCTGTCCGCCGGGGCCCTACGAGCGCGTTTCCATGGTCGCGCACCTGTTGAAGAACAACAATCCGACGGCAAAGATCCTGATCGCCGATCCAAAGGAGAAGTTCTCCAAGCAGGCGCTGTTCGAGGAAGGCTGGGAGAAGCACTACGGCGGCATGATCAGCCGCCTCGGTCCGGACTTCGGGGGCGGGAACATTTCCGTCGATCCTGAGGCAATGACCGTGGACATTGACGGTCAGGTCGAGAGTGCCGACGTGGTCAACGTCATTCCTGCCATGAAGGCAGGGCGGATCGCGGAAGTCGCTGGCGTGACGGACGGCAACTGGGCTCCGGTCAACGCGGTCGACATGTCAAGCAAGGCGGATCCGGACGTTCACGTTCTGGGCGACGCGAGCCAGCAGGGCGACATGCCCAAGTCGGGCTTCTCGGCAAACAGCCAGGCCAAGGTTTGCGCCAATGCCGTTCGAGGCGCCCTGACCGGTTCGAGGGTGTTCCCGGCCAGGTTCTCGAACACGTGCTGGTCCCTTATTGCAAGCAATGACGGCGTGAAGGTCGGCGCCACGTACGAGGCGACGCCGGAAAAGATCGCCAAGGTCGACGGATTCATCAGCCAGACGGGCGAGGATGCTGCTCTCCGGAAGGCGACATACGAGGAGTCCGAAGGCTGGTATGCGGGCATTGCAGCCGACATTTTCGGCTGACCTGAGGCCAGTCTTGCGTGCCGCATCGACTGTCCCCGGGGGACGACTTTTCCGGGGGCATCGAGCTCCATGAGGCATTCGATGCGATGAACCGTGCGTACGGCTTCGAGACCTGCCGTCAGACGAGGTCTCGAGCCGCAAGATTGCGCATGAGATCAGCCAGCCCGAAGTCCCACGGAGGACATTCGGTCGAGAGCCGCACCGTGTTGTGCAAGACGCCAAGTCCCTTGGAGGAGATCGTGACCCGGTCGCCCAGCTTGTGCGTGAATCCCTGGCCGGGTTCGTCCCGGTCCTCGATGGGCGCGAACAGGGTGCCGAGGAAGAGCACGAACCCGTCCGGATACTGGTGATGCCGCCCGATGACCTGCGCGATGAGATCAAGGGGATCCCGGCTGATTTCAGACATGAGGCTCCGGCCTTCTAGCACGAACCCGTCCTCGCCCTCGACCCGCAGGTTCAGCTCGGCACTGCGCACGTCATCCATGGAATAGGTCTTGTCGAACAGGCGGATCATGGGGCCAATGGCGCAACTCGCGTTGTTGTCCTTGGCCATGGGAAGCAGGAGAGCTGACCGGCCCTCGATATCCCGTAAGTTGACGTCGTTGCCAAGCGTTGCGCCGTGGCATCTTCCATTCGAATTGACGGCCAGAACAATCTCCGGCTCCGGGTTGTTCCAGGTCGACACGGGGTGGAGACCGATTTCAGCGCATGCGCCGACTGATGACAGGGGCTGTGCTTTCGAGAACACTTCCGCATCTGGCCCGATTCCGACCTCGAGGTATTGCGACCAGAGGCCCTCCGCGATCAGCTCTTGCTTCACCTGCGCCGCCATTTCCGAGCCTGCCACGATCTCGTTGAGCGTGTTGCCGACGATCTTGCGCACGCGACTGCGTACCGCCTCCGCCTTGGCCGGATCACCGGCGGCCTGTTCCTCGATCACGCGCTCAACCATGGACCGGGCAAAGGTCACGCCACAGGCCTTGACCGCCTGAAGGTCGCAAGGAGCCAGCCAGGACAGCCTGTCTTTCCTTTCCGATGCGCCGCACACGGCATCAAGAGAGCCGGTGACTTCGCCCTCCGAGCCGCGCACATGGGCCACAGGGTCGTCCATCTCCAGCACGTCCCTGACGGTTGGCGCGTTCCGCGATGTGATGTCAGCCAGGATGCCGTTCCGCAGCGTCACGACAGACGGGCCAATTCCCGGTCGCCACACGCGCCCGACCCAAGTGCCGGACATCTCTTCGTCTGAGAGCAAATTCACCGCTTTCTTGCCTTTCGCCATGCATCGTACTTCTCGATGTTCTCCTGGCGGGTTGCAGGGTAGAGCCCGATGATCGTTTCGCCAGCGCGAACCTGTTCCGCCACAAAGGTCTCGTATTCGGTCATCTCATGGGCCTCGATTGCCACCTCTTTGGCAAGATGCGCGGGAATCACGATCACGCCTTCATCGTCGCCCACGACGATGTCGCCCGGAAATACCGGTGCATCGCCGCAGCCAACCGGGCAATTGATCTCGATCGCCTCGTGGTGCGTGAGATTTGTCGGTGCCGAAGGGCGCTGGTGATAGGCGGGAATGTCCAGGGCACCGATGGCATGCGCGTCCCTGAATCCGCCGTCAGTCACGACGCCCTCTCCGCCCCTGACCATGAGCCTCGTGATCAGGATGTCGCCAGCGCTTGCGGCTCGCGTGTCATTCCTGCTGTCCATGACAAGGACGTGGCAGGGCGGGCAGGTCTCAATCGCGTGACGTTGCGGATGCCTCGGATTCTGGAACTCCGAAAGCTGGTTCCTGTCCTCGCGCGCGGGCATGTAGCGCAGCGTGAAGGCGGGACCGACCATGTTGCGGCCCTTTGGGATCACGGGTGTGACGCCCTGAACGACCTGTCGCCTCAGGCCCCTCTTGAACAGCGCGGTGGCCAGCGTCGCCACCGACACGTGCCGGAGCCTCTCAATCGCATCGTCTGAAACCGTCATTTGCGCCCCTCGTTCTGTGCAGCCTCCCATGACACGGCCGAAAGGTCCCTTTCGCGCGGGATGGATCCGGGCTTGCTCTCGCGTCAGTTGATTTCCGGTTCGGGGACGGGAGCTCCGAAATCCGTCCGGAGGAAGTCGAAATCGCATCCTTTGTCTGCCTGCTCGACATGCCGCGCAAACATCCAGCCATAGCCGCGTTCGTAGCGCGGCTCAGGCGGCTTCCATTCAGTGCGGCGTTGTTCGAGTTCCGCGTCGGCTACCTTCACGTTGAGCGTGCGCTTCGGAATGTCCATCTCGATGACGTCCCCGTCCCTGATCAGTGCCAAGGGTCCGCCGATGAATGCCTCCGGCGCCACATGAAGGATGCAGGCGCCATAGGACGTGCCCGACATCCGGGCATCCGAAAGCCGCACCATGTCGCGGCATCCCTGCTTGAGCAGGGCCTTGGGCATCGGGATCATGCCCCATTCCGGCATGCCTGGCCCGCCTTGAGGCCCCGCGTTGCGGAGGACGAGCACGTGATCCGGCGTCATGGGGTGGTTCTCGTCATCAATGATCTTTCGCAGTTCGGCGTAGCTGTCTGCAACAATTGCCGGGCCGGCGTGAGTCTGGAACCTCGGGTCCATGGCCGCTGGCTTGATCACTGCGCCGTCGGGCGCGAGATTGCCGCGCAGCACCGCCAGCGAACCTTCATGATAGACCGGATTCGACAAGGGCCGAATGACATCGTCGTTGTAGTTCATCGCCTCTACGATGCCTTCGCCAATTGACTTGCCAGTGACAGTGATGGCCGTGAGGTGGAGGTGGGCGCTGACTTCCTTCATCAGCGCCGGCAGGCCGCCCGCGTAGAAGAAGTCCTCCATCAGGTACTCGGTGCCGCTTGGCCGGACATTCGCGATCACCGGAACGTCGTGTCCTATCGCGTCTATGTCGTCGAGTCCCCAGTCGATGCCCGCACGGCGGGCCATGGCAATGAGGTGGATTATGGCGTTTGTCGAGCAGCCGGTGGCCATGGCCACGACGGTGGCGTTTCGCACGGCGGCGGCAGTCACGACCTTTCCGGGGGTCAGGTCCTCCCAGACCATTTCGACCGCGCGACGGCCGCATGCCGCGGCCATGCGCTTGTGCGCTGCATCGGGTGCGGGAATCGACGATGCGCCCGGCAACGCGAGGCCAAACCCTTCCGCGATCGACATCATCGTGGAGGCCGTGCCCATCGTCATGCACGTGCCGTAGCTGCGCGCGATGCCGCCTTGGATGCCGTCCCATTCCGCCTTGTCGACAGTCCCCGCGCGGCGTGCATCCCAGTACTTCCAGACATCCGTGCCCGAGCCCAGCGTCTTGCCGGCATGGTTGCCCCTCAGCATCGCTCCGGCCGGCATGAAGATGAACGGGAGGCCCATCGAGATCGCGCCCATGACAAGGGCAGGGGTGGACTTGTCGCAGCCTCCCATCAGGACGGCACCGTCGACCGGATGAGAGCGCAGGGCTTCCTCTACCTCCATCGCACCCATGTTGCGATAGAGCATCGAGGTGGGCTTGAGGAGCTGCTCGGAAAAGTCATGCACGGGCAGTTCGGCGGGCATGCCGCCCGCTTGCAGGATGCCGCGCCGAACCCATTCCGCGCGATCTCTAAGGTGGTGGTGGCATGGCGAAAGGTCGGACCACGTGTTGATGATGGCAATGACGGGCTTCCCCTCCCAGTCATCACGGGACAGGCCCATCTGCATCGCGCGGCTCCGATGGCCCATGGATCTCAGGTCGTCGGGCCTGAACCAACGGGCGGATCGCAGGTCTTCGTATTGCTTCACGGCCAAGGCATATGCTCCGTAACGGCGTTTCCAGTCGCGTTCGTTCCTGGGCCCGATCCTGCCTTCGTCGCGGCCTGTTGTCCATTCGTGATCCGACTTGAGTTCATGAAGGGTTCCGGACAGGATCCTTCGACGAATGCTTGAGGTTGCGCCCATGGATTCCGGTTGCCTTGACGCGAGCGGCAAGAGTCGCCACACAGGAGTGCAGGCAGGATCCGTTCGGTGTCGCCACCGCGTGCGGAATCCTGCACTTGACAGGGATTAATCATAAGGGAGGAGACGATGACTGTCATAAGACCCATTTTCGGCAGCCTGGCCGCGCTTGCCATCGGAGCAATGGCGCATGCCGAGGAACTCAAGCTCGCCCATTTTTCTTCTACCAAGTACCATCTGCACGTTGAAATGTTCGTGCCGCTTGCTGAGAAGCTGGCAGAAGCAACCGGAGGTGTGACGACCATACGCGTCTATCCGGGCGGCGAGCTTGGTCCAGGTCCGGTAAAGCAGTATGACCGTGTCATCGATGGCGTGGCCGACATCGTGTACGCCCTGCCGGGCTATACGGCGTCACAGTTCAAGCAGACGCTGCTGGTCGAGGTTCCGGGCATCGTTAAGCCTGGCGTGAACAAGACCGAGGCGATTTGGGCCAACATCGACATGCTCGACAAGGAATTTCGCCGTGTCGTGCTGTTGGGACTCTGGACGGCCGGCGATGCCATGCTGTTGATGCACGAAAAGAAGATCGAATCGCTTTCCGATCTGGCTGGCCTGAAGATCCGCGTGCCGTCCAAGAACACTGGCCGACTTGTTGAAGCTTGGGGAGCGACCGCCGTCTCAATGCCGATCACGCAGGTTTACCAGTCGATGGACACCGGCGTCGTGGACGGCACCCTCGTGGACGCCTCGGTGCTGACGAGCTTCAAGCTCGGCGAAGTGACCAAGTTCATCACCGCTGGCATGAATGCCACGAACTCCGTGTTCATGCTGGTCATGAACCGCGACAGCTGGGAAGCGCTGGACGCCGATACCCAGGCAAAGCTGACCGAGTTGACCGGTGCCGAGATGTCCGAAGGCGGTCGAGTCACCATGACTAACGCCTCTGACAGGTCGCTGAAGAAGTGGGTCGCCGAGGGCGGCGAAGTCCACACGCTTTCGGCGGAAGCTGCCGCCGAGTTCAACGCGGCGAGCGACAACCTTGCCGCCGAAGTGATTGCAGAACTTGATGCCGAGGGGATCGACGCCTCGGGGTGGGCCGCCGCACTGCGGCAGTAATGGCTGACGGTCAAGGCAGCTTTCTGGGCGTTTGGGGGTCTCCTGAGCGCCTTCTAAACGGGGTCGCTCTCTTGGGCGGCCTCGTCCTTTTCGGGTTGGTGCTCCTGGTCAGCACCGCAGTGTTCGCCCGTTACGTGCTCAATCAGCCCATTCTCGGCGACCAGGAACTGGTTGAAATCGGAATGTCGCTCGTGGTCATGGCAGCGATGCCCCTCACCACGTTTCAGAACGGGCACATCCGCGTGGACATCCTAGATCACAGGATCGGGGACCTGGGCAGGTTTGCGGGCGACGTCTTTGCCCGCGTCGTCTCATGCTTCGTGCTCTTTCTCCTAGTCCGGAAGTCCTGGGACAAGATGCTGGATGCCCACGAGTACGACGACGTCACCAACATGATAGAGATTCCAGTCTGGATTGCGTATGGCGCAATTGCCTTTGGCATGGGCCTCTTCGCGGTGGTTCTTGCCGGACAGTTGATCGGACAGTTTCGGCAAGGTGTTACCGACTATGAGTGAAACCCTGATCGGAGCCTGGGGCATCGTTGCGCTCTTCTTTTGCCTTGTCGCACGATTGCCGGTGGGCATGGCACTTCTTGTTGTCGGCTTCGGAGGGATTTGGGTCATCGATGGCTTGCGGGCGGCGATCGCCACAATGTCGTCGGAGACCTACACGTCGATTACGGCCTATTCGCTTTCGATCATTCCGCTCTTTGTGCTCATGGGCAACATGGCCGGGGCGGCAGGCTATTCCCAGCGACTATACGAAGCGGCATATGCATGGGTCGGCAGGTTGCGGGGCGGATTGGCGTCATCCACGGTTCTGGGCTGCGCCGCCTTTGCCGCCGTGTCAGGTTCATCCGTCGCAACTGCAGTGACCATCGGGAAGGTCGCCCTGCCCGAAATGAAGCGGTTCGGCTATGCCGACGGCCTTGCGACGGGTTCAGTCGCAGCAGGTGGTACGCTTGGCATACTGATCCCGCCATCCACAGGCTTCGTGCTTTACGCGATCCTGACCGAAGAGAGCATCGGCAAGCTCTTCATCGCGGGCATCTTGCCCGGCATTCTGCTTTCGCTCCTCTTCGTGGCTGTCATTTTGACGGTCACGTCGATACGTCCCGATTCCGGTCCGGTTGGTCCAAGCACGACTGCCGGCGAGAAACTGATGGCGTCCCTCAGATCGCTGCCGCTGATCGGAGTCATTCTGGCATCCATTGGCGGAATATATCTTGGCGTCTTCACGCCAGTCGAGGCCGCCGGCGTGGGAGCAACTCTTGTCTCGATTCTAGCGCTTGGGACCGGTGCCGTGAAATTCCGCGAGGTTCCCGAAATCCTGCTTGAGACGGTGACGACGACCGCCATGCTGTACCTGATCATTATCGGAGCGCATGTCTTCGGGCCGTTCCTGGCACTCACGCACATTCCCGAGACCCTCGCGTTGCAGCTTCAGGAGTTCGGCCTCGGACCCTACGGAACCCTGACCTTGATCCTGATTGGCTACATCATTCTTGGCATGTTCTTCGACGGGCTCGCCATGCTCGTCGTCACGATGCCGGTCGTGTTCCCGATCATCGCCGGCGTCGGGTTTGACCCGATCTGGTTCGGGGTGATCTGCGTAGTCGTGATCGAGATGGGACTGATCACGCCGCCCGTCGGCATCAACGTCTTTGTCGTCAAAGGCGTTGCTGCGGGCGTTCCCATGAGCACGATCTTTCGAGGTGTCCTGCCGTTCTGGTTCGCAATGGCGGTCTGCCTTGCACTGCTTGTCGCATTCCCGGAGATCGCCCTGTTCCTGCCGGGACAGATGAGGTGACCAACGGCGACTTGTCTGAGTGGACACAGACTTCCTCATCGCTAGAGCGTGTTCGGTTTGGACGGAGACATTGTCCAGCAATCCCGAGGTAGTTCGCGCATTCCAGCGGTTCATAGTTTGCCGAGGATCTTGCCGACAGCGCGCCAGAATGCTTCCCGGGACCGGGCGGCGGCGCTCTGAAGCCTGCTTGGTCTTGGCGTACGCCTGCTCGATTGAATCCAGGTCAGGACTGCACGGCTGCGGGAAGGGCACGTGCGCGTTGGCCGCGCGGATTGCCCTGAACACGCCTAGACTTTTGTATCGGGCCGGGCGGGGGTCGAGGCCAAGCCCAGGCAATGTCACGCCGCACGAAAGATCGTTGATTGAAAGAACTTTGGCGAATGCACGATGCGGGAATTGACCGATCAGCGCTTTTGCAAGTCTCTGGGAATTCATCCTGATGACACTGGTTCGGGTTCGCTGGCGGCTGGGATGGAACGAGGGCGAGCCTTTCTGAATTGCGCAGGATTCATCATTTTCGAGCGTACCGCGAATTTGATGTTGTAATGCTCAAATATCTGGAAAGACTGACATCCACTGCCGCCCTCGGATGTGTCAATGTTGGGAATTGGTGTGAACGCAGCAGCTTGCAGGGAGTTTGGGCAATTGTTGGTCATCAAGGCGGTGCCTCTACACCAAAGCAGCGTTCTGGCGGAGCAGAGATCCTGCATAGGGCGACTGGGCGGACCGAAGGAGGGAGCTGCGAATTTCAATTTGGCGGCATCCACTCCCGACCTGCTGACCTCGGTTACCTCCAGGGAAGGAGGGGCCGTTCATGTCGAATTGATCGGCCACACGATTGAAATCGGTGAAGGGTGTGCAAGCTCGCCCAACGGCTGCAGGCTCGGAGTCGAATTCAACGAAGAATTCGCCCGAAGTCATGAGCAATCCGGTGACCGCCTGCGTCTGGAGATGCAGGACGAGCCGGGAATCCACTGAGCCGGACTTGCCGAATGGTCTTCCTGCACGGGGCATGTCGGTGATCTTCGTGCTGGACGCCCAATGACCAATCGGTTCCAGGGTGGCAAGTTGCCGCTGTTCTTCGTGCTGGCAACGGTCGCCATAGATGCGATCGGCATCGGCATCATCATTCCTGTCATGCCAGATCTCATACTGGAGGTCGGAGGCGGCACTCTTGGCTCCGCCGCGGTTTGGGGCGGGATTCTCGCATCGGTGTTTGCGTTCATGCAGTTGCTGTTCGGCCCGACGATTGGAAACCTGTCCGATCGCTACGGCAGGCGACCGGTACTGCTGATTTCGCTGTTTTTCATGGGAATAGACTACATTGTGATGGGAGTCGCCCACACGATCTGGCTGCTGTTCGTAGGCAGGGTCATCGGGGGACTGACAGCGTCAACTCAGCCGACGGTCGCTGCATATATCGCGGACATATCCGAGCCTGATGAAAAGGCGCAGAACTTTGGACTGGTCGGTGCCGCATTCGGAATCGGATTTGTGCTGGGACCGCTGTTCGGCGCGGCATTTGCCGAATTTGGGACCCGTGCACCCTTTTATGCGGCCGCCGCATTTTCTCTAGGCAACATGGTGTTCGGCTGGTTTGTCCTTCCGGAAACCGTGACCGACGAAATCAGGCGGCCATTTGACTGGAAGCGGGCAAATCCGCTTGGCGGCCTCATCCATATTGGCCGGCTGCCCGGCCTGAAGCTCCTCTTGGCAATCATGTTCTTCTTTCAGGTCGCATTCACCGTCTATCCGGCGATCTGGTCCTTCTATACGCTGGAGCGCTTTGGCTGGGAGCCATGGATGATCGGAGTCACCCTGGCGGCCTACGGAGTGGCAATAGCCTTCGTTCAGGGCTGGTTGATTCGGGTGGTCCTCAAGTATATGAGCGAGCGGCAGGCCGTCTTGTTCGGGTTGGTGTTCGAAATGGTCGGTTTCTTCGGGTACGGATTCATCACCGAAACCTGGCAGGTCTTCGTCCTCATTCCTCTCGGTTCGCTTGGCGCAGTTGCCCTTCCGGCGTTGCAGGGAATCATGTCCAGGACTGCATTGGACAATCAGCAGGGGGAGTTGCAGGGCGTGCTGACAGGCGTCGTTTCCCTGGCAATGATCATATCACCGCTGATCATGACCTTGATCTTCCGTGAATTTGTCAAGGACGGTTCGCTGTTTTACTTGCCCGGCGCGCCGTTCCTCTTGGCATTCATGCTGACCCTGCTGTGCTTCGGCCTGATGTGCCTCACGCCCAAGCGGGCGTCGTAGGTCAATGATCCCCATAACCGCTTGGTTCCCATTGACCGGACACGCTTTAGCTCATTGATGTCCAGATCAGCCGGATTGCAATCGCGGCGAGTAGAATCAGGATGATCCGGTCAAACACTGCCTTTGACATGAATTTTGCCGCCCATTCGCCGAGCGGCATGGCAAGGAACATTGGAACCGCGGCCGCTATTGCCATGAGCGAGCGGTCTGTCGTCAGGATGCCAAGGTAGGCAAGAGACGGGATCTGCACGAGCGACATGGCGACGAAAAAGACGGATATTGTCGCAATGAACTCTTCTCTGGGAAGACGCATGGCATTCAGGAACGTTACGGAAACTGGCGCAGAGATCCCTCCGGCCCCCTGCATCAATCCGCCGACGATGCCGACATAGGGCACGAGCCGCAATCCCGTCGATCGACTCAGCGTCCAGTCCGGCTGAAAGAGCCGCAGGAAGATATACGCAAGGACAATTGCGGCCAGCGAGGCCATCAAGGCATCCGTTGGCAGGGACGCAAGCAGGACTGAACCGGCAATCGCTCCGACCGAACCCGCTATCGCAAAGCCGTAGACGAGCCGGAACGATCCGCGGTGCGTTCGATAAGCGTACGAATGCCAGATGTTCGAGAAGAGGTTTAGCACTGAGAAGACCGCAACCGCAAACTGCACGTCAATGATCGCGGCCAGGATCGGGACGCCAACCACGGGCGCTCCAGCGCCGGTCGCCCCCTTCAGGAAACCACCCAGCAGAATTGCGGCAGTGGCAAGTAGCAGCAGGTTCGGATCCATACGTGTCTCGCGACAATCAGAACGAAATTTGGGCGCGCCGGGGGCAGGACGGCCGCGGGCAATGCAAGGAAGCAGAAACCGGACATGTGTTACCGTCCGTTTCGGAAAAAGCCTCCCACAATCCTGTGTGCGCCTCGTTTGCGGTCGACAGTGGTTCAGGAATGGTGCTGCGAGCCCATTTAGCACGATCTCGAAGATGGCGGCGGCATGACAAGAGATCGGACGAGATGTTGACGATAGCAATGACGGGTCTTCCCGCCCGATCGTCTGGCGAAATTTTCTTTTGCATTGCGCAGCTCCGATGCCCCATACGTCTCAGGTTGCCCGGCTTGAACCGGCGGTCTTCGTGCGGCTCTGCCGGCGACGCATGAGCCCCGCATCTGCGTGTGTGGCCGCACACGTTACTGCGACCGATCTCGCTTTCGTCGAAACCTGATGTCCATTGCGTGATCCGACCTGGTTCATCCCGGGTTCCAGTCAGGACTCTTCGGCAAGTGCAAGAGGTCCTGGGGACTCCCGAATGGGCATGTGCAGGAGCGCGGCCAGCAGACCGAGCGCAACGGCCGTCCACCACATTGGTGAATAGTCCTGGTTGAGGTCGTAGATCCGGCCCCCCAGCCAGGCGCCCAGGAAGCTCCCTGTCTGATGGCTCAGGAAGACGAGACCGGCCAGCGTGGACAGGAACTTCAGCCCTTGCGTTTGCGCGACGAGGCCCATGGTCAGCGGAACCGTCGACAGCCAGAGAAGTCCCATGACGGCCGAGAAGACAAGGACGCTGGATCCGCTGACCGGAACCAGCACGAAAGCCGCGATTACCACTGCGCGTGCAAAATAGATTCCGCTCAGCACCCATTTCTTGGAGTAGACCTGACCCGACCATCCAGAGAGGAATGATCCAGCGATATTGAAGAGGCCGATCAGGGCCAGCGACCATCCGCCGATCCACACTGCCAGCCCCATGTCGATTACGTAGGCAGGCAGGTGTGTCTGGATGAAGGCAACATGAAACCCGCAGACAAAGAATCCGAAGAACAGGCAGAGATAGCTTCTGTCCCTGAATGCCATGCCCAGCGCGTTGCCAAAGTCCTTGGCGGACGATCCCGACGCGCTCGGAGTCGCCACGCGGGCGATGAACACGAGGAATGGGAGGATCAGGGCAAAACTGGCGCCGATCACGATCAGCGCGGTTGACCAGCCAATCGACCCGATCATCGTGGTTGCGGCCGGTGCGGCCACAAACATGCCAAGGGACGCTGCGGCTGTGCCCAGTCCAAGAATGAAGCTGCGCCGCTCTTCAGAGACGATCTTTCCGAGCGCACCGATGACGATCGGGAATGACGCGGCGCCCGTGCCCGCGCCGACCAGGACACCGGTAAGGACGAAGAGCCCCGGGTCCGCAACGATGCCCCGCAACATGAAGCCGATGCCGGCGCAGACCGCGCCGAATGCCAGGACTCTCGCGGTTCCGAATCTGTCGGCCACGGCACCGGCAAGCGGCTGTGCGAATCCCCAGGTGAGAAGCTGGACCGCGACCGAGAGGGAAAATGTCTCTCGGCCCCAGCCAAGGTCTTCGCTCATCGGGCTGAGGAAGACGCCAAAGGTCGCCGCGAAGCCAAAGCCAAGAAACGCTACGAGGCATCCGGCCATTATGGCGGCGTTGATCTTCCCGGCTGGAACAGTGCCCGCTTCGTGCATGCCGTCTCCCCATGGCTCGGTTGCACAATTCGGTGCAGGCTGGCATGTGACCCGGAGAGGTTCAATCCCTGTTGCTGCGCGGCACAGGCAGGGGCCACGGCCGGAGTGCGCCCGGAATCCGCTTGCTTGCAGCGACCGTTTCGCCTTGCTACCTCAAGAAAAAGGGATGGCTCCATGGGCAATGAACTGAAATCGGCGGATATCGGCCTGATCCAGAAGATAATTCCGCACCGCTATCCTTTCCTGCTCGTGGACAAGGTCATCGAGATCGATGGGACGGAACGAGGGGTCGGGATCAAGAACGTCACGATCAACGAACCCTTCTTTGCCGGTCACTTTCCGGGCGAGCCGGTCTTTCCGGGCGTGTACATGGTCGAGGCCATGGCCCAGACATCGGCCGTGATCGCGGGGGTCGGGCTGGATCTCGTTGATAGGAAAACCGCGATCTATTTCATGGCCATGGACGGCGTGAAGTTTCGTCGCAAGGTCGTGCCTGGCGACGTCCTCAAGATGGAAATCACCAAGCTGCGCGGCGGAGGCAAGGTCTGGAAGTTCAGGGGTGTTGCCACCGTCGACGGCGGGATCGCCTGCGAATGCGAGTTCACCGCAATGATGGACATGCCGAAGTGAGCATTGATCCCAAGGCCACGGTCCATGCATCCGCTGTTGTCGAGGCGGGGGCCGTCATCGGGCCGCGCGCCAATGTCGGGCCTTTCTCGTTGATCGGCTCCGAGGTCACCCTCGGTGCAGGGGTGACCATAAAGTCACATGCAGTTGTCACGGGAGAGACCGAAATCGGTGACGAGACCGTGATCTTTCCTGGCGCAGTCGTGGGCGAGATTCCCCAAGATCTCAAGTACAAAGGGGAAAAGACGCAGCTCATTGTCGGCAAGAGGAACCGCATTCGCGAAGGCGTGACCATGAATACCGGCACGGCTGGAGGTGTAGGCGTGACCCGTGTCGGAAATGACTGCCTCTTCATGACCGGATCGCACGTGGCTCACGAT
Source organism: Silicimonas sp. (assembly GCA_022820365.1). GTDB lineage: Bacteria > Pseudomonadota > Alphaproteobacteria > Rhodobacterales > Rhodobacteraceae > JAJEFO01. The sequence continues at coordinate 45,132 of JAJEFO010000079.1, forward strand.
GTCCAGGTAGGAAACCGGGTCATTGTCGCGAACCAAGGCGCGATCGCCGGTCATTGCGTGATCGAGGACGACGTGATCATCGGCGGGCTTTCCGGCATCCATCAATGGGTGCGCGTGGGCAAGGGCGCGATCATCGGCGCCGTGACAATGGTCACGAACGACGTGATTCCCTACGGCCTCGTCCAAGCTCCGAGGGGGCAGCTTGAAGGGCTGAACCTCGTGGGCCTCAAGCGCAAGGGCGTCTCCCGGGAGGACATCATGGCCCTTCGCGCCGGATTCCAGACGCTGGCGCAGGGGGAGGGCACCTTCCAGGACCGTGCCCGCAGGCTCAGTGACGAAACATCCAGCACCTATGTGCGGGACATCGTTGAATTCATCCTTGGCGCGTCTGACCGCAGCTACCTTACGCCGGAGCGCTGAGGTGCTGGCGCTAGTTGCCGGCGATGGCGGGTTGCCCGGCCAACTTGCGCGTGCGCTTTCCAAGCAGCCTGTATTGGCGCGGATTGACGGCACGTCGCCCGAGATCGAAGCGGAACTGATCTTTCGCCTTGAGCGGATTGCGAGCTTCATGGATGCGCTCAAGGCACGGGGCGTGACGGAACTCTGCTTCGCAGGCGCGGTCCGTCGCCCGGAATTTGATCCCAGCAAGGCAGAAGCTCGCAGCAAGCCGTTCATCGACCAAATCATGGCGGCGCTCGGGAAGGGTGACGACGGCGCACTCACGACCCTGCTGCAGATGTTCGAGGCGGAGGGGTTCGTAATTCGCGCGGCCCATGAAATTGCGCCGAACCTGTTGCCGGCTTCCGGTGTGCTCACGCGCAAGCAACCTGCGCCTGGAGACATAAAGGATGTCGCCCGTGCCGTTGCCGCGCTGGAGGCCATTGGCGTCGCGGACATTGGACAGGCTTGCGTCGTTCGTCTGGGGCAGATCATCGCCGTCGAGACAGGCTTCGGCACCGACTGGATGCTGGAAAGCCTGGATCGCAGGCCGGACGGGTCGGGAGGCATTTTCGTGAAGGCACCGAAGCAGGGGCAGGATCGTCGGGTCGACCTGCCGACGATTGGTCCCGGAACCGCGGCACGCGTGGCGAAAGCGGGACTCGGTGGCATTGTCATTGAGGCGGGAGGTGTCATGGTACTGGATCGCGAGGAAACGGTGAGGGCAGCCGATGATGCCGGCATTTTCCTGTGGGTGCGACAGCCGTGACACATTGGGCGCCATCTGACGGGCCGGGCCGACCGGACCCATGAAGCTCTATCTGCTGGCAGGAGAGGCTTCCGGCGACAAGCTGGGTGCTGCATTGATTCGGGGACTTCGGTCCCAGGTGCAGGACCTGGAGTTTCACGGCGTTGCAGGCCTTGAAATGCAGAGGGAGGGCATGGAGAGCCTCTTTCGCATGGACGACCTGTCGGTGATGGGAATTGCAGAGGTGCTGCCGAAATACCTGAAGCTCCGTCGCAGGCTGAACGAGGTCGTGGCAGATTGCGTGGCCTGGCGCCCGGATGCGCTGATCACGATAGACGTGCCGGACTTTTCGCAGCGGATGGCATGCGCTGTCAGGAAAGAGATGCCGGGCATGTGCTTCATTCACTACGTGGCACCGTCAGTTTGGGCCTGGAGAGCGTCGCGAGCGAAGAAGATGGCCCGCTGCACGGACCATGTCCTGGCGCTCTTGCCGTTTGAGCCCCCTCACATGACCAGGGCAGGAATGACATGCGACTTCGTGGGGCATCCGGTCGTTGCCGAGCCGCTTGCCGGTCCGGAAGACGTCCGGGCATTTCGCGCCGAGACAGGAACAGGAGACGCACCCATCGTGCTGGCACTCCCCGGATCGCGCCCCAATGAAGTCGCGCGCCTCGTGCCGGTATTCGGAGAGGCGATGCGCAGGGTTCTGGCAAGCCGTCCCGAGGCCCGTATCGTCGTGCCCGCTGCAGGTCCGGTCGCATCGGCTGTCCGCGAAGGAGTTCGTGCATGGCCCGGAGAGCCGATCGTAATTGATCCCAGCGACGGTGCTCCCGCGATGAAACGGGCGGCATTCGCCGCCGCCGACGTGGCGCTGGCCGCATCCGGGACGGTTTCGCTGGAGCTTGCCGCTAACGCGACGCCCATGGTTGTTGCCTATGACATGAACTGGCTGTCTTGGCAGGTCATGAGCCGACTGGCGACCATTGACACGGTGACGCTGGTCAACCTCGTGACGGACACCAGGACGGTCCCGGAATTCCTGGGTCCGGACTGCAAGCCCGCAGCAATTGCAGAGGCCGTGAACGAATTGCTGTCAAGTCAAGCGGCTCGCAAGGCCCAACTGGATGCCATGGCCACGACCATGGCACGCCTCGGTCGCGGAGAGGAGACGCCGGGGCTGCGAGCAGCAAGGTCGGTTCTCGCGGCGCTTTCGAGAGCAGGCGACGGCCGAGGACGATGATCCCTCGGCCGCCGACGCAAGTGCATGCAGGTCCAGAACCGTCGTCGGCATCTCGGGTTCCCTGCGGTTGATGATCCCGGACACCGCCTGCGCGCTTCGCGGGATCATGACCCGCGCCAGATCCAGCCCCCGCCGTAGACGCGGCTGGCGCCGGTTTCGTAGAAGACGCATGCCTGCCCTGGCGAAACGCCTTCTTCCGGCGCCAGCAACTCGACTTTCGCCTCGGTCGCCGAAACCGGATGGACCACGGCTTCTGTCGGCGGTCTCGTCGAGCGGACCCTGACAGAGAGATTCCACGCGCAGGTGCTGTCGAAGGGTTCGTCTCCGAGCCAGTTTATCTCGCGCACCGGCACGGTGCGGGTGGCGAGCAATTCCTTCGGTCCGACAATGACCCGCTTGTTGCCGACATCCAGCCGGACCACGTAGAGAGGCTCGTCGAGCCCGCCGATGCCGAGGCCCCGCCGCTGGCCGATCGTGTAGTGGATGACGCCCGCGTGCCTGCCAAGTTCACGCCCGTCGACATGGACGATCGCGCCGGGCTCAGCGGCCCCCGGACGCAATTTCTCGATGACGGACGCGTAGTTGCCGTTCGGGACAAAGCAGATGTCTTGGCTGTCAGGCTTGTCAGCCACGGACAGGCCGTGCGTGCTTGCGAGTTTGCGCGTCTCTTTCTTGGAAGTCAGGTGCCCAAGGGGAAAGCGCAGGAATTCGAGCTGTTCCGGCGTCGTCGTGAACAGAAAGTAGCTTTGGTCCCGTGCCAGATCCGCAGCCATGTGCAGCTCCGGTCCCGATTCGCCGAGCTTCCTTTGGATGTAGTGTCCCGTTGCCATGCAATCTGCGTCGAGGTCATGCGCGGTCTCCAGAAGATCCTTGAACTTCACCCGTTCGTTGCAGCGAATGCACGGTACCGGTGTAGCGCCTGCAAGGTAGCTTTCCGCAAACTCGTCGATCACGGTCTCACGAAAAATGCGCTCGTAGTCGAGAACATAGTGCGGAAACCCCATCGTTTCCGCCACCCGGCGT
>JAJEFO010000047.1 GCA_022820365.1 Silicimonas sp.
CTCGACGGTGGCCCATGACAGCCACCACATGATTGTCGTTGGCACCGATCGCGCCTGCATGGCGGCCGCGGTCAACCGGCTGGGCAAGGTTGGGGGAGGCGTGACGGTCTGGAAGGACGGGATGGAGATTGCTCTCGTCGAGCTGCCGATCGCCGGGCTCATGTCAGACAGCCCGGCCCGTGAGGTTGCGGCCAAGGCGGACCGGATGGTCGCCGCGATGGCGGAATGCGGCTGTGAGCTGAACAACGCCTACATGCAGCACTCCCTACTGGCCTTGGTGGTGATTCCCGCCCTGCGCATCTCGGACCTGGGACTGGTCGATGTTGACCGGTTCGAGGTGACCGGGCTCTTCGAGGATGCAGCATGACCCGCGACAGCCACCAGGTCGAGACGCCGGACTCTCCTGAATTCGAGGAATTTGCCGATGCCGGGGAGGCGGTCGAGCGACTGGTTCAACTGCATGAGGCGTCCGCAGGGTTTCTGCGCAGTCGCTTCGATGACGCCGTCGCGAACGGCATGCCGTCCTGTCGGGTGCGCGCATACTATCCGGAACTGCGGCTGACGACCACGATCTATGTGACGAAGGACACGCGGCTGAGCTTTGGCCACGTGATCGAACCCGGGCGCTATTCCACGACCATCACGCGTCCGGAACTGTTCAGGAACTACCTGACCCAGCAGGTCGGGCTCCTGATCGAGCACCACAAGGTCCCGGTGCAGGTCGGGGTCTCGACCACTCCGATCCCCGTGCATTTTGCCGTCGCCGGGAGCGGGTCGCTTCAGATCCCTAAGGGTGGCATCGTGGAACAGTCGCTGCGCGACGTCTTCGACGTGCCGGAACTCGCGACGATCAACGACGACATCGTCAACGGCCACGGGTTCACCTATGAGGACGGATCGCATCCCCTGGCACCGTTCACGGCGCAGAGGATTGACTACTCCCTGGCGCGGATGTCGCATTACATGGCGACGGATGCCGAGCATTTCCAGAACTACGTGCTGTTCACGAACTACCAGTTCTACGTGGACGAGTTCGAGGCCTTTGCGCGCAAGATGCTTGCCGATCCGGGCAGCGGGTACACGTCGTTCGTCGGCCCGGGCAACTTCGAAATCACTTCCGCCAGCGCGCCGCTTGATCGTCCGGCCAACCTTCCCCAGATGCCGGCGTTTCATCTCAAGCGTGCCGGCGGCGCCGGCATAACCCTCGTGAACATCGGCGTGGGTCCGTCGAATGCAAAGACAGCCACCGACCACATCGCGGTGCTGCGGCCTCACGCCTGGCTGATGCTCGGACATTGCGCGGGGCTGCGGAACTCGCAGCAGCTCGGTGATTTCGTCCTGGCGCACGGATACCTGCGGGAGGATCATGTCCTGGATGACGACCTGCCGGTATGGATGCCAATTCCGGCGCTCGCGGAAATCCAGGTTGCGCTGGAAGACGCGGTCGCGGACGTGACCAGGTACAAGGGCTACGACCTCAAGCAGATCATGCGAACGGGCACGGTAGCCACGATCGACAACCGGAATTGGGAGCTTCGGGATCAATCCGGACCGGTTCAGCGGCTCAGCCAAAGCCGCGCCATTGCGCTCGACATGGAATCCGCGACGATCGCGGCCAACGGATTCAGGTTCCGCGTGCCTTATGGCACGTTGCTTTGCGTCTCCGACAAGCCGCTGCATGGCGAGCTGAAGCTGCCCGGAATGGCGTCCGATTTCTACAAGACCCAAGTCGCGCAGCATCTTCAGGTTGGCATACGCGCCGTGGAAAGGCTCCGGGAAATGCCGCTGGAGCGCATACATTCCCGCAAGCTGCGCAGCTTCGAGGAGACCGCATTCCTTTGAAATGACGGGGGGAATCGCACAAAATATGCTGCAAGTGCGGAATTCTGTCACAAATGCTTGCGTAACCGCTCAATATTCAGTTAAATAAGGCCAATGCGCCACAATTGGGGCGGAACGAGGAGATTGAACATGGCAAAAGCAATGACCAAGACGCAGCTTGTCGCGACGCTCGCCGATGAACTGGGCAGTGACAAGAAGTCGGCAGCAGCGGCGCTGGACGCGATCATATCCGTCATCACAAGGGAAGTGTCTGCCGGCGGAGCCGTGGCATTGCCCGGCGTCGGCAAGATCTACTGTCGCGAACGTCCGGCGCGCATGGTTCGCAACCCCGCGACCGGCCAGCAGATCCACAAGGACGCCGACAAGGTGGTGAAGATGACCATCGCCAAGGCGCTCAAGGACAGCGTGAACAGCTGATCGCCTAAAGCGGCAACGGAATTCGGGCCGCTGTCGTGCGGCCCATTTTCTTGTTCGGGAAGAACCGGCTTTCCGCCGCATGTCCCGGCATGCCTTGGCCATGATCGTGCGCGGCATCTTGCCAAACGGCGGCGGGACCACAATAGCGGCTATGCTGGCGGCCACTCCCGCAATTCTCTTCCAGCGCATGCGAGCATGATTCCTTGCAACAATTGCGGAATCCCAACTAAAATGATCTTGTAGGGATGTCAGGACTGTCGCCTTGGCTGTCTCGCAACAGGAGAAAGTGCCGATGCAGATGGTGTGCCTTGCAAACTCCTGAAAGCTGATGGGCCGGTGCATTGCGGGCAAGCAGTGGAAGGCGGGAAAGGCCGCAGGAAGCTGGATTCGGCCAGTGAGCCAACGTGACACTCAGGAGGTGTCGGAATACGAGCGCCAATGCGAGGACGGGAGTGATCCACGGGTTCTCGACATTGTGGATGTTCCGATGCTGGAGCCAAAGTCCGGTGCCTATCAAACCGAGAACTGGCTGCTTGATCCAGAACGCTATTGGAAGAAGATCGGTGTCTATTCGTCTGTGGACCTTCCTGCGCTAGTCGATCCGGTTGAGCCGGTTTGGGTGGACGGCTACAAAACCTATTATGGGTTCAACGACAAGGTCCCAGTTGAGGCGAGCGGAAAGATAACCAGCTCCCTGCGTCTGATTTCGGTCAACGAAATCGAACTGGCGGTATTTTCGCCAAGTGAAGCGTTCGGCAACTCCAAGAGGCGTGTCCAGGGCAAGTTTCTTCATGCAGGTCAGAAATATGCGTTTTGGATAACCGACCCAGTTTGCGAGAAACGCTTCCTGGCACAGCAAAACGGAACTTACCGCTACGGAGATTGCCATCTCACAGTCAGCCTTGGGGAGCCGTACAAGGACAACATATCCAAGCTCATTGCTGCCATAATCGGACTTGATGGGCGTTAGTGCTATGGGTGTAAAGGCAGAAACCATCCTGACAATTGGACACTCCAACCATGGCCTGGAGTTCTTTGTCGGGCTCCTTGATGCGCATCGCGTGACTGCACTCGCGGATGTGCGTACTGCGCCATACAGCAGGTACAATCCCCAGTTCAATCGCGAGCAACTTGCTGAATCGCTAAAGTCCTCGGGAATCAAGTATGTCTTTCTCGGACGGGAATTGGGCGGCCGGTCTGACGACAAGTCATGCTACGAACGCGGCCACATTCGCTACGACCGACTCGCGCGCACTTCGCGTTTTCGCAGTGGTTTGGAGAGAATTGTGCGTGGTGCCAAGGAATACCGCGTCGCACTGATGTGCGCGGAAAAGGAGCCGCTCGAATGCCATCGAACGCTTCTCGTTGGGCATGAGCTGGATAAGCTTGGAATCGATGTCGCCCACATAACGCCCGACAAGCCTCTTGAGGCGCACGCAAATGCAATGAATCGCTTGCTCGCGAAGTTCGGTCTTGATGACTTCGATCTGATACATCGGGATGAGCCGCGCATCGAGCGCATCAAGAAGGCGATTGAGCGTCAGGCCGAAGAGGTCGGCCACGCTGTCGAGTATGTCAGTGATTTGGCTGAGATGGAGGTTCCATGAAGGTATCAACCATAGGCTTCACAAAGAAGTCGGCGCAGCAATTCTTTGAACTTCTACGCGGCGCAGGTGTTAAGCGTATCGTGGATGTGAGACTCAACAATGGGTCGCAGCTCGCTGGGTTCGCCAAGAAGAACGATCTCGCTTGGTTCGCGCGCGAGCTTTGCGACGTTGAATACGTCCATGTGCCGAGCTTGGCGCCCACCAAGGAGTTGTTGAGCGGATATCGAAAGGGCGAAATCAGTTGGGACGCGTACGAAACTCGGTTCAATGCACTGATGAAGGAGCGGCGGATCGAGTCTGCGCTCTCAAGGGAGGATGTGAGCGGTGGCTGTCTTTTGTGCAGTGAAGACCAGCCGCACCATTGTCATCGACGGCTCGTTGCCGAGTACTTGAACAAGCAATGGGGTGACTTGGAAATCGAGCACCTTGGGATGAAGAATGGCGAACTGCACTCGGAGCCGTAAAATGGACCCGGTTATTCTGGCATGATTCGCCCGACTCTTCACATGGTACGGAAAGCGAACAATGAATATCATTCAGAGACAACGTGCCTGGGGCCAGTTCCATTCTGAATTCTGAGAAGTGCCGGACATTTTCAAAGCTCATGCACAGGTTCAGGGCGGACACGCAGAATGTGCAGTGCACGACCTCCCAGTGTCGCTTGGTGATCGAAAGAGCGTCTGTCTGGCCTCGCACTCCTTTGGGCCTCGGACCTGAACTGCACTTCGTGACTTGTACAGGGTGCACTCGTGCAAGACGTGCAGACTGGCCATGATCGCGAGTTGCGTCTTGCCGATGAGCGTCAGGTCGTCGCTGCCGACTTGGAGAACTGCACGGCGAGAATGGCCAGCGCGATGACCACGACACCGACGACATCCAGAACGCCAATGGCTTCACCCAGCAGGATTGCGGCGATCGCCACGCCGAAGAACGGGTTCAGGAAATGGAACGTGGCGGCCCGCGTGGCGCCAACGCGACGGACCAGCCAGAACCAGACCATCGTCGCCAGCAATCCAGGCATAATGAGTGTGTAGAGGAACGCGGTCACGAATATGATCGACCAGTTGACCGCCAAGGTTTCCAGTGCCAACGCAGGCACACAGAGCACAACGCTTCCAACCAGCATCTGGAACCCCACGACCACCATGACGTTCCCGCCCGAGGATGCGCCCTTGACCGCAAGCGTGGCGAAGGTCAGGGCCAGCACACCGATCCCGCATAGCGCGATTCCCACCGGATCGACTCCCTGGGTCAGCCGCGTTCCCAAGATCAGGAAAACCCCCGCCATTCCGCCAATCAGCCCCGCCATGCCGAGTGGTCTCAGCGTTTCTCTCGCGATCAGCCAGCCAGCCAACGCGACCAACAGGGGCAGCGAGGATGCAATAATGGTTGCCAGGGAAGCTTCAACCGTTTCCAAGGCAACGAAGTTCAGACCCAGGTAGAGGGCGTTCTGGCAAATGCCGAAGATTACCGTCAGCTGCCATTGCTGGCGTGTCAGGGTGAAGCTCTGCCCCAGGATGCGGGCAATTGCCAAGGCGATCAGGCCTGCGATCAGGAACCGGATCGCCGAGACCGTCAACGGCGGCGCATTGGTGACAATGATCTTGGCCGACGTGAATGCAGATGACCAGATGAGGGCGAAGGCCAGCCCGCCGAGCATTGCCGGGACGTCGACCCTATCTGAGATAGCCGATGGCATATGTCGGTGTCAGACGGGTCTCAGCGATGAATGCGTCGAGGGCATCCTGTTCCGGCTGGCTGGCGGTCGCCGTCTGCTCGCGCGCCAACCCTCCCGTCACGAAAAGGGAGTCGAGATCCTCGCCCAAGGCACCCCTGATGTCGGTCTGAATTCCGTCGCCTATGCACAGGATCCGCTCGTCCGGCACTTGCACCCCGATCTGCGTCAGCCGTTCCCGCGCCAGGGCGTAGACCGGCGGATGCGGCTTGCCGAAATACAGGCTCTCGCCGCCCATTTCCGTGTAGAGCTGGGCAAGCGCTCCGGCACACCATTCGCGAATTTCGCCCCGGTCGACCACGATGTCAGGGTTCGCACAGAGAAGTTTCAGTCCTTTTTGCTTGGCATAGATGAATTCGGGGCGATTCACGGACGGGTCGGCATGTGCGTCAAATGGACCGAGGCACGCAATTCCTGTCGCGTCCGCAAGTTCGACGAGGCGCACGTCGACCGGGTCGGAGACGATCGCCGGCGGTTCAAAGAACGGCAGGTCGTGATCCTGTCCCATGAACCAGACGCAGTTGCCGATGGCACCGCGAAACATTGCAACCCTGGCGCTGTCGCCGCTCGTGGAAATCGTGTCCCAGCAATCGGGCGGAACCCCAAGGCTCTCCAGTTGCCGCTCCACGCCCGTGCGAGGGCGTGGAGCGTTTGTCAGGAGAACGACCTTGCCGCCGCCGGCGCGAAAGTTACGGAGCGCATCGATGGCCTCGCGATAGCCTCGCATCCCGTCATGCACGCATCCCCAGAGGTCGCAGAATAGCACATCGTAGCGCTCGGCGATCTCCGAAAGGCTGTCGATTACCGGAACCATGTCTCAGATTTTCAACACCGGAATGATCTGCTTCTTGCGGCTGACCACCCCAGGCAGCGTGGCAAGGTCCCCGTCAGCCTCGACCCCGAAGCTCTTGGCGGCGATGCGTCGCACAGTGTCATTCGTGATGAAGAGGACGGCCTCTTCCGAGAGGATGTCCACGAGGAAGAACAGAACCTGGTCGACGCCGTCTTCCCTGGCGACAGTCTCCATCTCCTTCATCATGCCCGCTTTCCGATCCAGCACGCTTGATGGTGACATCGTTTCAAGGACCGAGATGCGAAGGCGCATGCCGTCGACCTCGTAAGCCTTGGCATCCACGCGCAGCAATTCCGCGTCAGTGTAGCCCGAGACGTCGGACTTGGCTGCGAACATCTCCTGCGCGTATTCCGCTATGTCGAGTCCCAGTTCGCCTGCAAGACGCTCCGCCAGTTCCCGGTCGGCCTCGGTCGTGGTCGGCGAGCGAAACTCAAGCGTGTCGCTCAGGATGCAGGATAGCATCACGCCCTTGATCGCATGCGGCATCCTGGAGGCGTCGTCGCCCATCAGGTCGTGCATGATCGTGGCCGTGCAGGCCAGCGGGCGGACGGTGATGGTGATCGGCGTCCTGGTCTTCAGCCCACCCTGCAGCATGTGGTGATCAATCACCTCGATCACTTCGGCGTCGTTGATGCCTTCAGGCAGTTCCGCCACGTTGTTCGTGTCGACAATGATGCAGCTGTCCCCTGGCCCCACGCTCTCAAGGACTTTCGGCTTGTCGAGTTTCCAGCGGTCGAGAACGAAGAGGGCTTCGGCATTCGGCTCGCCAAGCAGCCGCGCCTCGGCCGGGGCGTTGCGGCATTCGTTCAAGTACCAGGCCCAGATGATGGGCGAGCCGGTGGAGTCGGTGTCAGGCGACTTGTGGCCGAAAATCTTGTGGGTCATGGGCACGCACGCTGCTTGCTTTCGCGTCCTCTTATCGGGTCGCCAGATGCTTGTCACCCTGCAAGAGTTGCTCGCCTTGAATGGCGTTTCCGGTGCCTGGCGGCGGCTGGCCCGGACTTGTCCCGCTTGATGTCGTTCGGACGATTCGGCATTCTTGCCTTCGGGAAGAAACGAGAAGGATCCGTGCGCGAGGAAGACAGCGTGCTTCCCGTATCCGGTCGAGAGTCCGTTGCATGGAGCGCATGCGCTGCGGCAGTGCCCGAGGTTCGCTTGCGGCTCCGGCGTTGCGTCGCAGCTGACGGCGGTTCCGGTGCGGAAGGGTGCACGGCAGCGAAGGCAAGTTGATGGAGTGGTGCGAAGAGGGTGTCGTCCTTGCACGGCGCCGCCACGGGGAAAACGCCTTGATCATCGAGGTGTTTACGCGCGGCCGTGGTCGATACGCCGGGATTGTCCGGGGCGGCGGTTCGCGGCGGCTGGCGCCGATCCTGGAGCCGGGAAACCAGGTTCAGGTTACATGGCGCGCGCGACTGTCGGAACATCTGGGCAGCTTCGTGGCTGAGCCGGTGCTGGCGCGCTCGGCGCTGCTGATGGGCGAACGCCGGACACTCGCCGGCCTGAATGCGGTCACGGCCCTGCTTTCCTACGCATTGCCCGAGCGCGAACCGCATCCGGCGCTGTATGACGGAACGCTGACAGTGCTTGAAATGATGTGCAACGGCCCGTACTGGCCGCTGGCCTACGTGCGGTGGGAACTCGCGCTACTCGAAGAGCTCGGCTTCGGACTTGACCTGTCCAGTTGCGCGGTGACGGGTGCGACCGAAGGTCTTGCCTATGTTTCGCCCAAGTCAGGCCGTGCGGTCTCGGAGGCCGGGGCCGGGGATTGGAAACCGAGCCTGCTGCCCCTGTCGCCTTCGCTCCTTGGCCGAGGCGACGGCACTGCTGCCGAGATCCGTGACGGCCTGAGGACGACCTGCCACTTCCTGAAATCGCGGCTGGCTCCCGCGCTCGGGAACCGCCGCTTGCCCGAGGCCCGTGACCGGCTGGCGGACATCCTGGCAAGCGAAGCCTGAATGCTGGTTGAAGCGAGTCCTGGACTTGCAGTGCATGTCGCGGACGTTTCGGTCCGCGCGTTGCAAGCCGCAGCGGTGCGACTGCCGGATAAATTCCATTGTTCGACGCCGGAGATGCTCAGCCAGTCGGGTTCGGGCGGGACATTCGGGAATTCGGCGAAATTTGCTGCGCAGCAAATGAGCTCACGCGGCAAATGCTGGCGATATTCAGCCCAGCAACCGCCGCGCGATCACCTGCGCCTGTATTTCGGCGGCGCCCTCGAAGATGTTCAGGATCCGTGAATCACAGAGAATGCGGCTGATCCCGTATTCAAGCGCGAATCCGTTGCCTCCGTGGATCTGCAGCGCGTTGTCTGCTGCAGCCCAGGCAACCCGTGCGCTCAGAAGCTTGGCCATGCCTGCCTCGAGATCGCAGCGCCTGTGCGCGTCCTTTTGCCGTGCAGCATGATATGCAAGTTGCCGAGCTATCGTGATTTCGACGGCCATCATGGCAATCTTCGAGGCAACGCGAGGAAACGCGATCAGGGATCGGCCGAACTGCTTTCGATCCTCGGCATACTGAAGACCCGCATCGAGCGCCGACTGCGCCACGCCGACCGCCCTTGCAGCCGTCTGGATGCGCGCGCTTTCGAATGTTTGCATCAACTGCTTGAAGCCTTGTCCTTCCGCACCGCCCAGGAGGTTCTCGCCCTTGATTCGGAATCCGTCGAAATTGACAGTGTATTCCTTCATGCCGCGGTAGCCGAGAACCTTGATCTCTCCGCCAGAAAGACCGTCATCGACAAAGGGTTTGCCGTTGGTGCTCGGGGTCTTTGCGGCCAAGAACATCGACAGTCCGCGATAGTCCGACGATTCGGGATCGGTGCGCGCCAGCACCGCCATCAGGTTGCTGCGCGCCGCATGCGTGATCCAGGTCTTGTTGCCGGAAATCTCCCAGTTCGCTCCATCGCGTTCCGCCCGCGTCCTGAGAGCACCAAGGTCGGATCCCGTGTCGGGTTCGGTGAAGACCGCGGTCGGCAGGATCTCTCCCGACGCAAGTCCCGGCAGCCACCGGGCCTTCTGCTCTTCGGTGCCGCCGGTGAGGATGAGTTCGGCAGCGATTTCCGAACGCGTGCCCAGCGAGCCGGCGCCGATATAGCCCCGCGACAGTTCTTCCGAGACCACGACCATTGCCGTGCGGGAAAGGCCGACCCCGCCGTAATCCTCGGGAATCGTCAATCCAAAGACACCCATTCCCGCGAGTTCCTCAATGACGTCCATCGGGATGAGTTCGTCGTTGAGGTGCCAGTCATGGGCGAACGGCTCGATCCGGTCCCGAGCGAAGCGGCGAAATTGCTCTCGGATCATTTCGAGTTCGTCATCGAGTCCCGTGGCGCCGTAGACGATGTCGCCGGCCATTGTCCGGATCAGCTCCACGAGCCGCATCCGTGCGGCCTGGGAGTTTCCGTTCCGAGCCAGGGCGAGCGTGTCGGGTGAGAGCGTTTCCTGCAGGTCTTCCGGCGAAAGGCCCAGGTCCCCGGGCCGCACGATTTCGTGCTGGCTCATTGGAATCCCGCCAACGATCTGGGACAGGTACTCGCCGAACGCGATCTGGTGAGTCAGTCGCTCCACTTCGCCGAACCGTCCCTTGCTCTCGAGCCGCTCGGCCCAGCCCTGCATCTGCCGCAAGGCTTGCGCGCAAGTCGCGAACCACGCCAGCCCATGCGCGGCGGTCTGTTCTCGGTCCAGCAGAGCCGAACTGACCTCGTCGTCTTCGCTCACCAGAAACCGCACGCGGCCGATTGCCCGGGCCAGGAGAGCATCGACGGAATCCGTGGCGGCCTTTGTCTGTTTCGAGAGGTTCGCGAGGACAATCGGTACAGTCATGTTTTTGCCGAAATTGCGGAACTTTGCGTCCGGGGTTTCTGCGCGCGCGAACGCTAGGGCTTTTGCAGGTGCAGCGCAAGAAGATTTCAAGAAAGTGCGATGTTTTGAATGAAAATGTCGCATGCGATTCCGCTTTCTCACGAGAGGGCGAGCCGATACGAGACGGCAATGATTGCGGAACTGGCAGCGATGGGAACCGTCGCGTTGGGTGCGGCTCTGGTCCTTGCCCTTCTGGCGGGTGTCGTGAAGGGCATGACGGGATTTGCCTTGCCGATGATCCTAATCTCCGGGCTTGGATCCTTTCTTTCTCCCGAACTGGCGCTGGCGGGAATAATCCTTCCTGCCCTTGTCACCAATCTTTTCCAGGCGTTCCGGCAGGGGAGCAGGGCCGCAATCCGGTCCGTACGGACGCACTGGCGCTTTCTTGCAACGATGCTGGCATTCCTGATCCTCGGCAGCCAGATCGTCCTGAGCATTCCGGCAGGGCTTCTGTTCCTGATCCTCGGGACCACGATCACGTTCTTTGCGACGCTGCAGCTGGCTGGCTGGCGACCGCACGTGTCGGTGCGGCATCGGCGACCAATCGAATTCGGAACTGGAGCCGTGGCCGGCTTCCTTGGCGGTCTGACCGGAACCTGGGGGTCGCCCACGGCGATGTATCTGACCGCCTTGGGCGTGCCCAGAATGGAGCATGTCCGCATTCAGGGCACCGTCTACGGCACCGGCGCAGTGATGCTGACCCTTGCCCATCTGCAATCCGGCCTGCTGTCCGGTATGGGCCTGAACCTGTCAATTGCCCTTGTCTTTCCGGCGCTGGCTGGAGCGTCCATAGGCGTGGTTGTACAGGATCGGTTGGATCAGGAGAGATTCCGGACAGTCATTCTGACAGTTCTCGTGCTTGCCGGACTGAATCTCGTACGCAGGGCGATTCTGGGCTAGGGCCTTCCCTGTTCTGTTCACATTGATCGAGATGGGCGAGCCAGGTCAGGCAATGGCTGGCTCTACCGCAGTGTTGGCGGCGGCGAAGGAGCACGGGATTCTGGCGGCCCGCAGTACTTCCGCAAGACTGCGTTCCTGTCCAATTGCTGGGAATCCACTGTCCGTTTCCCGTTGCCTCTTTGGCGCGGAGTTCAGAATGGTCACTCGTTGAGCGCCATTGGGACCCGCATGCTCTGCGTGACCGAACAAGAGATGGCTCATTGGAATTCCCCAATCCAGGGATGTCGTTGCCGCAGTCCTGAAATGTCGCATTCGTACGTGCAGGCGGACAGCGAGCGGCTGAAATTCGTGCCATGGACGCACATTACAGCGATGCACGAAAGATCGACCCGACGCGCGGCACGCTTCTCGGGGACAACACGCCGAACGACGGCAACCGGATCGAGATCGGCCCGACCCGGCTCGCTTTCGATGAATGGGCGGCCGCAGGGCTTGCCTTGCCCGACCTGCAAGAGATGCGGCGCTACAGATGGCAGCGGCTGACCGAACATGTGGTTGCGCGCGACTATGGCGGCTTGCTTGTCTTCGATCCCCTGAACATTCGTTATTCCACCGATTCCACCAACATGCAGCTTTGGAACACCCATAACCCGTTTCGGGCGGCGCTGCTGTGCGCAGACGGGTACATGGTGCTCTGGGAATACAAGAACAGCCCGTTTCTCGCCTCGTTCAATCCGCATGTCCGCGAGGTCCGTTCTGGTGCGGACTTCTTCTATTTCGACAGGGGAGACCGGGCGCACGACGCTGCAATCGTCTTTGCCGAACAGGTTCTGGACCTGATCAAGGCGCATGGTGGCGGAAACATGCGCCTCGCGGTCGACAAGGCGATGCTGCATGCCTTGAAGGCGCTGGAGGCACTAGGCTTCGAGTTGATGGAGGGCGAGGAGGTCACCGAGAAGTCGCGCGCCGTCAAGGGTCCGGACGAGGTCAAGGCCATGCGCTGTTCCATCCATGCTTGCGAGACCGCCGTTCGCGCAATGGAGGAGTTCGCGCGGACCGAGGTGCCTGGCGGCAATGTCAGCGAGGACGACATATGGTCGGTGCTGCATGCGGAGAACATCAAGCGCGGCGGCGAGTGGATCGAGACACGGCTGCTGACCAGCGGCCCGCGAACGAATCCGTGGTTCCAGGAATGCGGGCCACGCACCGTGCGGATGAACGAGATTGTCGCCTTCGACACCGACTTGGTGGGAAGCTACGGCATCTGCACCGACATCAGCCGGACGCTGTGGGTCGGCGATCATGCTCCCAGGCCCGACATGGTCGAGGCGATGCGGCATGCGCATGAGCATATCATGACGAACATGGAACTTCTTCGCCCCGGTGCGCGGATCGAGGACATAAGTCGAAACTGCCATCTGCTCGCGGAGAAGTACCAGGAGCAGAAATACGGCTGCATGATGCATGGCGTCGGGCTTTGCGACGAATGGCCTCTCGTCGCCTATCCCGACAAAATGGTCCCGGGTGCATTCGACTACGAACTGGAAGCAGGCATGGTTCTCTGCGTCGAAGCGCTGGTCGGCGAAACGGGCGGCGACTTTTCGATCAAGCTGGAAGACCAGGTACTGGTAACCGATGACGGATACGAAAACCTGACGTCCTATCCCTTCGACTCGGCACTGATGGGTTAGCTTCTCGACATTGTCGGGCCAGGCAATCTACGCACATGCCCTTCTCCCGGATTATAACCCGATGGAGGATGTGGCAGTAGTAGTCGCCAGCGCCCATGCCCTCTGACAAATTCTACCTGTCGTCATCCGAGGCCGGGTCGGCATGCCGGTAGACCAGGTTCAAGACCTCACTTCCTTCCAGACCGTCTTCGAATTCTGCCAGCGCTGCACCGAGCAGCAGTTTGGACCGCTTCATCTCGCCGCTCATGCGCGCTTCGTTGCACTCTTTGCGCCGCAGGTGCACTGGTCGCGACGCGCGCCATGTCAACGTGGCCCATGACGCCTGCGACCCCGACGATTTCCGCGGCGACCGCACTCGGTGGGATGGCGCTTTGGCTCCGGCCTGTTACCCGGTCCGGAGCTGCGCCTCGCGACGGAACACGTAAATCCCGGCCAGGACGATGATCATCGCTCCGACAATGGTCCAGCGGTCCGGCAACTCGCCGAAAATCAGATACCCGATCAGGGTCGCCCAAAGCAGCGACGAGTACTTGAATGGCGCCACCAGCGTTGCCTCGCCACGCCGGAATGCCTCGATCATCAGCGTGTGCGCCACCGCAATCAGCGCACCGCTGAACGCGAAGACACCGATATCAGCGGGCTGGGGACGCACCCAGTCGGTGAACAATGCTGTCGATAGCCCTGCCAGCACTACCACCGTCGTCGTCACGGCCAGAACGGCTACCGTCGTCTCGGTCCCTGCGATCCGGCGCGTGATCAGGTCGCGCATCCCGCCACAGACAGCGGCCCCAAGGGGAAAGACGATGGCCCATTGCAATACGTCGCTGCCCGGACGCAGCATGAAGATCACCCCCGCAAACCCAACAAGCACCGCTGCCCAGCGACGCCAGCCGACCCTCTCGCCCAGCACCAGCGGCGCCATCGCCGTAATGAAAAGCGGTCCCGTAAAGGTCACGGCAATGGCATCGGCGAGGGTCAGGTGGCGCAGGCCATTGATGAAGAAGAATGCGCCGGCGATCACGCAGACACCGCGCAGGGCCTGGCCCCGAAGATTGTTGATACGCAAACTGATCAGTCCACCGCTGCGCATGGCGAACACCAGGATCCAGGGCCAGACAAACATGCCACGGATGAACAGAAGCTCGCCCGTCGGGTAGGTCTCCGCCAGTCCTTTGATCAGCGCGTCACTGAGCGTGAGGACGGCCGCGCCTCCCAGCATGCACGTAACGGCGGGGGCGACCTCTGTACGGCGCAGGGGAAGGTGCGGCGTGTGGGTGATTGCTCCTCCTCCAAGATCTCGATGCCCCGGGCAGCAGGGCTCTCCTCGCGCGCGCAGCCGTCAGACTTGGGCTGGGATCGATTGTGCCCGAAATCTGCCTGGACCAATCCCGTCAGCGTGACAAAGCAAGATCAGCGCTCCTCGTCGCATTCAGGACAGGCCTGACAAGGCGTTGATGCTAGCCTGAATATTTCAGCAATTTTGCCAGCATGGGACCGCTCTCCGCGATATATGTAATTTTGTCAACAAGTTACATACAATCGGAGGTCGGAGACCAAGTCGACAGAGTGTCACGGCAACCCGATCGCATTCTAAGGCCGCGGCCGCCGCGAAGTGACCGCGCTTCGACGGCGGGCGACCGCTGCAAGAGGATCTCCGCCGACCCGGCGGCGATCGACCGTCTGCCGGTTGCGCTGTCCCTGGAGGCGCACGGCGCGGTGCCCGAGGAAATCGTCCTCGATCTCGACGCGACCGACGACCCGCCGCACGACGCCCAGGAGGGGCACCAATTCCACGCATATTGCGATTGTCCCTGCTGCCTGCCGCCGTACGTCATCTGCGGCCGCCGCCTGACCGGCGAGACAGGCGAGGCGGGCCGCCGTTCGGTCAGTGTGCGATTGCCTCCCTCGGATCCAAACACTCGTGGCCAAGACTTTCCGCAACCGCAGCGTGGGTGATCCGGCCGGCGTGAACGTTCAGTCCGCCCATGAGGTGCGGGTCGTCTCCCAGTGCCGTGCGCCAACCCTTGTCGGCGATCGCCAGCGCATAGGGCAGCGTGGCGTTGTTCAACGCCTGGGCCGAAGTGCGTGGCACGCCGCCCGGCATGTTGGCAACGCAGTAATGCACAACCTCGTCCACCACGTAGACCGGATCGTCGTGGGTCGTCGGACGGGATGTTTCGAAACAGCCGCCCTGATCGATCGCAACGTCAACGAGGACCGAGCCGGGCTTCATCCGGCTCACGAGTTCGGCGGACACCAGTTTCGGCGCCGCCGCGCCGGGAACCAAGACGCCGCCGATTACCAGGTCCGCCGCAATGCAATGGCGCTCAATGGCATCGCGGGTCGAGAACACGGTGTTCAGCGGCCGGCCAAACTGTCGCCACAGCCGGTTCAGCTGGTTGATGTTGCTGTCCAGCACCCAAACGTCGGCACCCATGCCGAGCGCGATGTGGATGGCGTGGGTGCCGACGACGCCGCCGCCGATGACGACAACCTTGCCGGGATCGACGCCCGGTACGCCGCCCAGCAGGATGCCCAGTCCGTAATGGGTCTTCTCCAGGTAATATGCGCCTGCCTGGACCGACATGCGGCCAGCGACTTCCGACATCGGTGCCAGCAGCGGCAGTCCGCCGGACGGCGAGGTGACGGTCTCGTAGGCGATGCAGGTCGCACCGCTGTCGAGCAGATCCTCGGCCTGTTCCGGATCGGGCGCAAGATGCAGATAGGTGAACAGGATCTGCCCCTGGCGAAGCATCGCGCGCTCCGGTGCCAGCGGCTCCTTCACCTTGACGATCATTTCGGCCTCGGCGAACACATCGGCGGGTGAATCCGCGATGGATGCCCCAGCCTCCTCGTAGTGTGCATCGGTCATGCCGATGGCCGCACCGGCCCCGCTTTCTACGACGACCCGGTGGCCGTGCGCGACGAGTTCGCGGACATTTCCGGGAATCAGCCCGACCCGGTACTCGTGAATTTTCGTTTCCTTGGGAACGCCTATGAGCATGTGAGCACCGTCTGCTGAACCGAACGTGACGCACGAGCCCATACGATGATTTCCAGACGCAGTAAACTGATAGGAACTCGCAAAAGTCAGTAACGACAAACGTATGGAAAGAACTGACGGGAAAGTGCCGTATCCAATGCGGCACCGTTCGCAAGAATTTGGATTCAGCCTGTGCATGGCCCAAGAGCCAAGGGGTCGCACGTCCAATGAGCGCTTGGGTGTGAGCCGTCTGACGCGCACTTGCCACGCAGCATTGCGCAGACGGCACTCGCCTTCTCGTGCCTCGTTGTCCTGAATTCATGCCACCGAGTGTTCTGCGCGGCGAACTTGCGCGAAAGTCACTCGAACTTGTCGGGCGCGCGAATGCCGCGGAGGAACTCCTCGGCGGATACGGGTCTCTTGCCAGCGCGCTGGACTTCCGTCACTTCGATTGCGCCTGTACCGCAGGCAATGCGACAGCCGCCAAGATAAGACCCGGGTTGGCCGCCACCACCGATGAGGCGGGAGTTGAGGAGTTTCGTCCGTTCGCCATGGACTTCGCACCACGCCCCCGGAAACGGTGAGAGGCCGCGTATGTGACGGTCAATTTCGACAGCCGGTCTTGACCAGTCGATCCGGGTTTCCGCCTTGTCCACTTTCCGGGCATAGGACGCCCCGTCTTTCGACTGCGGTGTTGGTGCGAGGCCATCAATGCCGTCGAGGGCTGCGACGATGAGTCGGGCGCCGAGCTGCGCCAGCCTGTCATGAAGCCGCCCGGTCGTGTCTTCCGGCTTGATCGGCATCGCCTCGCGGAGCAGCACGGGTCCCGTGTCGAGCCCCGCGTCCACTGCCATTATCGAGATTCCCGTTTCTTTGTCCCCGGACATGACGGCCCGGTGAATCGGGGCCGCACCGCGCCAGCGCGGCAGGAGGGAGGCGTGGATGTTGAGGCAGCCGAGCCGCGGGGCTGCCAGAACGGCTTCGGGCAAGATCAGGCCATAGGCAACGACAACGGCGGCATCTGCCTGGTGCGCGCGAAAGTCCTCGCATGTGTCGGCCGACCCAAGGTTCCCAGGCGTATGCACCGGCAGCCCGAGCGCTTCCGCGCGAACCTGGACAGGACAGGGTCGATTCTTCTTGCCGCGTCCGGCTGGACGGGGAGCCCGGGTGTAGACCGCCACGATTTCGTGCCCGGCTTCGTGCACCGCATCCAGCGCCGGGACCGAGAACTCAGGCGTGCCCATGAACACGAGTCTCATTGACGCGCCCATTTCGTCCTATGCCCGTGCCTGTTCGCGTTTCAGCTTCTTCATCTTGCGGGTGATCATCTGGCGTCGGAGCGGCTTCAGGTAGTCAATGAAGAGCTTGCCGTTCAGATGGTCGATCTCGTGCTGGACACAGGTTGCCCAAATGCCCTCGAAGCGTTCGGTCTCCTGCTTGCCTTCGAGGTCGTTCCACGTCACTTCGACCTCGGCGGGTCGTTCGATTTCGGCAAATTGCTCGGGAATTGAAAGGCAGCCTTCCTCGTGCGTGGCACAGTCCTCCGAAAGCCAGGTCACCGCAGGGTTGATCAGGACCATCGGTCTGGGCGGCGCATCCTCTTCCTTGACGCAGTCCATCACCAGAAGCCGCTTCAAGACGCCGACCTGCGGTGCGGCAAGTCCGATTCCGGGCGCATCATACATGGTTTCGAGCATGTCATCTGCGAGCACGCGCAGCCTGTCATCGAAATCGGTGACAGGGTTTGCGACCGTCTTCAGGCGAGGGTCGGGGTGGATGAGGATGTCCCGAATGGCCATGGGCTCCATCTATGAGAAGGCGTGGGCAGCGGCAAGCCGACCTTGCTTGAAGGTCTTTGACGGACTGGTTAGTTCGAGGCATGACCCATGACTTTGATACTCAACTCGTGCTCCGTGGCTCGCATGCAGCCAAGTATGACAACCTTGAGCAAGCCTTCGGCGTGGATGATCCGGAGATCATTCCCATGTGGGTCGCGGACATGGACTTTCCCGCTGCACCGGCCATCCGGGCGGCACTGCAAGCCGAATTGGACCTGGGGTACTGCGGGTATTTCGGGAATGCAGGTGCCTCCGGCCAGGCCGTAGCTGAATGGTACAGGTCCCGCCACGGATGGAGTGACATCGATCCAGGCTGGGTTCGCTATACGCACGGCGTGGTCAGCGGCTTTGGAGACGTGCTTGCGACGTTCAGCGAGCCTGGGGATTCCGTGGTCGTCTTCTCTCCAGTGTACCACGCTTTCTATCGCCAGGTGCAGAACATGGGCCGGGAAATCCTGGAGAGCCGGTTGAAGGTCGAAGGCGGCCAGTTCCACATGGATCTGGACGCCCTGCAGTCATCCTTGACCGGCCGCGAGCGGGTCGTGACCTTCTGCACTCCGCACAATCCGGGCGGACGGCTTTGGGAGGTGGAAGAAATCAGCGCATTGGCAAGGTTCTGCGAGGCAAACGACCTGGTACTGATCTCTGACGAGATTCACATGGATCTGGCATTTCCTGGTGCGAAATTCGTGCCAACGGCTGTGGCGGCGCCAGAGCAGCTCGACCGGCTGGTGGTGCTGACCGCCGCCTCCAAGGGCTTCAACATTGCCGGCGGCGAGACGGGTCTCCTCATTGCCCCGCACCCGGACATGCGGGCGCGTGTCGACAAGGTGCTGGCCGACCGCGAGTCCTCGCCCAACCGCTTCGGCATGGCGATGCTCACCGCGGCTTTCGCGCAGAGCGGCGACTGGTCCGAGGCGGTGCGGGCCTATCTTGGCGAGAATTTCCGCATCTTTTCCCGGCGCGTCGCCGCCATGCCCGGCGTAAGCGTCATGGAGATGGCATCCACGTATCTGGCGTGGGTGGATTTCACTGCCCTTGGCATGTCCGACGAAGAGCTGATGGAGCGTCTCCTCGTCGCCAAGGTGGCACCGAGCCCCGGCACCCAGTTCGGAACCGGTGGCTCAGGTCACATGCGGTTCAACCTAGCTTTGCCGCGTCCGACATTGCTGTCCGCGATCGATCGGATCGAGCACGCCTTTTCGGATCTTCAATAGGCTCGGGCAGCCCGACCTTCGGCGACTGAGGCGCCTCACCGCGTACGGACGCGCCAGTTGTCGCGGGCCAGGCAGCGTGCGCCGTAAACGATCAGGTCCTTTCGAGCAGTGCGGACAATGCGTTCACACCTTTCAGGCAGCCGCGATGCATGACGATAGTTCCGATACAGGCAGGTTGCGGAATAGACCGGCCGATGTCCGCCGCCGGACCTCACGATCCGTCGGCAGTTGTCAGGAAGCGGGGCGCTCCTGTAGCCCGTGAATCGTGTTGCGTCTCGCGAGAGAATCTGCCCGTTTATGACCTTGGCCTTCCTGGACGCGTGGTCCCGGTGCCCGTGACCTGACCGGCGTGTTTGCGTCGTGGTCGTGCCTTCCAATTCGTCGATGTCGTCGAGGGCGGCGGCAAGCAGGCCAAACACTGCGAGGCCCGCAAGGATCTTGCCGAAGTGCTCGGAATCGGCCGCGGCCGGGGCCGGCAGGAGCGTCAAGGCGAGTGCGACGACGGTTGAGACGGTACGGGTCTTTGCGTGGGTCATGGGGGTTCTCCAAACTGGAATGTCGTGCGGCGGCGTGCGTTGCCGCGTCATGACTGCAGAGTGGAACATGTCGTGCCTGACACCCAATATCGGACCGTTGATATGGGATAACGGGCGACCAAAGACGGGATGATATTGATTTTCTGACGATGCGCGGGAACATTGGCGGCATGCATGTACGTTTCCTGATCGGCGCCTTCGCGGCACTTCTTTGGTCGGCCGCGCAGGTGCAGGCTGCCTGCTATGCCGACTACAAGGCCAGTCGCGACAATCCGCTCAAGCTTCACTACGGGGTGATTCGAGTTGACGCGACCCCTTGCGCCATGTCGGAAGAGGTGCTGCACGACGTGGCGGAAAGGCTGAAAGCGTCCGGCTGGAAGCTATTGCAGATCCAGTCGGTGTTTGACGACAGCGGGCTGGAGCAAAGGAGAGAGGATGCAGGACAGTACTTCCTCCGCTTCTGATGCGAGGGCCGCGGCTTCGCGCGCCGTCATTCTTGGAGTCGTCGCGATCATCGTGATACTCGGCGGGGCGGGGGCGTTTCTCCTGCTGAACCTGCCCGACGCGAACGCCTTCAATGCACGCGTTGAACAGCTCTTCATTGACAACGCGGACCTGACTTCGGAGGCAGAGATCAAGCTTCTCGAAGTACTCGCCCAGTCAGGCACCGCATTTTCCGACGTTCTCGCCGGCTATCGCTTGGTGATCTTTGTTCTCATGCTTTTCGCGACCGGACTTCTCGTCGCTTGCCTCGCATTTGTCGCCACGATCATTCTTCTCAATCGCCGGGTCGGAATGATCGAGCGGCAGGGCATCCAGGTCTCTTCGCTCACGATAGATCGAGAAGGGAATTTCGTGATCATCAATGACATGGAGTTCAAGCTGACGAGTGCTGCGGTCGAGACGATTTCCGTTCTCGCGGAGGCGCGCATGGACGGGGAGGTTCTCAGCGGTGCCGAGATCGAGGCCGTGATTTCCGGCCGGCAACCGGAAGATTGCGAGGAGGCTTCCGGCGCCACGCGGATCAAGCGCTTGAGGGATGCCCTCGGCAACCAGATCGTGGCCGAACTGCTGATCAAGACAGTCGCCAGGCAAGGCTACGTGCTGGACATCGACCGGAACGCGATTCGAGTGGCCTGACGCGGCGCAACGCATTCGCACGGCCGGACACCGGCACGTTGCTGGACGCGGGCTTCAGCGACTCGTGAGACATCGCCGCTTTGCCGTTTCCCTGGGCTCGCATCGTGGGTGCGTGAAATTCTCTGGAGACACGGCGTCGCCGGCGACGCGTACGCGGACCTGCCAGCGATCCGGCGAGGGAATGGCGGCCCCGATAGGAGTCGAACCTATGACCTACCGCTTAGGAGGCGGTTGCTCTATCCTCTGAGCTACGAGGCCGCTTCGTCGCTTTTCTCCTGTTCTGGCGACGTGATCAAGCGGCTTGCGCCGTTGCCTTCGGGCAGCGGCACGAGGATCATTGCGGTGAGGTGATCAGATGAGCGACGACAAGGTCATTCCGTTGACGAAGGACTCCAGGACGCAAGCGCGGCCATTGACGCTGAAGGACGTGTCCTTGGCTTCGGGAGTTTCGGAAATGACGGTCAGCAGGGTCTTGAGGAATCGCGGGGACGTCTCGGACGCAACACGGGAAAAGGTCCTGAGGGCAGCAAAGGAGTTAGGCTACGTGCCGAACAGGATCGCGGGCGCACTTGCGTCGAACCAGGTCAATCTGGTGGCGGTCATCATCCCGAGCCTCTCGAACATGGTGTTCCCCGAAGTCCTGACCGGAATCTCCGAGGTCCTCGACGAAACGCCGCTGCAGTCGGTCGTGGGCGTGACAAATTACCTGCCAGAGAAGGAGGAACAGGTTCTGTTCCAGATGCTGTCCTGGCGACCGTCCGGAGTCATCATCGCCGGAATTGAGCATTCAGACGCATCGCGGGCCATGTTGGCCGCGTCGGGCATCCCGGTGGTCGAGATCATGGACACGGACGGCGAGTGCATCGACTCGGTCGTCGGCATCAGCCACCGGCGGGCCGGGCGTGAAATGGCCGCTCAGATCGCACGCTATGGATATCGGCGCATCGGTTTTCTTGGCACCAAAATGCCGATGGACCACCGTGCGCGAAAAAGGTTCGAGGGCTTTACGGAGGCCTTGGCGAAAGAAGGCATCGAGGTTGCGGCTCAGGAATTCTACGACGGCGGTTCATCGCTTGCGAAGGGGCGCGAGTTGACCGAGTGCATCCTGACCCGCTGTCCCGATCTCGACTTCATCTACTACTCCAACGACATGATCGGTGCAGGCGGGCTGCTGTATCTGCTGGACAAGGGAATAGACGTGCCCGGCCAGATCGGCCTTGCCGGGTTCAATGGTTCAGAACTGCTGGACGGGATCTCGGTCAAGCTGGCAACCATGGACGCAGGTCGCCGGGAGACCGGACGCAAGGCTGCAGAAATCGTTCTGGAGCGAAACGAAGAGGGCAACGGTGCCGAGCACCGCCGGGTGGAATTGACGCCGCAAATCCAGTTCGGGGACACGTTAAGAAGGAAGGGGCACTGACTGACCGGCGGGTTTGGAAACGGCTCGTACAACGTCATGTCCGGAAACGAGCAGTGACGGTCATCCGATTATTCAGTTGACCTGTGACCGCCTGCGCACTTGGTCAGCTCGACGTGCCAGTAGGCCCATGCGCTGATGGTATCGCAGCGAGAACGTCAGTATGGACAAAGTTGTTGCCCTTGTACAGTGGTGGCTCAGCTGGCACCCGTGCGAGTGCGTAGGCGAAACACTTGATTTATTCCGCAACGAGCGCAACTTCCGCACCCGCTGCCCGAAAAACGGCCCAAGTTGCCGTGAAACGTGCATGGGACGAAGCCTGACACGCGAACGTCAATCAACGCGATGATCCGACGTGGATTTCGTCATTTCCCCACGCCGCGACATGCGTGCCCGAATCATTGGAACAAAGCAAGAATAGATGATCTTGTGAGGTCCTTGCTTGGGAAATGTTGCGTTGGTTGCTTGATCGTGATGCAGGATCGTCTCCTCGTATTCTGTTGCATCCGGTTCGCCGTTCAGGATCGCAGGCGAAGCGGAACTATCGACCATCACTTGGGTCATCCTAGGTCGTCATAAAGCAGCTCGCCGTGATCAATTGCCGCCGATTCTGGCCCCATGAGTTTCGCGCAGCGTTCAGCGATGGCACGCAGTTCCCGGGTGCGAGCTTCCATGCCACGCCGGCGGCGCTCGCGTTCCAAGCGTTCGCGCAAGGCGACGGTGATCGCTGCCGTTTTGGTCTCGCCAGTCAGGTTAGCGAGTTCGCTGGCAAGCGAACAGGTTTCCTTGT
The DNA here is from genome assembly GCA_022820365.1 of Silicimonas sp. GTDB lineage: Bacteria > Pseudomonadota > Alphaproteobacteria > Rhodobacterales > Rhodobacteraceae > JAJEFO01. The sequence continues at coordinate 22,827 of JAJEFO010000047.1, forward strand.
TCTTGATGCTAAGGCTCATAGCTGCCCGGGTAGAAGAATCATGTCATGACGACGATAGCCGTTCTCGCCACTTGCAGCACCGCTGACTTTAGGCGTCAAGGAACGCTGCGCGCTAGGTTTGCGGGACATTCAGGTTGCTGCGACGACTGCCAGTCCCCGTGCGGAACGTCGCTGCGGACGTCCGTGTCGTCGGTGCGAAGCGCCCTAAAGTGCCCGGTCTTTCTGTGACCGGGCCGGGCAGGACCGAGCGATTGGGCATTATCGGAGCCCGTTGGGAGAATTCAGGAATCGGTCCGATTCTGCCGGACCTGAACGGTAAATGCCGGGAATCAGGAGTACATGTTCAGAGCCCGGGGTGTGTTCACGGCGATGCTGTTTCGCGGGCACCTGCCGCCTCCGAACGCGCCGCGGCACCTCGTTTCTTTCTAGGTCTGCCACCTTTAGCTCCGTTCGCTCGGGCTGCTGCAGCCTTTGCAGGTGAAGTAGCCCTTCCAGCACGCCGGGCGAGTGCTTTGTTCATCCAGTCCTGTGTGCCAAACACGCCTGCCACCAGTGCGGGCACGTACAGGTCGACGTCGAGTTCCGGCCAATGGAGATTGAAGCCTCGACCCTCGACCTCGACTTGAGCGAGTTTGGTGCACGAAGCGTCGGACAATTCCTGCACAAGATGCGCAGGAAATGTGTAGGTGCATCCGTTGATCAAGTCGATTGTCACCTGCTTCATGGCGTCGTCGTAACTTGCCGCCTTGGCGCGTGGCTCGCGTTCGAGCGCTTCCTGCCCGCGAGCGTATGCGTCGCCGAATTCTGCATCACTCCGCTTTGACATCATTGTTCTCTCGTTTGCCATGAATCTCTTCCCACCATTTTAAGAACACTTCCCGATCTTCCAGGACTTCCTTCACCAAACGACTCGGCTTGTGCTGCGGAATTCCTGATACCCGCATTACCTCGGGCTCTCCGCCGGTCCCGAACAAATGAACTTTCGCATTTCCGTTCCCCGAGATGAGATGCACATGCGCTGGGTCGTGGTCGTTTGAGTGAATCACAAAACGAAATTCGTGGAAGCGATGAATTGTAGCCATGTTCAGTTTTTTCTCCTTCAATGGCTGCTGCCGCATGAACGAGCAACCAACGCAACATTCAGGCTTGAACAATCCGGGAACATCGCGCAGGCTTCGTCACGTGGATGGCAACGACGCGTCTGTCAGGACGCGTGAGTGCCACGACGCAATCCATGCCGCACCGGATGCAAGGAGGACGCCATGAACGACATGAGCGGATGCCCGGAG
>JAJEFO010000001.1 GCA_022820365.1 Silicimonas sp.
CGGCCGTCAAGTGCCGCAGGATTCGCCGTCAAGTGTCACAGGATTTTCCGTCAAGTCCGGCAGGATTTTCCGTCAAGTGTCGTAAGATTTTTCGTCAAGTGTTGTAAGATTTTCCGTCAAGTGTCGCAGGATTTTGCACCCGTTCGCTCAGCGGATCAGGTGCGTACCCCGTTCCCGTGAACACCTCGCCCGGACCTATCTTTGATCTGCGCAGATGGCCGATCATCAGGCCCCGACCATCTTTTGCACCGCCCATCCAGGAAAGAGAGCGGCGACACCTTAGCGCGTCAAAGACGAGATCTCGTATTGCCGCCCGGTCGCGCGAACCGGCAAAGCGGTTCCTTCGTGCCCAGCGACCCAAGCAGGTTTCGGAAGCCGCGCCTTCGAGAATTGCGTCCAGGATCTCCACTGCAGCCGCAACATGCGCCGACGGTGTCATGTCGAATCCATCCGTCCCTGATCGTACGGCGTGTCACCCCAGGCGCTCCTGGCTGCCTCGCCCAGCCTAATTCCCCGTACGATAATTCGGGCTTTCCCGAGTGATCTGAACATCGTGAACGTGGCTCTCCTTCAGGCCAGCCCCCGTGATCTTCAAGAACTTGCAGTTCTTTCGCATTTCCTCGACGGTCTCGCAGCCAGTGTACCCCATGGCCGCGCGCAATCCTCCGATCAACTGGTGAATGACGGTGGTTGCGGGACCCTTGTAGGGTACCTGCCCCTCGACCCCCTCGGGCACGAGCTTGTCCGAGGCGGCATCAGTCTGGAAATAGCGGTCGGCAGAGCCCCGGGCCATGGCACCCAGTGAACCCATGCCCCTGTAGGACTTGAAGCTTCGGCCTTGGTAGAGGATCAGTTCGCCAGGCGATTCGTCGGTTCCGGCAACCAGGGAGCCAACCATGGCACTGGACGCACCTGCCGCGATAGCCTTTGCAAAGTCGCCAGAAAACTTGATCCCGCCATCCGCGATCACGGGTATGTCTCCAGCAGCCTCCGTGCAGTCCATGATCGCCGTGAGCTGCGGAACTCCGACACCGGCCACGACACGTGTCGTGCAGATCGAACCGGGGCCGATTCCGACCTTGACCGCATCCGCCCCGGCATCAATGAGCGCCTGCGCAGCTTCGCCTGTCGCCACGTTGCCAGCGATGATCTGCACCTCGTTCGAGAGCTTTTTTGCCCGCGTGACTGCCTTGACGACTCCGTCGGAGTGTCCATGCGCCGTGTCGATGACAACAACGTCCACGCCTGCATCCATCAGCGCTTGCGAGCGTTCATGTCCGGCATCACCGACTGTCGTAGCCGCCGCCACCCGAAGACGGCCAAGCCGATCCTTGCAGGCTTGAGGGTTCAGGACGGCCTGTTCGCTGTCCTTGAGGGTCAGAAGACCGGTAAGCTTGCCCTCCCCGTCGGTAACCAGCAACTTTTCAATCCGGCGTGCCTTCATGAGACTTCGAGCCTCGTCTAGATCTGCAGGTTCAGTCAGCAAGGCGAGGTCATCAGCCGTCATCATCACGCTGACCGGAGTGGCATCGTCCTCTGCAAAGCGCATGTCGCGGTTTGTCACGATTCCAAGCACCCGGCCCTTGTCGTCGACGACCGGAAACCCCGTGACACTGTATCGTTCCTGCAGTGCCTTGGCATCGCCAAGCGTCTGGTCGGGCTTCAGCGTGATCGGACTGTATACGATACCTGAGACGAACCGCTTGACGCTCCGAACCTGTCGGGCCTGCTCATCGACGTCAAGGTTTCGGTGAATGACGCCCATGCCGCCGACCTGCGCCATGGTGATCGCCATGCGGGCCTCGGTCACCGTATCCATGGCGGAGCTCAAAAGCGGGATATTGGTATGGATGTCACGCGTGACCTTGGTTCGAGTGTCCACATCTGACGGCAGTACCTTGGAGGCTGCGGGCACGAGCAGGACATCATCGAAAGTGAGCGCCTCACGAATCTCCATCGGCCATCTCCCTGGGAGGGTTCGTTTGACGACCCTTTATTGCATGTCCTGTCTGAAACAAAAGGCCAAATGTAGGCTCCCACGACAATTCGCGGAAGCAAACGCCCGATTCCATGAATCCTGAACACCCTCAGGCCGAATCGGGATCGTTCCTTTCCCCATGCAATCCGGATCCGGCCGCAATTCCTGCATCCGGCCTGCCCGAAATTGACCTACGGAAAGGCGGGCATGCGAACTGCGCTACGGCCGCGAAGACGGCGTCAATGCGCCTTGACCGGGATGCGCTTTACCGGGTGGTCGCGGTACAGGAGAGATTGAGTGTCGTGGAAGATATGCACCTTGGACGGATGTGCGGTGAGCGAAACATTATTGCCTCGTTGGTCCCGGTGTATGCCTGCAAGCTTCGCGATCACGGGGTCCGCCCCTCCTTCCGGTTCGAAATACAGGATCGTCACCTCGCCGAGCGCCTCGGAGATGCTGACCTTGCCTTGGAAGACATGCGGGCCATCGGTCGCCACGAAGTCTTCCGGACGCACGCCGATGTTCACGTCCTTTCCCGAGTCCTCCGGCAACGACGGAACGTCTGAAACGGCTTCGCCCCCGTCGGCAAGCTCGATGCGGGTCTGCGCACCTGTCTCGGATATCTTGCCCGGCAGCAGGTTCATTGCAGGCGAGCCAATGAACTGTGCAACAAACTCGTTTTCCGGCCGTTCGTAGAGTTGCAATGGCGTACCCACCTGTGCAATTCCGCCACCGGCCAAGACCACGATGCGCGACGCGAGCGTCATGGCTTCGACCTGATCATGCGTGACATAGATCATCGTCGATTCAGGCATCGACTCCTTCAGTTGCGCGATTTCGATCCGGGTCGCCACGCGCAGTGCGGCGTCAAGGTTCGAAAGCGGCTCGTCGAAGAGATAGACTTTCGGGTCGCGCACGATGGAACGTCCAATCGCAACCCGCTGGCGCTGACCTCCGGAGAGCGCCTTCGGAAGCCGATCCAGCAGATTGTGAAGCTGCAGGGTCCTCGCGGCTGCCTCAACCCGTTCGTCGATTTCCTCGCGGCTCATCTTCGCGATCTTGAGAGCGAACGACATGTTGTCGCGCACTGTCATGTGCGGGTAGAGCGCGTAGGACTGAAAGACCATGGCAATGCCGCGCTCGGCGGGTGGCACGTCGTTCACCACCATGCCGTCGATCTCGAGCGTTCCTCCGGAAATCTTCTCAAGGCCGGCAATCATGCGGAGAAGAGTCGACTTGCCGCATCCTGACGGTCCGACGAATACGATCAACTCGCCGGTCTCGATGTCCAAGTTGATGTCCTGAAGGACGTCGACGGTGCCGTAAGACTTGGCGACATCCGAAAGTACAAGATTGGCCATGCCGTTACTCCCTCAGCTCGCTTCCTTGAAAGTTGCCTGCCATGGCGGCAGGATGGTGCCGTCACCGGCGTCAAATGGTGCGTCGCGATCCGTTGTCCATGCGCCGGCGGGAAGGACCACTTCGCGCGCCTGCCCCGATAGATTGAATGCAGTGAAGAGACGCTGCTCGCCGCAGGTCCGGATCGCAGAGAGGAAACCCTCGTCCGCCTCGACGACATCGAATCTGCCCTTGACGAGCTCCGGGCGCGAGGCGCGATAGGCAATCATCCGGCGATAGAAGTTCAGCATCGAATCCGGATCGCGCTCCTGCGCATCAACTGCCCGTGATGCATGTTCCTCCGCAACGGGCAGCCAAGGCTTGGCTTCGCTAAAGCCGCCGTGTGGACGATTCGCATGCCAGACCATCGGCGTTCGGCAACCGTCACGCCCCTTGAAGGCTGGCCAAAAGCGAATGCCATATGGATCGTGGAGATCTTCGAAGGCAACGTCGGCCTCGTTCAAGCCCAGTTCCTCGCCCTGATAAAGACAGACCGATCCTCGCATTGACAGCAGCACCGCCAGATATGTCCGATGCGCTTCCGGCGAAAGCGACCAGCGCGTTGTATGGCGAACCACGTCATGGTTCGAAAACGCCCAGCAGGCCCAACTGTCTCTTGCTATGCGCTGGAAGCGCTCCAGCACCTCGGCGATACGGGCACCCGTTGGGTAGCAGCCTGAGAGAAAATCGAAACCGTAGCACATGTGCAGTCTGTCCCGCCCCTGCGTGTACTCGGCTTGTATCTCCAGCCCGCGCTGATCATCGCCCACTTCACCGACGGACGTGATGTCCTGGAATTCGTCCATTAAGGCGCGAAGGCGTTTCAGGAACTCGATGTTCTCGGGCCGGGACTTGTCATTGATGTGGCTCTGGAAGCTGTAGGGATTGACGGACGGCGCGGTCATTCCCGTGACCTCCACGTTCGAGAGCGGCGGATTGTCCCTGAGTTCTGCGTCATGGACGTAGAAGTTCACCGTATCCAGACGGAACCCGTCCACGCCGCGTTGAAGCCAGAAGCGCGCCACGTCGAGAAGCGCGTCCTGCACGTCCATGTTGTGAAAGTTCAGGTCTGGTTGCTCGCGCAGGAAGTTATGCATGTAGTACTGCATGCGCTCGCCGTCCCATTGCCATGCCGATCCGCCGAAGACGGACAGCCAGTTGTTCGGCGGCGCTCCATCCGGCTTCGGGTCCGCCCAAACATACCAGTCGGCCTTGGCATTGGTGCGGTCAGCCCTGCTTTCCTGGAACCAAGGATGTTCGCTGGAGGTGTGGCTCAGCACGAGATCTATCATGACTCGCAATCCGCGCTGATGAGCCCTTTCGATCAAGGCATCGAAGTCGTTCAGCGTGCCGAACATCGGGTCAACGTTCCGATAGTCCGAGACATCGTAGCCGTAATCCAGCATCGGCGACGTGAAGAACGGCGAGAGCCAAATCGCATCCACGCCGATCGAGGCGATGTAGGGCAGCCTCTCGATGACGCCCCGCAGGTCTCCGATGCCATCCCCGTTCGTGTCCTGAAACGACCGGGGATAGACCTGATAGATCACTGCGCCACGCCACCAGCCCGGGTTGGAGGCGAGAATGCCAGGTGTCTCGTCGGGAATTGCTTCGGCGAGGCTCATGGGCAACATCCTATTTCACCGAACCGGCCAGGATGCCGCGAACGAGGTAGCGCTGCATCGCGAAAAAGACGGCAAGCGGCACGGCGATCGAGATGAAGGCGGCTGTGGCGAGGATCTCCCAGTTGCCGCCTCGCGTTCCGAGAAGATCGGTGATCTGGTTGGTCATCACCGTGGTTTGGCCGGTTGCGTCGATCAGGAAGACCTTCGCGACCAGCAGGTCGTTCCAGGTCCAGAGGAACTGGAAGATCGCGAAAGACGCCAATGCGGGAAACGAGAGGGGAAGGATGATCTTGACGAAGATCTGGAAGTCCGTGGCGCTGTCTACCTTGGCATTCTCGATGATGTCGCGTGGCAGGCCGACCATGTAGTTCCGCAAGAGATAGATCGCGAGAGGAAGGCCAAAACCGGTATGGGCAAGCCAGATACCGAGATAGCCCTTTCCGATTCCAATTCCGAGATGCAGCTTGAGCAGCGGAATCAGCGCAAGTTGCAGCGGCACAACCAGCAGCCCCACGACGCATGCAATCAGCAAGGCGCGCCCCGGGAAGTCCATCCAGGCCAGCGCATATGCAGCGAAGGCCGCTATCACTATGGGTATGATCGTGGCGGGGATGGTGACGGTCAGCGTGTTGAAGAATGCCTTGGCCATGCCATCGACGTTGACTTCGTCGAAAAGCATCTTGTCATAGTTCGCAAGCGTGAATTCCGGCGGCGCGGTGACGGTCGCAAAGACCCTTTGCCCGCGCCCTGCAATCTGCTCGTCGTTGCCGCGCCACTCGTAGTCGCCATTGGCTTGAACCGTGATCGTTTCTCCGTCGCCCAGATCAGCGGTGTCGCCCGCAACGTAGATGTCGATGGCGCGCGACGAGGTGCCCCAGACGCTGATCGTCTTGTCCTCTCCGTCAAAGAGGTTCCCCGAGACGATGAACATGCGCCCGTCCGCCACCCGGTTCTCGTCGGGGTCCGCCGCCCGGGCAACCACGTTCTGCTCCGCAGGGAAAAGAGAGGCCCACCAGCCGGATGTCGAGATCTGGTCCGCCGTGCGGAAGGAGGAAACAAAGAGCCCGACGGTCGGAATCAACCAGAGCACGACCATGACGACGACCGAAATGTGAACTGCCCAGGTGAGCGACGACTTGCTTCCGGCAATGGATTGCATCAGCTCATCTCCTTTCGGGCGTTCCAGACGTTCCAGGCAAGGATCGGCGAGACGAGGATCATGATGACAATCGCCGAAGCTGACCCCACACCCCAGTCATTGGCTCGGAACAGCTTGTCGAACATGTAGTTTGCCAGCACCTGCGTCTGCCATTGTCCGTTCGTCATAGCGAACACGATGTCGAACACCTTGAGGACAACAAGCGTGATCGTCGTCCAGACGACCGTGATCGTCGGTATGATTTGCGGCACCTTGATCCTGAAGAAGATCTGCAGGGGATTCGCGCCATCGATGATGGCCGCCTCAATGGTTTCCTCCGGGATTCCGCGCAGGGCGGCCGAAAGGATCACCATGGCGAATCCCGTCTGGATCCATATCAGCACGACCATTAGGAAAAAGTTGTTGAAGAAGGGAACAGTGAGCCAGGCCTTCGGCTCGCCATAGGGAAGTTCGGCTGTGGCAATGCCGAGAATCGACTCAAGCGAGAGCCAGATCAAGTACAGTGCCAATGCGGCAGATGCAACGCGCGCAGCCAGGACCAAGTTGCCGCTTCCGCCCGAAAGCGCGGGCCGGAAGATGATGTAGCCTGCATAGGCGACCAGGGCCGCGAAGAGGAATATGATCACGATCGGCAGCACCTGCAGAAAGAGCACCGACATGGCCCCTCCCTCGAACTGCACCCAGATCGCATTCAGGAGGCCGATCTGCGCCTTGTCCTCGGGACGCGTGTCGTAGATCAGCTTGAAGATGACCGACGCGCCGACAAACGAAATGGCCATCGGCATGAAGACGAGCGACTTGGCCAGGTTGCCCCAGGCGATTCGGTCCGTGAGCTGCGCGGCCAGCAGACCAAATGCAGTAGAAGCGGCAGGCACCACGATCAGCCAGAGCAGGTTGTTTCGCATGGCCTCCCAGAACTTTGGCTCGGCCAGCATTTGCTGATAATTCGCGAAGCCCACGAAGGCGCCGTCCTGGCTTCGGTCGGTGAGCGAAAGGCGCAATGTCTCGATCACCGGATATCCGAGGTAGAGGCCAAGCGCAAAGATGGCCGGCGCAAGGAACAGCCATGGCCGCACGTGGTTGGCGCGGTTGATGTTCCGCCCCGCGTTCGGTCCCTTTCCCGGAAAGAGCACCTTGTCCAGAAACAGGTTCGAAAAGTAGAAATACCCGATACAGGCGCTGACGCCGATGATGATCGTCACAAGTCCGAGCAATGCAGGATGCATGGAGCGCCCTCCCCGCGCCAGGCCGATTGAATTTGACGGGGCCCGAAGACCGGGCCCCGTCCTTGCATGACTACTTCAACGCGTCCCAGCTGTTCTGGATTTCCTGGGCGACTTCGGCGGCGCTCTTGCCTCCCGAATAGTCGACCATCCCGGTCCAGAACGAGCCTGCGCCGACGCCACCTGGCATCAGGTCGGAGCCGTCGAACCGGAATGTAGTGGCGTTCAGGAGGATCTCGTTCATCTTCCTGAGTGTCGCATCACCGAACGCGTCCGGGTTCACGCCTTTATGCGGCGTGAGGAAGCCTTTGCGCGCCATCCAGATTTCGTGCGCGGCCGGATCCTTGAGATATTCGATCAGGTCATGCGCGGCCTGGTTTTCGTTCGAGATCGCCCAGACCGTGCCGGCGCCCAGAACCGGCTTGCCGAGATCCCTGCCCGCATAGGCTGGGAAGTAGAAGAAATCGACGTCCTCGCCAACCACGGTGCCGTCCGGGAAGAAGGCCGGAATGAAGGAGGCCTGACGATGCATGTAGCACTGGGGCGGACTGTCGAACATTCCCTTGGGGCTGTCTCGGAAATCGGTCGAGGCGACCGCAGCGGCACCCCCCGCGACATAGTCGTCGTTGCGGGAAAAGGCTCCGAACTCCTCGATCGCACCCACGACGGCATCGTCGGTGAAGGAAATCTCGTTCGTGACCCATTGGTCGTAGACGGACGGGGGCTGCGTGCGTAGCATCATGTCCTCGACCCAGTCCGTTGCCGGCCAGCCCGTCGCGCCACCCGAGCCGAGCCCGATGCACCAAGGCGTTTCGCCGTCGGCCACGATCGTGTCGGACAGCGCCTTCAGTTCCTCCATGGTTTCCGGCACTTCGTAGCCGGCATCCTCGAAGTTCTCGGGGATGTACCAGACGAGGGATTTCACATCGACCTTGTAGAAGAAGCCGAAGAGCTGGTCGTTGCCATTCTCGTCGGCATAGGTGCCGAGGTCGACCCAGGATTGCCCGGCGGCGTAGTTCTCCCGAACCCAGTCGCCGACGCCGCTGTCAAGGGGCGTCAGGAATCCGCGGCTCGCCATGTCGGCGGCAAGTCCCGGTTGCGGAAAGACCGCAATGTTCGGCGCCGAGCCTGCCTCCGCGTCCACGAGGATCTGCTGCTCGAAACTGTCGGAGCCGACATAGCTCACGTCATGGCCGGATTTCGCTGCAAAGTCCCCCAGCACCGCCTCGACGTTTTCCTGGTCCGGGCCAAGCCAAGGACCAAAGACGGTCAACTGTTCGGCACCTGCGCTACCCGTGGCCAGTGCCATCACGGCCGCGCTGGCAAGTAGTGATCTGTTCATGAAGCTCTCCCTTTTTCCGAACCCGAAGGCTCATTCGGTGGTTGTCGCGATGAGTTTCTCAAAGCGCTTTGGGTAATGCAACATCCCCGAACTTTCTCCTCATGTCAACGTAAATCTTGACATATCTTTATCTTTGACATTTTGTTGCCGTCTCGTATGCTCTCGTAAACTTGAAACCGCTTTGAAAGATGAACCTGAAGGAATTCTCACACCGCATCGGGCTTTCCCCCACGACCGTCAGCCGTGCGCTGAACGGGTATCCTGAAGTCAGCGAGAGAACCCGACGGAAGGTCCTGGAGTCCGCGGAACGGCTTGGCTACACCCCGAATTCCCGGGCGGCGCGCCTGGCAACGGGCCGTGCCATGACGATCGGCCACATCCTGCCCCTCTCGAAGGAACACGAAATGGTGAATCCGATTTTCTCGGATTTCATCGCAGGTGCGGGCGAACAGTATTCCAAGACTGGCTACGACCTTTCGCTTTCAGTCGTGCGAGACGAAGACGAGGCAGAAGCCTACCGGGATCTAGCCACGCGCGGCGTGGTCGATGGTGTCGTGATCCATGGTCCCAAGATCGAAGACCCCCGTATCCGCCTGCTCCGCGAACTCGGCCTGCCATTCGTCGTTCACGGGCGGTCCAGCAGGGTGCACGGCGAATACAACTGGGTCGATGTCAACAACCGACGCGCGTTCTCGCGCGCGACGGAATTCCTGCTTGACCTCGGGCACCGTAGGATCGGCTTGATCAACGGCCTTCACGGAATGGATTTTGCCACTCGCAGGCTGAACGGCTACTGTGACGCACTTGAGGCACGCGGCATCACCCAAGATCCGGAACTGATCTCCAGTGGCGAGATGACCGAAAACTACGGCTTCGACACGACCATTCAGATGCTTGATTCGGACAACCCGCCAACGGCAATCTTGATATCGTCGATCGTCCCTGCGATGGGCGCGCGACGAGCGCTTCATGATCTAGGCATAGGCCTCGGAGACGAGGTGTCGGTCGTGATCCATGACGACGACCTGTCCTATTTCAGGAACGAGGGAGACGTTCCGATCTTCACCGCCACCCGATCCTCGGTCCGGGAGGCGGGGCGTCTATGCGCCGATATCCTTCTCGACACAATCCGCGGCGCGGAGGATGGGCGTCGACATGTTCTTCTAGAGGCGGATCTCACGGTGGGACAATCGACCGGCCCGGCACCGGCAATGCGTCACCTGCTTGACCGTGACCGGACCGAAACCTTGCGCCGCCCGCAAACATTGACTTAGGTCCCCGGGAAAAGCAGGACTGCTAGACATGGCGGACCACAGGGACAAAGTGACGCTCGTCGCCGATGTCGGCGGAACGAACACGCGTGTGGCCCTTGCCGAACGCCGCGTCCTCTTGGAAAAGTCCGTCCGGAAATTTCGGAACTCCGATTTCGATGGCCTTGAATCCCTGTTGCTGCGGTTCGAAGATGACGTCGGCCTCCTGTGCGACGCCGTTGCCGTCGCGATTGCTGGGCCCGTCCATGACGGGCGCGGCACGCTGACCAATCTGGACTGGACGGTCGAGCGCGAGGCTCTCGCGAATGTCACCGGCGCGCAAACCGTGTCCGTGCTCAACGACCTGCAGGCGCAGGCTCACGCACTTCACGCGATTCCGCACAGTCACCTCTCGCCCGTCATCAGGGTCAAGCCCGAGAAGGCCGATTCCCGCAGGCTGGTGATCGGCATCGGCACCGGCTTCAATTCCGCGCTTGCCATTCCAAACGGCCCGGCATTGATGGTGACGCCTTCCGAATGCGGCCATGTCCTCCTGCCGGCCGGCAATTCCGAGGACTTGGAGCTTGCAGAGTTCGTTGCAGCGTCCTGCGGGTTTGCCTCGGTTGAGGACGCGCTTTCAGGCCGAGGAATCGAGAACATCCATGCTTGGCACGCATCTAGGCAAGGCAAAAGCGAGACGCGGTCGGCCACAGAAGTCCTGAAAGACATCGAGGACGGTGACGCCCTGGCAGAAAGAACCATCGAGACATTTGTCCGGATCATGGGATCGGTCTGCGGGGACCTGGCCTTGATCCACCTGCCGTTCAGCGGGATCTATCTTGTCGGAGGCGTGGCCCGCGCCGTCGCACCCTATCTTCGGGATTCCGGATTTGTGGACAGCTTCCGCAACAAGGGTCGGTTCTCCAAGTTCATGGAGAAGTTCCCGGTACGTGTAGTCGAGGACGACTTTGCAGCGCTGTCAGGCCTGGCAGTGCATTTGGACGACCTGCGCAACAAGTAGCACACGAGGCGCACAGCACGCGGGACACGAGTTGCGTCGGCATGCTGTCGCCGTGTCAACTTCGTCGAGGCAATCCGCTGGAATGCCGCCGACATCTCATGCGCACGAGCGATGCGACCGAGCGAGAAAGTTGATGCACCCCGCTCGGTCGCCAATTCCGGGTCACGCCTCCAGTTCGGCGTCCCAATACAGGAAATCGAACCAGGTCTCGTGCAGGTGATTTGGCGGGAATTTCCGGCCTTGGTTACGGAGCTTGACCGCGTCAGGCCGCCGCGGTGTACGACGCAGCGACATGCCCGCCTGAGCGAGCGAGCTCGCGCCTTTGCGAAGGTTGCACTTCGCACAAGCCGCAACCACGTTTTCCCAGCTCGTCGTGCCGCCACGAGACCGGGGAACGACATGGTCGAAAGTCAACTCTCCCCGGGCGCCACAGTACTGGCACCGGAACTCGTCGCGAAGAAACAGGTTGAACCGCGTGAAGGCCACCCGCTTCTGCGGGTGAACATAGTCCTTCAGGACGACCACGGACGGAATGTGGATTTCCGTGGACGGGCTGCGGACAACCTCGTCATATCGTGCAAGGACATCCACCCGATGCAGCCACACGGCCTTGACCGCTTCCTGCCAAGGCCAAAGCGACAGCGGGAAGTAGCTCAGCGGCCTGTAGTCGGCGTTCAACACCAACGCAGGATGATGCCTGAGGCTCTTCGGTTCCCGCACAAAACTTGTTCTGAAACTTCCACTCATTTGCCGTTTCATCCGTCTTCCGTGGCCGCGCACATCCCTGCCAAGGGTGGCCCGATTTCCGGGCGACTATATATGGCGGTGTCCGCATGACAAGCCCCATGAATGTTGAGTGGTGTCGCAGGGGCATGTGACAAAACCGCGACAAGTTTTCCACAGACTTGCCCACAGGTTCAGGTCGTCAGGATCCGTCCGATTCGATTCCGAGCCGCTGCCGAATGAAATTCAGCGCCACAGAGAGCCCGTCGGGCGAAATCCCGTGCCCCGTTCCCTCCATCACATGGCTTGATACCTCGAAGCGCGCGGCCTCCAGCGCTCCTGTCGCCGCTCCAAGTTCGGCAAAGGGAACCATTTCGTCGGCGTCCCCATGAACAAGCAACGTCGGCGGGCGCGATTTCGCCTCGTCGGCGATGCAGCCCGGAAACATCAGCCGGCCAGAGAACCCCACGATCCCGGCCACGGGATCTGCCCGTCTTGGCGCAACATGCAGACCAATCATCGTGCCTTGGCTGAACCCGAAGAGCAAAAGGCGACCAGGATCAAGGTCTTCGTCCGCCAGGAGCTTGTCAATGAAGGCATCAAGCAGTCTTGCGGACCGAACCAGCTCTTCGACCATCGCGGTTTCAGTCGACCCGTCGAGCCACGGGAGAGGAAACCACTGGAAGCCAGTCGGGTTCATCACAGAAGGGGTCGGCGCATCGACGGCCACAAAGACGGTATCGGGAAGCACTAGCGCAACGTGCTCGCCGATTCCGAGTAAGTCTGCACCGTCCGCTCCATATCCGTGAAGGAACAGCACGAGCGAGCTGTCATTGCCGGAAGCACTGCCCCGGCGCTTGCTGTTCAACTCGCTCATCGCACTCCTTCCCTCTGTTTCGCGGCCCGGTAATACGCCCAGAGCAGCCGCGCGGCGACGCCTCGCCACGGCGACCATGCCTCCGCCATCTGCCGCAATTCGCGTTCCGTCGGTCTTTCCGGTCTCTCGAACAAAATGCGCGCCGCTTCTTGAAGCGCAAGGTCGCCGGGCGCGAAGACGTCGGCACGGCCAAGAGAGAACATCGTGTAGATCTCAGCCGTCCAGCGGCCAATTCCGGGGACCTGGACGAGCGCCTCGATGACTTCTTCCGTGGGCTTCTCCCGCAAACGGCTGAATCGGATTCCCGACGTTGCGAGTTCGCGGGCATAGCGCATCTTCTGGCGCGACAGGCCGCACGCACGTAGCTCGTCATCGCTGGCTGCAACTATCTTGCGCGGGCCGGTCAGCCCGGCGGCCTTCAATCGCCCCCAGATCGCATCGGCCGCCGCCACGGAAACCTGCTGGCTGACAATGGCATCGAGAAGCGGCGCAAATCCGTCCTTGCGCCGTCGAAGCGGCAACGGCCCGGTCATGGCCAAGGCCTTGCGAAAGCGCGGCTCGCGCCTCGAGAGGTAATCGGCACCTTCAGCAACGCAGGCAGGCGTCTCGATGATGCGGCCTATTGTCTCTGACACGATGTCCTCCCGAACGGCGCGCGGACGGTAGATGCAAGAACGACAAAACGGAAGCCCCGACCTTGCCGACGCCGATTGAACGGAGTACCGGGCTTGCATGCTGGAGAATTCCGCCCTTTCCATGGCACGAAGGAACGTGACGGTCCTGGTGATCGCCCAGGGATATCTCGGTGCGCAGATGCCGATGATGTTCATCGTGTCCGCTCTTGCCGGGCAGTCGCTTGCGCCAAATGCCTGCCTTGCCACGCTGCCGATCTCGTTGATCGTGCTGGGATCCATGCTGGCGGCCACGCCGCTCTCGAGCATCATGCAACGGCACGGACGCGCGCTCGGCTTCGTGATCGGGGCGACGGGCGGTGCCATCGGCGCGGCGCTGGCGGCGTGGGGCCTTGCCACGGGAAGCTTCGTGCTCTTCCTGATCGGTTCGGCGTTCGCCGGCATGTACCTGTCGTCCCAGGGCTTCTTCCGATTTGCGGCGGCCGACACGGCGTCCGAGGCATTTCGCCCAAAGGCGATCAGCTACGTCATTGCGGCGGGGCTGGCGAGTGCAGTGATCGGCCCTCAACTGGTCAAGGTGACAGCCGATGCCTCCGCCGTCCCGTTTCTCGGCACGTTTCTCGCGATCATCGTGATCAACGTGAGCGGAGCGTTCCTTTTCCTGCTTCTGGACATTCCGAAGCCGAAAGCCGTCGAGATCTCCGAGAATGCCAGGACCCGCCTTGAACTCCTGAAGTCCCCCAAGGTGCTGGTGGCGATCATCTGCGCGATGGTTTCCTATGCCCTGATGAATCTCGTGATGACGTCCACCCCTCTCGCGGTGGTCGGCTGCGGCTTCAGCAAGAACAACGCCGCCGACGTCGTCTCGGCGCACGTTCTGGCCATGTTCGCACCTTCGTTCTTCACAGGGCACCTGATTGCTCGCTTCGGCGCGGAACGGATCGTTGCCATCGGGCTTGCGATCCTCGCGGCAGCCGGAGGCGTTGGCCTTTCAGGGACCGATCTCAGCGACTTTTTTGGCACGCTCATTCTCTTGGGGCTGGGCTGGAACTTCGGCTTCATCGGTGCAACCGCGATGCTCTCGAATGCACATTCGCCCGAGGAGCGCGGCCGGGTTCAAGGCCTGAACGACACGATTGTGTTCGGCTGCGTGACGCTGGCGTCACTTTCGTCCGGCGGGCTGATGAACTGCACCGGCGGTTCGGCGGTTGAGGGCTGGACCTCCGTTAACCTTGCAATGGCTCCGTTCCTGGCGCTGGCGGGAGGTGCCCTGCTCTGGTTGACGCTTGCGCGCAGAGCGCCAAGTCGGGCAGCGAATTGACTGCGGCAACGGAGATGCCTCTGAATTTCAGGAAGAAAAAAACGCCCGCACAAGGCGGGCGCTTAGTTATTGAGGCAGGTTTCATACAGGCAAGAAACCTATCGAGCAGTGCCCCGCTTATACGCCACGTTGCGCAGAACTCCAAGTCAAAAGTTTGACAACTTCGGAATCGCCCTTTAGGCCGCCCGAAACCATGTCGAAGGAAGGACGTCCATGACGATGAACCTGTATCGCAGCCTTTCGCTGACTGCGGCCTTTCTCGTGGCGGCAGGATCAGGGCATGCCGAGCCAAGACACGGCATAGCTATGTATGGCGCCCCCGCGCTACCACCGGATTTTGTGTCTTTGCCCTATGCAAACCCGGATGCGCCCAAGGGCGGCCGCATCGTCCAGGGAGAGGTCGGAAGCTTTGACTCGCTCAATCCGCATATCCTGAAAGGCCGTGTTCCGTGGCAACTCAGGTTTCTGGCCCACGAGAGCCTCATGGGCCGAAATTACGACGAACCGTTCTCTCTGTACGGTCTCCTTGCCGAATCAATCGAGGTGCCCGACGACCGCTCTTGGGTCGAGTTCACGCTGCGGCCGGAAGCCAGGTTCTCCGACGGTACGCCGGTCACCGCCGATGACGTTCTCTGGTCCTTCGAGACGCTCGGGACCGTGGGGCATCCGCGTTACCACGGATCATGGAAAAAGGTAGCTGGCGCCGAACGCACGGGCGAGCGAAGCGTGAGATTCACGTTCAGCGTGCGCGACGACGAGCTTCCGCTGATCCTGGGTCTCCGGCCAATCCTCAAGAAGTCGCAATGGGAGGGCCGGGACTTTGCGGCATCGGGCACCGGAATTATTCCGGTCTCCTCCGCACCTTACGTGATTTCCGACTTTGAACCCGGGCGCTACGTGGTCTTGACCAGAAATCCAGACTACTGGGGCTACGGCGTCGTCCCCTATCGACGCGGAACGGCGAACCTCGACGAGATCAGGATGGAATTCTTTGCTGACGGCACGGCGATGTTCGAAGCCTTCAA
The DNA here is from genome assembly GCA_022820365.1 of Silicimonas sp. GTDB lineage: Bacteria > Pseudomonadota > Alphaproteobacteria > Rhodobacterales > Rhodobacteraceae > JAJEFO01. The sequence goes on from JAJEFO010000001.1 coordinate 15,575, forward strand.
GGGCGGATTGCTGACCACCTCGCGCGAAACCAGCGTTCAAAAATGGAACAGCCAGTACAACTTCCCGGCCGTTCAGTCGGGCGATGTCGTCAAGTCCTACATCCCTCACAAACGTCCGTCTGGAATACGCGGCCTCGTGATGAACACGCGGCGACCGCAGCTTCAGGACTGGCGGGTACGAGAGGCATTGATCACGGCATTCAACTTCGAATTCATCAATCAGACGATCAATGGCGAGCCACAGTCCCGCATCACGTCTTACTTTTCAAACTCAATCCTTGGCATGAGCAGCGGGCCTGCCGAAGGCCGCGTGCAGGAATTCCTCGAGCCCTTTGCATCGGAACTCCTGCCCGGCGCGCTCGAAGGCTACGAGCTTCCCGCCGGAGACGGCACGGAGCGAAATCGAAAGAATCTGAGAACCGCACTGTCTCTCATGGGCCAAGCCGGCTGGTCGCTCAGGGACGGCAAGTTGAGGAACGAGGCTGGCTATACCTTCGGCTTCGAGATTCTCCTTTCTTCCGGGTCCACCGAGACGCACCAGATCGTGGACATATACTCGTCGGCGCTGGAGCGCATGGGCGTTGACCTCACCGTCACAACGGTGGATGCCGCCGAATTCAAGGAACGCACGAACAGGTTCGACTTCGACATGACGTGGTATGCGAGAGGCATGTCGCTCTCGCCCGGGAACGAGCAGAACCTCTACTGGAGTTCTGAAGCTGCAGACACCGAGGGAAGCCGGAACTGGATGGGTGTCCGGAGTCCTGCAATCGAGGCCATGATCGAGCAGCTCTTGACGTCCAGGAGCCAGGACGACTTCGTCGCCGCAACCAAGGCCCTTGACAGGGTCCTGACAACAGGGCGCTATGTGATTCCAATCTGGCATGTACCGGTCTCACGGATCGCGCATGCAAGGCAGCTGCGATACCCGGACAAGCTGCCGATGTATGGGGACTGGATCGGTTTCCAGCCTGATGTCTGGTGGTATGAGGAGTGACGAAATGCGAAAGACCTTACTGCTTGCGATGCTCTTGCTGGGACTCGCCGCGTGCAATACGATCGAAGGCATCGGAAGCGACGTGTCGGCAGGCGCTAGCGCCGTAGGCGACGTGCTGTCGTAGCCTTCACTTCCGACACGCAGGTGCGCGCACGGAAAGCCAGAGCGCCTTCCGTGCCGCAAGACCTTCACTTGCCGCCGCCCGCGCTCTGAGCAAGAAGGCTCTCGGCGACAAGGATGCAAACTTGGCACGCATCGCGGTCAACTGCCTCGGCCGAATGGGCAAAATTCTGCTCCGACGACTCTTTGACGACAAGCGCGTCAGCGAACTTGTCCTGTTGAACGAACCCTGCGCCGACATAGAGCAGCATGCCCTACTGCTGGAATTCGACACGGTTCATGGCCGCTGGGACCATGACATCGAGGCAAGGGGCGATCAACTCTCGGTCTCGGGGCACGCGATGCGGTGTACGCAGGTCAAGGAAATTCGCGACCTGCCTCTTCAGAATTACAGCATCGATCTTGCAGTCGACTGCACCGGCGACCACAATTCCGCAGCGAAGCTGCACTCCCAGCTGGTCTTCGCGTTCGCCAAGAGCGAACGTGTCGCCATGGATGTTGGATTCTACTGCATGTCGAACGCTGTTGGCCGCCTCGTCGGCACGTTGCTTTCCGGTCTCTGCCGTCAGTTGTGGGGTGTTGCGGGCTGTCTTACGACGGCGGCAATCATGTCGGCTCTGAGCTTTCTTGCGGCCGGGCGCTTGGCGCGACGAATTTCAATCCGCGCACAGGCAGACATACACGATCAACATTGAACGAACGCCGCCGACAATCTTGACGATCAGGAATATGACTCCTTCAACGCAAAGATCGTTGAACCCAAGGCCGCTCAATGCCGCAGATTGCGCCGCAAACATCAGAAGAGCAGTCTCTTGCACATGCTGCGAAGGGGTGCGAACGATGGCAAATGCCCATCAAGCTGGACATCTTGAGCGACCCCATCTGCCCATGGTGCTACATCGGCAAGAGCAGCCTCGACGGCGCGCTTGAGCTGCGTCCTGATCATCCGTTCCAAATCGAATGGCACCCGTTTCAGTTGAATCCCGAAATGCCCCTCGGCGGCATGGAGCGACAGACCTATCTCGACAAGAAGTTTGGCGGACACGAGAACGCCAAACAGGTTTACGACCGAATTGCCGAGGCCGCAAAGGCCAACGGTCTGAAACTCGACCTCGACGGGATCAAGCGAACACCCAACACGATCGACGCCCACCGCCTGATCCACTGGTCAGGTCTGGAAGGGTGCCAGGGTGAGACAGTCATCCTCCTCTTCAAGGCATATTTCGAGGAATGCAGGGACATTGGAGACCGTTCGGAACTGCTTGAAATCGCAGAAGTCGTCGGCCTTGGTCGCGCCATGACCGAACGGCTGCTTGGCAGCAATGCAGACATCGAGGAAACGCGCGCAAGGGATGCGCATGCAAGGAATCGCGGTGTGGCCGGCGTGCCCACATTCGTCGTTGCGGACCGCCACGTCATACAAGGTGCGCAACCAAAGAACCTTTGGCTGAGGGTCATGGATGAATTGTACGAGCAAGCCGAGGCATCTTCGTGACTGGAGTCGACAGGGAAGAAGCCAACCGCGCTTCGATCACCGCGTCCCGTGCAGAACTCATTGCCATCATTGCCATGATGGCAGCAACGGTCGCCTTCGCGACGGATGCCATGCTTCCCGCCTTTCCGGACATCAGCGCGGACCTCAGCCCGAATGACCCGAATCGCGCGCAGCTTGTCATAGCGTCGTTCATGGTCGGGCTTGGCGTGGGGACTCTCTTTGCCGGACCGCTCTGCGATGCCTTTGGTCGCCAGGCCATCACGATTGCAGGAACCGTTATCATCATTTTCTTTGCTATCGTGTCAGCGCTTACACAGAGCCTCGAGGTGTTGCTTGTCGCCCGGTTCCTCCAAGGCATGGGATCGGCAGGACCGCGCGTTGCAAGCATGGCCATCGTGCGTGACCTGTTCCGAGGTCGCGAAATGGCCCGGATCCTGAGTTTCGTCATTTTGGTATTCACGCTCGCTCCGGTGTTTGCACCGTCGATCGGATGGCTTCTCACCCAGGGATTCGGCTGGCGCTCGATCTTTGCCTCCTTTGCCGTCTTTTCGATCATCTCGACCGGCTGGCTGATGCTCAGGCTTCCCGAGACCCTGCCCCACAAAGAACGACGATCACTTCGCGCCCGAGAGCTTGCCGACGGCCTGCTGGAGGTGTTTTCCAATCGCCAGGTCATGCTGGCAATCGGCTGCCAGTCGTTGGTCTTCGCCGTGCTGATGTCGACATTGCTGTCAAGCCAGCAAGTCTTCGACAAGGTATTCGATCGCGGTGCAGGCTTTCCGCTCTGGTTTGCACTGATGGCGGCCCTGGCAGCTGGAGCAAGCGTGATGAATGCAGCCATCGTGGTGCGCGTCGGCATGCGAAAGGTGGTCCGGATGGCCCTGCTCGTTCACAGCAGCATCACCGCCATGTTTCTGCTTGCAATGATCATCGGCGTGCTTCCGGCATCTTGGCTGTTTCCGGTTGGATTTCTCTGGTGCACGTCGGTCTTTCAACTGGCGGGCTTCGCGCTCGGCAACATCAATGCGATCGCCATGGAACCAATGGGCCACATGGCCGGGCTTGCCGCATCGATCATCACTTCTGTCGCAACGATCGCGTCGATCGTGATTGCTGCGCCAGTTGGCCAGGCGTTTGACGGAACCCTCGTGCCACTGACTTCAGCAACATTCGTTCTCACGGCGCTAGCGCTTCTGCTGGCGCACCGACTTGAAGGATGATTGCAATAGCATATCATGACAGGGAACCGGCGCCACGAATGCGCAGATGGCTGACGTGAGGGACGCGCCTGTTGGGTCCTTCCGGCCGTGGCGTTCCCGGGCCCGCAACCTGGCGAGGAGCGAAGAAGCAGCTTCGGAACCACCTGCATCCCTTCATGACGTCGTGGAACGGAAGATCGCCACCGGCCATGAATCGCCCGCGACTCCCGGAATGCTCTGACAACAAGGCGGCTCCCCAAGCCTGCAAGTGCTCGTGCCGCGCTGCACTCAGGCCAATGAGTGGTCAGCCGGGAACCGCCGACCTGCCCGCCAGTCGCTGCCGCTTCTTCGCGAGCACCTTATGCCGTTCTTTCCATTTGTAATCCGGATCTTCCAAGACCGGCACAAAGGTCAGCGTGCCGCCCAAGCGCCAGGGATCAAGCACGATGCCACGCTCGAAACCGTCGCCCTTTCGACTTATTACCGCGGTGCTGTGTTCGATGCGGAGCGGATTGAAGGCGTTCGCGATTGCCCTGTGGACTTCCAGCGTTTCCAGGCGCTCGGCAAGCAGGCGCGCTTCCATGTCTTCGGCCCAATGCCAGCAAAGACCGCGTTCCTTGATCCCCAGATTTACCTGCGTGTTGTGCCACAATGGCGAACCCGTGATCCGGTAGGATACGGCGAGCTCGCGTGAATGCTGTAATGCAACCCGGGCAGCACGCTCGGCCTCCTCTGCACTGACTCCGGGTCCGAGCGCAAGGATCATGCTTTCGAGTGATGCGACTTCACTTGCGCTTGGAGGGCCATGTTGTGCAGGGGTGGTGCCGCAGCCTGAAAGCGACAGGAGCGCTAGCAGAACGACGAAAACTCTGAGGATCTGAAACACGTTCATCAAATCAATCCTGCGTGGCCAGTCGCGTTCAAGGTTATCCGGCGGACAGCCGATTGTCGAGAAATCCACGGAGACATGGACGTCTCTGCGAGGCGCGCAATTCGAACTAGGCATGACCTGGTGCTTCCTTGCTTGCGTAACTCAAGAATTGAAGTCCGGTTCAGGCAGTCGAACTTGGGCGACCGCTCCACAATCATGAGAGCCACGAGTTCAGGGCGGCCCATTCAACCGTTACGACCGGATCGCGAGGGACGTCTGGATGACGAGTTACATATTGCGCTGCGGAACCGATCCAGCGGTTGAAATGCGCATGCCGAAGGCGATCGGACCTTTAACGCGGAACAGAACAACGTGACGCGAGAACGGCGAATGTGCACTGCGTCCGACGACCAGTGGTGGAACTCCAGCTCCGATGGCCCCGGCGCGTTCGCGCACGGCACTGCAGACTCACGCTACAGCTACTCCCCTGAAGATTTCCAAACTCGAGAGGGCGGCTCGTCAATCAAACTGCTGGCAAGCCACGCGCTGGCAATCATGGCCGCGAGCGCAAGCACGGCTGAAAGGCTGAGCGATGCCGTACCCGCAAGCCCGGCACCGACGGTACATCCGCCTGCAAGCACTCCGCCAAGGCCCATCATCGCCGCGCCAAGGAGATAGCGTATGGTTTGCCCTGGCTGCTCGAAGCTCTGAAGCGCCAATTCGCCTCGCGATGCGGCAGCCAAGAAACTGCCGAGTAGCGTGCCTCCTACAAGGCCAGTGCCGAATCCGGCTGCAATCGAAGTAGAGGCTACGCTCCAGAACAGTGTATCCGCCCAAGGTGCGGTAAACGAAATCGAAGCCATGGGAATCGGATCAAACGCGTCTTGCAGGAAGACGCCGGTCCCGAACCATCCAAGTGGAACGAGCATGCCGATTCCGGCGCCAAGCAGCAGATGCGTTACGTGCGCGCCCGATCGATAAATCGCGGCTGCGAGGACGACGAGCGCAATTGCCATCCAAAGAACCGCACCGCCCGGCAGATTGCCAAGGTTGGCGAATTCGCCGACATCGAGAGTCACCGTCCCGAGACCTATGCGGAGCGGTGCCAGAACTCCCTTCAGCGCCGCATGCGCCACGACGGCAAAGACGACAATGCAAATGGCAGCGCGCAGGTTGCCAGTCGCGGACAAGACCGTCAGCCGCGAAATGCAGCCGCGCGTCAGGACCATTCCCGTCCCGAACAAGGCGCCTCCGGCAAGCACCGTCAGGATTGGCAGTGAGCTCACGTGAAACCTGTGCTCGACGAAACTCAGTTGGCCATCGAGGACCAGTGCCTGGGTGCCAAGCAACGCAACCAGGAATGCCATGAGCCAAACCCCGAACGCCGGAAAATGTCCTACCGTGAACTCGACCACGCTGCGCCTGAGGCAAAAGCGTGACATCTGGGCGGCAACGCCGAAAGCCAAGCCAATCAGGATGCCAAGCAGGCAAGACGCAAATACCGGATTGATTACGATGTCATAGAGTTCGTAGAGCATCACGGGATTCCTGGTCGAATCGCAGTCGCCAGATCATCTTTTTAGGAACATGCAAACCGTTACAAAAAGGCGAAATCTCCGAATACAAGTCACACAGCAAGTCAGTTGGAGTGAGTCCGCCCCTTTCACGACCCAAGCCAACGCTCTTGATCACACATAGCGGCAGCAAGTGAACATGCCTCCGATATTTCGCTGTGCCAATAGGCGCAAGAGGGCGCCCGCTCGAAGAACAGACGCCCAATTGCGAAACGAGGGACAGTGTAAATCAGGGTCAGGTGTTTCGAATTCCGACCCACGCAATTCAAGTGGAGATGATGTGCGTCCAATTGAAGGTGCATCGCAAAGATGTGATTGCATTGCCTGTCTCAGGGTCCGAGGACACCAGGCCAATTGGCGTCAGCACGCTCGATGTTGCCTTCCACATCCTTGAGCCAGGTCCTGTGCACTCCGGTGGAATAGTTCAGGTAGAGCCGCCCGTCATGGATTGACCAAGCTTCCGGCACGGTTGTTGCCGTGGCCCCTTTCGACACCGCATAGGCACAGTATCCGCCGTACTTTGGAGCGTATTTTTCGGGGTCCGCGTCGAACAGCGCCTTGTGCTCCGCGCTGGCAAAACGAAACGTCGCTCCCTCCAAATCCGAAGTTATGGCCGCGTCGCCCTCCACGGGCTTCGACATCGTGAAATACGCAACAGGATCATATCCGTGAATCGCCACGCCATTGGTGGCAAAGACCGGCGGTTGAGCCGCATGCGCTGGAAATGTGCCAATCGTGCCAGCCAGGAATGACGCGGCGGAAAGGCTCAGGAATAGCCGACGAGTCTGCATGTACTTGTCTCCCAAAGTGTAATTGCGCCTTGCTCAACAAATGTTCGTTGCCGCGCTCGAAAGCGCAACCCACGCGGCATCAAATTTTGTTGTCGATACCCGCAACCTGCCGCTGCGTCGCTGCGTACAGCGCAACCGCCGAAGCATTGGAAACATTGAGCGAGTCAAAGCCTCCGGCAGCCCCTATCCTCGCCAACCGGTCGCAGGCATCCCTCGTCTTCACCCGAAGCCCCTGCCCTTCGGCTCCCAAGACCAACGCAATGCGCCCCGGTGCCTGCGCCAGTGTCGCCCGAAGCGTTACGTCGGCTTCGCCGTCGAGTCCGATCAGGAAGAACCCGCGCTGCTTTAGGTCCTCCATTGCGGATGCCAGATTGCGCACCCGAAGGTATGGCAACCGCTCCAATGCGCCGCTGGCCGACTTGGCCAATGCTCCGGTCTCCGGTGCGGAATGCCGCAGGGGCGCAACCACGGCGCTGGCCCCAAAGACTTCGGCCGACCGCAGGATCGCTCCAACATTGTGCGGATCGGTGACCCGATCAAGGCAGAGCACAACAAGGTTTCGACGATCTGGCAAGAGGTCCTCAAGAGCACCCCAATCGACAGGCTTGACCTCAAGCGCAGCACCCTGATGGACTGAAGCGGGATCCAGGGGTACCGGGAATTTCCTGGCATCCGCGATCTCGGGATCGATGCCGGCCTCCGCGACCACTTCCGAAAGTCGATCAAAGGCGTTCTTGGTCAGCACGAGGCGCAGTTTCTTTCGCGCCGGATTTGACAGCGCATGCCGTACCGCGTGAAGCCCGAACAGCCAGACCGTGTCCCGCCTGGACTCGCGTTTCCATTCTTTGTGTTTGGCGTGCCTGTCCGATTTCTTCATTTTCCGGCTATCCCTTTCCGCGGCCGTGAACGCAACCTGCATTCCGGCTTGACCGGTCGTGGCCACGCCGTTATCTGACCCCGGCATGCCGAAGACGGCATCGTCAAGTGGGCGACAGGCCGCAAGGTGTGGCAGGGGACTGTAACTCCCTCGCGGAGACGCATGCTAGGTTCGATTCCTAGGTCGCCCACCATCTACCCTGACAGTTCCCTGCGAGTGACAGGGCTTGTTGCGGGCAACGGTGACGCACCGTGCCAGAACTGCTGCTTCATTTTCAAGCAACAAATGCAAAATTTCACAAAAAAAGATCGCATCAGATAGTTTTTTCTTACTTTGTTCCAATGTTTCAGGCATGCATGTCACGACGCGGCAAGGACGAAATCCAAGTCGAATCACCGCGTTGATTGACGTTAGCGTGTCGGGCTTCGTGCCATACACGATTCGCGGCAACTTGGGCCGTTTTCGGGCGGCAGGTGCGGAAATTGCGTTCGTTTGCGGCTTGCAAAGAAACGCATGCGGCATGTCAACACTATTGCAACACGGCGCCTCGACGGCAAAGGCAAGCAATCCAGCGAGCCGTCCGCCAGCGACCGCACGGCCACTCCCGAATCGCCCAGAAGCCAGTCCTCTCGGCAATGTCGGTTGCGGCAGTGGCCGATGCGCTTCCACGGCTCGACGGAACACTTGCCGACAATGGCACGATCATTCCGGTTAGCCGCAGAGAGCCAACCACCCGACTCGTGGAAACGCGGTGCCGACGGCTTGCCGCTCCCGCTGTTCACCCTCCCGAGACCGGTCGAGGCAGGGAGGTCAGAGCGTCGTTCCGGGTCGCCATCGTTGACGCCTTCCCGAACGGCAGAAGGTTGCCCGCCCGCAGCGAGCCTGATGTCCGACGCCGCGTGCCGCCTGCATCGGCGCGGTTAAGGCGCAGATTCGGCATCCGCCACCCCCTCCCATTCGACTCCCGCGCCGACACTGCGGCCGTCTGACCGACCCATGCGCTGGCCGTCAAATTCGCCGCGTGGCCCGAACGCTGACTGCTGGTCCGCCTCCCGGATGTTATGCCGTGCGAAGCTTTTTCAGCCTAGGTGGCGACGTGCTGCGGGAGCAGGTGGACGGGTCCGCCGCAGGAAATTCCTGCGCCGCCCCCGGAATCCTCACGATTTAGTTTGCATGGACATGATTTCTTCACGATTTGGTCATGGTCAAGCTGCGACGTGCAGCCCTACATAGCGCCGAAATGCGAATCGCTGGGCCGGGTCTCCGAGTGGTGCGGTCCGAGGACGCAAAAGCAAACAAGAAGACCGTCCGGGCTCTGCCCGGACGTCTGTTGAGGGGGGGGACAGGCCAAATGAACCTGGAAAGGCCAGGGAATCTGCCGAATCCGGAAAGAGACGTTGCGATCGTAGGGTACAGTTACCGCATGCCAGGCGGCATCAAGTGCGACGCCGACTTCTGGCGCCTGCTGAGCGAACGCCAGACGGTGAAGGACCCCGTCGTCGATCGCTACGGCAGAGGCTACCGGCCCATCGGCCCGTTTTCCGGCCCTAGCCGGTTCGCCAGTGCCTACGAGGGCTTGATCCACGACGACCAGGAGTGGCTCTTCGATCCCGGTCTCTTCGGAATTTCCCACAACGAGATGCTGTCCACGAATCCGCAGGTGCGGATGCTGCTGAACTGTGCGTGGGAGACTTTCGAAAGGGTGGGCTGGGACCTGCATTCGTTGCGCAACAGCCCTACGGGAGTCTTCATCGGGGCCCAGACCCCGGCTGCGGCTTCCTGGCGGCCCGTGCATGGGGTCAATGAGTTCAGCGTGCCCAACAGCAGCCTGGCCATGCTGGCCAACCGGGTCTCCTACCATTTCAACCTGATGGGATCGTCGTTGACCTGCTGCACCGCCTGTTCCGCCGGATTGAGTGCCCTGCACACCGCTTTGCATGCCCTCCGGTACGGCGACTGCCAGCAGGCGCTTGTCGGCTCCGTCAATTACTTGGGGGCCTCCCGGCTCAGTGCGGGATTCAATGCCCTTGGGGTCATAAGTCCCGACGGTCAAAGCAATTCCTTTGATGCAGAGGCCAATGGCTACATGCGGGCGGAGGGTGCTTTCCTGTTTGCCCTCAAGCCCCTGGAGGCGGCGGAGAGGGATGGAGATCACATACACGCGGTGGTAGAGGCAACCGCGATCAATACGGCTGGAGGGGCTGACGGCACGGGCGAACTGGTGCCGGGACGTTCCATCACCGCACCGACCCAACATTCTCAAGTTGAACTGATGCGAACGGCCTGCATCCACGCCGGCCGCCATCCGGGGGATTTCGACTACATTGAAGCTCATGCCACCGGCACCGTAGTCGGAGACCGTATTGAAGGAAACGCCATCGCGGAAGCGTACGGCGGCCTTGACCGGTCGAACCCACTCCGAGTTTCCAGCGTCAAGAGCAACGTGGGACACATGGAAGCGGCCGCGTTTCACTGCTCCCTGCTCAAGGTTGTGCTAATGATGCAGGAACGGACCTTCGCCCCCACCTCCGGGAACTACCTGGTCCCGAATCCGGAAATCGACTTCGACCGTTGCCCGATGCAGGTTCAGACGGTTTGTGAACCCTTTCCGGACCGTCCGGCCGTGGTCGGCATCAATTCCTTCGGCTTCGGCGGCGCCAACGGGCATTGCGTTGTCCGGGAATACCAGCCGAACCGTCCCCGGATCTGGTCAACAGCCCTGGCGCCGAATGCCGGCTTTCTGGTGCCCCTGTCGGCCCGGACAACCGAGGCCTTGCAGCGAAGTGCCAAAGAGCTGCGGGACGCGGTGGACGGACAAGATCTGGATCTCCATACGGTGGCCGCCAACCTGGGCCGGCGCCGGACTCACTTCAACACGCGCGCCGCCTTTGCAGGATACAGCCGGGAGGACCTGCTTCAGGCCCTGGACATCTTTGCCGAAGAAGCCAGCCCCGTCAGTACCGTGGCAGGAGGAGAGCGGAGCCTGGCCATGGTGTTTTCCGGGCAAGGCACGCAATGGGCCGGGTGCGGTCGCACTCTTTATGACGCCCACCCGGTGTTCCGCCGGACCGTTGATGCCATAGAGGAACATTGGAGCGAGTACGCAGATTTTTCGCTGCGGAACGCCTGCTTCTCCGCCACCCAGACCGAACTGGACGAGTGCCAGCTGGCTCAGCCTGCGATTTTCATGCTGCAGTGCGCACTTGTGGAGCTGTTCAAGACATGGGGCGTCTATCCGGACTGCGTGGTGGGTCACAGTTCCGGCGAAGTGGCCGCGGCCTATGCCTGCGGTGCGCTCTCGCTGGTAGATGCCACAAGGCTGGTGTACCATCGCGCGACCCTCCAGCAACGCCAGGCAGGGTCCGGCCGCATGCTGGCCATCGGCATGGACCGGGCGGGTGTGGAGCAACTGCTTGCTCCCCTGAATGCGGATCAGGAGAACTGTCTCCGTCCGGTGGAGATAGCCTGCGAGAACGCACCGGCCAGCACGGTCGTCTGTGGACCGGAGGACTCCTTGCAGCCGGTCATGGCGGAACTGGACCGCCGCAACCTGCGACATAGCCTGCTGCCAGGCAACATCGCCTTTCACTCGTCCGCAATGGACTCTCTCGGCGACGACATGCTGTCGTCCCTGGCCTTCATGGACCAGCTCCCATTCGATGCTGACGCCCCCTTCATTTCGTCGGTGACTGGCTTGGAAACGGAGCGGCTGGACAGCGCCTATTGGTGGTCCAATACGCGCCAGCCAGTGAATTTCGCCGCGGCGATGGCAACCGTCAAGCGCGACTTCCGTCCCGACATCGTGCTGGAAATCGCACCGCACGGGGCCCTTCAGACCATGATCATCCAGTGCCTGGAGGACCTCACGCCCCGACCGGCCTGTGTGCCGACCTTGATGAGAGACACGGATTCCTGTCTTGGCTTTCACGAGGCCCTGGGTGCCCTGTTCCGCGCAGGGCTGTCCCTGGATTTCGCCACCCAGTATCCCTGCCCGCAGCCAATCGCTCATCTGCTGCCCGGTCATCCTCGCGAGGAACAGGCTGCCCTGGACGCCCTGATCGACGACGAGCATTTCCGTCGGCAGGGCGAGTATTCTCACGGTCCCTTGGTGGGACACCGGATGGCCGCGGAAGACCTCCGGTTCGAGGCCCGGCTGTCGGAAAAGGACTTTCCCTGGCTGACCGAGCACCGGGTTCATCATGCCAGCATCATGCCCGCCGCCGGTTACATGGAACTGCTGCTGGAAGCATTTGAAGGCGTGCCTCTCTGCATCGACGAAATCGAGTTCCTCCAGCCCTGCCCTGTGCCCTCGACTCCGGTCCGGCTGCAGACGAGCCTGGAACCGGTGCCCCATCTCCCTGGCGCCTTCACCTTTGTCATTTCCTCCCGGCCCTTTGACACGGACGAAGGCGGAGAGCGGCACTGTCTTGGCCGGCTCCATCTCTTGGAAGGGGGCGGGGGAACCAGCGTTAGCGCGCCTCGACGGCTGGAGGAGATTGACCGCTCCCGATTCGCCGTGGCAGATCGGCTGGACAGCGACCTGTTCTATGAGCGGCTGGAAGCCGTGCTGGAGGACGCCTTTCAGTACGGCCCCAATTTCCGGACCATCCAGAATTTTGACTTCGACAAGGTCACGAAGGCCATGCTGGTGGAGCTGGAGATGGATGCCGAGCTGTGGGTCTCCGGCCGCGACGAGGGGTACGTCCTGTGCCCCCCGCTGCTGGACGGCGGACTGCAGATATTCCTGTACTACCTGATGTACGTCTCGGATGTCTTTTCCATACCCAAGCGGGCGCGGAACGTGACGTTCCTCAGGCCGCCGAGCTCGCCTCGGGTCACATGCTACGTGACGAAGTCCGAGGACGACTGGACCACGCTGGACGAGAACGGGCAGTTCAGCGTTCCGCTGGGCGAAAGATCGATTGGCTGCATCAGCTTCTACGACAGCGACACTGGTGAACTGATCGCCTGCATGGACGAGTACTATTCCTTCAGCAGCAATCCAAGGTGGGCGGACTTGCCCAACAGCCGCCACGTCGTCTCCTGGCAACCCAAGAACCTGCCCGATGTCGAATTGCTCCTGGCGAATTTGCCGAACGGGGACATTGAAACCGGCAAGCTGATATCAATCCTCGAAGACGCCGGTGGCGGGGCGCGCCGTGCCTGTCACATCGTCGAGTTCGCCGGGAGCCGGGAACCCGGCGAGACCGTCATTCAGCGAGCGCTTTCATCCATGTCAGATACAGGCGGACAGTCCGAATTCTGGCTTTTGAGTGACAGCAACGAAGCCAGCCGGGCCTGCTACGATGCTCTCCACCAGCACGATGCGGCCCTGCGTTTCGCAAGCCTTGAGTTCAATGAAGGAGGCGAGACCGCTTTCGACAAGGGCCTGTTGCGGCCCGAGGCGGCTGACCTCGTCTTCTTGCATGATGACGTCCAGGTCCTGGGCACGGACGGATGGTCCGTGTTGCGCCGGTTGACTGTCGACGGCGGCCTTGTGCTCATCACTCACGCGCCAGGTGCCGCCGTCCAGACCGGCGCGGGTTGGACGATCATGCGTGCCGGTCAGTGCAGCACACTGCTGCAAGCCCCGTTGGCCCGGAAACAAGCCACGGCGGCGGGCCTCCCAGGGCCACGGTGGGCGCTCGGCGAGAAACGCAGTCTGGCCACGGACTGGGTGTCCCGCCTCGAAAGGCCCGACGTCCATGCAATCGCCCCGGAAACTCTGTCGGAAAGGAACTTTCTGGACTTGGAGGAGTGGCCCGGGGCTGCAGACGTGCAGGCCATCGATTTCTTCTGCGGCCGTGATCCCGATGATCCGACCGGCGAAGCCATCACGTCACGGTTTGTCGCCTTCGTGCAGGCGCTCGTGCCCTGCCGCATCCGGCAGGCAAACAGTGTCTGCCGCCTAACCGTGGTGACGGAGGGTGCCGCCTGCCAAGTTGAAGACCCCCGGGGCCAGGCGCTGTGGGGAGCGGTACGCAGCATGGCGCTCGAGGTCGGTGAGGAGGCCCGGCTGGAATTCTGCCTGGTGGACCTGGGTTCGCCCGAAGACCTGGACACCCTGGTCCGCATTGGCGGTTCAAACCTGCGCGAACGGGAGCTGGCGGTGCGGGAGCGTCGCATGTGGGTGCCGCGCGTGCTCAGCCAGCGGGAGCGGTTCTCTCCCCTGCCTTCAGGCACCGACGCTGCCTATCGGCTATGCCTGGAAAACCCGGGACAGGTGAACGGCCTGCAAATGAGGACGTACATTCCTCCTGTCCTGGCGGCCGACGATGTCGAGATCGAGGTGACGGCGGCAGCGCTCAACTTTCGTGACGTCATGGTCACGCTGGGCCTGTTGCCGGCCTTGGCCTACGAACGATCAGCTCTCGGCAAAGAGGTGGGCATGGAGGCCAGTGGCGTTATCAGGCGCGTCGGCGACTCCGTGCGCAATCTCCAAGTTGGCGATGCGGTGGCGTTTACCAAGGGAGGATGCATCGCCAACCGGGTCGTGGTCAGCCAGAATTCAGTCTTTGGGAAGCCCGAGCGTCTCGGCATGATTGATGCCGCGGCATCGCTGTCGGTGTATGTCACCGCCTATTACGCCCTCGTTCACTTGGCGCGCCTGCGCGCAGGCCAGCGCGTCCTCATTCATTCTGCGATGGGGGGTGTTGGCCAAGCCGCCATCGCCCTGGCGCAGGACATCGGGGCCGAGATCTACACGACCGCGGGCAGCAAGAAAAAGCGCGAGCAGCTCTTGGCCATGGGGGCCGAGGCGGCCTTGGATTCTCACAGCTACGACTGGTTCGAAGACCTCATGGCGGCGACGGGCGGCGAGGGTGTTGACGTCGTCCTGAACTCTCTGGCGGGCCACCATATCGTACTGTGCCTTCAGGCCTTGCGGCCCGGGGGCTGGCACTGCGAGATCGGCAAGGTGGACATCTATGCCGACAACGCGCTCAGTCTGGCGGTGTTCCGCAAGAACCTGCGCTTCGCCGCGATTGACGTGGATCGCCTGATGCTGGACGATCCGGACCTTTCGGGGGACATCTCCCAGACGTGCATGGATATGCTCGGTCGCGCTGCGTTGCCGCCACTGCCCGCTACCGTCTTTCCCTGCGGTCAGTATGCCGAGGCCCTGCGCCTGATGATGGCGGGTCAGCACCAGGGCAAGCTGGTGCTGGAAGTCCCGGCTACAGACGATCCAGGTTTCCCGATCGCCGATTCGCGGCCGTTCCTGGACCCGGATGCGACCTACCTCGTCACCGGCGGCCTTGGGGGGATGGGCCTGTGCCTGCTGCCCTACCTGGTTACGGCTGGCGCCCGCCACCTCACCCTGATGGACATGGATCCGGACCGGAAGCGGGACACGGCGTGGGTCCGGCGGTCCAGCGCCCTGGATGCCATGGATGAACCGGTGGAGATCGACATCGTGGCGGGAGACGTGTCGCGGGAAGCCGATGTCCGGCGCTGTATCGACGGGCTGCAAAGGCCTCTGAAAGGGGTATTCCACCTGGCCGGTAAGCTGGATGACCGCCTGCTATCGGACCTTACGCCCCGCTCTCATGCGAAAGTGTTCGCTCCTAAGGCCCAAGGCGGCTTCCATCTGCACCAAGCCACACTTGACTGCCCTCTGGATCACTTCGTGCTGTTCTCTTCCACGGCCGCCACCTTCGGCAATCCCGGGCAGATCAATTACAGCGCGGCCAGTGCCTATCTGGACGGTCTGGCGGCCTGGCGTCGGCGACAAGGGTTGCCGGGCCTGGCCTACAACATGTCTGCCGTCGCCGAGGTGGGCATGGCCGCGCGTCAGCCTCATGTCCTGCGCATGATCAAGGAAACCGGAATGCCGGCGGTCAGCAGCCGCTTCGCGATCGCAAACCTGGACTACGCCTTGCGCACCGGGGCTGACCGGGACCACTTGGTGACCGCCGTGTTCAAGCGTCCACCTTGGTCGGGTGACACCGCCGACTACATGCGCATCGGGCGCCTGATGAACAATCAGGACGCCTTCCGTATCGATGCAGGCACCCAGCTGACCATCGACAGCGTCGTGGAACAGATCGCGAGCAAGGTTGCCGAACTCTGCGGTCACGAAGAGGGCAGCGTGGACGAACCCCTGTCCAGCTTCGGCCTGAATTCCATTTCCGTCGCGGAATTGGGATCCTTCATCCTGACCCAGTTCAACTACCAGACCAGCGCCTTGGAACTCATGACCACCGCGTCCTGTCAGTCGCTGGCCCAAGCCATCATGGGCAGTGCCCTGGAGGAGGATGACGAAGATCAAGCGGAATCATCCGGTGCGGAAAGTGAAGAGGCCGCCCCTGTCCGCCGGAGTGTCCGCCGCCCCCCTTCGACTTTTGCAAGTAAGCCGTCCGACCATTTCCCTTCGGAGGCGCTGTCTGGGGAGCAACCTCCGGCCCCGCTTGAGTCACCGGCGGAAGGACAGCCGCGGCCGGCACCGGTTCATGCAGCGGGTTCGTTCAGTCCCGAGGAAGCCTGATGGCGGAACCCACGGTTGCCGACCGGACAGTGCCTCCCCTGGTGGGCCTGCTGCCCGCCCCGTGCCAGAAGGATGTCACGGACCTGCGCCGTTTCATCCGCGCCGTGCGCAGCCAGGAGGCGGCGGCCGCGCCTGCCGTGTCACCCGGCCAGTTCCGGAATGTATTGCTGACGGGAGCCACGGGCCTGGTTGGTCGCTTCGTTCTGCGCGAACTCCTGTCCCTGCATCCGGACCTGACCGTGCACTGCCTGGTCCGGGCCGACGATCCTGATCATGGCCTCCAGCGGTTGCAGGAGGCCATGCAACATGCGGAAATCTGGGATGACGCTTATGCCCCTCGCATACGGGCCGTTGTCGGTGACATCAGCCGGGAGCGGTTCGGTCTTGACGCGCAGGGCTTTGCTGAACTGTGTCAGCAGATCGACGCCGTCTACCACTTTGCCGCCGACCTGAGCCTGGCCTCGTCCTATGCGACCATTCGCGAAGTCAACGCCGCCAGCCTCCGCAACGTGCTGGAGCTGTGCCTGCGAACACGTCTGAAGCACGTCTTCTACGCGTCCACCATGGGCGTGTTTCCCCAGTATTTCTGCGGATTTACCCGCGAATTCCGACAGAGCGGCATTCACCACCAGATGCAGCCGGACCTTGCTGCCATGACCCGGGTCTTTCCGTTGGGACTCATGGGATACCCCTGGAGCAAGCTTGCGGCTGAACAGGGGCTGTTGTTTGCGCAGCAGGTCGGGCTGCCCGTGGCCATCTTCCGCTTGCCGCAGACGGGCGTGGCCAATACGGGCTATTCGCAGGCCGACGACATCACCGTCCGGATTTTCGCGGCCATGGCTGACGTCGAGGCCATGCCGCCAGGGGTAGTCTTCCAGAACAACGAAACCGTGGACGTTCTCAGTTCCGTCTGTGCCGCGATTTCCCTGAATCCGGAAAGACGGTACACGATTTACCATTGCTGCAACCCCCAGTGGATGCACCACAACCTGGAACCCGCCGAGTTCGGGATGTACTGGCGGGAGGTTTCCTACGAGGAGTTCAAGCGCGCCTGCCAGGCCCGGGACGAGGTGTCGCCCCTCTACGGGCACTGGACCCTGCTCGATCACTTTCGGTCGTACTGGTTTCGCGAGAAAGACGAGGCCCTCCTGCGGCCCGTCTCTGACCGCGCCATGCGCGAGGACTGCCCCCACCCCATCAAGTGGGTGGGCCTGCTGACAGTCCTCAAGCGTTCGCATGAGTGGGTGCAGCGCTACCGGGACCGATGGCCTCACCCGATACCCCGCAGCGACGTGGATGCCGACGCCCTGCTGACTCAAGCCGCTCGGTACGCGGGACGCACGGGTCTGTCGGTCGAGGAGATCTATCCCGAGTGGATGCTTGCGGGCCTGTGGCAACTGGTGGCGGCCCTAAAGGAGGAACCAGCCCGGCTGCGGGAGACCAGCCGGACATTTGTGGCCCTGGACCTGAGTCGTAACCTGCATCACAATGCCGTATTGGCCCGGGAGCGGCAGCAGCAGCCGGAAATTGCCGAGACTCCGATTGACCGCCCGGTCTTCATCATCGGCATCAACCGTACCGGCACCACTTTCCTGCATCGACTGCTGGTGCGGGACCCGCGTTTCTGGGTCCTGCGCGGCCATGAGTTGGTGCCCCCGGTCCTGGCGCCTGATCTGTCGGACATACCGGAGAGTCGCCAGCGCATGTACTTGGAGGATGCCCTGTCTGCGACGGACCTGGTCCGGATCCTGGAAGGCCTCCACCATGTGGGCGTCAATGAACCGGAAGAGGAATTCCAGTTGCTGAACCTGGCCTTCGCCAGCTGGGCCTACACGATCCGGTACCACGTCCCGGCATATGCGCACTGGCTGGGTACAGTGTGCGCGGACCAGGCCTACGCCCATCATCGCCGAACCCTGCAACACTTTGAACACCATCGCCGTGAACGGCACAGCGGGCATCCGGGCCAGTGGCTGCTGAAAATGCCCTTCCATCTCATGGAACTGGAGAGCCTGCTGGCCGCCTACCCCGATGCGCTGTTCATCCAGACCCATCGCGAACCGGTCCAATTCATCGGCTCTTGGACCAGTCTCGTGGCAAGACTCCGTTCCGTAAGTATGGAACCTCGCTCGCTGCAAGAGGAAGGGGCGGAGCAACTGGCCTTCATGGGTCGCATGCTCGACGGCGCCGTGGCCTTCCGGGAGGCCCACCCGGAATTGGCGGACCGTTGGCTTGACGTGAATTACTTCGATCTGGTGCAGGACCCGATGGCGACGGTCCGGGGCATCTATGAACACTTCAGCTGGCCCCTCCCCCAGCACGCGTCGGCTTCCATGACGAGTTGGCTGCGCCGGCAGGCACAACATCGGCGCCAGGAAGTACGGCATAGCTACGCGCTGGAGGACTTCGGCCTCACTCCGGATGCGGTTGACCAGGCCTGTGCCCGGTATCTGACCTTCAACGAACAGCACGGCATTCACTGGTCGCAGTCGTGACCGTCTTGGGACGAACAGGTGCGCACCGGGAGCAAGGGGACGCCCTTGCTCCTACGTGGATTGGCTTGGCATCCTGACACGGTCACAGTGACATTGGTTCTCTTGTTGATGGGACTGCCGGGCCAGGGCGAAACCTGCAGTCCGTCGTTACCGCGCCAAACCCAGTCCAGAAGCCGGTCTTCCGGAGACACTTGGAGTAAGGCCGGTTCAGAATGTCCCCATATCTTGGCTGAAAGCCTGCAAAGCCATCCTGTTTCAAGGTGCCGCTGACCACGTCCACTCGAGCCCAGCGCCGACGCTGCCGCGGCCCGCCGTCAGGTCGGCCCAGGCCTGCCACTTCGCGTCCTCCGCATGAGCCGCGTCCGGCTCGATCCTGTAACCCACCCTTAGGCTCTCGATCTCCTGAATCCCGCTCATCCGGCCGTAGGAGCCGCCCACCATCCCGTGACCGCGACCCGTTCCGTGGGCGACCTCCAGCGACCAGTCCGCACCGCTTCCGGTCTCCGACAGGCCGGGCACGGCCTCCGGCCCGAGCAGCGCGGCCACGCCACCCGAGGACGCGTCGCCGAGACCGGCGGTGACTTGAGTCCCCGGTTTTGTGCCGGATTAACCTGTCCGCGATTTCGGGCGTGGCCGGATCATTGCGAAACAGGCTCGGGCATTCCGCCGCCTGGTCGGGCGGCCTGTTTCTTCTTTTCCAAGCAGTACGGTCCTTTCCAGGCAGTCGGGAAGGCCCCGCCCGGCCTTGAGGGCCGGGCGGGGTTCCGTATCATCCGAAGTTCCACCAACGATGATGACACGGCCAACGAGTGCAGATCCGGTATCCGTCCCAACTCACCGGCGGGATGCCGGAATGGACCGACGGTTTCCGGTTCTGGACCGTCCTCTGCGGATACGACGCGGACGACGCCGGAGGCCGCGCCGCAGGAATGCTCGAAGCGCGGAATTCCTCGATCCGGCGCATGTGGCCGGACGTCGGCAAGGACTGGAACGAGATCCTTCAAGGGCGGGTCCGGGCACGGTCCTGAACGGACGCAAGCGCCCAAGGCCGCACGCACGCGCCAACGATGGAAACCTCGGACGGCATGGTTGCGCGCTCAGCACCGGCATGCCCTTTGCGCTGCGGTTCACGGCGTGCTCGAATCGTCATCGGGAACGAGGAAACGAGACCGCTGCAAACAACCGAACCGGCTCGACACGCGCAGGAAGGCGGGAAACGATGACGTTCTGGAAACCCGCCCAGTCAGGTCAGCGCAAAGTGGGACAAATCGTCCCGGACCGAACGAAAAAGCGCAGGAAACTCACGTCTAAGCAATCCGAAAAACAACACCGTCGCCGGGGCGGTATTTGACGATGAAGGACTTGGTGCCGGAGGGCTGCGCGCGGCAGCCGAAGCCGACCAGCCTGTCGTCCAATGCGATCCAGGACTTGTCCGCGGGCTCCAGAGCGTCCTCGGCACGCTTGGTCAGGGTGAGTTTCGCACGGGCCACGCGCTTGGCTGACTTGAGGTTTTCCATGGGGCGCAGGCAATGCCGGAACGCGCGAATTTGCAACACGCAAGTCAACACGCGGAGTTCAAAAAGCGACTGATCCGGTCCGCCTGTGACGGCCATTGGGAAATTGAGTGGAACACAACTACGTGGAAAAAGATGGATAAACATGTTTAGGCGCTGTCAGGCGAAGACTGGAGCGGGCATTGTTTACATTAACGAATTAAATCAAGAGGTAGAGACTCTTCCTTCGAGGATCACGCCCTGGAACCAGAACGCGATCAGAAGTCGGTCGGTGCGCCACCTTCCCGCTTGCGCCGCTCGACGAACGCCTCAAGTTCTTCGCGCCTGTCGTCGTCAAGCGAAGGCGGCACGAACCGTTCGATGATCTGCTTGTAGAGTGCATGCGCACGTTCTGCCGTCCAGGTGCCGCCATTGATCATCCACGCCTCGAAATTCGTCCAGTCGCTTGCGAACGGGCGATAGAACGCGGTCTCATAGCGATCCTGCGTGTGCTGGATCCCAAAGTAGTGGCCGCTGGAGCCAACCTCCCGGATTGCGTCCAAGGCAATATCCTCAGGGTTCGTCGCCACGACTTCCGGTTCCATGTATCGCTGGATCATCTGGAGCACTTCACAATCCATCACGAACTTCTCGGGGCACGCGATCAGTCCACCCTCAAGCCATCCAGCGGCATGATAGACCATGTTCGTTCCCGACTGGACCGCCGCCCAGAGCGAATTCGATGTCTCCCACATGGCCTGTCCATCTGGAACATTGGCCGCGCAGACGCCCGAAGAGCGCATGGGCAAATCGTAGTAGCGCGCCAATTGACCCGTCATCTGGGTCGCGCGCATGTATTCCGGTGTCCCGAACGCCGGCGCGCCCGACTGCATGTCCACGTTTGAAGTGAACGTCCCAAGTGCGCAGGCACAGCCGGGCGCGACATGCTGGAACAAGGCGATGGCTGACAGGCCCTCTGCAATCGACAAGGTCACGGCGCCAGCCATTGTGACTGGCGCCATCGCGCCGGCCAGCGTGAACGGTGAAACCACCACGGCCTGACCTCGGCGCACCAGGCGCAGGCAGCCATCGATCATCGGCTGGTCGTGTTTCAGCGGCGACGTGGAGTTGATGTTCGTGTACATCCGCGGGCACTCTTGAAACTCCTCCTCAGAGAGGGCGCTGCCGATCTTCACCATCTCCATCACGTCCTCGACCCGCTCCTTGCCCAGCGAGTAGGCGTGCAACACCTTGTCGGTCAGCGTCAGCTTGTCGTAGAGCATGTCGAGATGCCGAACGCTTGGATGAATGTCGACGGGCTCGACCGGGTAGCCGCCCGCGAAGTGGATGCAATTGAAGTGCTGGGTGAGCTTAAGGAGCCTGACGCATTGCTCGCGAGTGCCGGGAACCTTCTTTCCGAGCTCGAGGTCAAAGTAGTTCGG
The DNA here is from genome assembly GCA_022820365.1 of Silicimonas sp. Classification (GTDB taxonomy): domain Bacteria; phylum Pseudomonadota; class Alphaproteobacteria; order Rhodobacterales; family Rhodobacteraceae; genus JAJEFO01. Next base: position 37,414 of record JAJEFO010000001.1, read on the forward strand.
CGGTGACGAGACGTTTCCAAAGACGATGTGGCTTCCGCCAATCGTCAGCTTTCGGTCCGGATTGCGCGGCAAAAGCGTGAAGGAAGCCGGCGCACGCCCGACCATTTCCATAATCCAGTCCCGACCCATCCGCACATTCGTCCCGTCGACCTTGCAGCCTGCCTCCCTGAAGATTTCCAAGGCCTCTTCGTTAAGGAACTCGACGCCGATCTCCTCCAGAATGTGCATTGCGCCGGCGTGAATCGCCTGGATGCCGTCTTCATCCAGCGGCTCGGTGGGTGCATCCAGATTGACGGGAATGCGCCACGGCATCTGCGGGAACAGTTCGCCTGATCTCCTGTCGCGGTTTCCCGCGCGCCCGCCTGCGCGGCGCCTTCGCTCTTGGCTGGACATTGCAATCTCCCGATTCACAGGGAGTCTTGGTCGAAGCGCTGCAAGTTGAATGACCGTTTCCGACACCTCTTGTCGCTTTTTGTGCCGCCTGCGAGCTAGCCAACGATCCAGTCGGCAAGTTGTCCGATATCGGAAAGCACCACGTCGGCATTGTGTGCCAGTTCCTCCGCCCCTGCCACGCCTGTCAGCACTGCAATGGGTCGCATTCCGGCGGCCTTCGCGGCCATCAGGTCAACTTGGCTGTCCCCGACCATCAGCGTTCGCTCGGGCGCAATCGACGTGGCCTTGGCGAAAGCAAGCAACGGTTCTGGCGCGGGCTTGGAACCATACCCGGAGTCGCAGCCGGCAAGGAACGCAAAGCAGTCGGCGATGCCGGCTGCCTCGAGTTGGCAGCGCGAACGCGCCTCGGAATCATTCGTGACCAGCCCGAGCACATATTCCTGCCTGAGCCCATCGAGGCAAGACGCTAGGTCCACCGTCGGCACCATCGGCGTCCGATTCGACATTGCATCAATCACGTGCAACGCCTCCTGCTCGCCCCCTTGCATATATGGCGCGAGGACATACGCCATTTCGTTGGACGTGCCGGCGACGGCGACGCTGCCGGGCAGGAACCTTGTCTGCTCGAAATCAAATCCAAGGGCGAACGCCGCGGCTTCAAGACGATCCGTTGGCACCGAGCTTGCCAGCAGTTCGGCCATCACCGCTCCCCATGAACGCTGGAAGTCAAACAACGTCCCGTCCTTGTCGAAAATGATCGCCTCTACGGTCACGATCTGTCCCTTTCTGATGCGAAGCTTGAGTGTCGTTTGACTGATTCCCGACGGAATTCCCATATCGTCATGAATTTGACTTGCCGCATGCCAGGAGAACAATCCTGAGAGCAGGCAATTTGCATGAACGACGCCGGGGGCACGTGAGCGACGATGCGGCCGGCGAAGGTCGAAAACACCGACAATGGCGGCGGAGTTCGCCTCACCGCCAGTTTCTGGCTGTGCCCGCAATTGACTGCGGCACCGCTCGGATCGGGCATTTCGCTGCAGTGGTCGAGAATGACCTCAATGGTGGCGATGCGAGCACATCGACACCTTGTTAGCGAGAATTTGTATCACGCCTTGATACACGAATCTCGGAGTGATTCATACCAACATGATCCAAAGCACCAAGGGCAAACTCGCGGACAATGCCGTGAATGGCAGGTATGGCAAGGGCTCCCCAGGTGCCTTGGTGAAGCGCACGCGGGCTGTGTTCACGGCGCTGGATGCTGCGGCCCAAGTGAAGGACTCATGATCCCAGCCGGTCAACGATTTGGAAGAACAGAAAGGTGACAGAAAAGGACAACACTCCGTGCGGATCATCAGTCAATGGCGCATTTGCTTTGCTTGGACGCCGAACGGCCCCGCTGAAGTCGAGATCGTCGATTGTCACTGAAAGGAACTGCTCATGAGCCTGCTTGAAGAACCAATGCACCCCGGCAAAGTCCTCAAGGAACTATACCTTGATCCCTTGAATAAGGGGGCGATTGCCATGGCGCGCCGTTTGGGAGTCCCGCGCACGCGTATCGAGCGGCTTGTGAAAGGGGCAACCGGCATGACGCCAGGCACGGCCTTGCGTCTTGCCCGCGCCTTGAACACAACCCCGGCCTACTGGATGAACCTGCAGACCAACCATGACATGGCGGCGACGGCCAAGAATGTTGACGTGTCAGACATCGAGCCGCTTGTGCCAGCTTAGCCCAACTCTGTGCCACCCTCGAGTTCCAATCCGAGGAGTGCACCAACGGACAATCCTGGAGCGGGAGGCATCTCTTTGATCCCAAAGCAATACAAGACACCAGCGGGTCCGAACGATACTGGGCAATGTCAACGTCTCAGATCACTCCTCTACCGAGAATACGTCGCCACTGGTCAAGTTCCTGACCCGAGAGACTTGCGTACCGTTCCAGTAATAGGAGAAATGCTCTCCTTGCGTGGGATTTCCCGCAAGGTCAGGCCAAAAAAGTGCCACGGCCATGCCGTCGGGATACCGGACGCTGCGGTACAGAATGCCGTTTGAGTTACTGTTGCGCAACTGAGCCCCAAGAACCTGTGGCTTCGTGTAGTCTGCGGGATCGTAGGCCTCTCCGAATTGACCGGTATCGGTGAGGTCATGAAGCTCCGCATCCAATGTTCCAACAAGCTCGCAGAAGTCCGATGTCCAGCCCGGCTCCTCATCCGTGGCGGCCATGAATGCACCATGATGATGCATGGTCTCAAAGAGCGCTACCTCAATCCGATCACCGGCATAATTTACGCCGAAGGAGCCGTCACTAAAGCGGCTCGGTCGGTCAGTGGACGTGTGAACAAATGGTGCCATAGCCCAAGAAGCGCCAGTGCCCGCAACTCGACGACCCTCGGGAACCAAATCGAGATTGCCGACACTCTCGGCCACACGGGGGTTCGTTTTCGCCTCCGCCGAAAGGATGGCAGTCCAATCGGCCGGATCGGCGATATCTTCGAAGAGATCAATGGGCAGAAATCGCGACCTGATAACCCGATGTGTCCTAGCCCAAGTAACGCGAGTCACATTTGGTTTGTTCAAGTTCAACCGCCCCGAACACTGTCAAGATAGCGCCGCACACGCATGATGTCGGTGAGTTCGCCGCGGAGCATTATATCACGCGCGGATGCGCCACCGAATGCATCGTTTGCGCGGCTGATCCAACCATAGCTTCGCTCCGCGTCCGCAAAGATGATCCGCAAAGCCTTGTGGATCCCCATGAGGTTGGACAAGCGCGCCTTGAGGTCTCGAGGAACTCTGCCGATGGATCCAGCTTTCCAGCGCGCCCAAGTACGCGGCGACAACCCGCCCAACAGGATGCAAGCCTGCGCATCCGTCAGCCCCCAACGTGCGAACAAATTGACGACAGTACGACCCATTGCTTCACCTTCAGCATCCGAGATGTCCGAAATCTTCGGTTGAAACGCTGTTTTTTCAACGAGTTGCAGATGAGGCATCACAAAGCCCTTATTTGCCTTTTGACATAATGTAGCGCATTCATTGCCAAAATGCAAATCCTCGAAACACAGTGCACTGGGCGACACCTTGAGAGTCGGGCGCGAATGCGGGCACCTGCCATAAGTACGTCAATGGACATTTCGCAAGAAGAGTTCCGAGGTCAAGGCCGACCCACGTCGGAATTGCTCCTTGGATGGCGTCATCGACCAGAATTCTGGCGGCGCGAAGACCGTCTTGGCCGGCGCCATCGTTCAATCTGGACAAGTGCGATGTGCGCGGCGACATGCTGCGAACACTCTGCCACAAATTGGGTCGTTTTCGAGCGATGAGCGCTGACGCTACGCTCGCTGCGGGGAAATTTATGTGCGGCTTACACTTCCCCATTTTGGTATAATTCCGGACTGCTCCCTTTCCGACGCTGGACAATTTCAAATGGTTGACAACTGCCAACATGGGCTTTGGCCCCAGAACGGACCTCAAACAATGGATTCGACGTGTGTCTTGAAATTGTTGAGGATCGCTTGCCAACCATCTCGCTGCATCTCGATCGGGTTCTCGGTTTCAGCCTCGAAAACCGTCTCCACAATCGTGCCGCCTTCAATTTCAGCAAATGTGGTTCTCACATTCCGACCGTCGCCCAATACGAGCGAGATCATCTCTCGGGGCTTGATTTGCTCATAGACGCCCTCGAAATCAAAACCGAAACTCCGGTCTTTGGCTTCCATGCGCGCCCAGTGTCTTCCGCCGACGACTAAGTCAATTTCAGCGCGTGGACAATGCCAGTCGTCAGAAGCAAAGTTCCAGCACGTGACATGCTCAGGCGATGTGTAAGCATGCCAAACCGTTTCGATCGGCGCCCGAATGGTTGACCGGATTGTAACCGTTGGTTTCGACATGTTTCACCCGTGTTTGCGTGATCTGACGCAACCGCTGGTCAAAGCGCGTTGGCGCCATTCCATATTTCTGCATCGGTTTCGGCGGCGACTTGCATTTCCTTCAAGTACCTGCATCGAGGTTCTCGATCACCACGGCAATGCCTTGGCCGCCCCCGATGCACATGGTTGCCAGACCGTATCGTCCGTCGATCCGGCGAAGTTCGTAGATCAGCTTGGTCAAAATGATCGCCCCGGACGCACCGACCGGATGCCCAAGGGCAATCGCGCCGCCATTCGGGTTGGTCCTCTCTGCCGCGAAACCGAGAGCCTTAGAAACGGCGCAGGCCTGGGCGGCAAATGCCTCGTTCGATTCGATGCACGCCAAGTCATCCACCGACAAGCCAGCGCGCTTCAGCGCCAGCTTCACCGCTGGAACAGGGCCCATGCCCATCACTTTCGGGGCGACGCCTGAAACAGCGCTTGAGCGGACCTTCGCAATCGCGGACAGCCCCTTGCTTTGCGCAATGTCCGAATCAGCGACGATCAGCGCTGCTGCGCCGTCATTTATGCCCGAGGAATTGCCTGGCGTGACCGAACCATCCTTCCGGAAGGCCGGGCGCAACTTCGCCAGATCGCCGGGCATCACGCCACGGCGAACATGTTCGTCCTGCAGGAAGACGGTTTCCTTGCGCCCGTGTCGTACAGTTATGGGTACAATCTGTTCGTCAAATCGCCCGGCATCGATGGCTGCAGCAGCACGTCGGTGGCTCTCCAGTGCAAAGGCGTCCTGGGTCTCGCGATCGATTTCACTGGCCTCGGCCACGTTTTCGGCAGTTTCGCCCATGTGGCCATGGCCGAAGGGATCGGTCAACGCACCGACCATCATGTCGATCGCCGAAACGTCGCCCATCTTGGCCCCGAACCGAGCCGTGCCGATCATATGGCCAGCGCGGCTCATGCTCTCGGCACCTCCAGTCAGCACGACGTCGGCATTTCCAAGCTGTATTTGCTCGGCCCCGGTAACGACTGCTTGCAACCCGCTGCCGCACAACCGGTTCAGCGTCAGGGCTGGCGTCGTTTCGGGCACGCCTGCACCGATGGCGGCAACGCGCGACAGGTAAACGTCCCGCGGTTCGGTGTGGATGACGTTGCCAAACACCGTCTGATCCACATCGCAGGGCTGCAGGTTTGCGCGCCCGATGGCTTCGACAGCAACATGTGTCGCCAAATCCGTGAGCGACGTTCCTGCCAATGCGCCGCCGAATGTGCCGACGGCGGTGCGTGTGGCTGAGCAAATGACCACGTCACGCATTGTAGACTCCTGCACTTGAGTTGTTCGTTCAGATTCCCAAGTGAAGCTTGGGCTTCCAGAAAGGACGAAACAACTTGAATTTCGGGCAACGGTTCATCACGACTTTCAGGCCGGCATTCTCGGCAAGCTTTGCGGCGTCGTAGTCCACTACACCGATCTGTCCCCAGAGAACCTTGGCCCGGATCTCGATGGCTTCGCGCGCGACACCCATAAGGTCCTCAGGACGGCGGCAGACCTCGACCACATCTACTGGGCGGTCGATCGCGGCGAGGCAGGGATAAACCTTGATGCCGCGGATTTCCGCAAGGCCGGGAAGCAGGTTGACGGGGATCATATCGTATCCGGTTTCGCTCAAGACCCGTAGTACTCCGTAGCTGAACTTGGTCCTGTCGGGGCTCGCGCCGACCAAGGCAATAGTCTTGACCAAATTCACCCAGATGGAAACTCTCGACAGGTTCGCGATTCTCGAAATCCCAAATATGCAGCTCACGCCCATATTTGAGATGTCCTACCTCCTCTAGATCGAACCCGGGCATAAAGGTGTTCGGTGCGGCCCATTCCGAACTGACCATCACGTTGTGGCACGGCTGATACCAGAAGTCGTAACCGAACTTGATGTCGCCCATCGAGCTTTCCCAGCGGCCGATAATCTCAAACTCATTGTTCAAGTGCAGATAGCCGCCCGGTGCCTCGCCCGCGGCATCGCCAAAGCATGATGAACAGGCATTCCAGCCCATGTGGTGCAATTCGTCCCCGATGCCGGGCATCTCAAGACGGTGATGACCTGAGAACATGTCGGGCTTTCCGGGTCAACATCCACCGTTGCCAAATAGTCCGGCTTCTGAATGCCAGTCTCGGTGTAGATCGCAATCGTATACAGGAGCGTCTCGCGCAGCGCCTTGACCGCATCTGCAGGAGACGCGTATCCAGGTCCGCAACACTTCATCAGGCTGTCCCGCTTACAGTGGATTCCAATGCGGTGCGCGCCTTTCGAAAAAGGCCCCGATACCCTCTTGGGCGTCAGGCTCCAGCATGTTCAGAACCATGACCTCGGCGGCAAATTCATACGCCTCGGGCAACGGCATTTCGACCTGGGCATAGAACGTCTCCTTGCCGATTTTCAGCGTGGCAGGAGATTTCGCGGCGATCCGGCTTGCAAGTGCCATCGTGGTTTCCGTCAGATCGGACGGTGCGGCGACATCGCTGACCAGGCCCATGGCCTGCGCTTCCTCGGCGTGCACCATGTCACCGGTCAAGAGCATCCGCATGGCTGATTTCCGCCCGACGTTGCGCGTAAGCGCGACCATCGGAGTCGAGCAAAATAGCCCGATGTTGACACCGGGAGTTGCGAACTGCGCATCATCGGCAGCGACGGCCAGATCGCATGTCGCTACCAACTGGCAGCCTGCCGCCGTCGCGATCCCGTGAACTTCGGCAATCACCGGCTTGGGACAGCGCACGATCGACATCATCAGGCGCACGCACTTCCCCATCGCCCTTTCGAAGAATGCCCTTCCCCCATCGGGCTGCCCTCGCGCCGCCGTCAGCTCCTTAAGATCGTGGCCCGCGCAAAACCCAGGCCCGTTGGCGGCGATGACAATCACGTGCACTTCAGGTTCGCCCCCGAGCCGGGTGATTGCATCTGTCAATTTATCCAGCATTGCGAGCGAAAGCGCGTTCCGCGCTGCCGGGCGGTTCAGCACCAGCCGGGCAACGGTACCCTCGCGGAATTCAAGCAGAATGTCTTCGCTCATCGTTCAATCCTTCAACAGTCCGCGGGCGATCACCAACTTCATGATCTCGTTGGTCCCCGCATAGATCCGCTCGATCCGGTTATCGCGATACATTCTCTCCATCGGGTATTCGGCCATCACGCCGTAGCCTCCAAAGAGCTGCAGGCAGCGATCTATGATTTTCGCCTGCAGGTCGGTCAGCCAGTACTTCGCCATCGAGGCCTTCTCGGTGGTCAGCCGTCCTTCCAAGTGCTCGGCGATGCAGGCATCAAGGAAAGTCTTGGCAACAGTGCCTTCGGTCGTGCATTCGGCAAGCACGAATTGCGTGTTCTGGAACTCCGCGATTCTCTGGCCAAAGGCTGCGCGCTCTTTCACGTAGTCCACCGTGTGGCGAAGCGCCCGTTCGATCCGGGCGACGGCGTAGACGGCGACGAGCAGGCGTTCCTGCGGAAGCTGCTGCATCATCTGGACGAATCCCTGACCCTCTTCCGGCCCGAGAAGCGCCGAAGTCGGAACACGCACATCGTCAAAAAACAGCTCTGATGTGTCGTTCGACTTCATTCCCAGCTTGTCCAGGTTGCGTCCCCGTCGAAAGCCTTCCAACCCGTCAGTTTCGACCAAGATCAACGAGATTCCGTGTCCCGCAGCGTCGGGGTCGGTCTTGGCGGCAACGATGATCAGATTTGCAAGCGCACCATTGGTGATGAAAGTCTTCGATCCTCTGATCCGGTAATGATTGCCGTCCTTCACGGCAGTTGTCTTGATGTTCTGCAGATCCGATCCGGCCCCCGGTTCGGTCATCGCGATCGCCCCGATCAACTCGCCCGAGATCATGCGAGGCAGGATGGCGTGCTTTTGATCTTCCGAACCGTAGTGGATCAGGTACGGGATCACGATCGAGTTGTGCAATCCGCCGCCCCAGCCGTCGATTCCGGCCAGATTGCCCTGATAGGCGATCACCGCATCATGGGCGAAGGAGCCACCGAGTCCACCATACGCCTCGGGCACCTCCGCGCCCAGCAATCCCATCTCGCCAGCCTTCCGCCAAAGGTCTCGCGGGAATGCACCTTCGGCTTCCCAGTCCTCGTAATGCGGCGCACATTCACGTTCATAAAACTGTCGGCAGGCGTCTTCCAGCATCGACAGTTCGTCGTCGATCCAAGCAGATTTCGGGAACTCGAGGTTTGTCATCGGAAGCCTTGCATCCTGATCAGCATGTCGTCGCCCTGCCCCGAAAGCGTAGGATCTTGCGCGGCACAAGGCCAATTTAATTTGCAGATGAACTCATACCCAAATGGGATGGAACTTGCCATCCTATACAAAGCACTGGCAAATGCTTAGAAGCAACATATAGGGAAAGCGCAAGAGTTGAACCTGTGAACTTAAGGCAATTGGAAGCATTTCGAGCGACCATTCGCTGCGGCTCGATCACTGAGGCGGCGAACATGATGCACATTTCGCAACCAAGCGTCAGTCGGCTGATTGCCGACCTTGAGCGCTCGGCCGGATTTCCCCTGTTCGCGCGGGTTGGGCGCGGCTTGACGCCGACGGTTGAAGGGCAACAATTCTACAAGGGTGTCGAAGGCATGTTTGTCGGCATCGATCGGTTGCAAGATCTTGCCAAGTCGATCCGCACCTCCCAGGGCGGGACAATCTCGATCAGCACGATCCAGTCGATTGCATTGATCGAATTGCCCGCCGCCGTTGGTCGGGTCTATCGCGAGAATCCCGAAATCCGCTTCACTATCAACTCGCGAAACACCCCTGCCATACTGGACGCGGTGCAGATGCGTCAGGTCGATCTTGGAATCGTCGGGCGCGAGCCGAACCACGAAGGGGTCGAGACGATGTTCCAAACTTCTGCGCCCTACGTCTGCCTCCTTCCGGAGGATCATCCACTTGCCCAGGAAGGGGGCACCATCGACCTGGAAGAGGTGGCTCTCACCGAGACCTTCGTGACCTTCGGCGGCACCTATCCCGACGCGATGATGTCCATGGACCCAAACCTGTCGCAACAACTGCAAAGCCGGTCGCGTCTGTCTGCGGCGAACATGCCGCTGGCGGGCGCACTTGTCCGCGAAACCGGGGCATTGGCCGTCGCGGATCCGTTTTCAGCCGAGCAGGCGGTGCGAATGGGTGGCGTGGTCTTTCGCCCGGTGGTCCAGAACCTGACCTATTTCGTGTCGATCATCGCGGCGGGATCGGAACAACTTTCGCGGCAGGCCCTTTCCTTCGTCGATCTCTTTTCCAGCCAGTTGGCCGCGCGCGTCGAATTCGTCGATGCGCTGCGAACCCGGGCCTAGCGCAAGATTTCAGGCAACCAAGTTGCCGCGCATTACGGCCGAAGACAAGAGCACGGCGGCGGAAATTGGTTTCAAGAATTTCATGACTTCCTTCCATTCAGTTTCGGCACAGCCGCTCTTGCGGCGGCACATGTGCAGGTCTGCCCGAGAGCCACGCCCTCGGTCTTGGTGCATCAAGGCTATCGCACGATGTCTTGAATGAACTAATCGAATTCTGCGCGGCATTTATTCGCCCCTGCTATGTATGCGACCCGGTCCCTGTCCAAACATAGCGCTGGCGAATAGGTGCCGGAGGTTTTTTGATTGGTGTGGCCCCTTTGGCTGCCGATACTTTTGCGGTCGAACCGAACTTCCTCGACGGATTGGACCAACGTGAAACAGAGGCCCAGAATTTTCTTGACCGAAGATGCCAAGCGCCTCGCCAAGAAACGCCTGCCGCGCATGATTTTCGACTTCTTCGAAGGAGCTGCCGGGCGCGAGGTGGGCGCGGGGAGGAACGAAGCCCGGTTCGACGACATCACCCTGCAACCGCGCGCGATGGCAGATGTGGGCAAGCGGTCTTTGGTAACTCGGTTCCTTGGGGTCGAGTACGGCTTGCCGCTTGGCATCGCGCCCATGGGGATGTGCAATCTGGCCTGCCCAAGGGGCGATGCGCTGATTGCGCGAACTGCGACGGACAGGAATGTGCCGGTCTGCCTGTCGTCCGCCGGTTCGAGCAGCCTGGAGGACATGCGGCGATGGAGCGGTGACCTGGCCTGGTTCCAGCTTTACTTCGGACACACGGCACGCGCCTCGTTCGGCGCGGTCGAACGCGCGCGAGACGCAGGCTACGACACGCTGATCCTGACTATTGACGTGCCCGAAGTGTCGCGGCGGACCAGGGATCAGCAGAATGGATTCAACCTGCCCTTCCAACTGACCCCGCGCGCGTTCCTTGACTTTGCGCTGCATCCCCGGTGGTCCATTTCCACCCTAGTGCATGGCATCCCTGAGCCACGAAATTTTGCGACCGAGAGCAAGGGATTCGACAGAAAGGCCAGCCGCGCAGGCGCGGACTGGGCGTTCTTGCAAGAGCTGAGGGAGCGTTGGTCCGGCATGCTGATCGTCAAGGGCATCACATCGCCTGTTGACGCCGTCCGCGTGCAAGGTCTTGGGGTTGATGCGGTCTACGTCTCGAATCACGGTGGCCGCCAGCTTGACAGCGCGCCGCCAGCGATTGATCTCTTGCCGATCATCCGCAGCGCCGTCGGCCCAGACTATCCATTGCTGTTCGACAGCGGCATTCGCAACGGCGAGGACGTCGTGAAGGCTCTCGCACTTGGGGCCGACTTCGTGATGCTGGGCCGCCCGACGCTCTACGCCCTTGCCGCGGCGGGTGGAGCTGGCCTTCAATCACTGATGCAGTGTTTCGCCGAAGACATCGATCTGGCCATGGCACAAATCGGGGTCAGCCGCATAGAAGACATCACCAATCAAGTCCTCTTCACACCTTGCGCCCAAGCTGCGCATCATGCAGCCACGCATCAAGCCATTCCGGCATCGACCGATACCTGACCTATACAGGGGCCTGACCAGACAATGGCAAACACCCGAACCATCCGCGGCGGAGCGCTGCTGGCCAAGGCCTTGAAAGAAAAGGGTGTGGACCATGCCTTCACGCTGGCCGGCGGCTTCTGCAATCCCGCGCTGGAAGGCTTCATGGAATGCCAGATACCGGTGATCAATTGCCCGCACGAACAAGTGGCCGGGCATCTGGCGGACGGCCATACGCGGATCACGCGCAAGCCCTCGGTCTGCCTAGTGGGGCCGGAAGGCTTTGCAAATGCCGTGCCCGCGATGCTGGAGGCTTGGGGCGAACGCAGCCCGGTGATCTTCGTGACCGGTTCGTCTACGCTGAAACGCCAGGGCGCGGGCGGGTTCAAGGAAATCGACGACGTGGCGATTGCCGCGCCTCTGACCAAGTACTCCGTGCAGATCACCGACGGCAATCGGATCAGCGAATTTGTCGATCGCGCCTGGCGCGCTGCGACAACGGGCTATCCCGGCCCGGTCCATCTGTCGCTGCCGGTGGACATCATGTTTTCTTCCTTCCCGGCCGACGTCGGACGCGGCGAACGCCCGTTCGACCGCGGTGACCAGCCGGTCGCCCGCGCCTGGCCCGACCCGGACCGGCTGGACGAAGTTCTGTCCCTGGTTCGCGCGGCGGAACGCCCGGTGCTGATCGGGGGCCACGGGATCTGGTGGTCAGGCGGAGAAGAGGCCTTGGCCGCAGCTGCCGTGAAGCTCCGGATGCCGGTCTTCAACGTGCCCTACCACACAAAGATGCTGGGCGAGGATTGCGACGCCTTCATGGGTCTTGCGGATTTCCACCAGTATCACCCGTCAAAGCCCGCCATCCACGAAGCCGATCTGGTTCTGATGGTAGGCTGCCGGCTGGACAACCAGATGAACTTCGGCAACCCGCCTTTCATTCAGGCCGACACCAGACTGGTTTGCGTCAACGGCAGCCACGAAGAACTGGAATACAATTTCGGTGCCGACGTGCAGCTTCTCTCCGACCCGGGCGCGTTTCTTCGTGCGCTCGCTGAGGTCACTAAGACTTGGGACGATTGGCTTGAACTGCAACGGTCCCGCCGCGCGAGCTGGGTGCGGGAATGGAGCGATCACATTGCAGCCGAGACTGCACATGACGAAGCCGAAGGCCGACTGATGCACCCGCTGCAACTGGCTCTCGACGTGCAGGCAGGCATGAAGGACGGCGATTGGCTGGTCTTCGACGGCGGCAATACCCATTTCTGGAACGAGATAGCCACCAACATCTCCGCCGCACGAGGCCTGGTTCTTGGCGGAATCCTGCACCCCGGAAATTACAGCCTGCTGGGCGTCGGCGTGTCCTTTGCGCTGGCGGCAAAGAACCTCAACCGCGACAAGACCACCGTTCTGGTGACCGGCGACGGCGCCTTTCTGTCAGGTGGCCTGTCCATCGAGGCCTGCTTTCAGGAAAACGTTCCAATCGTTGTCGTGGTGGACAACAATGGCGGGCTGGACTGCATAAGCCAGCAACAGGAGCGGCTGTTTGCCAACGGCCAGCATTATGCCACCGATTTCCGCGACATTCCGTTTCACACGATGTTCGAGGGCCTAGGCGGTTTCGGGGAACTGGTTACCGCGCGAGCCGCCCTCCCCGGCGCCCTTGAGCGCGCCATCGCCAGCGGCAAAACGGCCTGCCTCAACGTGAAGTGCAGAGGCGTGATCAGCCCGATCGTCGCCGCGACTGCGGACAAGCGCGACAAGGCGTCGATAGAGTGATGGCGGTCGTTTCGTCGCATGCGCTCAACGCCGTGGACGGCAGCCATGCGGGTGGCATCGCCGTGCGGCTGATCAACCTCGACACCAGTAAGACTCTCTTCGATACGAACATGGATGAAGGAGGGCGCCTGGTTCGGGAAGTTGCAGATCCCGAGCCAACGGCCCGCTATGAAATGGTTTTTCAGACTGGAGACTATTGGGAGAGCCGTGTCGCACAAACCCACGGTACCCGCATCATGGACGAAGTGGTTGTCCGCTTCACCATGCCTGATCCGGCGGGCCGCTATCATGTCCCGCTGATCCTGTCGCCCCATGGCTTTTCGCTCTGGTGTTCGACGGAGCATGGCTGACGGCCTCAGATTCTCGCGCCGCCTGCGCCGGACGCCCTTTACGGCCTCGGCAGAAAGGGCCGGTGTCAGCGAGTTTTCAGTGGTCAACCACATGCTCTTGCCCAAGTCCTACGGGCGGTCGGTGGAGGAAGACTACTGGCACCTGCGAGAACACGTCCAGATCTGGGACGTTGCTTGCCAGCGACAGGTTCAAGTCCAGGGTCCGGATGCGGCGTGGCTGGTTCAATGGATGACGCCCCGCGACATATCCCGCGCCAAGGCCGGGGACTGCCTCTATGTGCCGATCACGGACGAGACCGGCGGGATGGTGAATGACCCAGTACTTCTGAAGCTGGCTGAGGACCGTTTCTGGCTGTCGGCGGCGGATTCCGATCTCCTGCTGTTTGCCAAGGGATTGGCACTCGGCCGCGGCCTGGAGGTGGCCATCGACGAGCCCGACGTCTCTCCTCTCGCCATCCAGGGGCCAAAAGCAGAGCCGCTTTTGGCTGATCTATTCGGACCCCACATCCGAGACATCGGATTCTTCAAGTTTGACTGGATCGACTTCTCCGGCACCCGGCAGTTGATCGCAAGATCAGGCTATTCAGTGCAGGGGGGTTTCGAGATTTACCTCGACGGCGGCCACTTGGGCGGTGACCTTTGGGACGCCGTCTGGCACGCTGGGCAAGCGTTTGGAATTGCGCCCGGCTGTCCTAACCTGATCGACCGAATAGAGGGAGGGCTGCTTTCCTACGGCAACGAAATGACACGGGAAAACACGCCTCTGGAATGTGGCCTTGAGAAATTCTGCAACCTTGACGGCGACGTCGACTGCCTTGGGCGCGGGGCATTGCAGCGTGCCGCCGATGCGGGAATATCGCGGCACATCCGGGGAATCCTCTTTGACGGCGACCCCTGCCCAACCTGTGCCGAACCATGGCCCGTTCGTGTCGGTGCACTGCAGGTTGGGCAGATCACCAGCGCGACCTGGTCGCCAAGGCTGAAACGCAACGTGGGTCTGTCGCTGATTGCCCGGTCGTTCTGGGACGCGGGCCAATCGGTTGCCGTGCACTGCATCGACGGCACCACCCGCAACGGCGAGGTTTCAGACCTGCCCTTCGACTGACGTGTTCAACGCACGGGCCGGCGGCATCTGCGCACAGCCCCGACGTCTTCGGAGCTGCACGCGTGACCGATGTTGAAGAGGACCGCGTCATGGCTACCCTCCGTCGAAAGCCGCCTCGCGCTGCCGTAACACCGCAACCAGCGTGTCGTTGTACGGAGTCGGAATGCCTAGCGCACGGCCCAGTTCGGGCACCTGTCCGTTAATCGCGTCCAGTTCCGAGCGTCGTCTGGCCTTGTGATCCAGCAACATGGACGGTCGCGCATTGGGCATTTGGGCACCAAAGGCAGTGACGTATTCCACGGGATTGCCGATGGTCAGTTTGATCTTCTTGGCACGCGCAATGGCATTTGCTTCCTGCATTGCGCCCAAGGCAATGGCCCAACGCTCGGGATGTGCCTGAAGCTCCCCGATCGTCATGTCAAACACCGTGCAAGCCGCGCTGTACGTGACGTTGCAGAGGAATTTCTCCCAAATCAGTTGTTGAATATCGTCAAATGCTTGCACCCTGAATCCCGCACCGCGCCAGTGTCCAGCCAGCACCTCGGCGCGATCGCTTTGACCGCCGCCAATCTCTCCGATGCGGATCAGGTTCATCGCGTTGTGATGCGCATGCCCCGGTCCCTTGAGCGAGGCACCGAACCCGTCAGCGACGCCCAGAAAGACGTTGTCGACCGACATGAACGCGCCGATCCGCTCGGCGGCGCCCAGACCGTTCTGAATGGTCAGAATCATCGTCTCGGGCGTCAGATGCCTCGCAATCGCGCGAGCGGCAGAACCGACACCGGCCATCTTCGTTGCGATCACAATCAAGTCGCATGCGCCGACTTCCGCGAAATCAGTCACGGCCCGAATGCCTTCAATCCTGCGATTGCCGCTGACCCCGTCCAACCGCAAGCCCGAGGCATTGATGGCGTCGACATGCGCAATCCATGAATCCACCGCCCAAACCTCGTGTCCGGCCTCGCAGAACTGACCCGCATAGAGCGATCCCATGGCCCCGGTACCGTAAATTGCAATCTTCATTGGGGCCGTGTCCTCGACCGTGGCAGACGGATATCGAAAGTCTGGCGCAGCGCGGCCTCGACCGTGGCGCCCAGAACAGTAGGAAAATGTGTGGCGAGAAGCGTCTTTGCAACCTCCTTGGCTTTGGCGCGAATGTCGGATTTCCCAGCAGTCTCCCAATCCTCTATCGAGCGGCGGTCGGCCAGGTCGGGATAAAGAAAGTCCGATTTCATTCGGCCAAAGGTCTGCGGATGCCCCAGAAAATGGCCTTCGGTGCGAATGGTCTCCGCAATCATCTCCGGACAAAGCGTCTCCGAACCGACCTCGACTGGAGCAAGGCTGCGCCGAATGGCCCCCAGCATGTCGTTGTCAATCACGTAGGCCTCCATCGAGGCGGCCATCAGCCCGGCCTGCATTCCCGCCGTTTGAGTGATCAGATTTGCCCCGGCATGGGCCGCCATCGTGACTGAAAGCGCCTTTTCATAGCCCGCCTGCGCATCAGCCGTTTTGCTGTCCGTGGCACCAGCGATGGTGGAATTTGGCAAGCAATAATGCCGCGCGACCTGAGATGCCGCCGCCGTAAGAACCGCTTGTTCGCCGCTGCCGCCCGCCATGCCGCCGGATCGCAGGTCGGTGACCATGGGCCGTGCGCCGTAAATCGCCTGGGCCTCGGGATTGGCAAGCCAGGCAACAATCACCCCCGCAAGGGTTTCCGCGTTGCTTTGTGCCAGGCACCCCGCCAGGGTCACGGGGCTTGAGGCACCAAGCTGGCCGAAGGTGTTGACCATGCAGGGAATTTCGGATCTTGCGGCAGCAACCAGAACTTCTGCCGCCTCGGGCGCAAACCGCATGGGCGGGGCGACGTGATTTATGTTGAGCGACAGGAACGGGCGCGCAGCAAAGGCATTGCGCGAGCCTGCCGCAAGGTGGCACATGCTGGCAATGTCCCGCACATGGTTCGCTGAGCTGGCGCTGACAATTACATGCTTCGCGGTACCCGCCAACGCGGCAAAGCACGTGTTGATGTCCAGCAATCGGTCGTCCTCCATGTCCCGCGCCACCAGCGAGCGCGAGAAGAACTGAACATGCGGCAAGGCATCCACCAGACGGGCCGCATCATAGAGATCTCCCAAGGTGGACGCTCGAAAACTGTTGCTTTCGGCATCCAGGATCATGGGTGCCGCACCTCCCGACCCGACGTGAACCGAGGAACGGTCAAGCCTCAGATCGTGACAGGGCTCGCGCCCGAACAACGTGACCTCGCGTCGAAGACCCTCAAGGGCGCGTTCGACCAGTTTGCGCGGAAAGGCAAGACGCCCTTCATCGGTGACCGAGCCGCCGGCGCGACACACCAAGTCAGTGACGGAGCGAGGCGCGTCACTCATCCCGAAGTCGCCGAGAAGCGCCAGCGAAGCTTCATGGATGCGGGCCATGTCCGCGTCGCTGAGGATGTTCAGCCGACCGCCAACGGCTTCCAGGCGGGGCATCTGATTCGGGTCCGCCTCATCAAGTCGGGGCAATGAGCGCTTCTTGCGTTTGCCAGTCATGATCCTTCCCGCAGGCATGAGAGTGATGCTGTCACGAAGGAATTCGTGGACAAACGACTAGTCGGGCGAATATTGGTGAAGATACCTTGGTCCATAGCTCCTGAGCCTAATTCGCCCTTACGCAACTTGCCTCTTGCCGTACCAAGACATGCACCGATCACAAAATGCGCACCGCCCGGCACAAGCTTCAAGGTCCCCATCAGGCCCTATTGCCCAAGCAAGACCCTTGCCTCGACTGGCGTTCCGCCCACTGACAACAACCGGTGATCATTCGCATTCAGTGTGACCAGAATCTCCACCACGCCTTCCGGCAATGTCGCGATGTGCATCCATGGTCCGTAAAGCCGTGCGACCTTCCGCCCGTTCACGTAGACATGTGCATGGCCTTCCCCCGGCGCGTGGGCTCGACCGACATTTGCGGGCGAAAACGTGAAGTCCGTGGTCAACACGTGCAAGTTCCAGCCTTGTTCCAGGTCCTCCTCCACACGGACATCAAGTGCAGGCACAATGCTCCCTGCCAGATCCAGCATTTCATGATTGTCGTGGCCGTTACTGAAATCCCCGCCAGTGCCGCTGTGTTCCGAACGTTGGTCGTCTGCATGATCGTGACCGTCAAGCGTCACGCCATTGGCCGCCGCCAGCACGAATCCAATGCCGCCGCCGAATGCCAGTCCAATTATGAGCAGAGCGAACGCGCGGTTCACGAACCCATCTCGTGATCATTGGACCAAAGCACTCCGGATATGAGCCCGAGTAGCGTCCACACGACAAGACCCACTCCCAAGACGCGTGCCGCGAACAGGGCCCCAAGTTCGGTCGGGACAGGACCCGCGAAGCTGTCTGGCTCCGGCGCTCCGATGGCATGGGGCGCAAGCAACAGTACAACGACGATGCCCCAGGCTCGCCAGCCTCGCCCAAATGCAAGAAGCCACATGGCCGCCCCTGCCGCTATGGCGGTCGCGAACCACCACGCCTGCCTTGGCAGGATTTCCGCAGCCGCGACTCCGGGCACCTCAGGAGGAAGGGAAAACGCGGGCGCAAGCAGCACCGCGACGAAACCGGCAACGCCCCAAAGCAACCCGTTGCGTGCTGAGATCACCGCCCCACGCCCTTCGGCCAGCGCCATCAGCGCAACCAGGATTAACGCAAAGCCTGCATAGGTCAGCATGCTGAAGATCACGCTCAGCCCGTCTCGGACTGGATCGAGTCCGAACCCGGGACGGGCGGCCGAACCGGACGCGGCCCCGAAATGCACCAGTTCTCCGCTTTCATAGAGCTCGGCATGCAAGAGGACAGGCTGAATGAACAAGAGGTGAAGGACCGCGGCACATAAGCCGGCCACGGCTCCAGCGATCAAACCGCTGGTCAGAATCCTGACAAGCATTGCTAGTGACAGGGAAAACCGTTGGCGTGACGCACGTCGTGGGCGGCTGCATGCAATGCATCGGCCTGGACGTGGCCTGTCAGCACAACGATTCCTAGTCCGAGAAGAGCCGCCAAGAGCACTCCAAGCGAAGCCGATGCGGGACGCGCCTCGACAAGTGTACGTGTCGTCATGTCTACCTCCTTGCCGCCCTACCCGACGGCGGTTGATCCATGCCCGACAGGTCTCCTGGCTCGCGGGTCATCGCGCCTCGCCCTCCTTCCCCCCTGCACTCCGGGAGTGGGTTCCGGGCTGCGCTCTCCGCTTACAGTCGCGGGGGCGGCTGCGGCTTGAGCCGTGTGGCTGCACCGCATTCCCTCCAGCCTGCCGGACGTCCGGCAGGATCAGGCAAGCACATGTAGCCCGTGCCGCGTTCCGGGCGCAACGACTTTCGGCGGCAGGACGTGACTCATTTGCGACGTTTCGGAGACTTGGCGTCCATCATCCGCCCATGCGTTTCGCGCGCAGCCGTTCAGGTCCCGGCAATCTGCTCACGGGCCGCGAGCCATCCCGCTTGACGCAACCGTCGTCCGGTCGAGACCGTGGCTGGATTTCCTTGGAATGCGCCTTTGATCCTACACGGCGCGGCCTGCAAGCAGCCCCTCCAGAACTGCTTCCTCTGCAGTGCGTGGCGAGACGCAGTCGCCGACGAGGTGATGTTCTATGCCGAGACTGCGCACGAGTTCCTCTACCGTGTCCCGCGGATTGTGGCCTTGGCACAGGACAAGCGTGTCGACACCTTCGCAAATCACTGGTTCATCGTTCATGATATGTTGCAGGTAGACAGTATCTTCATCGGCTCCGAACAGTCGAACGTAGGGCATCATTTCCACGCCGAGGCTCTGCAGACGTCCGATACTCGCATCACGCACATACATCTGAATTGTCTGGCCGGGCATGTAGCCATTGACGGCCAGTTTCACCTGATGGCCTCGCAGTGCCAGGTGCTCGGCAATTCCGATCCCTATCCAGTCGGCACGCCAATCTGCCACCACGACCGATTTGCCGACATTCGCCTCGTTGCGAAGAACCTGCCAGGCATCCACGACATGAGCGTCATCGCGACCGTCGAAGTCCGGCCATCTCGGTTCGGCACCGGTCGCAACGACGATCGTGTCCGGGGCAAATTCCTTGATTACTGTCTCATCAACGGTGATGTCCCTGCGAATTTCCACCCCCGCGACGGCCATTTCGCGTGACAGATTCGTGATGATCCCGCCGAATTCTGCACGATGCGGCAAAGCCTGCGCCAGTCGCGCCTGGCCGCCAAGCTGGACATCCCTTTCGAACAGCGTGACGTCGTGACCTCGGTCTGCGGCGACGGCAGCGCTCTTCATTCCGCCGGGCCCGCCACCTATTACCATGACCTTCCGCTTCGTGCGCGCCAATTCAACTCGACCAAGAGTGGTCTCGCGGCCGCTTACCGGATTTTGTATGCACGAAATCGGATAGCCCGCGTGAAAGTGGCCGATGCAGGCCTGGTTGCAGCCTATGCAAGCGCGGATGTCGTCGGCACGTCCCGTCCTCGCCTTTTCGCCCAGTTCCGGATCGCAGATCATTGCGCGCGTCATGCCGCAAAGATCCGCTTGCCCTGAAGCGATGATGCGTTCGGCGTCCTGCGGCTGGTTGATGCGACCGGTCACCATCGTTGTCACGCCCGTCCGCGCCTTCACTGCACGGCCCAAAGGCGCGGTATAACCCACCTCTTCGTCCATCGACGGCACAATGTGAACTGAACCCGCGAGAGTTGCTGAGGATCCAGCGACAACGCTGAAGTAGTTCAGCGTGGACTCGCCGGCAAGGAATTCACAAGCGTCCAGCATCTCGGCCTGTTCTATGCCCTCAAAGCTGCGCTCGTCCCCCGAGAGCCGCAGGCCGATGACGAATTCCTCGCCCACCTTGGCGCGAATGTTGGACGCAATTTCCCAAATGAAGCGGGCGCGATTCTCGAGAGAGCCCCCATACTCGTCGCTGCGTTGATTGACATGGCGGTTCAGAAACTGCGCCGGTAGGTACCCGTGCGATCCAACGATCTCGACCCCATCAAGGCCAGCTTCCTGCATCCGCAGGGCCGCATCACCGTGAGACGAGATGACCTCGGCAATCATTTCCCGTGACATTGGCCGCGGCATGACGTGGAATCGCTCGTTAGGCGCAGGCGAAGCACTGAAGGAAACGGGCGCGGTACCGTCTTCTGATGCCAGCATCTCGCGCCCGGGGTGAAAGAGCTGGGCAATCAGTCCGCAATCATGCCTGTGCACCGCCTGCGCGAGTCGGCTGTATCCGGGAATGCAATTATCGGTATCAACCCGGATCGGATTGGCTACGAACACGGCGCTGGCATGAACCAGCGCAACTTCGGTTACGATGAGTCCGGCGCCGCCACGGGCGCGTGCCTCGTGATAGGCAATCATCGCGTCGCCGATCTGGCCCCTTTCGTTCAGATGAGTTTCGTGTCCCGTCGACACGATTCGATTGCGGAGCGTGAGATTTCCGATGTCGACCGGAGAAAAAAGGTTGGGAAATGGCTGCGCGCTCACGACGTTCTACCCCGGCCTACGTTCGAGAGGTCTCGTGTGCGGCAACTATGGCAGCCTCGATCTGATCAGGCGACGCCTCAGCGATACTGGCCATGGCTTCGCCAGTCAACGGATTGACGGCCGGCAGGGTTCCACCTCCACCGACGACACGCGCTCCAGTGTTCAGCACTTTGTTTTGCATGTCGTCTTTCCAGGACCGCAATTCGACTTCAACGGATCGGAGTTGTCCGACGTGCAACAAATATGACCATGAACTTGAGCCCATTGCAAAGCATGCAATCGGAAGCGAATTTCGGAAAGCGGCCAGTCACCTTGGCTCTGGCTTGGATTGGGGGCTGTACGTCCGGCACACCGAAGGATCCTGAGTCCAGAAGCGCGGAGCCAGGATGAACGTGCCGAGGCTACACAAGATTGGGAGCGGGGGGCTGCAACCAACTGCAAAGGAAAGGCAAGGCGTACTTGCCATCTCGCTTCAGGGCAGCAGACAAGAAGGCACTCAGAATCGATTGCTGTCCTGTACTTCGCCAGTAACGCGCCTGCATCAACTCGCGGATGAGCGCTTTGTCACATCACGATTGCGACGCTTCAGGAGGTAGGTGTCCATGATCCAGCCATGTGCGGCACGCGCTGCTGTCCGAGCTTCGGCAATCCGTCCGGCAACCTCGTTCAAGGGGCCGCTTGCCAGGACCTGATCCTTCATTCCGAGATACGCGCCCCACCAGACATGCAACTGGTTCGGATCGAGGTGCCGAAAGCTCAGTTCTCCATCCAGCATCACCGCAACGGTCTCCGCACCCTTGGGCCATCCTTCTTCGCGCAACCGTCGCCCGGTCGTGATCGTGACCGGCGAGTTGACCTCATTGAGCGGAATGGCATGCGCGGCGGTCAGAGCTTGCAATGCGGTGATGCCCGGCACAACCCGGACCGTCGGCGCTGGGCGAAGTCGCGCCGCTATCCTGAGGGTGCTGTCATAGAGCGACGGGTCGCCCCAAACGAGCAACGCCACGCGCTGCACATCCCTGGCCTCAAGGGCCGCATTCCAGGCCTCGCCGATTTCGCCATGCCAGGCATCGACGCTCTCGAGATAGTCGGGGCTGGAAGCACGGACAGGCATGTCAAACTCCAGGATCCGCGATTCAGCCTCTTCGCCGAGAACGGACACGCAGATGTCCTTCTTCAATTCCGCCAGATACGCCTTTGCTGCTCCTTTCCTCGGAATCAGGATGCACTCCGCACCTCGAATCTCCGCCTCGCCCTCACGCGTCAGGTGGTCAGGGCTTCCAGTGCCGATCCCGATCAGAACCAGTTCATCCATCGGACAACGCGCCATAAAGAATGAGTGTCGGCGCATGGTCCGGGTCTCGCTCGCGCAGGCGGCTTGCGAGTTCGGCAACCGTGTACCTGCCGATATTCTGCTCGCTGGTAGTCACTCCCTCTGCCATCAGCGCACGCGTTTCGCCAGGCAGGCCGTGCGCCATCAAGATCTCGGCAAGGTCGGCAAAGGTGCGGCGCCCCATGTAGACAACCGTCGTTGCGTAAGCGTCGGCGAGCGCTGCAACGTTCAAGTCCCCCGGCAGCTTCCCCGCCACATCGTGACCGGTGATGAATTGCACGCGGCGTGCGGCCAGTCGCCGCGTCAACGGGATTCCTGCCTCCGCCGCTGCCGCGCAGGCGGAAGGCACGCCCGGAATGATCTCGAATTCCAGCGCCTCTGCACGAAGCGCTTCCAGTTCCTCTTCCAGCCGAGCGAAGATGCCGCCATCGCCCGACTTCAGCCGCACGATTCGCCCTCCCCGCTTCGCATAGTCGACCAGGAGGCGACTGACATGATCTTGCCGCGGCGACTTCCGGCCTGCGCGCTTGGCAACGCTTACCAAGTCCGCATCAGGTCCTGCATGTTCCAGGATCGGGCCGGATGAAAGGTCGTCATACAGGACTGCATCTGCGCGCCGCAGCCGGTCCACTGCCTTAAGCGTCAGCAGTTCCGGATCGCCCGGCCCAGAGCCCACGAAACTCACGAACCCGCTCATGCTTCCCCCGCGATGAGGTGGAAGAATGTGCCCGTAACATGGTCGCGTGCGGATCCCGTTTCCGGCACAGCTTTGCCGTCGGCATCAAAAACCTCGGCCAAGGGCGCGTCTGGCTGCTCAAGTATGGTCGAATAGTGAAACTCGTGACCCCTCAGCGCGCACCCGGGTCCGAAGCCAGGCATTCCGGCCACCAGGACCGCACGCCTGTAACCTAGGTGGAACTTGCGCTGCTCGTAGCTCGTCACGAGTCCGAGAAGACCCGCCATCCGATGGCTGCTGCCATCCTTGTCGACCAGCGCCTCCCCGAGCACCATGTACCCTCCGCATTCGCCGTGGACAGGTCGGGTTTCGGCATGCCTGCGCAGACCATCCATGAACCGAGAAGAGTCCGCCAGTCGTCCTGCGTGAAGCTCCGGATATCCGCCGGGAAGCCACACGAGATCAGCCGAAGCATCGGGCGCCTCGTCCGCGAGGGGCGAAAATGGCACTACCTCCGCCCCGGCCCGTCGCCAGCCTTCGAGAAGATGCGGATAGGCAAAGGAGAACGCCGCGTCCCGCGCAAGCGCAATCCGTTGCGCAGGTGGGTTCGGCAAGGCACCGGGCGTGGCCAGGCCGGTCGACGAGGCAATCTCGCGGAGCGCTTCAAGGTTCACATGCTCGCGAAGAAACGCTGCATAGTCCGAAATGGCACGCTCCAGATCGGGATGCTCGACCGCTTGGATGAGGCCCAGGTGCCGTTCGGGCAGTTGCAGGTCCCCGCGCCTTGGGAGAACGCCCAGCACCGGGATGCCGACACGATCCATGCCGAGCCGCGCCAGGCGTTCATGCCTGGGACTCGCGACCCGGTTCAGGATGACGCCCGCAAAGGGCAGTTCCGGATCATAGGACTTGAACCCGAGCGCAGTCGCGGCCGCAGACTGCGCCTGACCGCCGACGTCAACAACCAGCAACACGGACCAGCCCGCCCGCCGGGCGGTCTCGGCACTGGAACCGAATCCGGAAGCGCCTCGCCCCGCAACGCCGTCAAACAGGCCCATTGAGCCTTCGGCGACGACGATGTCCGCGCCGGACGCCTCCGCCGCGATGGTGGCGAACAGGCTTTCATCCATGGCCCAGCTGTCTAGGTTGAAGGAGCGCCGTCCTGCCGCCGCCTCGTGGAAGGCGGGATCTATGTAGTCCGGTCCGCTCTTGAAAGGCTGGACAGAAAGCCCGTCGTCACGAAGCGCCCGCAGGAGACCCAATGCAACCGTGGTCTTGCCAGTTCCTGACGCAGGAGCGGAAACGAACAACCCGGGCGGAAGCTGAATGGGGCTCACGGCACGCATCCCCCGTCTCCGGACCCGGTCGGAATCCATCTTGCAGCCCAGACCGAGCGCACGCCTCCATGCATTGTTTCATGCCGGACCATCCAGTGCGAGGCCCCGTGACTTGACATCTACCCGCCCTGAAGATTGAGGACTTTCGGGAGGTCTGGACAACCCGGTGGCCAACCTGCCACACTCACTCCGTAGCGTCAACAAATGGAGCGCGCATTCCTCCTCGATCTGAGCGCCCGGTGTGGCCGGCGCGAAGGTCAGATTGAACGGGGAACGCATGATGAAAGAGAGAAAAATGACGAAGGGACGTAACACGATGAGAAGAACTCTGAGGGCGGGTTCTGCCTTGGTGCTGGCCGCTGCTCTTGGCGGCTGCATGGGGTCAAACGAATTGGCCGGCACGACGTTCGGCGGCATCGCCGGTGGCGCGATCGGCAACCAGTTCGGAAAAGGCGACGGCAAGGTTGCCGCCACCGCATTGGGTGCCGTGATCGGCGCGAGCGTTGGCGGCGCCCTGGGACGCTCCCTTGATGAACAGTCCCGGGCCATGGCCGAACAGGCGACTCTTCAGGCAGTGGCATCCGGTTCGTCGGACACCTATGTCTGGGAGAATCCCGCCAATGCCGGCGGCCCGGCCGCCGGGCAGGTAAGCGTCACCCAAGTGGGAAGCAACTCGGCAGGGCAGCCCTGCCGCGAATATGTCAGCACGGTCAGGATTGCTGGCGAGAGCGAGGAGGCCTACGGAATCGCCTGCCGGGAAGCCGACGGCAGCTGGCGAATCGTCCAATAGAATTGGGACATCCACGAGCGGACCGGCGCTGGCGACAATGGGGTCAGCGCCCGGTCGGCTGCCCCGATGCTCGTGAAAGGGAGCAGGGCTCTTCGGGTCTAGTCAGGCTCAATCGAGCTTGAATGTGCATCGACAGCCGCGCGGGGCCTGTAGCGCCGATCATAGTCAGTCGAGTACAGCGCACTCCGCCGCCCGCGCTCGTCGCCCAATGCCTTGCCGACCAGAATCAGTGCAGTCCGGGCAATGCTCTCATCCATCTCTTCCACGATGGTGGCGAACGTGCCGCGAACGATTTTCTCGTCGGGCCAGCTCGCCCGAAATACCACAGCCACGGGACAGTCCGCACCGTAGAAGGGCAGCAGTTCGGCCACGACTTCCGAAAGCCGGTGAATCGAAAGGTGGATGGCCAGCGTCGCGCCCGTCGCCGCGAATCCCGCGAGCGTCTCGCGCTCGGGCATGGCGGATGCGCGTCCGGACGTGCGAGTTAGGACGACCGACTGGGCGACTCCCGGCACGGTCAGCTCAACCCCAAGCGCGGCTGCCGCCGCAGCGAATGCCGGCACGCCGGGCGTGATCGACACGGGTATGCCCTCGTCCCTGAGCCTCTCCATCTGCTCGTCCATGGCGGACCAGACCGAAGGGTCGCCGGAATGAAGGCGTGCCACATCCTGCCCGGCATCATGTGCAGCCAGGCACTCGGCGATGATCGCATCGAGATCAAGCGGTGCTGAGTTCACGATCCGCGCGCCTTCCGGGCAATGCGACAGGATCTCCTCAGGCACAAGCGAGCCCGCGTAGATGCACACCGGACAGGAGGCGACAAGGTCACGACCACGTAGCGTGATCAGGTCTGCGGCCCCAGGCCCGGCTCCTATGAAATGCACCGTCATGGACAGCGCCCCTCTTCTCCCGCGATTGCGGATCGGTCCTCGGCCAAAAGCGCATTCATCGCACCACGTTCCATTGGACGACCGGGTAGGCCGCCTTCCAGCCCCGATACCGGCCGACCGGGGCGGCCTCGGCCAGTTCGACCTTGGTCAGCGTGCCGCCGAATTCGGCGTGCGCATCGGTCAGAAGCGCGCCCGTCTCGAGCGTCACGGCGTTGGCCACGACCCTCGTGCCTGGAGCAAGATTGCCCCACATCCAGTCAATGAGACCACGGTCCAGGCCACCGCCGATGAACACGGCATCCGGGGCTTCAAGGCCACCGAGCGATCCTGGAGCCTGACCCTCGATCACCACGAGCCGGTCCTGGCCAAGCGCCCTTGCATTCTTCCGGATTCGCGCGGCGCGGTCAGCGCTCATCTCTATGGCGGCCGCCTGGGTCGAGACATGCGCCATCAGCCACTCGATCGCGACCGAGCCAGAGCCCGACCCGATGTCCCAGAGCATTTCCCCCGGACGGGGAGCGAGCGTAGACAGCGTAATCGCACGGATGGGCCGCTTGGTTATCTGCCCGTCGCTTTCGAAGACATCGTCGGGCTGCCCGCTGGCAACCGACAGGCTCGTGCTTGAGCCTGCCACGTCGATCGCCACGGCGACCGGATGGGACACTCCCTTGAGTGCATATGTACCTGCAGTGACTTCACGGCATCGTTCGCGCGGGCCTCCCAGAGCTTCGAGGACATGCATGCGCGTTTCGCCAAATCCGAGATCGTTGAGATAGGCTGCCAGTTCGTCGACCGCGGCACCGTCACGAACCGCTGCGATCGCGCGCTGTCCCGCTGCCAGATGCGGCCTGAGCCGGGCGAAAGGGGCGGCGTGGAGTCCAAGGCAGGGCACTCGCTCCAGTGGCCAGCCCAAGCGCGCCGCCGCGAGCGAAAACACGGATGTACCGGGAATGGCATGCCACTCCCCCGGCGCAAAGCGCCGGGCAATGACGCTTCCCGCTCCGAACCAGAAGGGATCCCCTGACGCAAGCACGGCCACGTTGCGACCGCGAAGGCCTTCAAGCAAGGGCAATCCGTCGTCGAACGGGATCGGCCAGGTGATTCGTTCGGCACCGTTGCTCCCGATCAAAGACAGATGCCGTTCAGAGCCCATGATCACTTCCGCCGCATCCAGCGCTTCGAGACTTGCAGGCGACAAGCCCTCCGGTCCATCCTCTCCGAGACCGATGATCGTCAGCCAGCGAGCTTCAGACATGGCGCCAAATCTCCTGATCCTGGGCGGCTCCGCCGAGGCGAGCGCCCTTGCGACGCACGTCGCCGCCTTGGGGCTGCGTGCCACGTTCTCCTACGCGGGCCGCGTGGCGAATCCCATAGCACAGCCACTGCCGACTCGAACCGGCGGATTTGGCGGCGCGACTGGCTTGGTCGACTATCTCCAGGACCATTCCGTTACGCACCTGATCGACGCCACCAACCCGTTTGCCGCGCAGATAAGCCGGAACGCGGTCGCGGCCTGTGCAACCGCTGGCGTGCCCCTGATCGCGCTTGCACGACCGCCTTGGACGCCCCGTTCCGGAGATCGCTGGACTCGAGTGCCGGACGTGGTCGGGGCTGCCAGATCGCTTGGCGGAACGCCCATGCGCATTTTCCTTGCCATTGGGCGAATGGAAGTCCCGGTCTTCGAGATCGCGCCGCAACATCACTATCTCTTGCGATTCGTCGACGTCCCGAGGGAGCGCCCAGCGCTGCCACATCACGATGTCATCATTGATCGAGGGCCATTTGCAGAAGCGGCTGAGCGCAACCTTCTGGAAACGCACAGGATCGATCTTCTGGTATCCAGAAACGCCGGCGGCGACGGCGCCCGCGCCAAGATCGATGCCGCCCGGAAACTCGGCCTGCCGATACTCATGATCGATCGGCCCGACCCGCCGCAACGACGCGAAGTCGGCACCGTTGAAGAGGTTCTGGACTGGATTGCTCATTCCGTCACCGACCGTGGAGTGTAGACGAGCGGCGGAAATCCGTCCCGATCGATCCTGCGGGTAAGACTCGATCCCAGGATCACGACGGTCCGCATGTCTGCCATCTCGGGATTCGCTTCGGACAACGGAACGGTCCTGACCGTCTCGTCCGATGTCGTCACGGCGCGGGCAAAGATGACGAGGCGCTCAGGTTCGCAGAGTTCACGCAACAGTTCCAGGACACGCGCAAACCCGTCAGGCCGGGCCTTGGAGCGAGGATTGTAAAGGGCGCAGGCGAAATCGCCCTCGACCACGAGCCGCAGTCTCTTCTCGATCAGGGCCCACGGCTTGAGGTTGTCAGAGAGGTTGACGACGCAGAAGTCATGGCCCAGCGGTGCGCCCACCCGCGCAGAAGCGGCAAGCATTGCCGTGATGCCGGGGAGAACGCGGACATCCAGTTTACGCCAGGATTCCGGCCCGGCCTCCATCGCCTCGAAAATTGCAGACGCCATCGCGAACACGCCAGGATCGCCTGACGAAACCACGATCACCCGACGGCCCTTTGCGGCAAGTTCCAGGGCATGGCGCGACCGTTCGGCCTCCACCCTGTTCTCTGACGCATGCCGGCACAGCCCCTCACGCTCGGGAACCCTGTCGACATAGCGGGAATATCCGACAACGTCGGTCGCCTCGGCCAGCGTCGCCTGGACTTCGGGCGTGATCAGGGCGTCGCCCCCCGGTCCAAGACCCGCAACCGCAACCCACCCGATCACGGCCGTCGCCCCTGTCCGTGCACCAGGACAATCGTAAAGTACGGAGGCACATGGCTTTCCGGCACATCGGCAAGGCGCGTGACCTTCTGATCCGCCATCGCGGCGCATTCGATCACCCAGGCATCCTGAGCACGCCCGACCCGTTCAAGCGCGGCCCGAACCCTGGACAGGTTGCGCCCCACCTTCATCACGACCAATGCATCGGCGGATTCCATGTGCCTCACCAGAACATCCTCGTCGAGCGTGCCCATCAGCACGGCCAGGACATCATCGCCCCAGGCGATGGGCACACCGCTGGCCGTCCAGGCGGCCGCCATGCCAGGTATGCCCGGCACTACCTCGACCGGCACACGGGTGATCAGGCGCTCATGCAGGTGCATGAATGAGCCGTAGAAGAACGGATCGCCTTCGCAGAGAACGACGACATCTTGGCCACCGTCGGCAATGGCGGCCAGGTGCGCGGTGCAGCCGTCGTAGAACTCCGCCAGGGTCCGGTTGTATCGCGGATCTTCCAAGGGAACTTCCGTCGTCAGGGGATATTCCATTGCAAATTCGACCGCGTCCGCTGGAACCAGTTCACCGGCCAGCGTCCGGGCGCGTCCTGTACGCCCCTTCTTTCGGAAGAACGCCACGCGACGGGCCCGTGCCAGGAGCTTGAGTGCCTTCGCACTCATGAGATCAGGTTCTCCGGGCCCCAGGCCAACGCCGTAAACCGTTCCGGTCATTCTGCGGAACTCGCGACCGCGTTGATGGCCGCCACCGTGACGGCGCTTCCGCCCAAGCGCCCCTCGACGACGCAACAGGGCACCGGCTGGTCTTTCCAGAGGGCAGCCTTCGATTCAGCAGCGCCAACGAATCCAACGGGGCAACCGATGATCGCGGCGGGTCGGGGGCAGGCCGGATCCTCCAGCATGTTCAGCAGGTGAAAGAGTGCCGTGGGAGCGTTTCCGATCGCCACGAGCGCGCCTTCCAGCCGGGGACGCCAAAGCTCCAGCGCGGCGGCCGAGCGTGTGTTGCCCTTCTCGACCGCGAGATGCGGAACCAAGGAATCCTGAAGCGTGCAGACCACCTCGTTGGATGCAGGAAGGCGCGCGCGTGTCACGCCTTCACTGACCATCCTGGTGTCGCAGAGTATCGGCGCTCCCGATTCCAGCGCCTTGCGCGCCCGAATCACCAAGCCGTCGGAAAACCGCAGGAACCCCGCGAGTTCCACCATTCCCGACGCATGGATCATCCGCACCGCGACCTGCTCTTCGTCCGCGTCGAAACGGGCAAGGTCGGCTTCGGCCCGTATGGTCGCGAATGACTGGGCATAAATTGCGGCACCGTCTCTTTCGTAGGCATGGGGCATCAGGGGAACAGCTCCAGAAGTCCGGCCTCGGAAACGCCGATCCTGTCCGGGGTGTCGCTGACCGAACCGTTTCTGACAAGATCGAACATCCCGTGGCGCCCGACCAACGTCACGTCGGAAGGCCCGGGCCTCGCGCAACCCTTGGCGCAGCCCGAAACATGCAGCGTCCCCAGGTCGCGCTCCGCCAGCCGCCGTGCGACCGATCTTGTCGGCACGGTCGCCTGCATGCACCGAGGCGCGCCCGGGCAGGCAGCAACGTCGAGCAGGGATTCCGACGGATCATGAATGAAGGCCGGATGCGTCGCGGGACTGGCCGCCTCAAGGAAAAGGCATCGTCGCGGCATGACCTGCACATAATTTGGATCTGCTTCCGCAAGCAGCCCGACAAGCGCATCCGTCGACATCGCACCGAAGGGCACGCCGACAATCGTACCGCCCTTGGTGCACCCCGGTTCGGGCAGGCTTCCCCCATCTGCCGGCTCGGCAAGCTGCCGGTTCTCGGGCAGAGACATCTTCAAGACATGCTGCTTCATTCGCCCGCTCTCGCAGCCGCCGGTGTCCACGAACCAGGCTGCCATCTCCTTCAACGCGTCGAAAGCGTCGGCCTCGTCAATGCGCCACCCGTGCTCCGCGCCGTCGGCGCGCAGCAGCAGTACCCCATTTGCATCCCGTTCGAACCGGAAGTCCGCCGCGACGTCTTGCAGGACCGGTGCCGTCCCCGTATCGATTGCAATGCCCGATTTCGCGGGCAAATGCGGCAGCTCGGCAAGTCGCCGTGCCAGCGCGCGCTCCAGTCGATTCGTCAGGTCGCCGGAAATCCAGAATGGCGTCACGACGATGTTTCGACGCGCTTCGATGTCCGGGTCGGCGTGGACAAGCTCCTCGGCCACAAGCGCGCGCAGCAGTTCGGGATGCGCGTTGTCCGTGAGGCCCCTGATCTGAAGTCCGGCACGCGAGGTCAGGTCGATCAGGCCGTTTCCGAAGCGGTGCGCGAGGTCGGCAACGGTGCGCGCCGTGTCCGCCGTCATCCTCCCGGACATGGGCCGAATTCGCACCAACAGGCCGTCGCCTGACATCATCGGGCGATGCGCGGTCGGGCACCAGCCCCGGATTCCAGCCGCATTCATTCTGCCGCCTCCAGACCGACTCGGATTGAGTTCCTTCTTGTGCACCACAAACCCGATCTGTGCAGCGCGCTGAACTGCGCGCGCATTGCAGACAGCGCCTCCGGATTCGCCTCCTGCATGAAAGCGGTGACGGCGGCATCGCCGAGGGTGGCGTCATAGTACGCATCGAACAGATGCGAGCCCACGACGTCTGCAAGGTGAGCGAACGCAGCCATGTGATCGAGCGTCGCAGCGATCTCGGCGGCCCCCTGGAACCCATGGCGCTTCATACCTGCCAGCCATCCCGGCTGTACCGCCCGGGCATGCACGACACGTGCAACCTCTTCCGTCAGCGTTCGTGCGCGCGGACGCGCAGGGTCGGTATTGTCCAGATGATAGAGCGCGGCGTCGTTGCCGCCGGCCACCGCCTTGGCGGCCGCGAATCCGGCCTCATGCGATGCATAGTCTGCGGCCAGCAGCAGATCGGTCTCGGGCAGGTCCTGAAGATGGACGAATGCGTCGGCTCCCGCCACTTGCGCCGCCAGCCCGTCTAGATCCTCGATGGCGCCATCGCCGTCCATGGCCCAAGCACTCGCGGCGAGCCAGGCGGCACCCGCCTCGCGGCGTGCTTCCTCGGTGAGATCCTCCCGCAAGCGCACAATGCCCAAGCCATAGCTTCCCGGTTCCGGTCCATAGACGCGGGATCCGGGCTCGGTTCCGGCAAAGGGATTCCAGTCCGATGCCTCCTCTCGCACCGCAAGAGCGCGTATGGCCTGCGAATAGAGCGCGGAAAGCGTTGGAAACACGTCCCTGAACAATCCGGACACCCTCAGAGTCACGTCCAGTCGGGGCCATTCCAGTTCGGCGATGGGCAGCACCTCGATGCCGGAAACCCGCTCACTGCCCTCGTCCCAAATCGGGCACGCGCCAAGAAGATGCAGCGCCATTGCAAATTCCTCGCCGGCAGTCCGCATGGTTGCCGAACCCCAAAGGTCCACGACCAAGCCCCTTGGATATTCACCTTGCTCCTGGAGATGACGTCGTACGAGTTCCTTTGCGAGCCTGACGCCCTGCGCGTGGGCTGCGCGTGTCGGCACGGCCCGGGGATCCGTGGCAAAGAGATTGCGCCCGGTCGGCAAGACGTCCGTTCGTCCCCGGTAGGGAGAGCCGGCCGGCCCAGCCTCGATGCGCCTTCCTGCAAGCGCGTCAAGCAATGCCTGTCTTTCCGCCTTCGCTGACGCCGCGACATCCGTGCGATCCATCGGAAGCATCGAGACTCGGTCGCCTGCCCCGGAATCGCTCCCCTCAAAAGCAGATTCTCGTCCCCATACATGCAACCCGTCGCCGAACTGGCTGTCCTTCACGTCACAGACAAAGCGGTCGATGCGGGTGATCGCTTCGGCCGCGCCTTCGGTTCGCTCAAGACCGAGATCCGAGTCGAGTCCGATCGCCTTCGCTTCGTTCTGGATGTCGTCCTGCAAACGGTCGCGGCGACGGGGGTCCAGCCCGTCGGCATTGGAAAACTCGTCCAGCAGCGCCTCGAGCCTCACGAGATTGCCCGGCGTCTCGCTCCTTGCGGCCGCCGGAGGCAAATGGCCGAGTGTTACGGCGCCAATCCGGCGCTTGGCCTGGGCCGCCTCGCCAGGGTCGTTGACGATGAACGGATAAATGACCGGAATCGGTCCGACCAATGCCTCCGGCCAGCACTGGTCGGAGAGCGCCACGGACTTGCCAGGCAACCACTCCAGCGTGCCATGGGCACCAACATGGACCAGTGCATCTATGCAGGCGACCTTTTGCAGCCAAAGATAGAATGCGACGTATCCATGGCACGGCACCCGCGACAGATCGTGATACTCGTCGTCGCGCCTCTCCCGCTGACCCCTCTCGGGCTGAAGGGCAACGCAGATCCGCCCACGCCGAACAGCCCGGAAATGAAACGCTTCATTTCGAACGGCAGCATCTTCCTCGGGCTTGCCCCAAACTGCCTCAAGGTCCGCGACAAGGCGATCGGGCAACTCTGTCAAGGCAGCCTTGTAATCCGCGACAGACCAGCAAATCGAATTTCGGGCCAATGCCGTCTCCAGCCCGTCCCCCGATCCGACTGCATAGCCTTCGGAGTCGAGGTCATCCATGATTGCCTCAACCGAAGCAAACGCATCCAAGCCGACCGCATGCGCCGTTCTCCAAGCCTTGCCCGGATAGGTCGAAAGCACGATGGCAATTGAAGCGTCGCGCCGGGCCTTCCTCGCGAGAGCGACCCAGGCGGCGGCTCTGTCAGCTATTGCGCCAATCCGGTTCGCGGCCGGTCGATGCGCCACGAGCTTCGCTTGCAGGTCGGCGTCCCGATCGCCCGGTTCCTTGAAGGATGCGACACCTGCAAAGATGCGACCGTCCACTTCCGGCAACACGACATGCATTGCCAAGTCTGTGGGCGACAGGCCACGCTCCGCATCCTGCCAGGCAGATCGGGTCGACGTGGCCAAGGCCACTTGGAAGACCGGTACGCCGGCCACGTCCAACGGAGAACTACCATCCACGCCCTTGCCGGAAAATGCCGTCGCGTTGACGATAGCGGCTGGCGACAGGATGGCGATTCGCTCGCGGAGCCAGCGTGCCGCCACCGGATCTTTCAACGAAGGAACAAAAAGGCCGAGTGCCGAAAATCCGCGATCCCTGAACGCCTGCACGAGTTGCTCGACCGGTGCGGTGTCGGTGGCCGCGAGATAGGCCCTGTAAAACACGACTATGATCAAGGGCTGATCCAGTTCACCAAGGCATTCCACGTGACAGGACGCGCCGCACTCGTGCTTCGAAGCGGGCACGGATGTGCCATCTCGGACAAACCCGGAAACGGATCTCGCTTTCGCGCTCCGTGCACCGTGTTCCGGCGTCCAGCACCCGAAGGCGGGGATTGTCCTGATGCCGTCCACCGGACCGGCATAGAGACCGGCCGCCAAGGCCAGTTGAGCCAATGCCGCCTGCGCGGCCACGGCCCCGCCTTCACGCACCAGCGCGTCAAGTCGTGCCAAGGTCGCATGCGGGACCGTCGAGATCGCCTCAAGCTGCGCGTCCGGCCTGCCGTCACCCGGCAGCACGGCCAGCGACTTCCCCTTGGATGCGGCCAGAGCACTTACCTGAGCCAGCCCGTATTCCCAATATGGAATCCCGCCGATCACGCGGATCAGTATGGCATTGGCGCCCGCAAGGGTTTGCTCGACATAGGTGTCAACCGAAACCGGATGCCTGAGTGCGGCCAGGTTGGCGAGTCTCAGGCTCGGCAACGGCGTGCCCTGTTTCCTTGCGCGATGCCACCCGGCCGCGAAGGCTTGAAGATCGCTGTCCGAGAACGACAGAGCCACGAGATCGGCCGGCGCCTGCTTAAGGTCGGTCGGGGTCTCGGTTTCCTCGAGCCCGAAGCTCTCGCGAAAGATCACGTGCATGTGCCGAATCTCCCCACCGACACGCTCCGACTGCGCACTGTCTGCAGGTGTGGCGGACGGTGTATGCGCCGCGTGCCGATCTTGCGCGACCGGCCACAATTCTGCGCGTCGCGCGTCACTGCACGAGTTCTTCCGGCGCCAGGATCGATCGGATTGCTTCGGGGTCGATGTCTTCGTGCTCCGCAATGACGACCAAGCGTCCCTGCCTGTCCTCGCCCGGTTCCCATGCCCGGTCGAACTGATGGCGGATCCGTGTCCCGACCCCCTGGACAAGCAGGCGCATTGGCTTGCCGCGCACCGAGGCATACCCTTTCACGCGAAGGATGTTCTGCAGCCGCGCAAGAGTCTCGATTCGTGCTGCGAGGTCATCGGCACTGTCAGCCTCGGGAATATCCACGACGATCGTGTCAAAGTCATCGTGATCATGCTCGGGCACCCCGTCGTGATGCGACGGACGCGCTGCCAGATCGTCTTCGGCTGCTGCTCCGATACCGAGAATCACCTGCGCGTCCACCGCGCCCTCCGACACCTCGATCATCGGCACGGCACGCGGTGCTTCCCGCTCGACGATTGCCCTCGCCTGCGCAACGCCATCAGGGCCCGCAAGATCGGGCTTGGTCAACAGCACTATGTCGGCGCAGGCAATCTGGTCTTCGAACACCTCAGACAGCGGTGTTTCGTGGTCGACGTTTTCGTCGGCGAGCCGCTGCGCATCCACGCGGTCGATGTCGGGCGCAAATCTTCCCGCGGCTACGGCCTCGGCATCGGCCAGCGCGATGACGCCGTCGACGGTCACCCTGCTTCGAATTGCCGGCCAGTCGAAGGCCTTCAGGAGCGGCTTGGGAAGAGCGAGCCCGGAGGACTCGATCAGGATGTGATCGGGCACGGGGTCAAGCTCCAGCAGTGCAGTGATGGCAGGAATGAAGTCATCTGCTACCCTGCAACAAATACAGCCATTGGCCAGTTCGACTATGTTCTCCGCCGGGCAATCGGGAATGGCGCAGGCCTTGAGAATGTCTCCGTCAACGCCCACGTCGCCGAATTCGTTCACGATCACCGCCAATCGGTGGCCCTTGCCGGATTCGATGAGGTGGCGGATCAGCGTCGTCTTCCCGGCCCCGAGAAAGCCGGTAATGACAGTGGCGGGAATCTTTGCGAGATCGCTCATTTGGCAGTCCCCACTGGTTCAATCGGTGGAATCCGTGCAATGCAGTTCTTGCGGAAATGCTCCGGGCGTTCCCGCCACGGGACAAGCCCGTCTGACGTCGCGCAATATCTTGCTGCGCCATCCAGGATCAAGTCGGCGCTCGACGGGTCGAGATTCCCGTATACGTATGTCCAGCGCCGCGAGCCTCCCCGCAGGGCGATGGAACAGCCGTGGTCGCAGTTCGAGAAGCACTCCACGCCGCGAAGGCTAACGCCTTCAGGCAACTCCCTGGCTGCCAAGGCACGATGCAGAAGCGCTCCAGGACGCTCGTCGGTGTCAGACAGTTCCTGCCCCCTGCGGCACGTGGTGCAGACCAATAGTTCAACCGGCGCGAAGTCGTCCACGGATCCCTCGTTTCTGCTATGGAAAGGGGAGGAAACGAGAGCACCGCAATGGCGGCCCCGCCCCGGAATCCCCCGTCCGGTCACGTCCAGTCGGCTGGCAGGTCTCCCGGCTTGCGGATGATTGCGGGTGATCCGGCCTTCCCAGCCTCAAGGGCCAGTGGCGCGATGGATCCCCTCTCCGGTTACGGTCGCGGGGGCGGCTGCATTGGGGTCACTGACCCTTTCGCATTCCCTTTTCACCTGCATGAACGGGCAGGCACCAGCACTTGACGACACTTCGACGAAACTCGCAGCCAAGTCAAGTCGGTGTACGTGATCACCTTGACCTTGGAGACCAGTTTGCCTGGACCGCCATCGTCTCAATGTTCCGAAGCTGTCAGGCATGTGCGATGAGCAATTCCCTCCGGCTTGCGGAGGCGCAGGTCATGCATCTCGAGCCATCCCTTCCCCGATACCGCGCAAGGCCGCATGCTCATGACGGGCGCGTGCCCGGCCAGATCCATCCTGTCAATGATCGTCACGCGCAGCCAAGACCTTGGGACATCTGGGAGTAACTCGTGAGAGGAACCGCACACATCCGGTTCCAGTCAGCCTTGTCTATGACCGGCTGGTTTAGCAGCTTGATCATCTCGTCGAAACCGTGGAGTGCGTCACAGCCCGTTTCTTCCGGACCTGCCGCCTTGCGATGTTTCGGCCAAGCGCGTTCACGAGCGTACCGCCAAAAGTCGGTATCATACCTGGAGCCACTGGAATAATGCCAACCCACGAACAGTCCGTAACTCAGCATGCGCTTGACGAGAAACCGATTGACCGTTGGCGCGTCACGTTCGAGGTGTTCGATCAAGCGGTTGAGCCGCATGTTGAGAACCATGCCAATCTGCAACTGAGCGGCCACGATCGCCGTTGCT
This sequence comes from Silicimonas sp., assembly GCA_022820365.1. Lineage (GTDB taxonomy): Bacteria > Pseudomonadota > Alphaproteobacteria > Rhodobacterales > Rhodobacteraceae > JAJEFO01. The sequence continues at coordinate 74,425 of JAJEFO010000001.1, forward strand.
TCGAGCGGCTCCATGAACGCAGCCGCATTGCCGATGCGCGCGACCGCGCCATCGTAAATCTGCCGGTGGACGAAATTTGGAAATGGAATGACGGCGCGTTGCTCGAACTCCGAGACGCCATCGGTTTCAAGGAATTTGTCAAAGTCTGCTTCGACTTCGTCAATGTTCGACACATTCATATTGAAGATATACCCGTAAGAGGTATGAATCGTAAGTGGAATCACAAAAATCCATCCGTGCGGCCGCGCTACGGCGCGGGTATATGTATGCTCCGTAACAGGTCCATCCTTTGCTTTCCTGATGATTGCCGGGCAACGGCGGATGACAGCCGTGTTGGTTGGGATGAAGGAAACGTCGATGTGCTGCTCGGGTTGGAGTTCTCTAGGAAACCCTCGTGCATCAAAGACCAGATCGTAGCGTTCGGATTCCCTGCCCTCAAACCTTACTTCAGCCCCACCTTTTACCCGGTTGATCTCATTCACTTTCGCATCGATGTGGCGGGCGTGCGAGCATTCGTGTAGCAGATCAGCCATCAAGTCCGCGGACAGATGGTATCCATACGACACCTGCTGCGGCGTGAAGTAGTGGGTGAAGTCTCGACCACGCCGTCCCCAGCCTTCGAATGCGACGCCGTACTTGCGGGTTCCCATCAGGCGCTGCTGCACGACTTGATGGGACACGTTCGTCAATTGCTGCAGTTCCTGGACCAGGCTCGGCCAGCTGCCTTCACCCACCCCAATAACCGGAATGCGCGAGTCGTAGATGTGGTGCAGTTCGAGATCGCTGTCGGGATGCATGCGCGAAACACTGGCGGCTGCCAGCGACCCGGCCGTTCCACGCCCAACGACCGCTACCCTTCTCAGGGTTTTGCTGCCCGGGTGTATCATCCCAAATGCCCTTCGCTGATCCCAGTTGGCCGCACTTGCCAGAAAGCTCAGTTCGCAAACTGCAAGCAGTTGCGCAAAATGGTTGCAGAGATGCAAGTGCGGGCGTTGGCACCACTGCGTGGTCAGATTAGACCACTTGATTCACTCCGCAACGAGCGCAGTCTCCGCACCGGCCGCCCGAAAACGGTCCAATTTGCCGTGAAACTTGCATGGCACGAAGCCCAACACGCTAACGTCACTCAACGCGATGATCCGCCTTGGATTTCGTCCTTTTTCCGCGCCGCAAAATGCATGCCCTAATCATTGGAACAAAGAAAGAATGAATGATCTTGTGCTGTCCTTTCCTGTCAAATGTTGCGCTCGTTGCTTGATCAAGATGCAGTTCTATCATTTGTCGAGATGCGGCGAAGCGACATCTTCATGCATCCCCGGGAACCCCCTTGATCCGGCCACAACGGTCATGGACCGCCTTACTTGTGGTGCAAGCCAGAGGTGCAGACCAGACTTGACGCAACTAGATTGCTGACTTAGGTGTCGTACCGCACGCTTTGAAACCGTGCTGTGCGTACTGCAAAGGAGGTATGCCATGAGAAGTGGCGACGAAATGCTGAAGCAAATTGTTGACAAGTCCGCCGTCGATTCGGACTTCAGGCAACAGCTTCTTGCAGATCCGAAATCTACAATCAGCGGTGAATTGGGCATCACGATTCCGGACTCGATGAATATCGAGATTCACGAGAGCGATATGCAAACGGTGCATCTTGCTCTGCCTCCCGATCCAAACATCACCGAGGAGCAACTCGAAGCCATATCCGCAGGACTTTGCTGCTGCTGGTAGATTTGGCATTGAGTGACGTGGCACCATCGTGGGGAATGGTCCGCGTCTGACTGAGCACATGGCTTGAACAGCCCCCGCCTGCGACTGCGGGCCGGGGCTTTTTGTGTGACTGGATCTGATGTGGTTCAGTATCTGCTTACACTCGCCATCCATTGATCGCGAACAGGAAAGCTCAGCTTGATCATGGGGGTAGCCGTGCCGACAAGCGCACTCCGGATTGCGACGAGAAGGCATTGTCCACACGTCGCCACTGACCGTCGGCAGGAGTACCGTACTTTCGTCGGACCTGACTGCGTGCCCGGAATTGCTCCTGCCTGCGCAGGACACCGTTACTGCCGGGACTAGGTGGAGACCGCGCCTGAGAGGACCATGAACACGTAAGCCTTTGCCTGTCTGAGTTGATCCTCGGAGATTACGACCTTGATGTGGTGAATTCCTCGCAGCAGTATGAACCGTCCCGATTTCCCGAAGAGCGTTGTCGGCTTCGATACCCAGTCGGCAAGCGCCGCAAGCTTCTCGGGCACGACGATGTCCTCATGGCTCAAGGCTTGCAGGAAGGGATCCCAGTCAGTCAGGCCGTCGAGCCAATAGCGAGAGTCCTTCGTGTATCTTTGCTTGACGATGAGCGTAAGACCCAGCGTCGAGCCGACGCCATCCTCCCTTATGTCGATGTTCACTCCGGTCCTGACGATGTTCACGCGCTCGCCAAAGCGGGCAATCACTGACTCTACGCGCGGAAATTGGCCCGGCCAGCCCAAGTCGCCAAGATAGGACCCGAGTTCCTGCCGCGACTTGAAACCCATGATTGCCAGGCGGATTGACCGTGAGCGCGACGGGAAGATGCCGAACGAATCCATGCGCGTGTCTTCCGGCTGGGCCAGATAGGCACGTTCAACATGCTTCTTCTCAGCGTCACTCAACGTCCAGCCCACACAGGAAACAAGTGCGTCAACGACGTCAACGACATCATTGACCTGTCCGCATGCACCCAGGATCGGACGTTCGCCGGGCCTCAGGAACATTCCTGGGAACGAGTTGTCCCCTTCATTGGCCGAGCCGATGTCATATTCGAGCATTACCTTGCGACCGACAATTTGGCGCAGGGCCGAGCCTTCTTCATCCATCTGTCCGAACAATTTCGTGAGTGCCTGGGCAACCTCATCGCCTTCGTTGCTTCGTGCGCGCTGCTCGAAGACCTTCGCCGCACGGGTTCCGCTCGCGAGAGAGGCGCCAAAATCCGCCTCCGGACTGCGCGATTGCAGCGGAAGTTCAAATCCGAAAGGAAGGGCCCCCATCGTGATCGGAAGAAGCTCCGCGCAATGGAGTATGCGTTCCCATTCCGCATCCCCAACGAGGCATCGCGAAACGCTGCTTCGAAAGTGCCCGAGCAATTCACCCATGGTGTTGCCCTCTTCGGCAAGCCTGTCCTGCGTCAGCATGACTGCTTCGTCAATGTTCATCCGCCCACCTCGCAGGAACCTGTGTGCTTGTATGTCCGGGAATCAAGGGAATCAAACTTGTCCACAGCTGCTTCCGGCTCGTGGAAAGTGTGGATGTCTTCCGATTGAACGGCGGTATTCCTTCTGGAAGTCGCGCGGGAACGCCGACCCTTTTCGGGGTGCCGGAGGCCGGCTCTTGCCTTTCCGGCGCTGCCACTTGATCAAGCAACCAACGCAAACTTTCACGGACAATTCCTCCTCATATTTTTTTCTTTCTTACTTTGTTCCGATGAATCGGGCACGCATTTCGTGACGCGCGGAAGAGACGAAATCCAAGTCTGATCATCGCGTTGATTGACGTTAACGTGTCAGGCGTCGTGCCGTGCACGTTTCACGGCAACTTGGGCCGTTTTCGGGCGGCGGGTGCGGAAGTTGCGCTCGTTGCGGATTAAATCAAGTGACATTCTGACCTGCATTCGGGTTCTCCATATTTTCCGAAAGCCCTCGCCTTTCAGGACAGGGAAGATCTCAGGCAATCACGGGTGCGGGGTTCAGATCGGCTTCTGCTAGTCGGTGCGAGCGCCGGCCCAGGCTCACGGGCACATCATACAGCCGGCCAGGCGCGAACCGCTCCCAGAAATGGCGCATGCCCGGCACGATGACACGTGCCACCGGCATGCCGATGTCAGGCCGAGTCTGGTCCAGAACAAGGAATTCCATGCCCTTGGCCTCGACGATGGCACGGCACGCATCCACGTCATCACGCGCATCGGTCGTATCTGCCGTCGGATAATCTTCAGCCACGCGGAGCGGTTCTCCTGCCGCCGGCACCAGCCAGTCGCACTCGGCGAGACGGGCGGTCTTCCACCACCACAGGGCCAGCGGGTCATCGATCATGGGCTTGTCATCGGTCCGATCGGGCCGCGGCAGCCAGCTCAGACACTGGTTCAGTTCGCAAACCGCGCGCAGAGCGGCGACGCGCGGATCGGCGTGGGCACCGGCACCGTAGATGATGTCCTCACTCTGTGCATTCGTCCTGCGTGAGAGCGCGACAAATGCGGGAATCTTGATGTCCGACGTAATGTCTAGAACCCAGATATCCCTGTCGCGGCAAACATAATATGCCTCGGCCGCTGCGAGGTATTCGTCATCGAAACTGGCAAGGTCAACCCTTGGAACCTGCAGCCGGTTGTACCACCAGATGGCGAACGCATCGCGCTCTGCCAATTCGTAGAATCCCTGCAGGATGGCCTCTTCAAGAGTATTGCCCGCTGCACAGCCGTTCGAATCGGCAATCAGGTCCATGGGGCCCCGCTGTTCTGGCGCCATGCTGTAGAGCATCGAGGTCGGCAAATAGCGATGCCGCTGCTGCGTGAGCGACCAAACCGGCGTCCAGTCGATCTCGGCCTCGGGGTCGAGACGGGGCGGCACGACATTGTAGGGATGTCCCTTGGCGTTGATGGTCTTGGCGTCATCAAGCTGCCTGTCGCTGAACAGTTGCGCATCATTTGGGTGAATTGCCTCCCCGTCCCCGAGAAACTCGACGAGCCGCCTCCGGATCCGGATCTCGTCTCCCTGGCAGGCGCCCGAATAGCGCTCGATTGCCTCGCAGAGGGCGCTGACCCTGGATTGCTCTCGGGTGCTTCCCTTGCCTGCGCTCTTGCTGCGCAGACTTCGTCGGAGCGAACTCAAGGTTCGGCTTCTCATGCCGAGATTGCTTCCGGCCCAGTCGACATGCAGCCAGGAATCCGCTTCATCAGTGGTACGTGACACCCAGGTCACGACTCCACTTACCGGGCTCACCAGGTGGCGATATCTCGCAAGCGTGACTTCCGGAGCCACAGTGCGGGCGCCGCCGCTGCCGCGATGCGCCTTGGGACTATTCTGCAGACACAAGGAAACCGGCGGTCGATCCGGACGATACAGCGCTTCGTCGCCACAGGCGAGGCACTGCGGGCGGCGCATGACCCGATGCTGCGAACTTGCAAACGTGCCGAAATTCATCGCGATTGCGTTCTCATGAAGCGGCGCAGACTCTTCGAGCACCAGCCATTTGACGATTTCCGCCGCGATCAAGCCGTATAGTGCCTCCAGCACGGCAGTTTGAGCCGCGAATGGCTTGAAGGCCGCCCTTTCGCCGGCGACATTGCGCAGGAAATTGTGAACTTCTTCATGGCTGCGAAGGCGGTAGGCCAGGCAATCCCAGCAAGGCCCCTGCCCGTCGGCGCGAAATACGGGGCCGAACAACGCCTCCATGCCGTGCGGCCTCATCAGCATCCACGGTGTGCTGGATTCCAGCTGGCGCCGATTCACCTCTCCGAGACTCGATGCAAGGAAGTCGTCGCACACAATGGCTATGAGTCTCGGATTGGAGTCCTTCACGCTGGCGCCCTGCTCATTCAAGTGCCGGGTCAGTCGCCCGTCGTCACCTTCAATCGCGACACTTGATTCCGAAAGCCGGCGTTCGACCCATCTCGGTGAAGCGCCAAGGGACGACCAGTAGGCAGCCCGGGGTCGCTCCATGCCATGATCGGCAGAAACGACATAGCCTTTGGAGGAAAGCGAACCAATTGCGGCGAGAACTTCGGTGGCGGCATGAGAGCCATCGAGGCGTGCAACAATGTCGTCCTTCGCGTGCCGACCGTCGAGCAAGGGCAGCAGGCTGCAATACAGCTCGCCGTGCAGGAGTGTATTGAACCGCTCCGAAACCAAGAGCGCCTGCGCTTCTCCGATCGTGTGCGATTGCATGTGCGGCGCAAGCGTGGGGAGCTTGACCAGACCCTGGTCCTCCGGCGTGACTCGCGTAAGCAACCCCTTCCGGGGGATTGTGGACTTCTGCGACGACATCTCGGGTTTCCGTGCCGGTCGAACAGGTACTTTCACGTGCGCGACAACAACCTATCGATTTCTTTGGCGGAATGGCGTGCGGTTTCGGCAATCGCCGTGTTCAGCGCAGCGAAATCTTCCTGACCGCATGCGCTCGCAACGAGGGATCTGACGTTCTTTCCGGCCCCGGCCACGTCAAAGCCGTCCTCTCCGACGAGCCGCACCACGCCCTGCAGAGACCGCCACATGCCCGCGGCCTGTTCCAGGTGCTCGGCGCCGGCGGCACCAAACACTGCTGCGGCGGTCGGCGCTGAATCGTCAAGGTCAATGCCGGGCTGCGTTAATTGGAGGACTCGAGCAGCCCTCTCTACATCTTCCAGCCCGCCACGTACGCCGACGAATGTCGACACATCAGCTTCGGCTGGACCTTCTGGCGGTTCGCGCAGGCCCGAGATGAGAGCATCGTCGTCGCCACAATCGGACAGGATTGCGCTTCGTGCTTCGTCGAACCGACGGCCAATCTCCCAATCACCGCACTCGAATATGCATCGTGCCCTAGTCAGGGCCGGGATCTTTCCCTGGTCCCGAGTCCCGACGTGCCTTTCAAGCCGGGACAATGGAAGTTCAAGTATGGCTTTCGACCTGCGCGGAATCGGAGAGAACAACAGGTTGCCCTGCGCCAAATCGGTCAAGGCCCCACGGAACTGCCGGCAAAGACGCTCATGGTCGTCGGTGCGGCTGCCGTCATGTACAAACAGCACTTTGAGAGCGACGCCAGGGTGAGCTTCCCTGCTTGCGAGATCGCCCAGGAATATCGCCGCAACCCCGCCGTTGCTCATCGGCCCGCACCAGTCGACAAAATCCTCAACGACGGCGGCCAGCACGGTCGAAACCGATGCCTCGGCAAGGTTCGAAAGCGCAACCGCGGCTTCCGCCGGCGACAAGTTCCCGCGCACGACGTGCATCCCAATCTGAAACGCCTTGTCGTTCGACCAGTTCCGCACGATCTCGGCGCTTTCCCTTGCATCAGCCGTCGGCAATTCAGCTATCAGGCCCTTCATTTCCTGGACGTCCATTTCATGGGTCCAGTAGACACGCGACAAACCGCGTCGCGCCAGCTCTTCGGACTCCGCGTCCGGTCCGAATCCCTTGGGCAGGTCGAGATCCGTGAACTCCCGGTCCTGTAGGTTATCGAGAAGTTCCGCGTTGCGTTCGATCCACTTGGCGAGTCGCGGCGAGGCACCGAAGATCTCGACGATCGCGTCGAATGCATCCGGCCGCGCTGCCGCGACCGGACTGTCGTAAGCGCTCCAGTCATCGATTTCCGGATAGAAGTGGTTGCGCCACTGATCCACCAACGGATCCATCTTCTCAAACCAGCGCTTCGGCCGCAGCACGATGTTCATCATGTCGGCGTAAGTTCCGGGCAACTCCGGAGATTCATCGGAATCGTGAACCTGAAGCAGCGGGTAGTGCCGAGATGCCGTCGCGTGATGATCCGCATGACGCTGCATGTTAAAGAACATCCAGTTGCTGAATTTCCAGTCGGCACTCCAGGAATGGCGCGGCATCACCTTTTCCCAGCGGCCGTTCGGCAGACGGACACGGCGCAGGCCATAATGCTGAAAGTAGTTGCTGATCTTCATTGAAAAGACGCAGCTCAACCCAAGGAACATGAAGACAAGAAGCGCCCAGATTCCGCCCATCCAGAATGCCAGACCATACCAGAACGCGACACCAAGACCGTAACGCCAGAACGGATTGCTGCGATGCCACACGGGAAGCCTGCGTCGCGCCAGCCTTTCGCTGACAACCCTCCAGGAGTTCGTAAGGTTGCACACGACCTCCTTGGGAAAGTACTGCCAGAAACTCTCGCCTTTCGGAGCGGAACCCGCGTCGTGCGGTGTGCCCACCAAGGCATGATGGATGTAAACGTGCTCCGTGGCATATTGAGGATACGAGGCCGATGCGAGCAGGAACTCACCGATCCGACGTTCCCAGGTCGTTCGCCGATGAATCAGCTCGTGACCGACGACAAACACTGCCTGACCTTCCATCGTCAGGATGATTACCAGCAGCGCCGCCTCCCAAACCGCAAATTGATTCACTGCAAGGATCTGCCACATGCCGAAGATGAGCGTCGGCGGCCACAGGTATGCCCAGGTCCAGACCGGCAAATTATGCCAGATCAGCCGGCGCTCAGGTGTCTTCACCGGGTCCATGTTGCGGCCATCGACACCCAACGCCTTATCAAGCGGCCCTGCTACGCTCATGAAGAGTAGCGGAGGCAACAGCCACCAGCCGCCATAGATTGCGGCAAGCACAATCAGAGGGAATATGCCCAAAGGCAGATAGTGAGGAATTGCGTTTAGAATTGACGGTTCGATACGCGGTCTCATGCCAGCGCTCTTCGATCCCGAGTCACCACCTACGAGTGCATCCTGCGGCATGGCAGATCCCCAGCGAACAGTTGTTTCACAACAGGCTGGCAATTCATACCATCCGACATGCCGACCTGCAAATCGCTCAGCGTTCCACGGCTTCCACGAGACCCTCCAGTGCCTCAATGCAAAACGCGGTAGTCACAGCTTCGGAACCATGCCCAATTTGCCCGAAAACGCCCCATTTCAGCGTCTGGTCGCCGAAGGCGAGAATTTCCGGCCAACTGCCGTCGTCATGTTGCGAGCCAACGAGTTCTTCGATCAGGTGCCCTGCGTCGATCCTGTCGAGGCTTCCAATCTTGTGGAGCGCCGATATTGCCTGGGCAGTCTGCAGGACGTTGCCAAAGTCTCCGTTCTCGTCGCGCAAGCCCAGGATTCGATCCGCAAGTACGGGACGCAGCCGCTCCAAGGTAGGCCTCGCGAGATTCATGGCGCGAGCAACCGCATAGTAAATCGACACCGTGTCAGGATACCACTTGGACGAACCCGCAAGACGTCCTTCGACGATCAGGGCCTCCAGCCAATTCCGCGCACTCCGGGTTGCAGGATGGTCGCCGAGAAAGGCTATGACATTCGCGTTGACCACGGGATCGGCTTCGATGCGGAATCTCGACACGACATCAGGCTCGCCGTCCGCAAGAACCCAGGTCATGAAGCGGCCCTCTTCGTCTCGATTTGCCAGAAACTGCGGAACATTCCGTCCCAGTGCAATCCAGGGGTGATCCCTGATGACAAGCGAACAGAGCGAGGTGCTGTCGAGATCCTGCGGAAGATGGCGATAATAGCGCCAAAAACCTGGGTATTCGATCGTGTCAGAAAGATATGCCCGGGTGGCCGCACACATCTCCGTCGCCAACGCGTCGCCCGAATTCTCCAGCGCAAGCACGCAGAGAGCGGAAACAAACGGAGGTCTTTCGAAATGTCTCGGAACGTCCGGGTCGCCCACATTGAACCGGATGCAGCGCCAGGCGCCGTTGTCGTCGATCGTGCCCTTCAGGAATACAAGCCCCTTGCGGATGCTCTCCCTGCCCGCACCTGCCAATGTCTCTGCACCTGCACCCTTCTTGAGGTCACGCGCATTTCCGGATGCGGCTGGACGCATGGGTGGCGCAGGATCGTGCATTGTCTTGCGCAGAAACTCCAGCGACGTCGCACCATCCTTCGCCGCCTCCCTCTCGGCCTTGTTGAACCTGCTGCGCGGCGGAAGCACCAGATGCGTCCTGGAATAAGTCTCTTCGTGCACGTGAATCTCTTGGTCATCGGCCAACATGACACCGAGTTCCTCTTCGATCGCTTTCTTGGGATTCGCGAGCAGACGTTCACGAAAATGGCTGTCCTCGTCCGCTCTGGCCGTGAGGAAACCTTCCGCATCGATAGGTTGCTTCATCGAAATTCTCCGTCATCGTGAGTCAGGCCATCAGCACGACATTCAGCAGATCGACCGATTTGAACGTACCTGGTGCAGGGAGCAAATTTCTCACTTCTCCCTGACTTGGCAACCTTGGTCGGAAACCTGTCCGAGCACCTGCCCGGTCGACTGACGGATCGTCCTTGATGCAACGAACCCGAACCGTGTCATTCCTCCACCCGAAACGCGATTGCCTGCGATGCGAACCGCTTTCCGATCTCCGCAAGCTCGGGAGAACATTCCGTAGCCTGTCCTGCAACCCTTGCAAGTCGACCACTCCTTCCTGAATGGCAACGTCATTGCAATCCTGATTGCTCACGGAACAACGGCAAGACCCCGGAGAACTGCCGGCAAGTTCCGATCAAGCTATCTGCCGTTTGACCAGTTCCCTGAATACACCATCAACTTCCATGAGTTCGCTGAACGAGCCCCTTTGCACAACCTTCCCGGCCTGCAAAACGTAGATGCAGTCAGCCTGTTCCAACGTGGACAGCCGATGCGCGATTACCAGCCGCGTTGAAGTCAGCGCGGTAAGGTTTTGCATCACATTGGCCTGGCTTTCGTTGTCCAGCCAGTTGGTTGCCTCGTCAAACAGCATGACTCGCGGGCTTTCGATCACCGAGCGGGCAATCGTGACGCGCTGTCTTTCGCCGCCCGACAGACCGGAACTGCTGGTACCGACCATGGTCATCAAGCCCATGGGCATGCCCCTGATTTCGTCTTCCACTTCCGCGGTCCGGATCGCCTTCCACACGTCTTCGACCGCGACTCCCTCGCGGTGACTGACCAGATTGTCCCAAAGATCATTTGGATAAAGCCCAACCGACTGCGGCACTGCTCCTACCTGCCGACGCAACTGCTTCAGGTTGAGATGCCTCAAGTCACGGCCGTCATAATACACGGCACCGGCAACTGGCTGATCGATTCCGAGCGCGAGACGGAACAGCGTGCTCTTTCCGGAACCTGACTCGCCGGCAATCGCGACAAATTCGCCCGCGCGAGCATGAATCGAGACATCATCAAGAATCAACGGTCCATCGGCATCGTAGCGGAAGGAAATGCGGTCGAATAAAATGTCGCCGCCCAGAAATTCTACCGGGTCCCCTTCGATTTCGGTCTTTGGAACTGCCGCAAGCAGTGGCCGCATCTGTTCGAAAGCCGGCAGTGTGGCAGCAATGGCACCCAGGGACTCGCCAAGCCGGGCAATCGCTGACTGGAATGTGATGAACACGAGATAGACAACGAGAAACTCGCTCACCCCGACGCTTCCGTCACCCACCGCCACCGCAAGTAGAAGAACGCCACCGGCCAGGAAGGGCAGCGCGGCACCAAATGCATGCGAATGTCCCTCCAGTGAATTCAACTCGAGCTCTGCTCGTTTCTGTTCGCGGTAGTCTCGCGCCAAGATTGCGAACGCCGATCCCTCCGCGGCTTCCACACGCAACTTGGCGATGCCGCCTACGATCTGGAACAGCCTCCCGGCGACACTTCGCGACGCGCGGATCGCATGCCCGTACGGTGAGATCTGGCGCAGCCCGATAGCCACGGTGCAAAGCAGCGAAGCCAGGCTGAAGACGAGGGCAATCACCCCGAGCGTGACGTTGTAGAAGAAAATCAGGCCCAGGACGGGAAGCAGGAAGACAACCGAAAGCATGCCGTCGGCGATGACTTCCTGAACACCGTCGCGCAAGTTCTGGAATGTCATTCCCGACGTCGCCAGATCGCCGGCCGGGCGACCGTGCAGGATCTTTGGCGAAAGGCGCATGAGGCGATCCCAGAAGGCAGCCTCGAGACGGGCTGCCGAACGTCCTTCGAAACGCATCATCGCAGTGCTTTGGAACAGATGCAGCAAGGCGCCGAGCAGGCCGAATCCCGCAAGCGCTATGGCCACAGCATGGAGAATTGCCGCATTTTCGCCCGTCGCGGCCTGAGTTGCGACAAATCCGAGCGCGACGGCCGGCAGCAGCTTGATCAGCCCGCCGGGAAGCCCGGCAATCACGAGCCGCGCCAGGTCCGTGCCAGATCCATGGAGAGCGATTGACAGCAGATCTGAAGGCTGCACGTCCTCCGGCGGCAAGGGACGATAGAACATCCAGGCTTCTTCCTTCAGCGCATCGGCACGATCCGCGGTGATCCTGACCCCACGCTTGCTGGTCGGATCAATCTGCCGGTAATTCCCGAACAAGCCAGGCAGCAACGCCATCGGTTTGCCGTCCTCCGCGCGGAATGCCAGCATCGCGTTGCTGTCGCCGCGCCACCACCTGTCCTCCTGCCTCAACCGCACGCGGCGTGCGCGCACCCCTGATGCATCAAGAATGTCGACGAGTCCGACGGGAGATGCTGACGGATCCCGACGCGCCGGAAACTTGAACTCGATGCCCTCGCGACGACCAATGATCTGCAGCGCATCCGCGAGTGCCGTGCCCTCGGCGCTGGAATCCCTGTCGATGGGCAGGTCATAGATATTGAAGAGTCTCTGCCGCGCGGCGGTTTCAGCCGTATGCCGGCTCTTTGTAAGCGCGCGCTCAAGATTCGCGTCATCGACCACAGCCAGTCTGCGGTTCACGCGCTCCAGACCGAAGGCAACCTCATGGAATGTGGCAAGCGCCGGCAACAGCGTGCCGTGACGCGCCAGTTCCTCCGATGATTGCCCCGACAGCGTTGCCGCGTCGAACATGGTGAACCAGCTCGTGCGCGTCAGCGGAATGACCACTTCGTCTGTCATGCTTGCATCGTCGATTTCCGCCCGGTCGACCATGTCCATGTAAACGCCCGCACCTTGCGGTGGTGCGGATACCCAAACCACGCCGCGCCGCACCGACAGCGTGCCCTTGGAATAGGTCTGCCTCTGCCCGGGCTCGGCAAGGTCAGTAGGCCTCGAAATACGGCCCGCAAAGCGTGAAAGCGTGTCAGTAATGGCCGTCAGCCACATGTCGATCTGACCAGCCAGTTCCGACGGGTGCACCTCGGACAGCGACGATGCCGGCAGACGCCGCAGGATGGTGCCCGGCGATCCCTTGGCAACCAGGCTGAGCGTGCTGCCCTTGCCGTCGCGTGGTTCATCAGGCGCGACGCCGGGAAGCAACCAGCCCGCCTCGCGGGACAGAAGATGTTGCGGTGCGGCTGTCTCCACACCGTCCTCGACCTCGACCAGGAACAGGTTGACTGCGCCCTCGTCAATGAACCAGAAGCTGTCCGGATCGTCGAGTTTCACCGGAAGGTTGCCGGCACAGGGCACAGACGTACCCGAACGAGCAGCAAGCTCGGAAATCGCAACGTGTTTTTGCCTGCTGTCCTGCATCAACTCGACTTTGCAAGTTTGTAGTACGTTCCATCCCGATCCGCGATCAGTTGGTCATGCGCGCCTCGCTGCACTTCGGCGCCCCTATCCAGAACAACAATTTCGTCACAGTCGCGCACTGTGCTCAACCGATGGGCCACGATCAGGCAGGTGACGCCGCGTCGGCGCAATGCTTCATCGACAAATTCCTCCGTTGCAGCGTCAAGCGCACTGGTTGCCTCGTCGAGCAGGAGCATGGTCGGGTTGCCCACCAGCGCACGGGCGATTTCCAGGCGCTGACACTGTCCGCCGCTGAAATTCGCTCCGGCTTCTTCGACGCGAGTCGCGTAGCCGTCAGGCCTGAGCAGAATCTCGTCGTGGATCCGGGCGTCTCGAGCAGCTGCGAATATGGCTTCGTCCGGAACGGCCGGGTTCCACAAGGTGATGTTGTCGTGCACGGAGCCCGAAAAGAGCACCACCTCCTGATCCACCATAGATATGGACTGCCGAAGCACTTCCTCGGGAATCTCTTCCCTGGGATGGCCGTCGAAAAGGATGTCGCCCGACCACGGCTGATAGACACCTGCTATCAGGCGCGTCAGGGTCGACTTGCCGGATCCGCTGGGACCGACCACGGCAACGCGCTGCCCCGGTTCAATGGTGAGGCTGAAATCCTTGATCAGAGGTGGTCGGCTCCTGCTGAAGCCGAACGTGACGTCTCGCAGTTCGAGCCGCCCCGCAAGCTGGAGCCGGCCCTTGAACGTCGGAATCGTTGCCGAGTCCGGGTTTCGGCGCGTAAAGGTCGGGGCTTCCGCGGTCTTGCGGACATCATCGAGTCGCTGCAGATCGGTTTCAAGCGCATGACGCTTATTGGCGAACTCCATAAAGCGGCCGAAGGGTGCCAGAAACATCTCGGCCAAGATGTAGAAACCGACCAGCGTCCCCAGAGTCAGGTCTCCCGCCAAAACCATACTTCCCCCGAAGCCCAGAATCGCGGCACCGCGGAATCCCGCGATGAGAACCGGCAGCGCGGAATTGATCGCCCCGAGTTCAGCATAGCGCTGTCGCGCCTGCAGTTCGCGTGCCTGCTGTCCGGTCCAGCGCGAAAAGAGCCTGTCATCCGATCCCGTCAGGCGCAGGTTGTCCGCGTGACTCAGCATCTGCATGCCGTAGCCGATCAGCAGTCCCTGTTCGCGCCTCATCGCCTGGATTTTGACGACCCGGAGCCCGTTAAAGACATGAGCCAGAACTCCGTGCAACAGGGCCAACAACACGACAATCAGCGCGAGACGGAAGTCAAGGGCCAGCATTGCTACAAGCAGCACTGCACTCATCGCCATTTCAACGACGCGCGACAAGACCTGATCCGTCAGGTTCTTGGCGACTCGGTCAATGGAAGAGACTCGGTCAGTCAAGTCGCCTGCCAACCTGTGATCAAAGAACTCGACCGGAAGGCGAAGCAGCCGCGTCAGGCCTCGATCGTAGCCCACGATCGAAACCCGGGTTGCGAGCCGGCTGAGGAATCTGTGCTTGAGCAAGGTCAGAATGTACACAAGCACGCCGCCGCCAAGCATCGCCGCCACAATCCCGCGCCACGGTCCATGGTTCTCCAGCACGTCGTCCACGAAGACGCTGAGCGATGCGGGAATGATGAGCGTTAAAAGAGTCAACAAGAATCCGCATGCAATCACCCCGGCAACCGTACTCCATGTTCCGGCAAGGAGTGCGTGCAATCGCCTGAACAGGTCTGGACGCTCACCGCCAGGGTTGAAATCTGGGCCGCACTTGAATTGAAGAGCAATGCCGCTGTAGCCCTTGGCAAACTCTTCGGCGGACAGTCTGCGTCGCCCCGTGGACGGATCATTCAGGTGAAAGCTGTTGCCGTCGCATCCTTCGAGGACGACGAAATGGCTGAATTGCCAAAACAGGATCAGGGGAAACTGCAGCTTCCCCAGTTGATCCGCGCGTACGTTCAATCCCTTGCATTCAAGACCGTAGGATCTGGCGGCGCGCATGATGCTCGCGGCGCTGCTGCCGTCTCGGCTCACCTCGCATCTTTCGCGCAATTCAGTAAGCGGCACCCATTTGCCGAAGTAACCAAGTATGCTGCCGAGGCAGGCAGCACCACATTCCGACGCGTGCATCTGCAACAGAATTGGCGTGCGTGCTCTTTGGCGTGCGGGAACGGATTCCGCCTTGCCCATAGCCCTGCTTGAGGTGCGCAGCCGCATCTCTTGCCTACCTCATGCGCAGCAGTGCGATCGGCGAATGCCTGCCGACATCAATTACGATTTCGCATTTCGTGCCCGCATGAATCTCGACATCCGGGGCTTTGTCGAGGGCGACCTTCACGTGGCGCACGGAAATCGGTGCCGACAACTCAATCTCCGCCCATTGCCCGGACAAAGGCGCTGCGGAAATATCCCGAATCTCTCCCCCGATCGTTGCCACTTCGCCTTCCGCGCCAACCAGCCTCACAACCGCCGGCAATCCAGCCCTGACTTGAGGTTCGAAGTCCTTTCTGATCCAGGCAAGTGCATGAATCGAATGGCCTTCCGTCTGCTGGCTTTCGCCGGACTCGACGATAACAGCGTCTACCGTGAGATTGCGGGCCACATCACCAAAGAAGAGCCATGCAGCAAGAAGCATGGACAAGACGCCAATCACGGCGACGAGCAGACGTTCGTGCGGTGTGGAAACTGTCAGCAGCCGATCGAGTTGTTCGCGATCTTCCTTTGCTGCGGCAACAGAATCCTGAAATGAGCCGAATGGGTTATTGAACACGACCGTACCCAGCCTCCTCCAAGAATTCGGGCCACCACAAATATCTCATGATCCGCGTATAGACGTAAGGGGCTTGTGCGCTTCCAATCAAGATCGGTCAAGTCCTCAACATGCCACGGGAAGACTCTCCTTTCCCGCTTGAGCTTTCGGGGACATGTCGAAGCCTGCCGGAATTACAGCTTTGTTTCAGTCAGATGCCCGGTGACTGAGGAACGACCGAATTCCGGCCTGCCGAACGCTTCCGCAATGCCCAGCGCCGGAAGCGCACACTTAAGCGGCTGCAAGAGGCTGCAGGCGAGATCGTGCAAGAAACTCTTTGCGATCACATGCCATATGCGCCAAACTGCATGAAGGCGCCACGAAGATGGCAGCAAAGAGGCAACGATGGGGACTTATATCGTTGAGTCACATTCGGAATGATGTTTACATTTTGTTCTCTCTCGGCGATGGTGCGTGAAATGGACGTCGGAGCGTCCACTCCCAAACGCTCGCGCAGGAGCGACCGCAATGGCCATTGTCAAGACGCACAGGCAGGTTGTCTACCGGCTTCTGCCGCAGACGCGCCAAAACTGGCGGTGGCTTGAGATGACGCTTGAAGCGCAGCGGCAACTCTGGAACGACGCCTTGGCGGAGCGGATCGACTGCTATCGCAAGACGGGCAGAAGCATCACGTATTTCGACCAGTGCAGGTCCGTCACCGAATGCCGCCGCGACATCCCGGCAATGGCCGAATGCCCGCTGCGGATACAGCGTGGAACGCTCAAGCGGCTTGACGAAGCCTACAGGCATTTCTTCCGCCGCACGAAGAAGGGCGGAGCGCCAGGCTTCCCGAAGTTCAAGGGCAAGCCATTCTTCAACAGCATGTCCATCGTCTCCGGCGTGAAGGTGCGTGACGGGACATTGCACGTTCCGTCCTTCGGCGCCCTGAAGATACGGCGCAGGGGCGGGAACCCGTATCCTGACGGCAGGCCGGTTTCGGCGGTGCTGAAGCGGGAAGCCGGAAAGTGGACGGCCATTGTCTGCTACGCTGTCGAGCTGGAAGAGCCGGCAGACAACGGGGTCGTTCTCGGCCTTGACCGGAACGGAGGCCAGGTTGCGGACAGCGACGGTGTTCTTCACGAAATGCCGGACATGAAACGGTTCGACGGAAGGGCCAGGCGTCTGCAGCGCCGGCTTTCGCGCCGGAAGAAGGGAAGCAGGCGACGCGAGCGGACGAAGCGGCACTTGGCGAAGGTTCAGCGCAAGAAGGCGCAGAAGCGCCATGACTGGCATCACCATGTGAGCAAGACGCTTGCGGTGAAGGCGGGCAGCATTGCCGTCGAGGGCCTGAACGTGAAGGGGATGACGCGCTCGGCCAAGGGGACGGTCGAGGACCCCGGCAGGAATGTCGCCGCCAAGAGCGGGACCAACCGCGTGATCCTGAACACGGGCTGGACGGCGCTGAAGCAGAAGATCGACTACAAGGCGGCGAACGTGATCGTCGTTCCCGCCATGAACACGTCACGGAAATGCCACGAGTGCGG
>JAJEFO010000052.1 GCA_022820365.1 Silicimonas sp.
CACCGTCGAGGCCATGGCCATGCGTCCCGTGTAGCCGAACCCAGACACGAAGCCGTTCACGACCCGACCGGTGGCCCGATGCCGTTCCACGAGCGCAATCTGCGCCACGCCGTCCCTTGCCTCCACCACGCCGTCAATGACCGGCAGCCTGGCCGTCAACGCGTCGGTAGGAGCCTGGTTCTCGACCACGCCGATCACCTTCGCGACCACGCTGTCTGTTGCCTGCGGTGCCTTCACCTCGAAATCCCCGGCCGCGAACACGCGGCCCAGGTGCACGGTCGACCGCGTCTCCGCCGGCCAGTCGAGGTGCGGACAATCGACTTTCAGCTCGCCCGCCACCGCCACGGTAACTCCGCGCGCGATCACGTGCTCGATCGGCAGCGCTTCCAGGTCGGATGTCAGGATCACGTCCGCCCGCCGGCCCGGCGCGATGGAACCCAGTTCGCGCTCAAGCCCGAAATGCGTCGCCGTGTTCACCGTCGCCATCTGGAGCGCGACCAGGGGATCGGCGCCGCATTCGATGGCATGGCGGACGGCGCGATCCATGTGGCCGTCGTTGACGAGCGTGCCCGAATGGCAGTCATCCGTGCAGAGGATGAAGTTTCTCGGGTCAAGGCCATGTTCGGTCACGGCCGTGATCTGGCTTTCGACGTCATACCAGGCGCTTCCGAGGCGCAGCATTGCCCGCATGCCCTGCCGGACCCGGGCGATCGCGTCGGCCTCTGCCGTCCCCTCATGGTCGTCCGCGGCACCGCCCGCGGCATATGCGTGGAAGGGCACGCCAAGATCGGGACTGGCATAGTGCCCGCCGACGGTCCTCCCGGCCGCCTGCGTCGCGGCGATTTCGGCAAGCATCTTCGTGTCACCGGCAATGACGCCCGGGAAGTTCATCATCTCGCCCAGGCCGACAATGCCCGGCCAGCCCATGGCTTCCTTCACGTCATCAGCCGTGATTTCGCACCCAGTGGTTTCCAGGCCTGGCGCCGACGGCGCACAGGAGGGCATTTGCGTGAAGATGTTGATCGGCTGAAGCAGCGCCTCGTCATGCATCAGCCGGACGCCCATGAGACCCAGCACGTTGGCAATCTCGTGGGGATCATGGAACATGGTCGTCGTGCCGTGAGGCATGACGGCTGCGGCAAACTCGGCCGGCGTCAGCATGCCGCTCTCGATGTGCATGTGCCCGTCGCAGAGACCTGGAACCAGGTAACGTCCTCCGGCATCGACGATCCTTGTATCGTCGCCGACCGTGTGCGAAGCATCGGGGCCGACATACGCGAACCGGCCGTTCGCGACGGCGACTTCCCATCCGTCATGCACCTCGCGCGACTGGACATTGACGACCTTGCCGCACCGAATCACAAGGTCGGCAGGTTCGCGTCCAGAAGCCACCGCGACGAGGCGAGCGCCGGAATTCTCCCATGTTTCCAAGGAACGTGTCATGCTCGGAATCTACACCTTTCGTGCGAGGACGGCGACCCCTGACAATCACATGTCGCAATTGGGCGCGAATCCGGGCGATCGCGACCGGACCATCGAAGAAGTCGCATCGTGCATGCGAGGCAAGGACGCCCGTCACGCAAACCGCCCTGGCCTGGAATCGGGAGGCATCACATTGACCGACACCTTCAACGACCCGGAATCCGATCGCTGGAACCATCATCCTGGCAAGGTGCAGTTGAGCCCGGTCTTTGCATGGCCGCCCCGACCGCTTGCCGGTCTCAGGTGGCTGTCCGGCGCATGGCTTGTCCTTTCGACGACCACCCTCGCCTTCGCCCTGGCCGTCCTCGCCTACGTGACGCTGCTGCCTCCGCTTGCGGAAATGGCTTCGCCTGCCCCAGGCTGGATCCTGCGCCTCTGGCTTGCCAACCTGATCCCGCATTGCGTGCTGGCCGGCACGCTTCACTGGTGGCTGCACATGCGTCGCGGACAGGAACGGCACACGAAATTCGACTCCCGCGAGCAGGCACGTGACAACGGCACCTTCACGTTCCGGAACCAGGTGCGCGACAACATGTTCTGGACGGTCGCAAGCGGCATCACGCTCTGGACCGCGATGCAGGCGCTCGTCTTCTGGGCGATGGCCAACGGTTACGCTCCCAAGGTGTTCTTCCCGTCGAATCCGGTCTGGTTCGCGCTGTGGTTCGTGCTCATTCCGATCTGGTCCAGCCTGCACTTCTACTGGATTCACCGCTTGCTGCACTGGCCGCCGCTCTACCGGGTCGCCCATGCGCTCCATCACAGGAACATAAACGTCGGACCGTGGTCGGGAATCTCGATGCACCCGGTCGAGCACCTGCTCTTCTACACAAACTTCCTCATTCACTTTGTCGTGCCGTCGCACCCGCTCCACATCATGTTCCACGGCTACACGCAGTCCGTTCACCCGATCTTCTCGCACTCCGGTTTCGAGAAGCTCATCGTGTCCGACAAGGAGCGCGCACGGATGGGCGACTTCTTCCACCAGCTCCACCACAGGTATTTCGAGTGCAACTACGGCACCGTCGACATGCCCTGGGACCACTGGTTCGGCTCGTTTCACGACGGAACTGCCAAGGCGACCGAAACCACGCGGAACCGGAAGAGCCGGATGCATGCAAGGGCTTGAACCCGGCCAAAATCGATCCATCCTGACCGGATGAAGAACACGCTTCTTTCCATCGGGCACGGATTCTCAGCCCAAGCCCTTGCGCGACGGCTGCTTGAAACTGAATGGCGAGTCATCGGCACGACGCGTAGCGCGGAGAAGGCAGACGCGCTGCGCGCCCAAGGGGTGGACGCCCTCATTTGGCCGGACGAGCCGCTTCCTCTTCAGGAAGCAACGCATCTCCTTGTTTCGGTTGCGCCAACCGGGTCCGGCGATCCGGTTCTCGAACTGGCAGGAGACCGGATCAGCGCATCGCGGCACTTGAAGTGGGTGGGATACCTGTCCACGACGGCCGTGTACGGCGACCACAAGGGGAGCTGGGTCGACGAATCCACGTCGCCGGCACCAACCACCGAACGCGGAGAGGCGCGTGCAAGGGCGGAAACGGCCTGGGCGGCGCTCGGCCTGCCACTGCACGTCTTCCGGCTTGCCGGAATCTACGGGCCTGGCCGCGGACCCCTGGAAAAGGTCCGGCGCGGCACCGCACGGAGGATCGTCAAGAGGGGGCAGGTCTTCAGCCGGATCCATGTCGACGACATCGCGGCAGTGCTAGCGGCATCGATCGAGCGGCCCAATCCAGGAGCGATTTACAATGTATGTGACGATGAACCGTCACCGCCGGAGGACGTGATCGAACACGCCGCCCGGCTGTCGGGGCTTCCTGTGCCGCCCGTCGTCGACCTGGACTCCGCAGAGGTTTCGCCGATGGCAAGAAGCTTCTACGCCGAGTCGAAGCGGGTGCGGAACAACCGGATCAAGGACGAACTCGGCGTTACCCTCAAGTATCCCGACTACAGGTCCGGGCTCGCAGCCCTGCTGGACGCCGAGGCAAACGCCGACTCTTCGAACTCATGTTGAATGCCAGGAGGGCGCCGCGAGCCCGCCGATCAACCACGGCCCCGCAAGATTTGTCCTAAAGCGTGTTCGGTCTAGTTGGAGCCATGTTCGGCATGCCTGAGGAATTTCGCACATTCTTGTGGTCGATGTCGTCGAGGACCTCGCCGACAGTGCGCCAGAGCGCTTCCCTGGACCGGGCGGCGGCCTTCCGGAGCCGGTGCTTGATCCTGGCGAATGCCTGCTCGATCGGGTTCGGACTGAGCCGCGACAGGGGGAAGCACGTGCGCGCCGACTGCGCGGATCGCCCAGAGCACGTTCGGGCTCTTGCGAGGCGCCGTTGGTCATCCTTCAGGCACGACGGCCAGTCAATTCTCACGCCTGCAGTCATTCCCTTGACACCCGGCACGGGACCCGGATCATGGAGGCCGTCTCGGACAACCGTCGCAAGGTCTATCTGGCGCCATGAGCAAGACACTCGACGATACAGGCGTTGACCACGCCGTTCGCAAGGACGTCGAGGCGGCCTTGAACGCCGGAATCCTGACTGAGCTCCAGGCATCGCGATTCCTCGCCCTCGTTGCCGACCGGAACACGGCGGCAGGTGACGAGCCCTTCACCGTCTTCCGGGGCATGAACGAGATATTCATCATCGCCGGATTGGCGATCCTGTCCGTCGGATGGGCGGCTTTCGTCAATGTCCTGTCCGCCGGTTCAAGCTACCAGGAAGTGGTTCCCTGGGCCTGCGCCGCCGCCCTCCTGCCCCTGCTGCTCCTGTCGGAGTATTTCATCCGCCGCCGCCGCATGGTCGGGCCGGCAATCGCGCTGGCACTGTTCTTTGCCGTCAACGCACTGATTGGCATCTGGCCCCTCGTGGAAGGCGACATGCCCTCGATCTTCGGAAGCTACGAAAACCTGCCGGCGACGCTTCTCCTTTCCGGCTGCGCCCTTTGCCTTTGGTGGCTGCGCTACCGGGTACCTTTCGCCATGGCGCCGATCGCCTTGGCGTTTGTCGCGGCGGCCTTGGTGTTCGCGGCCGAAAGGGTCGAGAGCCCAACGAGTTTCCGGGACATCTTCCTGTTCTCCGCCACAGGCCCATTCGCCTGGATCACCATGGCGGCCGGACTGGTTGCGCTGGCGGTTGCACTAGCGTTCGATGCCAGCGACCCACACAGGGTGACGCGTCGGGCCGCTCATGGATTCTGGCTGCACATCGTTGCCGCTCCCGCGATCGTCAATACCGTCGCCCTTTCCCTGCTCGATGCCGGCCATCCTTTTGCGCTGTTCCCGGTACTTGCCCTTTTTGCCGCCTTTGCGGTGATCATCGACCGAAGGTCGTTCCTGCTGGCTTCCTGCCTCTACGTCGTCGCTCTCGCCAATGCCGTGACCGAAGGCGAGGGGGCTTGGGCCGCGATCCTGGGCCTGGGCGTCGTCCTGCTGGCGCTGGGATCCTTCTGGACGCAGGCTAGGTCTAGGCTGGTAGCGGTCCTGCCCGCCTGGTTTCCGCGGCATGTCCTGCCGCCCGTTCATTCAGGCTGACGACTTGCAGCGCTGAGATTCCGCACCGCCCCGCATTCGGCAGCCACATGCGGTCCGGCGCGCCGCTCTTCAGTCCGGGCGCGGCTTTCTCAGGATTTTCACAGAGCGCTGGCGACTGGGCGCCGGATCCACAGCGAGCATGGTCCGGAAAACCTCAGATGCCTCCGAGGGCTGTCGATCGTCCTCATTCTCGGTCGGCGCCTGCATCCGCTATCAATCCAACGCAGGGGCCGACAAGGAGAGAAAGACGCGCCTTCGCCCAACACGGCCTGCGGCAGGATTCCGTCCCACTTCCTCGCGCGACGAGATCGCCGTAGAGCGGGCTCTGGCTCGACTGTTCGTTGATCAGCCGGATCGCGTCTGCCTCGGCTTCCGCCTCGCTTCGCTTTGCCTCCGCATTCGCCTCGGCCGAGTTCCCAGCTTGCTGCGTCACAAGGCAACGCGATTCCTGTTCCGCTTTACGTCAAGTTGCGCCCGCCTGATCTTCCGGATCAGGCACCAATGTTCGGGGCTGGTTGCTAATCAATTCAAGTGATTGAACCAACATTTAAAAAATTCATGCGGCCGTCATCAGCCGACTCACATATCCAACCCTGTCTTGCTGAAATGATGCAGGTAATCAATGAACTGCGCTTGTGTTTCCGTGGGACGCCATTCGCTGCGGTAGGTCAGGCCGATGTCGCGGACATGGCCTGAAAGAGGAACGTCCAGTGCCGCGATGGCGCCCAGGCTTTCGTCGACATTGATCTGGTGTCGCGACACAATGGATACGTACGGCCCTTCTGCCAGGACCCCGCGCAGGATCCCAAGCGACGATGAGATCACCCGCACCGGCGTTTCGGGTACTTCCTGAATACGGAGCGTGTCGAACAGGTACTGCCCCGCAGGCGTTTCTTTCGGCGGCGCGATCCAAGGGTATTCCAGGGTGTCTTCAAGGCTCAGGTTGCGCATCCCTGCCAACGGGTGATCCGGATGCGCCACGATTGCCAGGGCATCGAAAAAGAGCAACTCCTGCTTGATGTCATCAGCAGGTGCGGGGTGCCTGAGCGCGCCTATCAGGCAGTCAATGTCACCTTCCCGCAAGGAGCGCAGCACTTCGGCATATCGTCCTTCCACGACACGGATCTGGAACCTCTTGACGTTGCTCACCATCGCATGGACAGCCTTTGGTACGATGGTCGTCCGGGCGAGAGGGAGACTGCCCAGGACGAAAGTCCCGTGTTCCTGGCCCAGCTCGCGGCTCACTTCTTCAATGCCCTGCCGAATTTCCGCTTGCGCCAGCTTTGCGGCCAAGACGAAAGCTTCAGCTGCCGGAGTGAGCCGAACGCCCGATGGTCGCGCAGTGAAGAAGGGCACGCCCGCGACCGCTTCAAGACTCCTGGCCGTTCTGTGAACGGCAGGCTGAGACAGCCCCAGCGTGCGTGCGGCGACCGTAAAGCTACCTGCATTCGCGATCGCGATCAGGTTGCGCAACTGGGACGCCGTGACAGAAAATTCAAACGTGGATCGACGTTGCGCCCTGTTGCCAGCTTCTCGTAGTGCCGCCTGCGACCCTTCCTTCAGATGCCGCAGGGCTTTGGCAGCCCTTCGGGCAAAGAGCGTCCCGCATGTCGTGAGCGCAGCTTGCCGTCTTCCACGGATCAGCAAAGGCGTGCCGAATTCAGCCTCCAGCCGCGCGATGGCCTGCGTCGCGGCGGGCTGGGACAGATGGCATCGCTCCGCCGCAACAGACACTGAACCCGTGCGCGCGGTTTCGAGAAAGGCGCGCATGTGTCGAATGTTCGGAAAGCCGCCTTGCATGCCACCCCTATAGAATTTTCTTATTTTAGGGCCTCGATTCGAAATAGGCAATTTCACCGCTTCCATCTTAGGGTCACTTGCGACAGTCCGTCCGGGCCGACCGGAACCAACCAAGAGGGGCTCTTATCATGTCCGACAAGAAAACCGCGCTTGTTATCAGCGCTCACTCAGCGGATTTCGTTTGGCGCGCTGGCGGAGCCATCGCGCTGCATCAGGCCAAGGGTTACGAAGTCACCGTCGTGTGCCTCTCTTATGGAGAGCGCGGGGAGAGCGCGAAGCTCTGGAAGCAGGACGGCATGACCCTGGACAAGGTCAAGGCCGCTCGCCAGACAGAGGCGGAAAACGCTGCTGCCGCCCTCGGCGTGAATGACATTCGGTTCTTCGACGTCGGGGACTACCCGCTCGACCTGGGTCGCGAAACGCAAGATCGCATGGTGGACGTCATCCGAGAGGTGCAGCCCAACTTCATGATGTCCCACTCCAAGTGGGACCCTTACAACACCGACCACATGAACACGACGCAATTTGCGCTTGAATGTCGAATGATCGCGCAGGCCTGGGGTCACAATCCAGGCGAAAAGGTTCTTGGTGCGCCTCAGCTCTATCTCTTTGAACCGCACCAGACCGAGCAGATGGAATGGAAGCCGACAACCTTTCTGGACATCACGGATTTCTGGGACAAGAAATGGGCCGCGATCCAGTGCATGCATGGCCAGGAGCACCTGTGGAACTTCTACAAGAACGTGGCCGAGAACCGCGCAAACCACTTCCGGCGCAATTCCGGCGGCCAGGCAGGGGGACGTGCGGCCAAGTATGCCGAAGGGTTCGAGACGGTGTTCCCGCGCACGGTGGATGAACTCGAATGACCCATCAGGCGGGAACCACGGGCGTCGTCGTCCAGAACATCCAGCGCGCCGACCAGGAGATTGTCGACGGCCTCGCGGAATGCGGGGTCGCCACGGTCCACGAAGCGCAGGGCCGCAAGGGTCTGCTGGCCGACTACATTAAGCCCATTTACCCCGGGGCCCGCATTGCCGGCTCTGCCGTGACCATCCTTGCACCGCCATGCGACAACTGGATGATCCATGTCGCGATTGAACAGCTCCAGCCAGGCGACGTGATGCTCCTGGGTACGATCACGCCGTCAAATGCCGGATATTTCGGCGATCTTCTGGCGACCTCCGCCAAGGCGCGCGGTTGCCGCGGTCTGGTCATCGATGCGGGTGTCCGCGATGTCCATGACCTCACCGAGATGGCCTTTCCGGTCTGGTCCAGGGCCGTGCATGCCCAGGGCACGGTCAAGGAATCGCTCGGCTCGGTCAACGTGCCGGTGGTTTGCGCCGAGGCGCTGGTCAATCCCGGCGATGTCGTCGTCGCCGACGATGACGGCGTCTGCATCGTCCGCCGCGAAGAAGCCGCCGCGGTGCTGGAGAAGGCTCGGGCGCGCGAAGCCAACGAGGGCGCGAAACGTGCCAGGTTCGAGGCAGGCGAGTTCGGTCTCGACATCTACAACATGCGCGAACGGCTGGCCGAGAAGGGCCTGAAATATGTCTGAAGGAACCCGCTGCATGTGGATGCGCGGCGGGACATCCAAGGGCGGGTATTTTCTGGCCGAGGACTTGCCCAGCGATACAGCTGCGCGCGATGCATTCCTCTTGCGTACCATGGGATCGCCGGATGTCCGCCAGATTGACGGGATGGGCGGCGCGGATCCCCTTACCTCAAAGGTCGCCGTTGTCGCGAAGTCCACCCGCGAAGGCGTGGATGTCGACTACCTGTTCCTGCAGGTCTTCGTGGACCAGCCCCTTGTTACCGATGCCCAGAACTGCGGGAACATCCTGGCAGGAGTGGGAGCCTTCGCGATCGAGCGGGGACTGGTTCCGGCCAGGGATGGCGAGACGCCCGTCGCAATATACATGGAAAACACCGGCCAGATTGCGGTTGCGCGGGTGGCAACGCCAGACGGCGAGGCAGCGTATGGGGGTGACGCCAAAATCGACGGTGTTCCCGGAGGAGCCGCTGCGGTGCCGCTGACGTTCAAGGACACGGCAGGATCCTCTTGCGGTGCATTGCTGCCAACCGGGAATGCCGCGGATGTCGTCGAAGGCGTTGAAGTGACCATGATCGACAACGGCATGCCCTGCGTGGTGATGCGTGCCAGCGCAATGGGCATTACCGGAGACGAAGCACCGGAAGAGCTGGAGGCGAACGCTGCACTGCGCAAGAAACTGGAGGCGATCCGGCTGGCGTGCGGGCCAATGATGAACCTCGGCGACGTAACCGACAAGTCCGTGCCGAAGATGACCATGGTCAGCCCGCCGACGAGCGGTGGTGCCATCGGCACGCGCACCTTCATCCCGCACCGATGCCACAAGGCCATCGGCGTGCTCGGTGCCGTCAGCGTTGCGACCGCCTGCCTGACACCGGGATCACCCGCCCATGATCTGGCGAACCGCGGCACTGGGCCTGAACGCAACCTGTCGGTCGAACACCCGACGGGTGAAATGACGGTTGTTGCGACGCTGGATCAGGCCGGCGTCGTGACAGAGGCCGCGATCCTGCGCACCGCACGCAAGTTGATGGACGGTGAGATATACGCATGACCGAGCAGAAAATGGACGCCGACTGGCTGGTCTTTCATCCAAGTCCGAAGAAACCAGACTTCGTGCTTCCCGAAGGGGCCGTGGATGCGCATTGCCATGTCTTTGGCCCGTCGCCCGAGTTCCCCTATGCCCCGGAGCGCAAGTACACGCCATGCAATGCAGGCAAGGACAAGCTCTTTGCACTGCGCGATCACCTCGGATTTTCCCGCAATGTCATTGTGCAGGCGACGTGTCACGGCAAGGACAACAGCGCGATGGTCGACGCCTGTCGCACTGCCGGTGACCTGGCGCGCGGTGTCGCGAGCGTTGGCGCCGACATTGCGCGCGAAGAGCTGGCGGACATGCATGAGGCTGGTGTGCGCGGCGTTCGATTCAACTTCGTGAAGCGCCTTGTGGATGCCACGCCCAAGGAGGTGTTCATCGCCATCGCCAAGAAGATCCAGGAATTCCGCTGGTCGATCGTGGTCTACTTCGAGGCTGCTGACCTGGAGGAGCTCGAGCCGTTTCTCAAGCAACTGCCGGGCATCGTGGTTGTTGATCACATGGGCCGACCGGATGTGACCAAGGGCGTCGATCACCCCGATTTCGAGCGCTTCATCCGGCTGATGGCCACGAACGAGAATGTCTGGACCAAGGTCACGTGCCCCGAGCGGCTGACGGTTTCCGGCCCGCCTTATGGCGATGTCGTTCCCTACTATCGAGAAATCGTGGATCAATTCGAAGACCGGGTGCTGTGGGGCACCGACTGGCCACATCCCAACATGAAATCTCACATGCCGGATGACGGGGCACTGGTCGATTACATTCCCCAGATCGCACGCACCGAATTGCAGCAGGAAAAGCTGCTCGTGACCAATCCAATGAAGCTCTACTGGTCTTGAAGTCGCAAACACTCCGTCGCCTGGAGACGACGGATCATCCGCGAAGCTACGCGGCAGGCCGCACACTTGTCGACAGAGGCCGGTTTCGAGCACGCACGCCACCACGGCATCCTTCGTGACCGCTGTCACGACCACGGCCTTCGCAACCTGTCGATCCAGGATGTTCAGCCGCGAGCAGGTCTCCGTCAGGTTCTCCCTTCCCTCGTTTTGGGCCCTGCTGAGATAGGCCTGCTGGTCCTGGCGGGTCCGGGCAATGACTGACCCATGAAGTCCGATTGTCGGTTCTTCGGGCAGTCCGGACATCTTGCGCGGAAATGCGACAACTTATAATGCGACTGCCCAGTGTCAGAGTATGTAGCAGGAGCTTTGGGCGAATGGCGTGACGGTGGCTGTCAGTTGACCAATCCTCGCCATTCTCAAAGCATCACGATAGGTACAAATTGATGACTACATGTGCGGAGTGCGCGATGCAGGACCAGGAGAAGCGTCGGGTTGGACCACCGCTCCTGGCGAGGGTCCAAACCTGTTGACGGCGACGATCTGTTGTGACTAGCGAGGCTCCCCCGGCAACGCTAAGAGCGCTTCAAGCCCGCGGCTATCGCAGCCTCAAGCATGTCGATCTTAGGTTCGATGGGAACTTATGCGTCCTCGTCGGTCCGAACGGCAGCGGCAAGAGCACGCTGCTGGACGTGATCGCATTCCTGTCCGACTACGTGAACCTAGGACTGGAACGTGCAGTGCAGAAGCGTACGCGGAACTTTATGGACTTGGTGTGGGGCCGCGGGACCCGAGCACCTGGATTTGAGTTGGCGGTTGAGTTCACAGTGGGCGATCAGGAACTGCGCTACGAACTGTGTGTCGAAGATGTCGGCAATGGCGTGAGGGCGGCCCTCGAGAACGGTTTCCTTGGACACCTCACACCGGAGGAGTTCGCGGAAAGCAAGAATTCCAGATCGATTGTTCAGACGTCCGGACGTGAGCAGCGGCAGATATTCGGCTTAGAATGGAGCCAGGATACAAACAAAGGCCAATTTTGGTTCAGCCCCGAAAACATGGGCGCGCGCAAACTCTTTCTCTCGTACGGCACTGGTAACAACCGAAGTGCAATTGGCTCACTTTCCCTGTTGCCCGAATTTCTCGATCTCCCTGACAATAGGGAATTGGACTTCCGCAGCTTGAAGCGGTTGGACACGCTGACGCGGCATGGCGTGCAATGCCTCCAGTTAGACAGCAGGAAACTACGGCAGGCATCGAGGCCAAACGGCGACGATGGAAGCCGACTGGCGGACGACGGCAGCAATTTGCCCCGGGTGCTGGAAAGGCTCAAATCTGACAAGAAGGAGTGGAAGCGGTGGCTTGCGTTCGTGCGCATGGCGCTACCGGAACTCGACGATGTCAGGATCGTCCACCGCGAGGACGACCGCCACATGTACTTGATGGTCAAACGCGCGGGCATTGAAGTGCCGTCCTGGGGTGTCTCTGAAGGCACGCTTCGGCTGTTCGCCTTGACGGTGCTCGCCTATCTGCGGGCGTTCCCTCTGGCATATCTGCTGGAAGAGCCCGAGAATGGCATCCATCCCATGGCCATTGAATATGCCTACCAGGCGCTTTCGGCAGTCCGCGACGCGCAGGTCTTCATCACTTCCCATTCGCCGACATTGCTGCGCTGCGTCGAAATTGACCAAGCCCTGTGTTTCGGACACGATCCAGATAGGGGGACGGTGATCGTTCGCGGCGAAGAGCATCCGCGGTTGCGGGAATGGCGGGGTTCGATAGACGACGCCGTGTTCTGGGCGGCTGACATCCTGTAGTGAAAGACCTGTTTGTACTCGTGGCCGACGCCGACATTGCAGCGACGATGAATGGCCTGTTGAAACGGCAGCAACTCTCACTCGGGATTCGCAGCATCGAGTTCACGATTGAGAGACATTTGCGTAGGGATCCGGGATGCCGTCAGCAAGCTGCAACGTTCGCAAGCGGATATGCCGACGACCACGAATATGCTCTGGTGCTGTTTGACAAGAACGGAAGCGGCGACGAAGGGACCGACCGGCAACTCATCCAGAACGAGGTTGAAAATGACCTGTACCAAGCAGGTTGGCAGAACAGGTCGAAAGCAATCGTGATCGAACCCGAGTTGGAGGTGTGGGTGTGGGCCGGGTCCCCGCACGTAGGCAGGGTTCTCGGATGGAATGAAGGGACAAGTGCCCTGCGCGAATGGCTGTGCGAGCACGGCCTTTGGCCCGACGGAGAAGCCAAGCCGCCAGATCCGAAACTGGCTTTGAAGCGCGCGATGAAAGAAAAGCATTGCAGTCCGAAAGCAGCGACGTTCAAGGAACTTGCCAAAATGGTCAGCTTGAAGAGGTGCGAGGACCCCGCATTTCAGGAAGTGCGTGAAACGCTTCAAGGATGGTTCCCCGCTTCTGGTGGGTGATCCTGACTACAGCGCAATTGCAGCGCAGATTCTTGAAGAGAGCCGAGGGCAGAGCTGAAAGCGAGGTGGATTTCAGAACGAGGCTGACCGGGAAGAGAACGCCAGCGACACCGTGGAGTGGAAAAGATCGCTCAAGTTACAGCTTCTTGTTCCAAGGTGGGCGTCCAGGGCCACAGTGGCAACACTTTGCAGTCACGATTGTGAACACACCACGACATTCGCGCCTCTGTCCAAGAGGGCGAGGTGCTTAGGCGTGCCAAGAAAGCGGCCGCAACCGCTGCTCTCCTGAGATGTCCCACGTGGGTCGACGAGGATTCCTAACTCACCGGCGTTTTCAGCCTTGCAGGCCAGGATGCCTGGCACCTGCGAATTTGTCAGTAGGACTCTTCCAGGAGCACTCCACTTGCTTCGATTTGCGGCGGCCCAGCAAGTCTCGACGAAAGATCCGTCCAGACCGCCCGAATGCCGGGCGTCGCAATCCTGGCCTGATCTTCACTTCGCCAAATCGCAACAACCGACCACGTGCCGTCCTCGTTGGGCACATGGGAGGTATTGATCAGGCCATCGATGTCGTCAGGTCCAATGGCAGCGCGCATCTCCCGTTCGAAATCCGCCTGGCCGTCTTCCGTGTCAAATTCGGGTGCCATCCTGTAAGTTGTGCGGCGAATGAACATGTTGACTCCTTCCAAGACCTTCAGATCCTCGATCTGCGTTACTGCATCTCATTGGACCATATGCGCATGACTTAACGTCACATACCGTTCCGCGTCCTGCCCCGGCAACCCGGCGATATGTGGACTCCCAACATCCTCGGACGCGCTGGGACGACTCGGTGAGCCGACTTTCCCAATCGGCCACAGCGACCCCGCGATGGAAAATGACCCGTGCCGCATTGATGTCACGGTCTGGCACCAAGTCGCAACCACCGCAGGCAAACTCGCGCGCACCCAAGGGCATCGACTGACGATGCCCGCAGGCAAGGCGGTCCGCGCCTGGTGTGCTGGAGAGCGGCCCGCTTCCGCGCAACCCCCGAGGCGAGCTTGTCGACTTTGGCTTCCGTCACATCGCCTTCCTGTACCAAGGTCCGCAAAACTACATCCACGTGTCTGGGAAGCGTGGTGCGATGCAAGTTGACACGCTCGGAGACGGCGAAGAAAAGCATGAACACGTCGTCGGCAAGACGCGGCTCGGGCGCGGCAACCTCTCTTTCCCGCCCGGCGGCGCCGACGTCTCCCCCGCTCAGGCCGGGTAGCTTGACCGAGAAATCGTCGTCGTCTGGCGAAGAAGCGTTCAAAAAGACGACACAGAAATCTGGACGATGCCTTCTCGGGATTCTTCCCGCGCTGCAAGCGTCGCGGATGGTTCGACACCCCGGAATTCGCCGAATTCTCGAGCGCCACCTTCGACGGCAGGGTCTGGAAAGCGGCGTGCCGGCAGGCTACGTTCGGGACGTGACGGAACCCGGAGACGGAAATGACACGCCTGGAAGCCATCATGGCGAAACGGAGGGCTCGCAGGCTCCAGAAGCTGGACGCCGCGGCAGATGCCGTGCGCACCATGGCCGGTCGGCATGGGGTGCCGATCGGTTTTTTCGGCAGCTACGCTCGCGGGACCGTGAGCCCGGGTTCGGACCTGGATGTTCTCGTGCTTGGACATGACGTCTCGCGCGTTACGGAGGACTTTCGCCGCGAGATTGAGCGAATCGGCGCGGACCAGGACATTGCCATCGATCTCCGTCTGGAGAGGGATGCGCCGCATCTTCGCATGGACATCAAGCCTTGAATATGGGACTTATATACCTAGCTAGACAGACCGTCAGGCCGCCGCAGGCATTGATTTCACGGGTCAGAGGTTGCCAGCGCAAACGCCTCTCGCCGTGCAGATACGCCAGCCCCTGACGTCTCGTTCATCGCGGCAAGGCGCTCCAGCGCCCTGTCGCGGATGTTCTTCGCCGCATTGAGATCGGCATGGGCAGCATGGCCGCAGGCCAGGCAACCGAAATCGTCCCGAGTTCTGCGATTCGCGGCCTCGACCGCGCCGCACTCGTGGCATTTCCGTGACGTGTTCATGGCGGGAACGACGATCACGTTCGCCGCCTTGTATTCCAGCATCCCCTTGAGCGCCGTCCAGCCCGTGTTCAGGATCACGCGGTTGGTGCCGGACTTCTGCGCCACCATCGTGCCGGGCTCCTCGGCGGTGCCCTTCGCGGAGCGCGTCATCCCCTTCACGTTCAGGCCCTCGACGGCAACGGTTCCCGCCTTCGTCGCCAGCTTCCGGCTCACGTGATGATGCCAGTTCTTCCGCCTGTTGGCGATCTTGCGCCGGACCTTCGCCAGGTGCAGCTT
>JAJEFO010000111.1 GCA_022820365.1 Silicimonas sp.
GAACGAGCCCTTCGGGCCGGCCCACGAGCCCACAGGACAGCAACAACAACCCTTTCGATATGGATTTGAAGGGGGACGGGAAAAAGGGCTTGACTGAGTGGGGCTCATAAGAGGCCCCTCCTGTTTGGCGGCATTCGAAAATGACCGCACATCCTTTCACTGCGGCATGCGCATTGTTGCAATGCCGTCGGAATCGGTCACGGAGCAGCAAATGCTGGACAGCGTCCTAGCCTGCTCGTCGGGCCAAGGCCTTCCTCGGTGCAAAACTGCCCGTTGATCCCAGATGAGAACGTCACCCACCCTCCATTGGTGGGAATACGTGAATTCGGGCCGTGTGCAGAACTCCATCAATTCGTCCAGCAATTCCGCGCTCTCTGCCTCGTCGTACCCGTCAACCCTATAAGCGTGGGACGCAATGTAAAGCGCTTCGCGACCGTTCACCGGATTGGTCCAGATGGCCCTCCAACGGGTTGCCGGCCACTTGTGGAACATCGGATGCTTGGCCAGTTCTGGGGAGATTTTCGCCCGCGAGACGGAGTAGTGATGCCAGATGCCACGGTCTCGAATTCGGGTGCGCAGTTCTTCGGGCATGGCCATCCAGGCTGCCCGGGTAGAGGCGAGCTCGGTCTCGCCACCATTCGAGGCCACCACGCGGGCGGTGAGTATGTTGGTCAAGGCCGGTGTTGGCAGGAAGGTGCTGTCGGCATGCCACAGGAAATTCGATTCCAGATGCAGCCTGTGCATGTCCATGTCACCCTTGAGGGAACTGTCGGACTGCACGTTGGTCACCTTGGGGATCGTGAACTCCTCGCCGGGCTTGCGTTCGTCGGCTTTGCGGTCCTCGATCGGGCCAAACGCGCGGGCCAGTTCCAGATGCGCAGCGTCGTCGAAGTCCTGGGCGCGGAACAGGAGCGCGGAATGCTCCTCGAACAATGCCCGCAACTCCTCGAAACGTACCGAGGGAACGAAGTCGGCCAACGGCAATCCGGAGACTTCAACACCAAAATTCCAGGTCAGGGGGGTCACCTTCAATTCGGTCATCACTGATTCCTCAAATCACCGCCATGGCCTTGATTTCATCAGCGCTCAGATGCTTGACCTGATGCCAGGCGGCGGATTTGGCGCTGTTCAAGAGACCCTTCGGATCGAGACGCTTCTTCCATGCAAGATGAGTGTAGTCGGCATTGTGCAATCCGCCGCGTTCGACCTCGTTGGTGTGTGCGTCGTAGATGGCAAAGCCGTGCGCCTCGTAAGTCTTGTTGATCGCATCCAGCCGTTCCTTGCCGGAGTACCAGATGATGGGCAGATCGATAGCCGAAATCTTGCCGCCCAGACGGATGAATTCGTGATGCGTCCACACGTCGTCGCCCAGATCCTGCCGGAGGCCGACGAGGGCATCGGCATCAGAAGGATCAGGTACGCCCACCTGCTGGTAAGTCGCTGAACGGTCAGACTTCAGGACCTGCAGCGTGGTGTGATTGAAGCAGAACTCAAATACATGCGGAATTCCGGCGGCCTCCCGATCTTCATCGCTGAGCGTCAACTCAAGCAGTCCCCCATGTTCCACGACCAGGCGTCGGAGCGTGTCGACGTCCTCAGCCGGGACGTAGCAGGCCAGAAGATCACGGCCCTGGCGCAGATGGCCCTTCAGGCGCGGGAAATAGTCCACGATGCGAGCATCCACGACGCTTACCATTTTCGGTGAGATACCCGCTGCAGAAGCTGCAGCATAGCCCGCCACGTAGGCGCTTCGGTAGTTGTCATAGGTTGCCATGCAGGCGATCCAGTCCCGACTGGCCACGGCACGCAAGGTCACCTCCGTGATGACTCCGTTCAGCCCCCAGGCATGGTGAACTTTCAGGACATCTTCGCCGCGGAAGACGTGCTCTTGCGGCTGCTCCTCGACCGAAAGCGCCTTGATCTCGATCAGGTTGCCTGGCTCGCGCAGCGCACCGGTTGCCAAAGACCCGATGCCGACAGAGCCTCCGGCAACGAACCCGCCGATGGTGGCGATGTCCTGCGTCGACGGGAACATCGCCATTTCCTGACCGGTCGCCTTCAAGGCGCCATTGATGTCTGTCATCAAGGCACCTGCTTCTGCACTGACGAACCCCTCGCCGATGTCCAGAATTCGGTTCATCGAGGTCGTCTCGATGATCAATCCGCCTTCGACCGGAACCGACTGCCCGTAGTTTCCCGTGCCGCCTCCACGCAGGACGACGGGAACCTCTGCATCATGGGCCACCTTCACGCAATGCGTCAGTTCCTCGACGGTCTTGGGCACTGCGACCAGGTCGCCAAAGCACCCCTTGAGCTCTTCGTTCAGGATCGGGCTGTACCAGAAGAAGTCACGCGACCGCTTCTTCACCAGCGCCGGTTCCTCGATCACCTCGACCGGAGCCAGCCGACCAGCGAATTCCCCCCAATCGATGAATACCTTGCCGGAAATCGAGTTCATGCAAGCTCTCCCTGGAATGCGGCAGAAATCCGTACGGGAGGCGAAACACCAGCCAACAAGTCTGATGTGGACGCGGCACCGTACATGACCAGATCCCCGATCGCAGCGCCGTCAATGTGTTTGGGCGCAAGGCCAAGCGCCTTCCTGGCACTGGTCGTTATCATCGGAAAATGGGTGCCGAACGGCGGATCCAGATGCGCGGCGAGAACAGCCAGTGCGAGCGACTGGCGCGGGTCGTGCCGGCCCAGAGGACAAAAGGCATCCTGCACATTGTCGGTGCCGACAACAACCGGAACGCCTGCGGCGCAAAGCTCATGGATGCGTGTCACTCCGCGCCGGTCGGGCGTTCCGTCCGCCCGGCCCTGGAGAAAGAGATTTGTCGCCGGGAGGGAAGCAACGAAAATGTTGGAACGCAAGAGCTTTTCCGTGAGCCTCTTTAGGGCTTCCGGGTCGAGGTTCATCAAGTTGCATGCATGACCGCACAAGACTGGCCCCTTGAACCCGGTCTCGATTGCCAGATCAGCGATGATCTCCAGTCCGTCGAGCTTGTCCGCAAGCCCTTCGTCAACGTGAAAGTCCAGCGCAAGACCATGTTTGTCGGCCGCCGCGAAGGCATGCCGTACTCCTCTCCGCCGGTCTGCCTGATCAAGGACAAAGACTCCGAGAGCGCCGCCAACGGCGGCAATCTCCCTGGCGATCGCATCCGCAACCGCCGGATCCGCGATCTGTTCGACATCGATCAGGGGTGCCAGTTGCAAGGTCACGCAGTCACTGCGTTCCTGGGCCATCTCTCCGAGAATCGACCAAGCAAGTGATGGCGCGTTCGGACTGTCATCCCGGCCCCAGTCCACATGGCTGCGGACGCTCCCGCACCCGCTGGAGATGAGTTCGTCCAGCCCTCGCATGGCACGGGATCGGATGTCGCGGTGGGTCCAGTGAACGCGATCTGCAGCTTGTGCAGCAATGGCGGTCTGCAGACCGCCTCTGACGCCGTTCAAGCGGGAAATGGTGTAGCACTTGTCAAGGTGAACATGGCACTCGGTCAATTTCGGCAAGACCACCCATGGCGACCCACCCGTTGGGCCAGTCGGAACCAGGCGTTCCGCACGCCCGTTGCGAATGAGCAGATCGCCGTGCACGCAGTCCTGATCTCTCGCGCCGCCAAACATGTCGAGACGCGCGATCATTGAGACCGGGACCCTTGCGTTCGGCAGAACGAGGTCAGCAGGTTCCTGGGCAATCATGAGTGACTTCGCGGATCGAAGCGAGCGAACTCTGCCAGAAAGAGCGCAAAGCTGCGCGCCGCCGTGTCCAGCAGGTGCCTGCCCTTTTCTGCTGTTGCAGCCGAAGCGTCGCCGCAGGCACCGTGGGCGTTCAGGTCATCGATGATCCATGCCGGCCGTGCAGGCTGGCCGGCAAGGCCGATGAAGCGGTTCTCCCTTTCCCACTCACGATTCGCGGACACGAAGTTCTGCGCCCGGCTCGTATCGACCAATTCCGGTCTCGCCGCCAGCATTGCCGAGGTTTCGCTGTCCCCGGCGTGAATGTCACCGTCCAGCGCATCGGAGTCGATGACACCCTCGAAATCTGCAAAGCCGAACCAGGAACCGGTTGCCACGATCATGTCATGCGAGATCCGCAGATCGCGTGCCGCAACTTCCAGAACCGCCGCATTGCCGCCATGCCCGTTCAAAAACGCCAATCGCTCGACGCCCGCATGCGCAACGGAAGCTCCAATGTCACGCAGCGTCGCAAGAAGCGTGTCAGCTGTCAGGCTGAGCGTGCCGGGATGGCGGTCATGTTCTCCACTTTTCGTGATGCCCAGTGTCGGCAGGAACAGAACGTTCTGGTCGGAGGCAAGATGGGAGAGGCAGCGTGTCACCGTGGCGTCAACCAGGTCCCGATCAACCGACACCGGCAGATGCGGTCCGTGCTGTTCGATGGCGCCGACCGGCATAACAGCGACGAGATCGGCGGGCAGGTCCCGGAACACGGTTGCCCTTTGCTCGGCCCAGTAGCCCTGAACGGTCATGACGGGCTCCCGAACAGGCTGTCAAGAAAGCCGTAGAACCACTCCGCTTGCGCCTCGTCGTGTTCATACATCAGCCGGGTCTGAACTTCCGGCTGCTGAACTCCAGGGCAGTCGTAGACGTTCCGTTTCTGGTTCTGCCAACGGCGAAACCCCTCGATGGTCACTTCCGGGTGAAACTGAAGGCCGTAGATCTTGTCGCCGTGCCGGAACGCCTGGTTTTCGTAATTTTCGTTTCCGGCGAGACGAACGGCGCCATCTGGCAGATCGAAGGTGTGAAAATGCGCCTGCGTCACCCATAATGGCGCGTCCATGAAACCTGCGGCTTCAACGGTCGGATCGACCCGGAAATAGCCAAACTCGAATGTCTCGTCCTCGCGCGCACCAGCCCAGGCGCCCAGATGGTGGGCAATCATCTGCGCGCCTTGACATATTCCCAGGACCGGAACATCTGCTTCGATGCAGCGATTGATCCAGCGGTATTCCTCGTTCAGGAACGAATGCTTGTCGGTCTCGTAGACATTGTAGATGCCGCCAAAGACGACCGTGCCGCCCAAGTCGTTCCCGGGCTCTCCGAGGGGTTCGCCTGCAAACGGCTTGCGGCTGTCGATTTCGAATCCCGCTTGCGTCAACCAGGTGACCACCCGGTCATCCGCAGGTTCATGGCCATGGCGGACCAAAAGCACACGCCGCCCCATATTCACGCCCTCCGTGGCGAAAACCGTGTTGCGTGGCCCTTGAAGTCAATCCGTGCCAGAGATGTGCACCAATGCTTGCAAATTAACTGCATGCTGACAAGGATGAAACGCGGTGGAATTTGGTGAATTGAATGAAGGCGCTGATGCCAGAGTCGATAAGGCCGCCATTTGCACGATATGCGCACGGAGTTGAAATTCCGGCGGGTTGGCGCCTGGTCCAGACTTCCGGCCAGTTGGGGGTTCGCGCCGACGACAGCATCCCGGAGGACGCCTACTCCCAAGCCGTGATCTGCTTCGAGAGCATCGCCAAAATATTGCGCGAATGCGGAATGACCTGTCACGACGTAGCGCATGTTTCGGCCTATGTCACTGACCGCGTCCACATGGCGGACTACATGCGCGCCCGGGACGAATTCATGAAGGACGTGGTCCGCCCTCCGGCCTCCACATTGCTCATTGTCTCGGGCTTCACCCGCCCCGAATTCAAGGTTGAGGTTGAGGCATTGGCGGCAGCTCCATAGACGTCCGCTCCATCGGAGCAATGCTGGTCGACTGAATTGTCGTGTCGCTGTCGTTCGTCTTGACGACCCTGCGCCAACACCCTGTTTGACGCGCCGTCAACGCTCGGAGACCCTTGGATCGACGGGCGCATCGCCTGGCTGGCAAACGGGTGCAAACGCGGCTGGCCGTACCGGCTCTCGTGTCCACGCTCTTCGGCTTGCAGCCCAGAGCGCAGGCACCGCACCTTGGCGCGGAGATGAAACTTTCCAGGTTGCCCTGAGCGGAGAAGCCCGCAGTCCCGCCAGTGCGGGAATCTGAATCCGGATCCCAAAACTGCGCGTTTTCGCCGTTCGACCTGAAGACGAACGGCTCACCAAATTCTTCGACATAGTGGTCCGGGTCATGCGCCGTGAACGGGTCGGTGCTCGCCCGACTGGCCTCCAGAACTGCCACGGGCCGGCCTTGCTGGCTGCAGAGCACGAGGTTGGTCCGCGAACCTTCGGGGCGTGTGTGCTCAATCGGGACGCTTCACGCATGCCGCCCTTGGTCACTGTTCGCCCCGCCAGGCTGAGTCTCCCGCATTTCTCTCAGCCTCAGCAGCTGGGAGCTTCGCATGGTCGCAGGAAGCAAAGTCAACTGCCCTGGGCGCCAGAGCTTTACCGGTCCGGTGCATCGCGATGATCGACTCCCTCCCTGCCCAAAGGCGACAGGACAGAGCATCAAGACCACGGACCACACACCCGACGGGGTCATCTCTGGTGATCGCATGTCATCAGAACGGGCGACCACATGTTCCAGAAAACGCACATATGTGAGAGATTCTCACAATCAACGCAGCACATGATCGCTTTTTTGCTGGCCGTAGGCCCGAAAGAGAGTATCGCAACTCAAATGCCGTCCCGGCGCAAGTGTCGCGCGCGTTACAACCCAACACGACATGGTTCGGCGCTGCACGATGCGCGCAGAGATGCAGGACCCGAAAGGCTGTTTCGCGGTGGAAAATCACGTCTTCATGGCAGTTCTCTTGGCGGCCTTCCTGCATGCTGGCTGGAACTCGGTCGTCAAGGTCGAGCTAGACCGCGTTTCGGCGCTTCTGCTAATGGCCCTGGTCCAGGCAGCGATCGCGATCCCCCTGTTGCCCTTCGCAGCGCAGCCCACCTCCGAGTCTTGGATCTGGCTCCTCGCCTCGGCGGCGTTGCACGTCGGCTACAAGATCTTCCTGATGCAGGCATATTCCCATGCCGACCTCAGTCAGGCCTATCCGTTGGCGCGCGGCTCTGCCCCGCTGATCGTGACCGTCTGGTCAGTGGTGTTCCTTGGCGTCACCTTCACACCAAGCTCAGTGGCCGCGATACTCGCGATTTCGCTGGGCATTCTGCTGATGACAACCAAGAGCTCGTCCTCGGGCCGGATGGGCGGCTCGTCAATATTCTGGGCGCTGGGCACCGCAGGCTTTACCGCAAGCTACACGCTCGTCGACGGGGTGGGAGCCCGGATCGCAGGCACGTCCTCGGGGTACATCCTCTGGATGGTGATCGGCGATGCCATCGGCATGATGACATTTGCCGCACTAACCCGCGGGCGCATCGCATTTTCGGCAATGTTGCCAGCATGGAAGACCGGGATTGCCGCCGGAACCATGTCGCTTGCCTCGTACTGGATCGCGGTCTGGGCGTTCACCCAAGCGCCCATCGCGCTTGTAGCTGCGCTGCGCGAGTCGAGCATTCTCTTCGCCACGATCATTGCCGCCCTCGCCCTGAGAGAGAGGGTGAATCGATGGCGCTGGGTTTCGGCCTGTTTCATTGTCGGCGGAGTGGCACTCATGAAGGCATGAGCACGGTTGTCTGCAGGAGCATCGCGACGGCCTTCGCAGCGGCGCCTCACTTCGTAGCAAGACAACGCCCGCGTAATGAGTGCCAGCGTCTCTCCGCGCATGCAAAAGCGTTCTCGGTCACGCGGCGCATGGCGGTGCGTGGCGGCGCGGGAGACCTTCCATACTGCGAAGGCGTTGTCGGGCTCGGACATGCACTCGTCCGACCCCTTGCGCATTGCACACCTGTCCAGACCGCACATCGTGCCGAAAATTGTACAGGAATTGGCCGTCTTGGGGCGGTCCTACAGGTCTTTCCATAGAACCTTGCCAGCGCCTGAGCGAGGCAGATGGTCGCGGAACTCGATTCGGCTCGGAACTTTATAGGCCGCCATGTTCTGGCGGCACCAGTCCATTAGGCAGAGTGTATCCAGCGAATCCTTGCGCGGCACGATCACCGCACGCACAGCCTCGCCCGTTCGCGAGTCCGGGTCTCCGACGATGCAGGCCTCCTTTACATCTGGATGGCTGTGCAAGATCGCCTCGATCTCCGCGGGCCAAACCTTGAAGCCGGAGACGTTGACCATCCGCTTCAGCCTGTCGACGAAAAAGAAATAGCCCTCGTTATCCATGTACCCGATGTCGCCAGTGCGCAGGAACCGCTTGCCATCGAGTGTCAGAAACGCGGCCTCGGTCTCTTCCGGGCGCTGCCAGTACCCTTGAAAGACTTGCGGCCCGTGGGTGACAATTTCACCGGGTTCGTTGGATCCCAGCTCTTCCAGGGTTTCCGGGTCCACTATTCGGCAATCCACGTCAAAGATCGGAATGCCAAGACATTGCTGCTTAGGAGCTTGTGCCGGATTGATATGGGTGGGTGCGATGGTTTCCGACAGGCCGTAGGCCTCGATATAGTCGAGCCCGATCAGTTCCGACATCTTCCGCGCGATGCCCGCGGGCATCTGCGCCCCGCCGCCGCCAATTGCCTTGAGTGACGAGACATCGACGTCCTTGATCCCCGGCAGCGACAGAAAGTCGATCATCATCGTGGTGATCGAGCGCCAGTGTTCGATTCGCTCCTGTTGGATGAGCGTCGCGGCCAGCGCCGCATTCCAGCGAGTCATCAGGTAGGTCGTCGATCTTGTCAGGATCGGCAGGTTCATCGAATGCTGCATGCCCGTCACATGGCATAGTGGCAGCGTGGCAAGAATGCGCGATCCGGGCGTGACCCCGACCCATTTTGGGTAGCCGAAAATCACGGCATTCACACTGGCATGGGTGTGCAAGCAGCCCTTCGGTTGGCCAGTCGTCCCGGAACTGTACGGAATGATGCACCAATCTTCGGGGCGACGGTCGTGGGTGGGCGCCTCGCACTCCATGGCCAATGCGTCGGCCCAAGCCGTGCCAACGACGGCGGCCGCGGTTTCCGCGAACTCCGAGGGAAAGTCCCAGCCGTCCACCGCGCAGTCACGGTATCGCACATGGACCAGCCCGGGTTGTCCACAGTCGTCTTGAACCGCCACGACCTCTTCAGCCAGTTCGGCACCATAGATGACCGCCCGGGCTCCGGAGTCCTGGACGATGTATCGAAGCTCTGCGCGTCGACACATCGGGTTGATCGGAACGATCACCGCGTTCGCGGCAAGGATGGCGTAGTAGGCCGCCACAAACTGCGGCGCGTTCTGCATGTAGATCGCGACGCGATCACCCGAGCGGATTCCAAGCTTGTGGTGCAGATATCCCGCCAGGTTCCGAACCTCTGTCGCGAGTTCGCAAAAGGAAATGCGGCGGCCATAGTACCAAATGGCCGTCCGGTCCGGGGCTGCTTTGACGGCCTGGTTCAAGTTATGCAGAATCGAGTGCTCCGACGGCGGCAAGCTGTATGGCAGCCCGCTGGGCCAGACCCCGAAATGCCGGTTCTGCATCATCGCTGTTTCGCACCTATTCCTTGCGCAACTGGTTTCCGGCCAACAGGTTCAGCTTGGGGTTCTGCGCGTACTTCTGGCACAGCCTCTCGCAACCCTCATACGTCGCGTCGAACGGCCCCGCCTTCCAGCCGGTCAGTTGCAGCACCACGCCATTGCCGGTCTTGGGGCCCACAAGCGCTTCTTGATAGTCATCGTCTTCCATCTCGGTCTTGTCGAGCATCACGCCCTTGGCCTCGAGCTCGGTCACGTATTCCTCGATATCGTCGATCTCCAACCCAATGTGCTGGATCCCGTTGCCATGCCTCTCCACGTATTTCGAGATGAAGCTGTCCGGGTCGTCGCTGGAAATGAAGCTCATGATGCTGACGCCGAACCGCACGCAGGCGCCTTGGTACTTGTCCTCGATGGACTCGAACTCCATCATCATCTCGCCACCAAGCACGTTGATGGCATTGTCCAATGCGGCGGGCAGGTCCTTGACGGCAAAGGCGATGTGATTGATCGCGGTGATCCTGGCCAATGTGTAGTCCTTTCCTTTTGAATTCGGCGTTCCGGGCCCTTCGGATTCAAGTCCCGGTCGAGCTTAGAAGCTCGCGCGCATCTCCTTGCTGGCGCTTTGGAAAAAACGGAAGTTCGCTGACTCGAGCCTTGCGCGGGCCATCCCAAGATTCCGCCAGGAGTTCCGTTCCGATCACTGCCTGCTCAGCCGCCACCAATCCAAGCGCAATGTTTGTCTTCAGCCGGGGCGAGTAGGCCAGGCTCGTAATCTGACCCGAAGTCTCGCCGTTTCGTGTCAAAGGCCAGGGATCTTCGTTCGGATCCAACGCCGAGCCCTCGATTTTCATTCCGACGAGCCTCTTTTTCAGCGGCTGCGCTTTCAGCCTCGACAATGCCGCCCGGCCGATGAATTCCGGGGTGCTGTCCAGTTCCACCAATCGGCCCAGCCCGACTTCGTACGGGTTCTCGCTTGGGGTCATGTCCACGCCCCAGGACAAGATGACGGATTCAATGCGTCGCGCTTGACTGACTGCACCGGGGGCGACGTTGCAGTCACTGCCAGCCTGCATCAGCGCATCGAACAAGGCGTCGCCTTGATCATGATTCTCGAGGTAGATCTCGTAGCCGAATTCGCCGCTCCATCCAGTGCGCGAAACCGTGAGCGAGTGGCCCTGAAATTCCATGGATGCAAGCCAGTAGTACTTCAGGTCGAGGATCCGGTCGCCAAAGAGATTGGCCATCAAGCGAGGCGACTTCGGTCCCTGTACCTGGATCACGGACACTCCTGCATCCCTGATTTCGATCTGCATCCGTGAATGAACTGCGACACCCTTTGCCCAAAGCTCCAGATCGCAGTCTGATGTCGAGAGCCAGAACCGGTCCTCCGCCAGTCGAAGAACGATTGGATCGCAGAGGATCCCGCCTTCGGTCGAGGTGATCAACGCGTACTTGCATTGTCCGACCATGCATCTGCTCATGTCCCGCGGGGTCAGGAACTGCACGAAGTTCGCCGCGTCCGGTCCGGAAATTTCAACTTGCCGTTCGCCCATCACGGGCCAAATCGCGACGTCTTCCGTCACCTTCCAGTATTCCTCGAGCGGCGAGGAGAACGTGCTTGAGATATATGTGCGGTTGTAGACCGAAAACGCGCGGCACCCGTACCGCCAGGATGCGTCAAAGAACGCGCCCTTCCGGATGCGGGGCTGGATTGACAGCGATGCACCTTCATGCGGGATCATCGAATGAGCTCGCTGCCACCTGCAGTCTTCGACGTTGCCGCGCACAAGAGCCACATCAATTCTTGTTGCCTCTCGGACCGAGGAACTGGATCGATAGCAAGAGCGCAGACGACAGGATGACCATGATTGTTGAAATGGCCGCGATCGTCGGATCGATATAGTCGCGCAGAGCCGCGAACATGTGCTTCGTCAGGGTCGCATTTGTGCCGCCAGAGACAAAGATCGCAATGATCACCTCATCGAATGACGTCAGGAACGACAATAGCGCCGCCGTGATGACCGAGAACCGAATTTGGGGCAAAGTAATGAGGAAGAACGCCTTTGTTCGCGTGGCGCCCAGGCTGCGCGCCACCTGTTCCTGACTGAGATCGTAGGACCTTAGCCCTGCGGTAACGACGATGATCGCGATCGGGAGCGCAAGCGCGGAATGAGCAAGCACCAGCCCAGCAATCGTGTTGTTCATGCCGACCCGGCCATAGGCGTAGAATGTCCCGATCGCGATCAAGATGACCGGCACGATCATCGGGGTGATCAGCAAAAGGAAGATCGCCTTTGTCGCGCGGTGGCGCGAAACGAAAAGCGCATATGCCGCCATGACCCCGAGCGGCGTCGCAACGAGCATTGTCAGCAATCCAACCTGGAACGACGTTGCCGTCGCACGCATCCATTTGGTAGAGCCAAGGTACTCCTCGTACC
Organism: Silicimonas sp.; assembly: GCA_022820365.1. Taxonomy (GTDB): domain Bacteria; phylum Pseudomonadota; class Alphaproteobacteria; order Rhodobacterales; family Rhodobacteraceae; genus JAJEFO01. Next base: position 11,854 of record JAJEFO010000111.1, read on the forward strand.
AGCGCAGGGACCAGGTGCTGGGCGGAAACTCAAGGTACTGCGAATCCGAAAACGACATCGGAACGACGATCAGGGTCGGAGCGACCAGCAGCAGCATGATGATCGCCGAAAGGACGTAGAGCCACAGGCGCCCTCCATGGGTGATCTGGGTGTCCGCCGCCGGGCGGTTCCACCAGTTCATTCAATCCCTCCCAAAGAGGGCTGCGTCGAACTTGAAGACCCGCGCAGCAAGGTAAAGGGTGAAGGTCGTGGCAACCAGCAGCACAACCCCGAGCGCGCTGGCCGCTCCCCAATCGAACTGATTCTCCAGGATCGCGGTGATCTGGTTCGAGACCATGATGACCCGGCCGCCGCCCAGGACCGCCGGGGTCACGTAAAACCCGAGGCAAAGGACAAAGACGATCAGCGAGCCTGCAACCATTCCCGGCAGTGACAGCGGAAAATAGACGCGCCAGAATGCATTGATCGGATTGGCGCCAAGGTTGGCAGCGGCATGCATCATGTCCTTGTCGATTTTCCGCATCGCGTTGTAGAGCGGCAGGATCAGAAACGGCAGCATGATGTGCGCCATCCCGATGAGCGTGCCCGTCATGTTGTGCACGAGCTTGATCGGCGTTTCCCACAGGCCGACCTGCATTGCGAACTCGTTCAGTATGCCCCGCTTCTGCAGCAACACCAGCCAGGCATAGGTGCGCACCAAAAGCGACGTCCAAAACGGGAGCAAGACGGCCAGCATGAAAACGCCCGCCCACCTGGGCGGCAACTGGGCAAGAAAGAACGCCAACGGATAGCCAAGGGCGATGCAGGCCAGCGTGGTCAGTATGCTAACCTGAAACGTCGTGACAAAGATCCGGTAGTACGACTTGTACTGAGTCATCTTGTGGTAGTTTTCGAGCGAAAACCCGCCATTGTCCCCCAGGAAGGACAGGTAGAACAGCCACGAAAGCGGTATCAGGATAATCAGGACGATCACGATCAAGGCCGGCACGACAAGGCTCAGTACAGACCATTGCTCGCGCGTGTGCTGACGCTTCAGCGCGGCCCCGTGAAGGTGCCTGCCAGATCGCGAAGCGTCTGCATCAGCGCGCGCCATCACGCAGCTTGTCCGCCAGGGATGATGATGACGTCATTGCGGTCCAGGCCGATGTAGACCTGATCGCCAGTGATGCTGGCGGCAGGACTTGCCCTGCCGCTGGTGCCGAACCTGACGGCCACTTCCGTGTCGTCGTCGATCGAGACAAGCGCCATTTCAGATTCGCCCTGAAAGACGGCTTCCCGCAACACGCCCTTCAACACGATGGTCTGGTCGTCCGTTTCGGCACCGGCACCGGCGAAGAACAAGCGCTCCGGTCGCACCACAAGCGTCCAGTCCTTGCCCTCGTCCGCGCCAGCGTCGCCGACCTTTTGGCCCCTGAACAACAGCGCGCCCGCGTCGTCCCTCTTCAATGGAAGCATCGTCGACTCCCCGATGAAGTCGGCGACAAACGCGTTTGCCGGGCTGTTGTAGATCACTTCGGGCGTGTCCAGCTGGATCAATTCGCCGTCGTTGATGACCGCGATCCGGTCGGACATCGTCAGCGCCTCGCGCTGGTCATGGGTCACGTAAACCGTTGTCACGCCGAGCTTGCGGTGCAGGTGCTTGAGCTCGATCTGCATCCGTTCGCGAAGTTTCTTGTCCAGCGCCGACAGCGGCTCGTCCATCAACAGAATCCGCGGTCCGAACACGAATGCACGTGCCAGCGCGACGCGCTGCCTTTGCCCACCGGACAATTGATCGATGTTGCGCGCGCCAAACCCGGAGAGCTGGACCGTCTCCAGCGCCTCTTCGACGCGCGTCGCACGCTCCGCCCCGGTGATGCCGCGCAATTTCAGGGGAAAGCCGATGTTGTCCGCGACATTCATGTGCGGAAACAAGGCATAGCTTTGAAACACCATGCCCACTTCGCGTTTGTGAGGAGGCGTCAGAATGACCTCGTCTTCGCCAAACCGGATGCTGCCGGAGTCCGGGCGGTTGAACCCGGCGATCGCCATCAACAGCGTGGTCTTGCCGGAACCCGAAGGCCCGAGAAGCGTGAGAAACTCACCGCTATGGACATCCAGATCAACCGAATTCAGCGCGTAGACAGAGCCGTATCGCTTGGTCAGATCTCTGATCTCTATCGGTAACGCGGTCGTGCCCAGTGGATCGTCAGTCACGGCGAAACTCAATTTCAAGCGGGAATCGATAAGCATGCAATCGCCGGGCACGACACGCGCCCGGCGATCCTTGCTTGCGAGATTACTCGCTGAGCATCTCGATGTACAATTCCAGCGCCTCGGCTCGGTGCTCCGCATACCAGTCAAGGCTCACCGGAACCATAAATGGCACGTTGTCCGGGTGGGACGGCAAAGCCCGGATCAGTTCCGCCGGCGCCGTTGTCACTTCATAGGCCTTCTTGTTGGTCGGTCCATACGTGATGTGAAACGGAAGGTTCGCCTGGTACTCGGCCTTCGAAACCTCGGCCAGGAATGCCATGGCGGTGTCCTTGTTCGGCGCACCCTTCGGCATTGCAAAGCAGTCATAGTCCAAAAGGGCCTGGTTGAAGGTATAGCCCACAGTGGCGCCATCCTTCTTCGCATTGTCGAAGCGACCGTTCCAGCCGGTGGTCATGTCGACTTCGCCGTCCTTCATCAGCTGAGCCTGCATCGCTCCTGATTCCCAAAAGACGGCGATATGAGGCTTCAACTCGCGGATCTTGTTGATCGCACGTTCCTTGCCCTCGCGGGTGGCCAACACGTTGTAGACGTCTTCTGGCGCGACGCCGTCCGCCATCAAGGCCGGTTCCAACGCACCGTCAACATTGTTGGCACGATACGCGCGCGTACCGGGAAACTTCTCGACATCGAAGAAGTCGGCCCAACTGTTCGGTGCGCCGTCACTGCCCGGCGCACCATATTTGTCGGTGTTCCAAGCCATAACGGTCGCAAAAACGTCGGAGCCAACGCAATAATCCGTGTAGGTATTGGGATAAAAGTCTGACACGTCCACGACGCTATAGTCGATCTTCTCCAGGCAGCCCTTCGCAGCGGCGGCGGCCGCGCCACCGGACCCGGTGACCACGAGATCCCACGTCACCGCACCTGACTCCACCTGCAGACATGCCTTCGACATGCTGGCGCCGGATTCGCGAATGATCTCAATGCCAGAATTCCTGGACGCGTCGTTAAACAGCGCATTGTCCTGTGCCTGACCGTAGCTGCCGCCCCACGACACGACCGTAATGGGTTCCGCGGTCGCGGCCGTGCCCAACGCGAAGGTCGCGGCAACAACAGCGGCAAGTTTAGTCCGAATTTCCATAGTCTATTCCTCCCAATTGGTGGCGTTTTCGCCATTAGCGCGCGGACCATAGATGATGCCGGCAGCGAATGTCCACTAGTATGATCCGCAGTGCCAATTTGTCGTTCAGCCTGTGATTAGAGTGAGTTGGTTCTTTGGATCGCGCACGACCGTCAAGGTAAGCTCGCCCTCGCATCGCCAACTCAGACACGAAAATAATGTTCTTCGAATGAACTGCACTTTCGGGTTAGATGTTCAGGCCATCCGTGAACCTGAACCACGCGACCGAAGCGGGCAAGAACCAGGGCCGGCCAAAATAAAGCGGCCTTGTCGTCATGGGAATGTCATCAAATGCGGTCCGCCCGTCCTTTAGGCCCAAGACCTGTTGCCCGATACGCATGCCCAGGTAACTCGCGACCGAGACGCCGGATCCGCAATATCCCATGGCATAGTGCATGCCATTGCGTTTGCCAGCATTGGCCAGCGTGTCGAAGGTGTAGGCAACGTACCCCATCCAGCTGTGGCTGATCTTCGTGTCACGCAATTCCGGAAAAAGTCTGCCAAGGTCCCGCTTGAGTCGGATCGCACTCTGTCTCGTATTCGTCTCTGTGCTTGAAACGCGTCCCCCAAAGACGATCCTCTGGCGATCCGGTGACGGGCGGTAGTAGTAGACGACCCTGCGGCTGTCACTGACGATCCGGTTCGTTGGCATGAGCCGGTCCATCAGGCCCTGTTCAATCGGTTCTGTCGCGATCACGTAGCTGCCGATTGGAATGACACGCCGCCTCAACCAGGGGGTCAAGGCCGAGGTGTAGCCATTTGTGGCAATCACGACATCCCGTGCGCGAACGTCACCGCGACTGGTCCGTAAGACAAATCCTTGCCCGGACTCTTCGATCGAAGTGACCCTGGAATGTGTGGCAACCTGTGTTCCTGCGGCGACCGCAAGGTCTAGCAAGGCTTGATGATACCGCGCCGGGTCCAGGCTTGCGTGTTTCTCGAACACGATGCCGCCATGGTAACTGTCGGTTCCAATTTCCACCTGTTGATCGCCGCGTTCGACAATGCGGTAAGGAACCTCCAGCCCGCGCGGTTGGCTCGTGACTTGCCGGACCAGCTTGGCAAACGCGCGCGCGTTATGAGCCGCGTGAAACCGGCCCGGCACCATGAAGTCGCAATCCATTTCTTCGTTCCGGATAAAGTCGCCGATCCAGGACAGGGCGGTCTGCCCTTCTTTCAGGATGTCGAATGCAGTTTGCGGCCCGTATCTCTTGGTGAGTTCGCCCAGCGAAGGCTTGACGCTGGTGCTGATCTGGCCGCCATTGCGCGTGCTGCAGCCAAAGCCGGCATCTCCCGAGTCAAGGACCAGTGTTGAACGTCCGCCGCGCGCGGTCACGATTGCCGAGTTCAACCCGGTGTAGCCTGAACCCACGACTGCGACATCTGCCGAAAGCGGAAGATCGCAGACGGGAAGCTCCGGTCGTGGGGTTCGGTCCCACCAATAGGGTTCCGTCTTGAAATCAGGCGCGAACATTGCTTGGTTGGCCTACCAAAACCTGTGCCAATTCCTGAACATCCATTGATTCATTGATGCCATCAACCCGGCAATTCCCTCGACCACGCGGAAGGGACAATCGAGGGGGGCCGTCCAAATCGTGCTGTCTACATCGGCGGGTTAGTCTACCGCACTGGATGCGATGGGTCGGCACGGTCTGCCCGATGTCTTCGTTGCGACATGGTCGAAACCGTCAACACTGCGACCACAGAAATTGGAGCTTCTCCCATTCGCAAGGGCGCTACGAGATGTTGTGGGAACTGGCGATGTCGCAAGAGCAGGCAAGAGCGCGATAGAATCGGATCTTTGGCCTGCATTATGGCGAGCTCTGCCTCCGAGGACTATCCGTCCACGGATGCCGGCGACCTGGGCACGCATCCTGGCGAAGTCTTTGACTCCATACGTGCCGAAGCGTGCTGTCCCGTTCGGACACCCCTCCAGACAGTCGCTCGGGGGCGAACCAGACCAACTCAGATCGCGGACGGCCTTTTGATCTCGGGGATGCTGCTGATCCCCTCAATTGCGCGGAAAATTGGGGCGATCAGGACCGTAGTGTGCACCCAGATAGTCAAGAATGGTCGTCCTTGCATCGCCCTCGATCGGCTCCATTTCGTGCTCTTCGACCATCCAGTCCAAGAGCTCGTCCCATTGCTCGCGTGTCATCCCTTGCTGCGCCACGATCCGCTCCGAATGACAAGCCGTGCACGCGTCGAACGTCTCGGACGCGCCTGGGGCGGCCACCATGACACCAAAGTCCTCCGGCTCCCGCGGCAGGACGCCCGCCGATGCCTCCTGCGCCTCGCCGAAATCGGCCGGGCTGTCGCTCATTCCGTTCAGGAAGGCAATGACATCGGCGCGGTCCTGCTCGCGCTTCAGCCCGACGAAGCTCATGGACCCGCCTATCACGAACCCGCGCGGCTTGGTCAGGTAGGCATCGAGGCGCTCAGGCGTCCAGGTGCCGCCGAACGCCAGCATCGCCTTCGAATAGCGGAAGCCTTCCCTGGCCCCCACCGGTGCGCCGACAATGCCCCAGAGATTGGGTCCGGTCTTCTTTCGCCCTCCCTTCTCGACCGTATGACAGGCGACGCACTTGCGGTAGACCTTCTCGCCGCGGACGGAATCGGCTCCGGCGAGGCGCGCCTCCAGTTCGGCCGCCCCGGCTGACGCTGCCGCCGTGCAGGCGCAGAGCAGCAGCACCGCCGCAACGCGCATCGGATTGGACACCTCGGCCTCCAGTCAGGTGACGCGCAGCGCCACCCGGTGCATGGTGTTGTTGAGATAACCCTTCGGGTTCCAGTCGATGGCGAAGGGCTGCATCTCGCCCGCACTGTCGGTCGCCCGTGCCCAGACCTCGTAGTAGCCAGCCTCAGGAAACGACACGACACGCCGCCAGTTCTGCCACGCGCCCAAATTGACTGGCTCGTCCAGTTCGGCCCCCATCCAGGTCTTGCCGAAATCGATGGAGAGATCGACGGTCGAAACGGTTCGGTCGCCCGACCACGCATGGCCGCGCACCTCGACCTCCCGTGCTGCGGCGCCGTCACTCTTCGGTGCCGTCACGAGGGCCTTGACGGGCATGCGTTCGATGATCTCGAAATCCTCCTTCGGCACCTTGTCGCCAGGGGCGACGGGATAGCGCGGCACTCTATAGGAGGTGCCGGTCATCTTCGGCCCGTCATGCACGATGTCACGGAGCTGGATGCGAGTCAGCCATTTCTGCGAACAGGAACCTGGCCAGCCCGGCACCACCAGACGAAGCGGCGCGCCGTTCTGCTTGTGCAACGCTCCGCCGTTCATCGCGAACGCGATGAGCACGTTGTCGGTCATGGCCTTCTCGATCGTCACGCCACGCGAGATCGGCAACTTGCCCTCCTTGCCGGAGAGATGGGTATCCGCGCCGTAATGCGCGGTATAGACGACGCCCGGCTTGACGCCGGCCTTCTTCAGCACGTCGGCGAGCCTCACGCCGGTCCACTCCGAGCAGCCGACGGCGCCCACGGTCCACTGGTTGCCCGTCGCCGGCGGGTTGAAGAACGCCCGGCCATTGCCTCCGCATTCGATCGTGAGCGCCATGGTCACAACCTCGAACTGCGTCTGAAGATTCGCGATGGACAGTTCCAGCGCGTTCTCCACCAGCCCATCGACGGTGAGAGACCAGGCCGCGGCATCGACTTCCTCTGGCGGCAATCCGTTATTGCGGATGAAGTGCCTGGCGGTGGGCGTGATTGCATCGTCGAGCAGATGCGCAGGCGTCTCCGCATTGATCGGCCGGTCGTTCAGCAGCGTCAGCCCGTCCTTGCCGACCAGCACGTCCTCGGAAGCAAACGCGGCAGGCACCAGACCAAGAGGCAAGTTGGCGTAGAAGGGAATCGCCATGCCGATCAGGCTGCCCGTGGCCGCAAGACCGGCGCCGGCGAAAAAGCCACGCCGGCTCATTTCCGGCTTAGAATCGAAGAACTGGCGACGCGCTTTGCGCGGGTTTTCCGAAAAGTAAGCGTAGAGCCCCTTGGTCTCGTGCAATTCTCCAGCCATGTCTTCACCCTCCGCAATGCGACGATGCCCGCCTACTGCAAGGCGCCGCCTTCCCACATCAGATTACGATGTGTGCTTGGACTGGGGCAACATTGTACTTTGGCCGTCCGTATAGGGGAATGGCAGGCGATCTGCCTATAGTTCACAGTGGCCAGCTCGCCGGAACGGCCCGTATCAAATCTCGCCTGGGGTCACCACTCGGTTGGGATTGCGTCCCCGCTGTCCGTCAGCTTCGCAGCCAGATCGCGAATTGCTCCGGGCAGGCCACTCAGAACGGAATCTTCGAACTTCAATCCGAGGTGTCGGGTCACGATCCTAGCGACCAATTTCGCCTGTTGCTCATCGCGTACCCGCATTGCCGGATCACGGGTCGGATCGTTCTCGACTATCCACTGCTTCTGGAGCGCAAAGACCCTCGGATCTAGGGTCACGATGCGGAGGGGCAAACCTCGTTCATCGAAGGCCATGGCCTCGAACTTGGGAGCATTCAACAGCCAGCGGCTGCTATCCGTTGTCGTGGCGACAAGATCATTCGGGTCGTCCGAAAGCCGGGCCTGCCCCTCTCGCATGATCCGCCCGTGGTCTTGGGACTTGACCAGGGCCACGACGTTCCCATCCTTGTTGGCAGCCGTGCAAGTCCGGCCGCTGGATCTTCGAAACGAGCGATCCACGGATTGAAGTGCGCCGACAAGGCGCCGCTCCGTCGCACCTCCCGACATGACGAGACGTCGGCGGGCATCAAAGAGTACATCAACATCCCCCGTCGCCAATAGCCCGGACTCGATGCGCACCGCCGCCTTGGCCTCATAGGCAAAAAGGGCATTGGTTCCGAGCACGATCAGGGATGTGCCAAGCCATCCGAGATCATCCAGCTTTCGAATGACACGAGCGGTGAGTTGCGGAACGCGACCCAGTCCCCTGGCACGAAGTACCACGGAGCGGTCTTCCAATTGTCCCCGCAAGCTCTTGATCTGCTCCTCGACCCTAGATTTCCCTGCCAGAAATGCTTCCAGCTTGGCTTCGGTCTCGGGGCTGCGGCGACCCAAGGATTTTCTTGTGGAACTGGAGTATGGTCGGCGGATGAGGTATTCGGCATCTCCACGTTGCTCGAACTTCATCGAACCGCCATAGCTGTGCTTCGCCTCCGCCTGGGCTCGACGCAGAAGCTCGTAGCGATCCCGAGCATCCACGGCATCGCGAATGCTGTCTCCATCTAACTGGATGATATCACTCATTTTTGCCAATCCAGTCTTGTTTTCAATCTTTTATTGGCAAAACTTTTTTATGTCAATGTGTTACAATCAAAAAATTGGCCTTTGCACCACAGCCATGACCAATCCTAGGGAACGGCATTCTTGAAAATAGGCCCTTGGCAAGTCGTCGAAACACATCCATGTCTTCTCTCATGGCGTTCGGCGTTTTCATCCACCGGACAGATTCGATTTACAACGACGTTCCGTCACGGCAATACCAGTTTCCGAGGCAGTACCTTGACCGGGTCCGGCGGTGTAAAGGGGATTGGGTCGTCTACCTTGAACCCGCCAAGGTCAGGAAAACCAAGGGTTACTTCGCTGTCGCCAAGGTTCAGGAGATCATCCAAGACCCCAACCATCAGGACATGTATCTGGCCTTGATCGAACCGGGCACATACCTCGATTTCGGGGACCCGGTTCCCTTCCGGGAGCAAGGCACGATTCTCGAACAGGGACTTCTCAATGACCAAGGCAGGATATCAGGCCGCGCCCAGGCTGCGGTCCGTCCGCTGTCTCAGACGGATTTCGCACGGATCGTTGGAAGGGGCCTGGGACGCGATGAGGACGCCCTACCCCGCATCGATCCCAACCAGCCGGAATACGGATTACCTGAGGCCAGACAGCCAATCCACCATCTGAATGCCCGGGATCGGGTGCACCAGCTCACAAACCGAGTCGTACGGGATCGAAACTTCCGGAAGACCGTGCTCCGTGCATATGACAGGCGTTGTGCAATCACAGGTCTCCAACTGATTAACGGCAGTGGCCGCGCCGAAGTCGAGGCCGCCCACATCAGGCCAGTCGAACAAGACGGGCCGGACATTGTAAGCAACGGCATCGCCCTTTCCGGAACCGCCCACTGGATGTTCGATCGTGGACTGGTTGGGCTGGCGGACGACCTGACTATCCTAGTCTCTCGCCAAACCAACGATCCGGACACCGTTTGGTCAATGATCAACAAAACAGGACGATTGATCGCGCCTGAGCGTTCTTCGGAATGCCCAAGAAGCGAGTTCGTAAATTGGCACAGAGAGAACTGCTTCAAGCAGTAGTTTGTCCATCGCGTCCCGCACGGAACCCGTTGGTCACGGAGGACCAAATGCGCGATCGAAGACGAAGAGCAAGTGCAGTGCAGTGCAACACGCCAGCATCGCAATCTTCTCACAGAATGGAAGGATCAGTACTTGCCCGCTCGGGCAACAATTCTGACCGAACTCAATAGCTGTCCCGCGACTTCACGAACCGCCTCGAACGGAGCGCATCTCAGGTCAAAAAAACGCAGACAATCAACATCATTTTAGATACTTGTCGGCCAGGCTTCGAAACAATTCAATGAAGCCTTTATTCCGTGCAATGCCGTCAGCTTCGCCCATCCTGGTGATGTTCCAACCAACATAAGTTGCAGAGCGGAGTGCAAGAAACAGATCGAACTCTGCGACGTCCAACGGACGGATCGAGTGATATCCTTCGATCAAACCATTCTGTAATTGAGGATAGTCTGCCATCGACATGTGTTTCAGCAGAGCGGTCGCCACGTCAAAAAGTCGATAGCCGAAGCCGCCATCGTCAAAGTCGATCAGCCTCAGCGCATTATTGTCGACCAGCACATTGCCGGGGACAAGATCAGCGTGAACCAGTCCGAAGTCGAGCGTTGGCCCGATCTCTTCAAGCCTGGCAGACGCCGCATGCCGAAACCTTTCAGACAAGTCTCGATCTGCATCGGTCAATTCCGGGTTTTCCCAAAACCTGTCCCAGAGCGGTACTTGGCCAAGCAAACCATCCCGGTCCCAGTGAACGCGGTCAAAAAACTGTGGTGGGCTCCATGCGTCAGACACCTGATGGAGCCGTGCCATTTCCCGCCCAAGAGCAAAGAAGAGAGAGCGACGATCCTCGCGCTCACAACTTGCCAGCGCATCGTCCAGCATTCGGCCCTTGAGCCAGGTCAGGACATCAACCTGAATCCCGTCGATGTGAGCCAGGTATTCGCCGCCGACGGTGCGAGCCGGCGACGGGACCGAAAGTCCACCCTCCGCCGCAGCCGCCATCCACGCGAGTTCAGAGCGAAGTTGGGCATCACCGCGGTAGCCTTGTCGGTGCAATCGCAGTGCGAAGTGGCCCCGTGCGCCCGAAACTTCGTAGACTGCGTTTTCTCGGGAAGCGACCAGTTTGTACCGCGCTCCGGTCATACCCCATTGTCGCAGCGACCTTTCGACTATGTCATTCATGCGTCCAGCGGAACTTGGCTGAGCACCTCATCAAGCGTGTCGAAAAGCAGATCCGCATTCGCGATGGAAAAGGGCATTGGCGGCCGGATTTTGAGGGTGTTCTTGTACCTGCCTAGCTTGGAATGTATGATCCCGCGCTGACGCATGGCGTTGATGACGCGATCGGTGAATCCGCTGGCAGGCTGTTTGGTTGACCGGTCCGCCACCATCTCGGCGCCAAAGATCAATCCCGAGCCGCGCACATCGCCAATGACGTCGTGTCGGTCCTTTAGGGCCAGAAGTCGAGACCGCGCATATGCACCTACCGTTTTGGCATTCGCGACCAGATCTGCCTGTTCCAACTCTTCCAGAACCGCCATGGCCGCGGCACAGGATACTGGATTGCCGGCAAAGGTATTGAAATAGCGATACCCTTCGCGAAACTCGGCCACGATACCCGCTTCGGCCACCACCGCGCCGACGGGGTGCCCATTGGCCATCGGTTTGCCGAGGGTCAGAATGTCCGGTACGACCCCCAACTTCTCGTGGGCCCAAAGATGTGTACCGGTGCGCCCGAAACCCGATTGCACCTCGTCGCAAATCAAGATGCCGCCCGCCTTGCGCACCAGTTCGGCGGTGGCTTTCAGCCAGCCATCCGGATTGTCGGGAAATCCTTCGTTCAGAAAATACGGGCAGACGACCAGGGCTGCAAAGCCGAGCCCGTCATGTTCAATCTCCTCGATCTTGTACGCCAAGGCGGCTGCGAAACGCGTTCCGTCGGGATCGGGGTGGCGATAGCTGTCCGGCGCTTCGACAAATCGCAGATACCGATCGAGCCCGAAGCCGACGGTAGGCGCGTTGGATCGGCTCAGTTGGCTCACCAGCGACGTGTTGCCGTGATAGGTGGCGTCGGTCGCAATGATCCCGCGCTTTCCGGTCACGGCCTCGGCCATGCGCAAAGCGATGTCATTGGCTTCGGACCCGGTGCAAGTCAGAATGGCGGTATTGAGCGAGGGCGCCATGGTCCCTGTGAGCCTTTCGACATAGTCGAGGATTGCGTCGTGCAGGTATCTGGAATGCGTGTTTAGCTTGCCGGCTTGACAACAGATCGCCTCGACGACTCTCGGATTGCAGTGCCCGACATGCGGTACGTTGTTGTAGCAGTCGAGGTACTTTCGGCCGTCGGTGTCCCAAAGCCAAACGCCCTCGCCTCTCACGAAATGGACCGGATCATCGTAAAAGGTCGGTACACTCGGTCCCAGGAGTCGGGCGCGATCGTTGATCAGTTCTCTTTGTGTGCGTGCCAATTTTGAAGTTACCTGTCCCGTCGCGATGATGTGGTTCACTGAGAGTGATCCTAAAGCGCTCTCCAATCACACGAAATGCCTCAGCGGCGCAAGATTTCGCCGCTCGGATAACAGTAGAACCCGAGTCACGCCTTGATCGGGTACAATCCGTCCGCGATCTGCACCTCGAATAAGCAGGAGATCATGCAGATCACTGCCAAAATGTGGGCCGTGCCCTGAAGTTCAGAACGGCTTCTATCCGCAATTGCTTTGGTAGTTTGGTATAGCAAGGGCTCCCATCCATCCATGGCGGATTGAACCGGAAGGCGACTGAAGAGTGACTTGCTGACGCTAACATTGGCGATGATCGCAGGGAATTCACTCTCTGAGCCCGAGGAGTTAGTTGCCTTCCTACGGACAATTGTCTGATTGGGATCAATGCTCTCAATTCAAGTCTTTGCAAATCACAGAAGATCAACGAAGCCCCTCTTCTCCGGGAGCATGGAGTTTCGGGCCGCGCTCGGAGATGGGTTCCAGCGCGCCTGAAACGTCCCGATTGGGTGCATCGTGCACATTGGCGATGCGTGCCGAAGCAGGTTTTGCCCAATGAACGGCGTTGACCAGGACACGGCGAATGTTCTCGTCGTAGTAGGTCGGATAGGTCTCGTGCCCCGGCTGGAAATAAAAGACCCTGCCATTGCCGCGCCGATATGTCAGCCCGGACCGAAACACCTCTCCGCCCTGAAACCAGCCTATGAACACCGTTTCCAACGGTTCGGGTACCGCGAACGGCTCGCCATACATCTCTTCACTTTCCAAGTCGAAATAATCGGGCAACCCACGCGCGATTGGGTGCCCGCGTGCCGTGACCCAAATCCGTTCGCGTTCACCTGCCTCCCGCCAGGTCAGATTGCACGGAGTACCCATCAGCTTTTTGAAGATTTTCGAGAAATGCGCTGAGTGCAAAAGGATCAGCCCCATGCCGCCCCAGACGGCATCGGCGACCCGGTCCACGACCGCATCGGCGACCTCGCCATGCGCGGCATGGCCCCACCAAAGCAACACGTCCGTCTGATCGATCCGCGCCGCAGAGAGCCCATTCTCGGACTCTTGCAAGGTCGCCGTTGTGGCCGTGATTTCCGTGTCCGCATTCAGCGCCTGCGCAATGCAGCTGTGCATGCCGCCCGGATAGATCGCGGCGACCGTTTCGTTGGATTGTTCATGGACGTTTTCGCCCCAGACGACAGCGCGTATCACAAGCGACCCTCCCTTTCATTCTGATCGTTGCGGCACGGCGGTGCTGGCCCGTGCAACCAATTTCGGCGGAATGATCACAGGCCCGCTAACCTCAGGTTTGCTTTCGAGAATCGAGATCAGCATTTTGCACGCCAAGCGGCCCCAATCGCGGCGGGGCAACCGGACGCTCGAAAGGCCAGGATTGAAAACCGCGGCGTAGGGCATGTCGTCATAGCCGATGACCGAGACATCCTCCGGAACACGAATGCCAGCTCTGACGAGCCCGTGCATGAGGCCGGTAGCCGTCTCATCGTTGTGAACAAAGACCGCGGTAGGCAGTTCGTCAGCCTCGATCAATTTCGTTGCCGCTTGCAGCCCGAAGTCGACCGAGAGCGCGCCACAGAAATCGCGATCGCATTGACGCGAAATGCCCGCGTCGAACAATGCCTCGTTGAACCCGCGAAACCGGCGCTCGAAGCCATTCATGTGCAAGGGCCCGCAGACCTGAATGAGATCCTGGTGCCCTAGCTCGACAAGATGTTCCGCCGCCAACCGTCCTCCCAATACGTCATCTGTCCGCACCGTCGGAAGCTCGATCTCTTTATGGCCTCCGCAAGAGACCACTGGCGGTCCGAAATACGCACCATCCGCGTCGCTTGGCAGCAGACCCTCCAAGAATCCGTTTGTGTTTAGGATCAACCCATCCGCCTGGTTCAACAGCAGCATGTCAGAGAACGCGCGCTCGGAGTCGGCGTCCTCGGACGTATCGCCAATCAGAAGCACATATCCATGCGACCGTGCTTCCTCATCGATGCCTTTGAAGAACTCTGCGTAGAACGCATTGGTGATCTCGGGCACAAGAACGAGCAGCCTCCTGCTTCTGCCGCGTCGCAATTCAGCGGCGGCATGGTTTGCCCGGTAGCCAAGACGTTTCATCACGCCGATGATGTGGTCGCGAGTCTCGGCCTTCACGCTGCCAGGCCGAGACATCACGCGCGACACCGTAGCGTTTGACACCCCCGCCTCACGCGCAACATCGTTCACGGTTGGTCTCTTGGCGTTCATCTTGTCGCTGCTCGTCTTTGATCAAGCCACAATCGGCTTTCCGATTTCGTTGAACCTGTGAATGAATTCCAGCTGCGGTCGCAGGTGCACAGTATCGCCCACTTGATGCCCATGCTGTCCGTCCAGGCTGACAGTCAGTGCACCGGCGTCCCGAACATTCACATAGAGGATCGTGTCATGGCCAAGCCGCTCTACCAAAGTGACGCGGCCCTCCCAAGTGTCGTCGCCCTGCCCAATTGCGAAGTGCTCCGGGCGAACGCCCAAGGTCGTGGCGCCAACGGCTTCTGCGTATCGGCCCTTGACGAAGTTCATCTTGGGAGAACCGATGAACCCTGCCACGAACTCTGACTCCGGGTGATTGTACAAGTCCATGGGGCTGCCAACCTGCTCGATGTTGCCGGCATTCAAGACCACGATCCGATCCGCCATGGTCATCGCTTCCACTTGATCGTGAGTCACGTAAATCATCGTTGTATTCATGCGCTGATGCAGTTCGCTGATCTCGACCCGCGTTTCCGAACGCAGCGCAGCGTCGAGATTCGACAATGGCTCGTCCAACAAGAATACCTGCGGGTTGCGCACGATCGCGCGGCCAATGGCCACACGCTGGCGCTGTCCGCCAGAGAGCTGTCCGGGCTTGCGATCCAGAAACGGGCCGAGTTTCAATGCTTCGGCCGCTTCCTTCACCTTTTGCGAGATTTCGTCCTTCGAGCGGCGCTCAAGACTCAGCGAGAATCCCATGTTTTGCGCCACGGTCATCTGTGGATAGAGCGCGTAGGACTGGAATACCATCGCGATGTCACGTTGGCGCGGCGACAGGTCATTGGCGCGTTTGTCGCCGATCATTACGTCTCCGCCGGTTGCCTTTTCCAACCCCGCGATCATACGTAGCAAAGTGGATTTTCCACATCCGGAAGGGCCGACGAAAACGACGAATTCGCCATCCGCAATCGACAGATTGATGTCGTGCAGAACCTCGACATCGCCATAGGCCTTCGACAAATTGATCAATTGAACACCGGCCACTAAGTCCCCTCCTATCCCGCCACATGCGGCGCGCGTATGATCTTGCGGACCGTGTCCAACGACGCGACCTGCAGATGCCTCGTCTGTGAGTTGGAGAGGATCGCCCGCACATCATGAACGATCATGTCTCCAATGAGGTGCCGTCCGCCCTCAACGGCGGCCGCCCGATGCGGCGACCAGATGACATTCTGGGCATGTCGCCATGTGGCGCGCCTTGAAACGGGCTCACGGGGGAAGACGTCGCTGGCCAGGCGGATTTGCCCGGCTTCGGCAGCCTCCACCAGCGCTTCGAAGTCCACCAAATGCGAACGGCTGATGACGACGACCAGAACTCCATGCGGAATCTTCTCGATCAAGCCACGCGAGACGAGCTGATAGTTCTCGTCAGTAGGCACTGCCGCGATCACCACGCAACGACAGGTCGTAAGCACGTCCTCCAAGTCAGCGAAACCGACCCCTTCAAATGACGCGCCCGACGATTTGAGCCAAGGGTCAAACGCGCGGATCCGCGGCGCAAAGGGCTGCAATAGGCGCATGCACTCCTGCGCGATGGACCCAAATCCCACAAACCCGATGGTCTGCTCAAAGAGCGAGAAGTCGGTGCCGACATTGTCGCTGGACCAACGCTCCGAACCGGCCCGGAACCGCTCGTGCTCGTCCACGATGCCGCGCCCGCCTGCAATCATGAGACCCAACGCCATCTCTGCCACCGAGCGGCGGAAACCCGGTGCGCAGGACAACACCTCGATGCCGCGTTCCATGCACGCGTCATAGTCGAGGCCCGTTTGGAAGGTGCCGGACACCTCGATCACGGCCTTGAGCTCGGGGGCCCTTTCCAGCTCCAGCCGCGTCAATTCCGGTTTGGCGGCGACCACGAATTCGGCCTTTGGCAGCGCGCCCAGAAACGCGACGCGATCCATTGGCCAGTTCGCACCGCCGTGGATTTTGCAGAGCGTGCGAAGCTCGGCAAGTGCGCCAGGGCGAAACAGCTCTTCGACTTGGCGGAAGTGCTGATCCAAGATGAGAAGCGGCTTTGACATGTCGACCTCTATTTCACGGCGCCTGCCGTCATTCCGCGGACAAAGTGCCGCTGGAAGAACAGGAATAGCAGGACCACAGGGATTGCCATGATCACTGTCCCGCTGGAGAGCCCCGTGACGTCGCGCGTCATCGTTCCTTGGAAGTTCAGAAGCCCCACCGAAAGCGTGCGCATTTCGTCCCGCGTCAGCAAAAGCAGCCGCAGCAGCAAGTCATTCCAGCTCCACAGGAATTCCAGCAGCGCCGTCGTCACCACGGCGGGCGTGGCAATCGGCATGACAACCCGGCGGTAAATCTGAAACTCGGTGGCGCCGTCGATACGGGCGGCCTCGTGCAGCTCCTTGGGAACCCCAACGAAGTATGACGAGAACATGAACACAAAGACCGACACGGCAAGCGCGAGATCAGCGAAGATCACGCCGAGATGCGTATTCACAAGTCCGAATCCACGCACGATCTGGAAGAGCGGCAGCACGATCGCCGTCACCGGAATCATTAGGCCGATCAAGAACAGTACCCGCAGCACCAGCTTGCCGCGGAAATCCATGAAGACCATGGCATAGGCCGCCAGCGATGCGATAACGATCATCACCACTGCGTCCACCGCCGAGATGACCAATGTGTTGAAGAAGTACCGGCTGAAGCCGGCCTCGGTCCAAACGCGCACATAGTGCTCATAGGTCAGGCTGACCGGCGGCGCCCAAGGCGGGTTCACTAACTCGGTCGTGGGCTTGAACGATGTGAAAACCGTTAGGATCAGGGGCGAAACCATCAGTATGGCGATCACGCCCAGGACAAAGAGAAGGAGCCAGCGTCCCATCTAGCGGTCCTCCTTGCTTTGGATCTGCATGTAAATGACCGTGGCGAGGCTGACGATGACAAGCAAAGCGACACCGATTGCCGAGCCATAGCCATACTGGTTTTCCAAAGCTCCGCGCTTGTACATGTAGGTCGAGAGGATCTCGCTGAAGCGGACGGGTCCGCCCTGCGTCGTTGCCCAGACGATATCGAACACCTTGAAGGATTGCGTCAGCGTCAGGATGAAAACGACCGCGGTGACGGGGCGCAAAGCGGGCAGAGTCACGTAGCGGAAGGACTGGAAGGCGTTCGCGCCATCAACATGTGCCGCCTCATAGAGGTTCTCGTCAACGGCCTGCAGTCCCGCAAGGAAGATGACAACGCTCAGCCCAATGGTTGACCAGCTGTGCGCCAGCGCGAGCGCGTATAGCACCGCGTCCGGGCTGCCGAGCCATGGCGTCGCAAGACCACCAAGGCCGACGCCCTCAAGGACCTGGTTGATTACGCCTGTTGGCTGGTACATCCAGCGCCAGATCGTCGCGACCGCCATGGGAGAGATAACCACTGGCAGCACGATGCAGGTTTGTAACAGCAGGCGCGCCTTCCAGACTCGCGCCAGCATTGCCGCGATCACCAGGCCGAGCCCTACATTGATTACGATGATCACCCCGGACCAAACAAAGGTGTTTCGGAAGGCGGCCCAGAAGATTTTGTCGGTGAACAGCCGCTCGTAGTTCGCAAGTCCGACAAAATCGCGTTCCGGGCTTATGCCGTCCCAATCCGTGAAGGAATACTCCACCACCGAAAAGGTCGGGTAGATTGCGAAGACGATGTAGATCGTCAGCGCAGGCAGCAGAAATAGAATCAGGTTCAGCCGCCGCGCCCACCTGGACTCCGGATCAAGGAACATCTCGCCACTCCCGGTGGATGGATGAGCGTCGGGTCGTTGAGACCTGCCCCCGGCGGAGCACGGGTCCTCGCCAGGGGCAATTCAGGAGCATGCGACGTGCGTTTAACGCTCTGCGATGCCGCCGGGCAGCATGATCTCTCCCGCCGCCTTTGAGACCGCCCAAGCGCTCTGCATCTCGGCGGTGAACTCCTCGGGCGTCATGTAGTCGATCAGCAAGGCCTGCAATCCATCATAGGACACGGTCGTCAGACTGCCGGGCGTAATCGTGTCCAGGAATGCGGGGACAGTGCCGTTGGCCGCATGGTCATCCGACGTCTTCCAGATGTCGACAGCCAGTGGTGGCATTTCCGCTGTCGCAAGCGCTGCGTCCAGCGGACCGACCGGGATGGTGCCTGCGTTCAGCAGGGTGACCCGCCCCTCGGTGGCCACAAACATGAAGTTCATGAAGTCTATGGCCGCGTCCTTGTTTTCAGAGCTTTCGCGAATGTACCAGCCGCTGCCGATGGAATTCGTTGGGTGGATCTGCTGGCCGTCTTCGAAGGGTGGCACGGCGAATACGCTGTAGTCACCGATTCGATCCCCGGCGGCCGCTATCCCGCCACCAATCACCCAAGGCCCAGTAAAGGTCATCGGCACCTCTCCGGCCCAAAAACGATCCATCAACTCGCCATACCCGATGGCCACGGGAGTCGGTCCAAACCATCCAGACTGGCCCATTTCCTGCAGTTTGGTCGCTGCGGCGACAAAGGGCGCATCCGTCCACGCACCATCGCCAAACAGAACGCTCTCTATCCCATCCGGTCCGGCGTAGCGCCCGAACATCATCGACTGCCAATGCGACACCGGCCACTTGTCCGCAGCACCCAGACCGATGGGCGTGTCATAGCCCGCCTCCATTAGCGTGGCGACAGCGGCTTCCATCTCAGGCCAGGTAGTCGGCACCGAAATGCCATGCTCGGCGAAAATGGCCTTGTTGTAGAACATCCCCGTCGTCTCGACTTCGTTGCCGAATGCCCAGAGCTTTCCATCGCTGGAAGTCTGCATCACGATGCCCTCGGGGATCGTGTCGCCCCAGTTGTGCTCGAAGTAAGCGTCGGTCAAGTCGGCGACCAAGCCGCCCTTGATCAGCGCTGCGGGTTGCCCCGGTCCGGTCCCGAAGGAGAACAGATCCGGGCCCTCGCCGGCGGACAATGCTGGTATCAGCGCCGGATTGAAAAGATCAGACGAGTTCTTGACCACTGTAATGGTCACGTCCCCGCTTTGCGCATTATACGCCTCGGCAAGGTCGTCGTAGACGTTTGTCTGTCCGGGTTCGCCTGCCACCCAAACAACCACTTCTGTTTGCGCAATCGACATGATCGGAAACGCTAGGGACACCGCGAAGACGGCACCGGCGCTTGCAAGGTTTTTCATGATTCTCCTCCCTTTGAGCTGTTCTCGTAGTTTCGATGTATACGATTACATCAAAAATGTAAACGTATACATGTTGAGTGCGGACTGGGTGATCACATTCGCATCTCAGGCGACGGGCAATGGACCAGCTGATGGGCCTACAGCTAAGGAAAGGTCAAAGAGGCAGCGGAGAAAAGTCATCGCACGTGATCCTGCTTTCCAATGCAGAATTGTGCAGGCTCAATTCCAATGTACGCAACAAAACATGTGAGGCAAGGAGCGTTGGTCACTGAATGTGCCAGCTCTGCGCTTGGGGCTTATGGGAAATCGGCCAATTTCAACGCAACGTCGAAATATCACAAGTTATTGTTTTCTAAGAATTTGATGGTCCACGGGGGCGCAGTCGAACCACCGACACGAGGAATTGTGAGAGTTCGGTGCAAGCCTGACGGCCTATTTTGGCTCAGGTGTCTGACAGTCTTTTTATGGGCATTCATTTCCGCTGGCTGCACTGCGGGGCACCCGCTTGTCCGGCCGCGTGCCGATTTCCGGAGCCACTGTTTCGATCCCTGCCGAACCACCGGTTCCGCCTGCGGATGGCTGGAACCTGTGCGAACCCGAGCGCACACGTGCGAATACGGCAGTAGCGAAGGTCGCGAGGCCGGAAGAACGGCTCCGGCAAACGGAAATCGATGGTCCCGGCAAGTCACGGGCAGAGACATCACCGGAACCCGCCGACGTACGTACCTGCCTGCGCTTGTAGCGGCGTCGCGTCGTCCCGCCAGCCAGCGGTCGCGGCGAAGAGCGCCAATGCGCAAAGGCTTCAAACAAGAATTGCATTGCCATGACAAGCAAAAGCGCCAAGAGTCGAGACAGGCGGGTTTAACACCGCGATAGACAGTTTGAGCAACGGGAGGAAAACAATGTCTGTCATGAGAATGAATGGCTTGGTGGGCGCTGTCTTGGCCTTGGGCATCGGAATGTCCAACACCGCAATGGCTGAGGTAACCTTGCGGATGGCCAATTGGCTGCCGCCGGTTCACCACATGCAAACGACGATTCCGAATTGGATTTCGGAAGTCGAAAGTGCCACAAACGGCGAAGTCAAGATTGACCTGATGAAGACTCCGCTCGCGCCGCCGCCTGGTCAATACGACCTGGTCAAGAACGGCATCGCCGACATCGCCTATGGTGTCGCGGCCTTCACACCTGGCCTGCACCCCTTGCTGCGTGCCATCGAAGTGCCGTTTCTGTTCGAGAATGCCGAGGCCGCGTCGGCTGGCCTGATGGAGTGGTATCTTGCAAATGGTTTCGCCGAGCAAGAATTTGACGACACCGTATTGCTTGCAGCATTCACGCACGCCCCCTTTCTCTACCACTCTGCCAAGCCGTTGACGTCGCTTGAAGATCTCAAGGGTCTCAAGATCCGCTCCGGCGGCACAGGCATCGGGATTCTTCAGAAACTAGGCGCATCGCCCTCTTTCCTGAATCCGGGTCAAACCAATGAGGCCATTCGTGGCGGCACGATGGATGCCACGCAATTTCCGTGGGAGGGGCTCAGCGGCTTCCGCCTCTACGAGGTGACCAAACACTCTCTCGTCATTCCCGGCGGCCTTTACGGGACGGCCTTCTGGGTGGCGATGAGCAAGCGGTCCTGGGACCAGTTGTCACCAGAAGCCCAACAAGCACTGATGGACTTGCGGGTCGGCGGATCACGCGTGATTGGCCAAGGCTGGGACGCCGCCGAAAAGAGCGGGAAGGCGGCAGCCATTGAAAACGGCAGCGTCATCACCGTTCTGAGCGATGCGGAGACGGCGAGCCTGAAGGAAACCGTGGCCTATGTCGAAGCCGACTGGGTGAGTGCGGCGGACGAAGCAGGGCTGGACGGCGCGGCACTGATGCAAAGCCTCAGGGACTCAATCGCCGGAATTCAGTAAAGCATGAGGCCCGAGTCTTCCGACAAGGCCGGCCCGCTCCACCAATGGGTGGCGCGGGTTTCGCAATGGCTCGCCTATGGTGCGGTTGTTGCGCTTTGTGGCCTGGCCTTGGTCACCTTCACCGACGTGATCCTTCGGTACTTCTTCAACGCTCCGATAAGCGGCGCAGTCGAGATCATCTATATCCTGATGGGCCTGCTCGTGTTTCTTGGCCTAGCGCTGGTGACCTTTGAAGACGGGCACATCCGGGTTGATGTCATCACCAACCTCATGCCCCGTTCACTGCGACGGTGGGTTGATCTTCTGGTCGGCCTGCTCAGCGTCGGAGTCGCGGCACTGGTTGCGTGGAGATTGACCGTCGTTGCTGTCGACAAGGTTGAAGAGCGCGACGCGACCATGATTTTTGAGCTGCCGATCTGGGCCGTCGCCATCGTTGGTGCAATTTGCGGAATGGCTTTTGTCGCCGCGCTTTGGGTGCGTTTCGTCGCGTTGTGGCGTGAGCCCGCATCCTCCGGGGATCCCGACCCGTGAGCATGGAAATCCTGGCCCTGCTGGTCTGCGGCGGCATGTTCGTGCTGTTGGCGCTTGGCATGAATATTGGCCTTGCGATGATCCTCGCCGGATTCGTGGGCATGGCGAACATTCTCTGGATGGACAGCGCCTTGCATCTGCTGGGCCAGACTGTGCTCGAAACCGCTCTGAATGCGGAGCTCAGCGTCCTGCCGCTCTTTGTCTTGATGGGTTATTTCGCCTCTGCAAGCGGGATGAGTTCGGACCTCTACTCCGCATTCCACACATGGCTCGGCCATCGTCGCGGCGGATTGGCGATGGCGACGGTCGGAGCCTGCGGCGCCTTTGGCGCGATCTCCGGGTCCTCGGTAGCCACCGCTGCCACGATGAGCCAAATCGCACTGCCCGAGATGCGCCGCTTCGGTTACTCCGACGCCTTGGCGACAGGGGTGATAGCTGCGGGCGGCACGCTTGGCATACTGATCCCTCCCAGCGTCATCATGGTGATCTATGGAATCATGACCGAGACGGACATCGGCAGCCTCTTTATCGCTGGCATTGTCCCCGGATTGCTGCTGGTTGGGTTCTTCATGGTCACGGTCAGGCTGATGGCCTACAAACTGGCGTCCGACGGCGGGACTGACGCCCGTGCTAGCCGCGCCGAATACCTGGCGGCCATCCGAAATGTCGGCGGAACTCTGGCCCTGTTCGCGCTGGTCCTGGGTGGCATCTACCTGAGCGTTTTCAGCGCCAGCGAGGCTGCAGGCATCGGTGCGATCGGTGCGCTGGCCCTCGGTGTCGTCTCCGGCAAGATGACATGGACCGGCTTCTTCACCGCGTTGACGAATGCCGTTCGGACGACCGTGATGATCTTCACAATCCTGATCGGTGCCATCGTGTTCAAGAACTTCATGGCACTCGCGCAGGTGCCGACCATGATCGAGACATGGATGATCGGTTTGTCGCTGGGACCACTCGGGACGCTTCTGGTCATTGTCGCCGTTTACATCGTCCTTGGCGCGCTCCTTGATACGTTGGCCATGATCCTCTTGACGATCCCGGTCTTCTTCCCTCTCGTGATTTCGCTTGGGTATGATCCTGTATGGTTCGGCATCCTGATCGTTGTGGTGGTAGAAATGGCGCTTATCTCGCCGCCGATGGGCATCAACGTCTTCGTAATGAAGGGAATGGCCAAAGACGTCCCGTTGATAACGATCTACCAGGGAGTGTTGCCGTTTGTCGGCGCGCTTGCGGTCCTCTTGGCCGCGTTGATTTTGGTCCCGCAAATTGCAACCTGGTTACCCGGCAGATAACCGATCCAGTTTCGAACGGCGGTTTCCGACAATTTGCCAGCGGTAAACTCCCTTGCTCCGCATCTTCGGTGCTCAGGATCATAGCTGTTCAAAAATGGATTTTCTCTCTCGCGTTCAGGACCGGGAAGCGACCGATTCGAACCCTTCCGGGTCGCCAACGCAGCTGAATCGGGAGGGACCATATGGCCAACTGCAACCTGACCCAAAGCCTTGATGCTGCCCGAAAGCCCGGCAGGTCCGTTCGCGAGAACCGTGACCGATCGATGGGGTTCCAACACGGCGCCCGTAGCACCCACCAAGCCTCATGACTTCATCGGGCGAATCTAACCTCGGAACGGAACAGCGACCGAGGTACTTCAGCACGCTGAAGGCTCATCTCGTCGGTCCGTGGCAAAGCCCCGCCAAATTTTGGGAGCGAAACACTGGACAGGCTCTGACGCCGGCATTAGAAGGCACCGACCTGAGCGAGCGCCAGTCGCCGCTTCCGTGCCCGGGTAGCTCAGGGGTAGAGCAGTGGACTGAAAATCCTCGTGTCGGTGGTTCGATTCCGCCCCCGGGCACCATTTAGATCAAGCGAAGACAATAACTTACAAGATTTCTGCGCTGCAGCGCAAATCGTTGAAAACCGTGAAATACCCTAGCACACTGCTAGCACAGTTCGAAAAGACACAGCCAGCGCAGTTGCTTGTGAGCTTCGCGCCGCGCACACAGCCCGGATGGCTCACCAAATCCAAGAATCAAGCGCGGCGCGAGGGGCAAAATGGAACACTAGTATCGCTGAATACCGGGATTGACTGGCCCGGCCGAAGGATCGGTTTGACCTATCGCAGTGGCTGGGTGCCGACCAAGGCATAGGGAAAGTTGCTGGACCAACGCGCCTGATGGCTGGTGAAATCACTGGGCAATAGCTCATTCTTTTCGAAGCCCAGTTCATTCGAATTGGCCATTTCGGCCCGATCCCGTCAAAAAAGCGGTCATCATCCGTCCCTCTCTCCGCAATAATGAAGCACGCGGCGCAGGGTGCGCGAATAGTTCGAGAACCGCCTTTTTGGGAGAGACCATGCAGTATCATCTTAACGGATTCAAACCCGGGGATCCCGATATCCACCCACCCGCGTTCCAATGGCGTGATGGGTCAGGCGCATTGCCGGGTAAAGTGGATGTACTGATCGCGGGGTGCGGTCCGGCAGGTCTGTGCCTTGCGGCGCAATTGGCCGCGGTGCCAGAGATTCGCACCATGATTGTCGAACCCAAGCTTGGACCGATGGAGAAAGGTCAAGCGGATGGCATCAGCGTGCGCTCGATGGAGATGTTCCAGGCATTTGGATTTGCGGAGAAGGTTAAGCGGGAATCGGTTTGGATCAACGAGTCGACGTTCTGGACGCCCAAGTCCGACAATCCTGACCGCATTCATCGCGCCGGACGCGTACAGGATGTCGAAGACGGGATGAGCGAGATGCCGCATGTCCTGATCAACCAGGCGCGTGTTCACGAGTTACTTCTCGACATCATGCGGAATGCGCCGACACGGTTGGAACCCGACTACGGCTTCAAGGTGGTCGATGTGAAGGTGGATCCAGCGGTGGAAGACTACCCCGCGACGGTCACGCTTGAGCGCACGGGTACCGACCGCGAGGGGCAGCGTGAGACGGTCCGCGCCCGCTACGTGGTGGGCTGCGATGGCGCGCGATCTAATGTGCGTCGGTCCATCGGCGGCGCGCTGCACGGCGATGCAGCGCATCAGGCCTGGGGCGTGATGGATGTGCTGGCCGTTACCGACTTTCCCGACTACCGGATGAAAGCGCTCATCCAGTCTGGCAATGGTGGCACCATGCTGATCCTGCCGCGCGAGGGCGGCTATCTGGTGCGCCATTATGTTGAGCTTGAAAGCCTCGGCGACGAAGAACGTGCCGCCGATCGCGGCCTGACAATCGACGATATCATCGCAAGAGCCCAACAGATCATCGCACCCTATAGCTTCGATGTGAAAGATGTCGTTTGGTGGTCAATTTACGAGATCGGGCACCGACTGACAGACAAGTTCGACGACGTGCCTGAAGACGAGGTCGCAACGCGCAACCCGTGTGTGATGCTGGCGGGGGATGCTTGCCATACCCACAGCCCGAAGGCAGGTCAGGGGATGAATGTCTCCATGGGGGACACGTTCAACCTGGGGTGGAAGCTGATTTCCGTACTTACGGGACGTGCCGATCCTTCGCTTCTTCACAGCTATACCCGTGAGTGTTGGGCGGCGGCGAAGCGCCTGGTCGAGTTTGACCATCAATGGTCGCGCGTCGTCGGTACCCGGTTGGAGGACGACACCGAAGAAGATCTGCCGCGTTTTGCCCGCGAGTTCATCAAGAACCTGCGCTATACGTCGGGACTCACCATCCAGTACGAGCCATCGGCGCTAACCGGCGAGGCTACACATCAGGCCCTGGCCTGCGGCTTTGACATCGGCATGCGCTTCCATTCCGCACCGGTCATCAGGCTGGCCGACGCAAAGCCGATGCAACTGGGCCATACTGTCGTGGCCGATGCGCGCTGGCGGGTCTTTGCGTTTGCCGGTGCAGGTGATGCGGGCCAAATAGGTGGTGCCATCAACGCATTGTGCACCTTCCTGGAAAGCGCACCGGACTCACCCGTCAGGCGCCATACCCGAGAGACAGAGGATATCGATGCGGTCATCGACGTCAGAGCGATTTTCCAGCAGAGTTTCCGTCACTTAGACTATGGGGCGATGCCGTTCATGTTGCGCCCACACAAAGGGCGCTTCGGACTTTGCGACTACGAAAAGGTGTTCTGCGCGGATCTGAAGCGCAGCGACGATATCTTTGAGATGCGGGGGATCAACCGCAAAAAGGGATGTATCGTGATCGTCCGCCCCGACCAGCATGTGGCAAACATCCTGCCGCTTGATGCACATACCCAGTTGGCAGAGTTCTTCACAGGCTTCCTGCTGGCGGCGTGAGTGGGCAGCGGCACCGAATTGGAGACAGTTTCTTAACGTGAATTGGGTCCGTCTTGGGTGAAATCGCCAAGAAAATTTGATAGTTGAGACTTGCGAGACGAACTCCCAAGACAGAGAAAAATAGCTCCAGCTTATCCAACATTGGTCGGTTCGAATTCGCCTGAATCAAGCTTTTTGGGCGAATATTGCGGCCAGTCAATTCCGACAAATGACCTGCGCGAGTCAAAGAGGAGGAACCATCATGCGCACAACATGTACCGCGATACGACTAATGATTACGGCACAGCATGGATCGCGGTCGATTGAACGCCAGGGCATGGATCATGGGGGGCATTTGCAGTGGGAAACGCCCCGTCTGGGCACACCCTCATGCAGACGTGGATCAATAAGGTCGCGCTGACGCTCTTTGCAGATCGAGTATCCGTGGAAGCCACTGGTGTCCGTCCATCGATGTGGCCCGATGATCTAGGCGTGCCTGGATGTGGACGAGGATGGCCTCGTGTCGGTGGTTCGATTTCGCCCCCGGGCACCATGCGCATTTCGATTACCCCGCTGCTATGTCGGATTGAAAATCGGGAAACTCGATTCGCGCGTATCTAATTTTCCGACGGCGTCAATAACGGCACCGCAGATTTTGGTTACGTCATCACCAGTTATGACAAGGGGAGGTGTGAGAATGATCGCGCTGCTTCTGATCCCTAACAATACACCGTGTTGATTGCGAACGTACCGGGGGAATTCAACGTTCAGCCAAGGCGCGGTGCCCGTGAGTGGTTTGCGGGTCTTTTTGCTGGCAACCAACTCAATCCCGATCATCAATCCACGTCCTCGGATGTCTCCTACCAAAGGATGGGAAGATAACGGTGCAAGTCCTTCAAGGAATTGCTTTCCGCGCTCGACGCTGTTCTCCAGAAGGGCTTCGCGCTCAATAATGTCGATATGCGCCGAAGCAACCGCAGCCCCAACCGCGTGGCCAGCATAGGAATTGCCTGGCCCCATTCCGTTTACGGTTTCCGCAACGTCCTGATCCATAAGCAGGGCTGCCATCGGCATGTAGCCGCTCGAGATTCCTTTGGCCAAAACGATCATATCGGGTGTCAGGCCATAGTCACTTGAAGTGAACCACGATCCGGCGCGGCCAAAAGCTGTCACGACCTCGTCGGCGATAAAGAGAATGCCATGCTCTCTCAAAACAGCCGTCATCGCAGGCCAATAGTCATCGGGCGGTTGCACCATGCCGCCAAAGCCAGCGGCCAATTCACCAAACATCGCTGCGAAATGCTCCGGGCCATGCTCGCTGATCGTCGATCTGAGTTCATCGACACAGAATTCCGTCATGTCCCGACCGCCGTAGAGTTCGGCATGATATGGACGAGGCGCGGTCAGAAAGACGACATCGTCCGAATTGCTCTCCACCCCGCCCCGCCCGCCGGCCAGTTGAACGCCGCCGTAAGTGCCTCCATGATAAGCTTCCTTATGAACCAGAACCTTGCGGCGCTTTGGATGCCCATTCTGTGAGTGATAAAGTCGGGCAAGTTGCAGCGCGTGGTCATTCGCCTCGCCTCCGCTGTTCGTGAAGCGGACCTTTGACAAGTTGCGCGGTGCCCGTGCAATCAGCTTTTCTGCGAATTCGATGGCTGGGATGTTGGCGTAGTCGAAGCCTATGGAAAAATGTGCGAGACGTTCCATTTGCCGGGCAGCGACCGCCGCCAGTTCGCTGCGACCGTAACCAACCTTGTTTACCCAGGCGCCACCTTGTGCGTCCAGGTACTCGTGGCCATCAATGTCCCAAAGCCTTGCTCCCTCACCATGAGAAAATACGATGGTGTTCTCTCCGCCGCCACCGCCCGGATGCTGCAGAACATTTTGATCGCGTTCAATCCAGTGTTTTGCGTTAACAGAAGGCGCAGAAGTCATGGGTGGGCCGCCTGCGATCAAGAGGTTGAAAAGGTCTTGCTGATGATCTTCCAAGCGCCGTCGCGCTTGAGAAGATGCATGTGGTCTGTGAAATTGAATGCTCCAAACCCGAATTCCTTCAGCACAACCGAGGCAGCGTTGCCGGTCACCACGACCAATTCAATTTCGTATTTCAATTCAAGCCCCTGCGAGGCCAACGGTGGCTCGGACGCCACGCGCTGAATGAACGCTTCGGGCGATCCCATGACAAGGCGATCGCCAACGTGTCCATTCATCACGGCGTCATGGGCAAAGACATCGCGAAGTATGGCCACGTCTGCGTTGATGTATCCTCCGACATAGCGGTGTACGAGAGCGGCAACGGCCTCTTCGTCTTTAGGGCTACCAGACATCGGCGCGCCTCCTACCTTGGGGGATTCTTATGAGCCCTCTCTTGTCAAGCCCTGTTTCGCGACTGGTCTAGAAGGTGCAGATGGCGGAAATGCGGCGGATCCACAATCACTTTAGCCGCAAGCGGCTTTGCCACTTCGCCTTCTTCGGCTTTCGGGACAAGCAAATGGGGCAGTTCAAGTCATGAACTCGTGCATGGGAAGGCGCTCGCACTTGCGCAGGCACGCCATGTGACCGAGAGGCGTCCAGCCTGCAAGTGTCGTGCCAACCGGACACGCGCGAAACGCCGACTTGGCTGTGTCCTCGACACGGCAGCGATCACGCTCAGCCCGCGGAGCAAGGTCAATCACGATCTGACCGCCAGACCGCGTAAGCGAAGCGCGCGTGGCAGGGCCCGAGGGGCCGTGAGATACGCCTTTCGCCCGCTGCGGTCGAGCTGCTCCCGGCGGAATTCATGTCCACCGCCATGAGGGCGCGGGTGGGTTCCGCAACAAGCGATCCTTCGCCAAACATGACGCGCGTAGACCGCAACGCGTCGATCGCCTCGTGCCCGCCAAACCGCGCAAGACTACCCGGCTTGTCGTCACGGACACTTGATAGCGGCCAGTCCTGAAGAGACAGGGCCGATACCGAGGTGCCGTCGAGAGGCGTCACGAGTTTGGGCTTCTCGTGCAAGGCAGCGTCTGTGCCGATACCGCATAGAATTATGGACCAACTTCCTCCACAAAAAGAAGATGCTTCGCATCATCACGCAGGTCCAAAGTCTTTGGATCAATCATACCGACTGCGAGACCCGCGTTGACGCTACGAGCCGGCTTGCCCGCGTTCAGCCATTTGCAGGCCCTTTCATAGTTGAATCGCGCCCTTCTCGTCCCAGATGCCAGGGCCGCACTCATGATCACAACTGCAACTTCATCCATGCGGAACAGTCCACCATGGCTGGGCAACGGCATCTTGCGCTTCTGCAGGGACTGACGTGTCACTTCGAGTCGTTTTGCCACGTCCGCGAGACTGACCAAATCGGGGCGAACCTCCCTTAGCACAGAACCGACAGGCAGACGCTTCTGGATGGCGCGTGCTGCGTCGAGGATGGCCTCTTCGGCGCGGTCGCCTGCAGCCTCCAATTCAACACAGATCACGCCCGACACGCCGGTGCCAACGATGGCATCCTCAAACCCGGCCTCAAAAACCGCGTCCGACAGATCGAATGGATCATGCTCACCCTCCGGCAGGGAAAAAACCAGCTCGAACTCGATTTCTGCCATGTCATTCATCCTCTTGCGCAACGCCTTTGACGTCATCCAACTTCGTGCAGCCAAGCGCTCTGCTCCTCAATTGCCGTGCAAAGCGCCCCGGAATCTGCGGCGTCGACCAGACACCCATTTGACAAAACTCACCGCAACGGCAGTCCCGATCATTTTTTGGGCAACGGATGAGGCCCCAAGCGTGCCCGCGACCCGACCTGAGAATGACCGTCCACCCCAACGCTTCCAGTTCTTGCAGCACCTCCTCGATCTCATTGGACTTGTGCGGCTTGCGAGGCATCACATACGTTCTTCATTAAAAGTTGTCAATCGACAACTTGTGAGAAATTCTTGGGCAGGCGATCTTTGCTCATGCAGAAGAAATTGCTTCTGGAAACCTGCATGCCGTTTGCCCTTGCATTCAACCATGTGCGTACCGCCATCTTTCAACTCTGCAACGAATTCCGGATAGAACTTGGCTGTCGACGTGTCAGCCAGAATGAGCTGCGTTACTCAGAGACGCTGCCCTTCCAGCGATCAACTTCTTCCAGACCGTCGATGACCAATTCTCTGCTCGTTTTCACCACCAGCCACGCATTCAATTGCGGGCACTTCTTGCGGTCCCCTGAAGTCGGCGCCTTCCCAAATCAGCATGAGCGCCTTGCCGGTGCCTCGCGCCTAAAATCTAGTGCAACGTATCCCCGTCCTCCGGAGGCCGTCCGGAACCCTCGAACTCGTCCGGCAAATCCTCATCGCAAGGAACGGCATACGCGCCGTTGAGCCAGCGCCACAGATCCAGGTCTGCGCAGCGCTTCGAGCAAAACGGGCCATACCTCTTCTCGACTGGCTTCTGGCAAATGGGGCAGCTCAAGTCATGACCTCGTGCAAGGGAAAGCGCTCGCGCTTGCGCAGGCACTCCATGTGACCGAGTGGCGTCCATCCCGCAAGCGCCGTGTCAACCGGACACGCGCGAAACGCCGACTTGGCCGCGTCCTCGACACGGCGGCGATCACGCTTTGCCAGCGGAGCAAGGTCAATCACGATCTGACCGCCCAGACCGCGCAAACGAAGCGCGCGCGGAAGGGCTCGAAGGGCCGCGAGATTCGCCTTGAGCCCCGCCGCGGTCGAACTGCTCCCGGAAGAATTCACGTCCACCGCCACGAGAGCCCGTGTTGGTTCCACGACAAGCGATCCCTCGCCAAGCATGACGTGCGGAGACCGCAATGCGTCGATCATCTCGTCCACGCCAAACCGGGCAAAGCTTCCCGGCTTGTCGTCAAGGACGCTTGATCGCGGCCAGTCCCGAAGCGCCATTTCCGTTGCCGAGGGACCGTCGAGAAGCCTTGCGGGCTTGCCCGACCGAGACTCGTTCAAGACCTTGCCTGCAATGTCGGCCAAGTGAGCAATCTCATCCCGGACATCCAAATTCTCTGCCGCGCCAGACGCGGTTCGCAGGACTATGCCAATGCCCTCCGGAAGTTCGACTCCATTCAGGATTCCCTGAAGAGCATCCCTCCGATCTTGATCCATGATCGTCCTCGAGATGTTTCGCCCGGGCGCGCCCGGAGTCAGCATCGCATGTCGACCCTTGAAGAGAATCCTGTGCGTCGCGGGTGCAGCCTTTTCTCGCTCGGCATAGGTCGAAACCTGTACGAGCACGGTGTCGCCCTGGGCAACTCCCTTTGCGTGACGAAGAAACAGCGGCCCGTCCGGAGTCTCGAGGATCATGCCCCCCTGCCCCTTCAAGGGTCTTCCCGCCTTCGCGCGGTATATTGCGCCCGGCCTCATTCGATCATCCGGCGGGTCAAGCAGAAGGTCGTCCAGTTCGCCGTCCACGATCCTGGCCGCCGCCTGGCGTCCAAAGATTCGGTCCATGGAAATTGCGCTGCCTATCATGACCGGCTCGGGACCGGGATTCCGGCTGCCGTCAGCAATCTTGCCGTCTCATGTGCCGGCAACCCCATGATCGCCGTATACGATCCTGCGATCCACGGGATAAAGGCGCCCGCAGGGCCTTGTATTGCGTACGCACCCGCCTTGCCCTTCCAGTCGCCTGCATCAAGATACCCCGTAAGGTCGTGCTCGCCCAAACGCTGCATCCTGACCGTGCAAACCACGTCGCGCATCTTCAGGCCGTCGTCGGACAAGACCGCAATTGCCGTATGGACCTTGTGGCGCCGACCGGAAAGCAGACGCAGAAAGGTCTCTGCCTCACAGCGATCCCTGGGCTTGCCAAGTATGCGTCGCCCGACTGCCACGACGGTATCGGCTGCGAGCACGACCTCGCCATCCGCGCGGGCAACGGACTTCGCTTTCTCT
Source organism: Silicimonas sp. (assembly GCA_022820365.1). Taxonomy (GTDB): domain Bacteria; phylum Pseudomonadota; class Alphaproteobacteria; order Rhodobacterales; family Rhodobacteraceae; genus JAJEFO01. The sequence goes on from JAJEFO010000111.1 coordinate 44,066, forward strand.
TCCGTCACGCGCAGGCAGTAAGCGCGCGGCAGTTCACCCACCCTCGGCGTCTCGTCGATGTCTGCAGGACGCACGTCCTCCGGGGTGACCCCGAGCTGAGCGAGCACCTCTAGCCGCCTTGGCGAGGCCGACCCCAGAACAAGGCGCAGATGCGAAGCGTTCACTTGAATCGATAGTTGATCCGGCCCTTCGACAGATCGTAAGGCGTCATTTCCACCTGTACCCGGTCGCCGGCAAGGACCCGGATGCGGTTCTTGCGCATCTTGCCTGCCGTATGCGCGATGATCTCATGGCCATTCTCTAGCTCGACCCGGAATGTCGCGTTCGGCAGGAGTTCCTTCACAACACCGGGAAATTCGAGCAATTCCTCTTTGGCCATGATTCCTCCTGTTTTGATTGCCTGATCGTCAGGCGCGGCGACTATGTGTGGCGACCGGGCGTGAATCAAGCCCCAAATCGCAAGATTGCCAGAGTGATTGGTCCCGGCCTAGAAAATGCGGCGTTCCGGCGCGGTCCATGGTCAAGTGGTCACGCCCGCCGGCGGAGCCATTGGGGGACCGAACCGATCAAGCATCCGCGCCCTGATCTGGTCGCGTGTTTCGCGATAGCTCTTGAGCTTCTCGTCTCTCGCCTCGCCAAGCCCAGTGGGATCCAGAACCGGCCAGTATTCGACTTCAAGATGAAAGTACCTGGTCAGTTCCAGGGCCCGCCTCTGCGAAGCCGGACTCAAAGCGACGACAAGATCGAACGCTGCAAGGTCGTCGCCCCAATCCCGCATTTCGTCGAAGCTTCGCGAGCGATGGCGGGCGAGCTCGATGCCAATTTCCTCGCACACGGCGATCGAGAACCCGTCGATCTCCATGTCGTTGTAGACGCCCGCGGACTGCACGTAGATGTCCTGGCCGTAGTATTTCTTCATCATCCCCTCAGCCATGGGCGAACGGACTGCATTGTGATCGCAGCAAAAGAGGACCGACGTGGGGTGGTCCGCCACCTGGTCAGCCTCCGAAGTGGAGAACGCAGATCAAGGTGAACAAGCGACGCGCAGTGTCGATGTCTAGCTCGACCTTGCCGTCAAGGCGTTCCTCGAGAATGCGCGCGCCCTCGTTGTGGATGCCTCGCCTCGCCATGTCGATCGCCTCGATCTGGCCAGGAGGAAGGCGCTTTACCGCGTCGAAATAGCTCTCGCAGATCTGGTAGTAGTCCTTCACGACCTGGCGAAACGGACCCAGAGAGAGGCGGAATTCGACGGCGGGCTTGTCCGCTTCCGTGCGAACGTCGAAAACGAGAAGCCGGTCATAGATGGCTAGTTGAAGTCGATAAGGTCCCGCAGGCGCCTTTCGTGCGTCCGACGCCGTGATCGTGAACGAATTGTCCTCAAGCAAATCGAAGATCGCGACCCGACGCTCCTGCTCGATCTCAGGCGTCGGCGGCGGAAGCGCACTGTCGTCAATCTCTATGTGTACGATCCGGGACATGTTGGCCGAGATACGGGAAGCACCGGCTTTTTCAATAGGAATCCAACCGCAACCCTCGTTCGGCACACCTGAGATTGGCAATCACACCAAGCCGCAGGCGCCATCCCTGGCAGGCAAAGTGCGCACGACGACAGCCCGCCAAGCGCACCGGTCACGCCAACCGATTCGGACTATCCTGCTACATCATGGCGCTTTTGCAGTCGCAGTGTCTCGCGCTGCGACTGCAAGTCCTGGACGATCAGCATCTTGCTGACGACGGTCCGCGCCCGAGCTACGGGCAAGCGGGGATCCAATCCCCCCGCTGCAACCCGGCGGCACTATCGGTTCAACCGGTCGAGCCTGGAACTGACGCTCAACCCATGCGCCTGGAGCCGCTCGCTTTCCGCGAGCGTCACCGCCGCAGCACCGATTTCCTGAAGCGACTCGGGAGTCATCTGCGTCAGCGTCGTGCGCTTCATGAAGTCGAGGACCGACAGGCCGGACGAAAACCGTGCCGTGCGTGCGGTCGGCAGAACATGGTTCGGACCTCCGACGTAGTCACCGATCACCTCGGGCGTCCACGCGCCGACAAAGATTGCCCCGGCGTGCCTTATGTTCGGGATCAATGGCTCAGGGTCGCTGACGCAGAGTTCCAGATGCTCCGGGGCGATGTCATCTGCCAATGCAGCCGCCTCTCCCAAATCCTGTACCAGAATGACGGCACCGTTTCGCTCCCAGCTCGCGGCCGCAATTTCGCGCCTGTCGAGCAACTTCAGATGCTCCTCGATTGATTCGAGCACCAGTTCGGCCAACGTCGAGTCGGTCGTTATGAGAATGGCCTGTGCGCTTTCGTCATGCTCCGCCTGGCTCAGCAAGTCGAGCGCGATCCAGTTTGGATCATTTGACTTGTCCGCGATGACGAGGATCTCCGACGGGCCTGCAATCATGTCGATTCCGACATGACCGAAGACCTGCCGCTTTGCTGCAGCCACATATGCGTTGCCAGGTCCGGTGATCTTGTCGACGGGCATGACGGTTTCCGTCCCGTAAGCAAGGGCGGCAACGGCTTGGGCGCCCCCGAGCCTGTGGATCGTATCGATGCCGGAAAGCCTCGCGGCCAAGAGCACCAGCGGGTTGAGTTCTCCGTGCGGCGCCGGAACGGTCATGACCAGGCGCTCAACACCGGCAACCTGCGCCGGGATCGCATTCATCAAGACCGACGAAGGATAGCTCGCCCGCCCGCCCGGCACGTAGAGCCCCGCCGACTTCACGGGTGTCCAGCGCCAACCAAGCGTTGCGCCAGACTCGTCGGTCCAGAGCGCATCATCCGGCCGCTGCCGCTCGTGATACGCACGGATGCGCGATGCAGCGAGCTGCAGCGCCTCAAGCTCGTGCGAACCAATCCCCGAAACCGCGGACTCGATTTCCTCCTCGGAAACGGTGAATTCGTCCGGTGTCAGCTCCAAGTGATCATACTTTGCGGTGAGTTCAACCAATGCCTCGTCGCCACGCGCACGCACGTCGGCAATGATACCGGCCACTGCCTGGTTCACGTCCGGCGCGTCCTCGCGCTTCAAGGACAGGAGCGTACGAAACCTTCTCTCGAACTCCGGGTCCGTCGTGTTCAGAAAGTGCGCCATTGATGACCTCTTGCCGACTCATAACTGCATGCAAAGAAACGCACCAGCGGGGTCTGATGTCACTCCGGATGCTCGGGCGTTCGTTGAGAGGGTGCTTCATAAGTGCATGTAACATCCTGCAACGTGATGTTGATTGCCTCGACCTCAACTTCAACAGCCGCGTCACCCGCAAATGTCAGCACGACGCGACCCATCCCATCGCCATCAGGCTGGAAGCTGAGCATCAGCAAGGACAGCACGATGTCCTGCGATACCTCCGGTGCCGGTCCTTGCCGCCTGACCGCGATCACGTCGTCAACCGCGAGAACGGCCTGCACGCGTTCCAGATGCAAGTCGCGTTGCTCGCCGTCCTGCACGGATTCCCAGCGGAAACGATTGATCAGGCACGCGAATCGCCGCCTCTTCTTGTCCCAGGTCATCTCGCCGGCTGGAAGAATCGCGTCCTGGGCAAGTGCGGACACGATCTGCAGATCCTCGACGTCGTCCGCACGCAGCTTCAGCGGCCGTTCCGGACCTGTCTGGACACTCGCGGTGCTCGAAATCAATTCTGGATCCTCTCGATCTTCGCGCCCACCGAACCAAGTTTTTCTTCCACGTGCTCGTACCCCCGGTCAAGGTGGTAGACACGGTTGACCACTGTCTCGTGCTCGGCACCAAGACCCGCCAAGATCAGCGAAACCGACGCGCGAAGATCCGTTGCCATTACGGGAGCGCCTTTCAAGCGCTCAACTCCCGTAACCGTCGCTGTTCCGCCCCGCACGTCTATGTCAGCACCCATGCGCATCAGTTCCGGTGCATGCATGAATCGGTTTTCGAAGATCGTCTCTTCGAGCCTGCTCACGCCATCCGCGGTGCACAGCAGCGCCATCATCTGCGCCTGCAAGTCGGTCGGAAACCCAGGATACGGCTCGGTCCTGACATTGATCGGGCGGATCCGATCGTTTCCGCGTGCAACCCTGATCCCTCGCCCCGTGTCCTCGACCGATACGCCAGCCTCGTCAAGCCTCTCTGCGACGGTGCTGACAAGCTCCATACGGCCGCCAAGGCACTCCACATCGCCACCGCAGATCGCGGGCGCCATCATGTAGGTCCCAAGTTCAATCCGGTCGGCAATCACCGTGTGCCTGGCCCCTCCCAGCCGGCTTGCGCCTTCTATGGTGATGATCGGAGTGCCCGCGCCCTCGATCCTGGCGCCCATCGCAGTCAGGCATTCGGCCAGATCCACGATCTCGGGCTCGCATGCCGCGTTTTCGATGACCGTCGTGCCCTTGGCGAGCGTTGCGGCCATCAGGACATTTTCGGTTGCACCGACGCTCGCAATCCTGAGGGTCACCTTTGCACCCTTCAATCCCGTCGGTGCTGTTGCGTGCAGATACCCGTCCTTCAACTCGATCCTTGCGCCAAGGGCCTCAAGCGCAGCGACGTGTACGTCCATCGGGCGCGCCCCGATCGCGCATCCCCCGGGCAAGGAAACTATCGCCTGACCTTCGCGCGCGAGAAGTGGGCCAAGAACAAGGTTCGATGCGCGCATTTTCCGGACGATGTCATACTCGGCCGTCGTGGATACAGGGCCACTAGAAGACATGGTAATGACTTTGCCGTCTTCGGAAGCCTGGACATGCACGCCCAGAGATCGCAGCAGCAGGCCCATCGCGTCGATGTCCGAGAGGCGAGGCGCGTTCATCAGGACAAGGGGTTCTTCGGTCAGCAATGTCGCTGGCATCAATGCGAGGCACGAGTTCTTTGCGCCCGCAATCGGAATCTGGCCTTTGAGCCTGACTCCTCCTGTAACGACAATGGAATCCATTATTCTGCCTGCCCCTCGGTCTTGACCTTGTCCTTCCTTGCCCGAGCCTGAGCCTTGCGCCTCTTCAGATTAGCCCTGAGCGCCGCCTTCAGGCGGTCGGCCCGGGCTTCAGTCCGCCTGCGCTCGCGTCCGGAAGGTTCTTTTCCGCCCATCCAGACTGCTTATCCCAGCCACAAATGACCGTCCAGATCAGGCTTGCGTGGGACGGCGATTGCCATTATCCCGCGCATTCGTCGACTGGCGCTGCCGTAGCTCAGGGGTAGAGCACTCCCTTGGTAAGGGAGAGGTCGAGAGTTCAAATCTCTCCGGCAGCACCACCATCGCGTCGACACTCCGCTTCCACCCTGACATCATTGCCTCTGCAGCCAAAGTGCCTGTGCTAGCGAAGCCATGGCACCAAAGGCGCTTGCCCCGCCTTCCAGCACCGGGCAAGAGCGATCAACCAGAACGGAACACGCTCATGATCCTTTACCCTGCCATCGACCTGAAGGACGGCCAGTGCGTCCGGCTGCTCAAGGGCGACATGAGCGAGGCCACGGTGTTTAGTGACGATCCAGGCGCGCAAGCGGCCACATTCGAGGCAGCAGGTGCCGAATGGCTCCATCTCGTCGACCTGAACGGTGCATTTGCTGGACATCCGGTCAACGCGTCTGCCGTTGAGTCCATTCTTCGCTCGGTCTCCATCCCCGCCCAGCTGGGTGGCGGCATTCGCGACATGGCAACCATCGAAAACTGGATTGAGAAGGGACTCGCCCGTGTCGTGCTTGGCACGGTCGCTGTCGAGAACCCTGATCTGGTCCGTCAGGCCGCGAGGGCGTTCCCGGGCATGATTGCGGTCGGCCTCGACGCACGTGACGGGCATGTCGCGACGCGCGGCTGGGCTGAAGCAACCGAAATGACGGTGACGGATCTCGCCAAAGCCTACGAAGATGCCGGAATCGCCGCCATCATCCACACCGACATTGACCGGGACGGGGCAATGGGCGGCCCCAATGTCGGCGCGACCGCAGCGTTGGCCCGCCAAACCCAAGTCCCGGTCATCGCAAGCGGGGGTGTCTCGTCCCTGGAAGACCTTATCCGGCTCCGCGATACGGAAGTCATCGCCGGCGCGATCTCGGGCCGCGCACTCTATGACGGCACGATCGACCTCTGGGATGCTTTGGCTGCCATTGCCACCTGAACGGAACCTGCACGAACGAAGTCTCGAAACGGATTCCAGCGCCGTCCGACTCCGATCCACCGTGGTGCGAAGCACGCCTCGCGCGTGCGGTGCACTACAGACCGGCCCGGAAAAGGAGTGTCCCGGTACAGCCCGTGCGGCAATGACCGGGACCGCGGTCCTTTGTTCAGTTCATTCTGTCCGGTCCGTGTCCCCGTTGGTACCCGGATCCGCCTTGCCGATGCCCCGGAACACGGCACGAAACGGCAGGATCCACAGGATGCCCAAGGCCAGATATACAAGGAGTTCGGCCCAGACTGGCGGACGGTCAAGGGCACTCACCGCCTTTACTGCAACAGCAATGTAGACCGGCAGCCCCAAAAGCAGGATCACCAAGGCCCAACGCCTTCGCGCCTTCCACGACAAAGCCATCTTCACCTCTTCTTCAGTCCGCAAAGGGGTCAGTCACGAGAATCGTGTCGTCCCGTTCGGGGCTCGTTGACAGCAGCGCAACGGGGCATTCGATCAATTCCTCGATCCGCCGGACGTACTTTACTGCCGAACCTGGCAGGTCGGTCCAGCTTCGCGCACCGGCCGTCGATTCCGGCCACCCTTCCACGACCTCGTAGACAGGCGTCACTCGCGCCTGCTTGTCTGCAGCAGTCGGAAGATGATCAAGGAATTCATCGCCTAGCTTGTAGCCCGTGCAGATCTTCAGTTCCTTGAAGCCGTCCAGCACGTCCAGCTTCGTCAGCGCAATGCCAGAAACTCCTGACGTCGCGCAGGTTTGCCTGACAAGCACCGCGTCAAACCACCCGCAACGGCGTTTCCGGCCAGTCGTGGTTCCGAATTCATGGCCACGCTCTCCAAGGCGCTGGCCGTCAGCATCGTGGAGCTCGGATGGAAACGGGCCCTCGCCAACCCGTGTCGTGTAGGCCTTTACGATGCCAAGGACAAAATCCACCGAGCCGGGCCCGATTCCGGTGCCCGTCGCCGCCTGTCCGGCAATGACGTTTGAAGACGTCACGAATGGGTAGGTTCCGAAATCGATGTCCAGAAGCGCACCCTGCGCACCTTCGAACAGGATTCGATCTCCCCGTTTCTTGCGATCATTCAGGACCTTCCAGGCAGGCGCCGCATATTCCAGAACCTTCGGAGCAACATCGTTCAGGCTGGACAGCAGCGAATCGCGGTCAACCGGATCGAGCCCAAGACCGCGTCTCAGCGCATCGTGATGCACCAGAAGGCGGTCCACTCGCTTTTCCAGCGTCCCCGCGTCCCCAAGATCGGCCACGCGCACCACGCGCCTTCCGACCTTGTCCTCGTACGCCGGGCCGATGCCACGTCCGGTCGTTCCGATCTTGACGATGCTGTTCTGACTTTCGCGTGCCCGGTCCAACTCCCCGTGCAGCGGAAGGACCAAGGGGGCGTTTTCCGCAATCATCAGGGTATCAGGGCTGATCTCGATTCCCTGCTGGCGGACAGTCTCGATCTCGTCGACCAGATGCCACGGATCAAGGACAACTCCGTTCCCTATGACCGACAGCTTTCCTCCCCTCACGACGCCGGACGGCAGCGCGTGAAGCTTGTAGACCTCACCGTCAACAACCAGTGTATGGCCGGCATTGTGTCCGCCCTGAAACCGGCAGATGACATCTGCACGTTCGCTCAGCCAGTCGACGATCTTGCCTTTGCCTTCGTCGCCCCACTGAGTGCCGACCACGACCACGTTTGCCACGGGCACCTCCTGCCAAACGTCCGCTCTATAGCGAGACCACGCACCGCGAAAAAGGGCGAATGTGCTGCGCTTGAGAATGACGTCGATTCCTGATCGCCCATTCCTTGCCGAGTTCAACGCACTCAGGCGCCGGATCTCTGGTTGCCGGAGGCCGGCACCAACACCGATTGATCTTGTCCAGACGACGGCACCTCGCTAGGCAGGCGAAGAATGCAGCAAGGAATTTGAGATGCCTGACATTCCGGAATTTCATGACAGGATGCTGTCCTTGGGCCTGGCCCGCGTGAGCGAAGCGGCAGCGTTGGCCTCTGCCCGCCTGATCGGTCGAGGAAGCGAGCAGGCTGCGGACCAGGCAGCCGTGGATGCGATGCGGACGCAGCTCAACCAGCTCGAAATTCAAGGCGTTGTCGTCATCGGCGAAGGCGAACGGGACGAGGCGCCCATGTTGTATATAGGCGAAGGCGTCGGCACGGGTTCGGGCCCCGAAGTGGATATCGCGCTCGATCCGCTGGAGGGCACGACTCTCACGGCCAAGGACATGCCGAACGCGCTGGCCGTGATCGCGATGGGTCCACGCGGAACGATGCTTCATGCTCCGGACACCTACATGGAGAAGCTCGCGATCGGTCCGGGATTGCCGGAAGGCGTCGTCAGCATGGACATGAGTCCGTCCGAACGCGTTGCCGCAATTTCCGAGGCGAAAGGCTGCTCAACCGAAGACATCACGGTTTGCGTTCTGGAGCGTCCTCGGCACGAGGACATGATCGCGGACATCCGGACCACAGGGGCCGCCGTTCGCCTGATCACGGATGGAGATGTTGCCGCCGTGATCCATTGCGCGGAACCGGACACCGGCATCGACATGTACATGGGTGCAGGCGGAGCGCCAGAAGGCGTGCTGGCTGCCGCCGCGCTGAAATGCATGGGCGGGCAGATGCTTGGCCGATTGCGGTTTCGAAATGATGCCGAGAAGGAGCGTGCGAGAAAGGCCGGCATCGAGGACCTCGACCGGGTGTACTCAAAAGACGAAATGGTGCAAGGCGACGTGATTTTCGCAGCCACCGGCGTTACGGATGGCTCGATGCTGCCTGGAATCAAGCGTGAGCCGGGCTGGCTGACTGCGGAAACGATTCTCATGCGCTCGAAGACAGGTTCCATGCGACGGATGACGTATCGCCACCCAGTGGAAGATTGACGGCATCGGCACAAGGGTTCGGCCGCATGCCCGAGCCGCCTGAAACGCCATGCAGGATTCGATCATCCACGATTCGTGGTCAATGCCCGGAAGCAGGCTTTCACCTTCCGGCCCGCTCAGGTATCGCTTTCCAAGCCCGTCTGACCCAGGAAGACCTTGTCCAGAGACGATCCGATAGATCCGCCAGCGCCAGCCTTTCTCAGCGTCGAAGATTCCCTGACCGGCAGGCGATGGGTCGGTCCGGACGGTGATTCACTCCGCATGGCAGACGCGCTTGGGCAAGAGACCGGGCTGCCCGACGCCCTTTGCCGCATTCTCGCGGATCGGGGCATCTCGGCCGAAAACGCAGGGCAATTCCTTGACCCAAGGCTCCGCGACCTCCTTCCCGATCCCAGGAAGTTCCGAGATGCCGACATCGTTGCGGCGCGGCTGATTCGCGCCTTGGCCGACAAGGAAAGGATTGCGGTCCTTGCCGACTATGACGTGGACGGCGGCGCATCTGCCGCGCTTCTCCTCGACTGGCTCGGACAACAGGGTCACGACGCGACCCTCTACGTGCCCGATCGAATTGCCGAGGGCTACGGACCCAACCCGTCCGCCATGCGCAGGCTCGCCGAATCCCACGGCCTTATCGTTTGCGTGGATTGCGGCACCCATGCGTTCGAGGCGATTTCCGCAGTCCCGGAGACGGACGTCGTGGTCATTGACCATCATCTCGCAGCTGAGACCCTGCCCTGCGCGCTCGGGGTCGTGAACCCGAGCCGCCAGGACGAAAGCGGTGACTTCGCGCATCTTTGCGCTGCCGCCGTCACGTTCATGGTCCTAGTCGAGGCAAATCGGCAACTGCGGGACAGCGGACGTGACGGACCGAATCTCATGGACATGCTGGACCTCGTGGCGCTGGCCACTGTTGCCGATGTGGTCCCGCTGCATGGCGTGAACAGGGCAATTGTCCGCCAAGGCCTGCGCGTCATGAGTGCACGCGGGAGACCCGGACTTGCCGCGCTCGCGGACGTGGCGAGGCTAACTGCTCCACCGAGCGCGTACCATCTTGGCTACATTCTGGGGCCGTGCGTCAACGCGGGAGGGCGCGTCGGGCGCTCCGATCTAGGAGCGCGGTGCCTGTCAGCTCGCGACCCCGATGAAGCCCGGGCGCTGGCAGAACGTCTTGACCAGTTGAACCGCGAGCGCCGCGAGATCGAGACGCAGGTGCGTGAGGCGGCCTTTGCCCAAGCTGACGAGCGGGGACTCGACGGCCCGCTGGTCTGGGCGGCGGGCGACAACTGGCATCCCGGCGTAGTAGGGATCGTCGCGGCGCGCCTGAAGCAGGAGACGCGGCGACCAGCAGTCGTCATCGGGTTTGACGGGCAGTTTGGCAAGGGTTCGGGCCGTTCGATCAGGGGTGTCGATCTCGGCTATGCAATACAGCGTCTGCAAGCGGACGGGCTGCTCGTGAAGGGCGGCGGCCACAAGATGGCCGCAGGCTTCACGGTTGAACGGGACCAGCTAGCCGACGTGATGGATCGTCTCTCAAACTACGTGGCCCGTCAGGCTACGGCCATTGAAAGTGCAAGGGAACTCCGAGTCGACTCGGCTCTCATGCCGGCGGCGGCGACAATCGAACTCATGCAGGAGATCGAAAAGGCGGGCCCGTTTGGACAAGATGCCCGGGCGCCGAGATTTGCGTTTCCGGACGTGGCAATCCACTACGCTCGACAGGTTGGAAACGGCCACCTGAAGTTCTCGTTCGGCGACGAACTTGGCACGCGCCTTGACGCAATTGCATTTAACGCATTCTCGGGACCTCTGGGTTCCGCACTCGCCGGGGGAAAGGGACGGCGCTTTCATCTGGTCGGTCACATCGAGGTCAATCATTGGGGCGGTCGGCAATCCGTGCAACTCCGGCTGCAAGACGCTGCCACTGCGCACACCTGAAAGCACTCGGCCAAACGGGAAAATCGGACGACAAGTCGATGATGCGAAACTGGCAGCTTCGCGTGTTATGGGCGCATGTTGAAGAGTGGAATTCGCGCGGTAATTCTGTCCGAAGAAGCCCCTTGCTCTCGTGACCGACATTGCCTAATTAGCAGCGACGCTGGCCCGTTCGTCTATCGGTTAGGACGCCAGGTTTTCAACCTGGAAAGAGGGGTTCGATTCCCCTACGGGCTACCATCGGCCCATTCAGATCGGACATGCATATTCGAGTGCCGTTCGTAAGTCGCGAAAATGAACTTTCCGATTCTCCTATCGCTCGGCAGCCAACATCAAGGTCGTGATTCGCGTTGCATCCAGCTCAGCGAATCAGTTGATACGCGCATCTGGCTCGGCGCGCGGCTCCGCCATCCGCGTGTCGTACAGCGTCGCCACCGACATCCTCCGGGACCGCTGGGGCGGCGGTCGAACTGATGCCGACAGAGGCAGAGCCGCCGCTTGCAGTCGCGGCTTGATTGCATTGCAAGCACCACGTAGGCTGAGGCCGCAATCAATCTGAGGAGTTGGCGATGGCGAGCATCACGATCCGCAATCTTGACGACGGCGTGAAGACCGGACTGCGCAAGCGGGCGGCGGGCAACGGACGTTCCATGGAGGAGGAAGTCCGGCTGATCCTTCGCGAAGCGGTCGAACGGGAGGCTGTGCCTGCCAAAGGTCTGGGTACAGCGATCCACGAACTGTTCAAGCCCTTGGGCGGTGTCGAGCTAGACCTGCCCCCGCGCGAGCCAATGCGCGAGCCGCCGCGGTTCGATTGAGATGCCCATGTTCCTTCTTGACACGAACGTGGTGTCCGAACTGATGCGCGACGCGCCGAGCCCGGGTGTTCTTTCCTGGACAGACGAGGTGCCGACGCGCCAACTGTTCGTTACGGCGGTGACGGAAGCGGAGATTCTGACTGGCATCGCCATTTTGCCGGAAGGCGCACGCCGTCGGGGCTTGGCGGACGCGGCCGCACGAACGCTCGGTAGCCTGTTCGCCAGCCGGGTTCTGCCGTTCGACAGCGACGCGGCGCGCGCCTATGCCGAAATCGCCGCAGCGTCCCGCGCAGCCGGGCGCCCGATGTCTCAGCTGGACTGCCAGATAGCAGCCATCGCGCGATCGAGGCGCATGGCGGTGGCGACGCGGAATGTACGGGACTTCATGGACTCCGGCATCGTCGTGATCGATCCTTGGACGATCGGATGAGTGTTGCAGCCAATGCCCAGAAAATGCGCAACGAAATGTACTTCTTGCCCCTCATGATTCTGCACTGAAGACAACGCATGGCATTTGATTCAACCTTTCGGGTCCGCAACCGGAGCGGGATCCCTGAAACGGCGAAGGCGACGGACTGAATCGCGAAACTCTGTCCCTCATCCGAACAGATGCCCATGCATCGAGGCGGCAGGAGAAAACACGTTGTGCCGCGCCCAGTCTTCAATCCCTACCTCGCCCAGATCTTCTCCGATGCGCAGATGATGTAGTCCACGCGATGGCGCACTGTGTTCGTGAGGCCACACTGACGGGTGGCTGGGCAGACCCTCTGTGTAACCTGGATTCGCCACTGCTGAGTGCGCTGGCCTGGAAGATCAGCGGTAGCGTGGGAAGGTCCTGCTTGCCAGGGCATTGGCGGGCTCAACTTAGGCAGCGCCTCGCCCACGAACGTTCTCAAGGCACATTTTGGCTTGCACGTGAGTACAATGCTGCGCCTGGAAGGCCGTGACATTGAACGGCGAGACGAGCAACGGCTGAATCGGCCAAACACGCGCGTCCTTGACCGTCATCGCTTTCGCAGTCTGGCAAATTAGTGGTCGGGCGGCATTCAATCGCTGCCTCGCAACAATCCGATCCCCGCAAAATTCATCAGGCTATCAAGGTCGACCTGGGACTCTCGTCCATCTGGTACGTTAAGTGATGCGCCAACCGCAATGCAAGTTGCCCCCGCAACGATTCGTGCGCCGGGCTCTCCCAGAGATTTCGGGTTTCGTCCGGGTCGGCCTGAATGTCGTACAGTTCGCCCCAATCCTCGCCCGCGTAGATCGTGTACCGCCATTCCTTGGTCCGGAGCGTGCGTACCCGTGCCGGGCGTTCAAATCCAAGCTTGGCGGCCCCGTCGTTGAACTCGATCAACAATTCGTCTCGGTGTCGATCCGAGCCATTTGCGCTTGAAAGGAAGCTCTTCCCCTGCACGCCCCGATAGGGCGCCAGTCCGACCCTGTCGATGATCGTGGGGCCGATATCGACGCTTGATGCCAGCGCGTCGGACACGCGAGCGCTCCTGTCAGCCGGGTCGGACCAGATCATCGGCGCTTGCGTCAGCGCGCGAAACGGCATGGCCCCCTTCAGTAGGAGCCCGAAGTCTCCAAGGTAGTCACCGTGATCGGACGTGAACAGGATGACCGTGTTCTCGTAGAGTCCGCGCTCCTTGAGCACATTTACGATCCGGCCAACCTGGTCATCTATCATCGTTACCATGCCGGCCGTCAGCGCCATCGCCTCGCGCAGTTCCTGGTCTCCGACACGCATCGCCGTCTGCTTCGTGAATTGCCCGCCGCCCTCGCGGAAATTCCGCTCAAGCCATGCCAGCGGAGGAGGCGGATTCTGATGCGCCTGGTAAGGAAGGCGCAACTCAAACTGGTCCGGCGAGTACATGTCCCAGTACTTCCCGGGCGGATTGAACGGATGATGCGGGTCCGGAAACGAGACAAAGGCCAGAAACGGCGCATTCGCGCGTGCCGTGTCGCTCAGGTAATCGATTGCCCGGTCCGCGACCCATGTCGTCGGATACAAGTCCTCGGGAACCGGGGTCCGGTACGCCTGCGGACAGGAGTAGTTGTGCGGCAACTCGTTCGAATCGTCCCAGAGCGACTGCCAATCCGGTGCCCGGTTCCGGAGCCATTGCAGGTAGTGTCCTTGGCAACGGTCTCCGTGCGCGGACGCGAACTCGACGTGATTGAAGCCGAAATACGGCGCGCTGACTTTGTATTCCTCACCCTTGTAGAGGTCAGGGTCCTCCTGCGAAAATTCTTCTGCGAGCCGCTTCCAGGCCTCTTCGACCGGGCGTGGCGGAAGACCGTCTGGGTCTGGCAGATGCCGCGCCGGATCGTGCGTGAAGGGTTGCAGATGGCTCTTGCCAATCAACGCGGTATCGTAACCGGCCGCAGCGAGAACGTCCGCAAAGGTGTTAGCCGAGGCCGTAAGGGTGCATCCGTTGTAGCGAAGCCCGTGCAGCGAAGGCATCCGGCCCGTCATGATCGAGGCGCGGTTCGGCATGCAGATCGGGGCGGCCACATGAAAGTCCGAGAACCGCGTGCCGCATGACGCAAGGGCGTCGATGTTGGGAGTCCCTACGACGGGATGGCCATAACAGCCAAGCCAGTCGGAACGTTGCTGGTCGGTGATCAGGAACAGGAAATTCGGGCGGCCCGTCATGCCGTGCCCGCAGACCTTCCCCGTGCGCCGAAGCGATGCCACGCCAGGATCGCGACACCAGCCAGAACGGCTGGACCATGAACCACCGGGTTGCCGGACATGACGAGCACGGCGAGCACGAGGCGAAGGCCCCAATCCCATGTCGCCAGCGAGGTCCGATCAAACCGTGCCAACGCACTGGCAAGCAGGACGAGCGCAAGCAGCAGCCGACCCAGAATCAGGGCCAATGCGCCCCAGTCCACCGTGCCGTCATATCCGGGAAGGTAGCTTCCGTCGGTCGCGGTAGGATCGAGGAATGCTGCCTCGATCAGCAACAATTCGGGGTTGAGCGCGAACACGAACGGAATCACGAACATCACGATCCCGATCCTGACCGCCGCAAATCCGGTCTGCATCGGGTCTTGCTTGGTTATCGACGCCGCGGCAAATGCCGCCAAGGCGACAGGAGGCGTAATCGCTGACGCAACCGCAAAATAGAATACGAACATGTGCGCCGTGAACACCGCCATGCCCAGGCCGGACAGAACCGGCCCCATAAGAAGGGCAACGTTCACGTAGGCAGGCACGGCGGGCATGCCCATGCCAAGCAGGACCGCAAGAAGCATCGTGGCGACCAGTGCCATGAGCTGGAAGAGAAGCGATCCTCCAGCACCCAACCCTAGACTCTTCAGCCACCCAAGCACGTCAAGCGCGATGAAGACCGGCAGCCCGGTGAACTTCAGGCAGAAGTCGATGATCGTCACGGCGAGGAACATGAGATAGAGGGTCGAGATCAGGTATCCTGCGTCTGCCAAAGCATCGACCAGCTTGCGAGGCCGCGCCCGCATCTTCGGATCAAGGAACAGAAGGATCATCAGCAACCCAACCGCCCACCAGCCTGCGCTTCCTGCATCGCCAGCCGAGTTTTGAACGATCTTCAGCACCCAAGGCAGCGAATTGACCTGGCATCCGGCCTCCGAGATCACGCGCTCGGCTCCGAAAAGCCAGCCGACCAAGCCGCAGCCCACCTCATCTTTGGTCGTGAGAAGCAGGACGAGAATGACAAGGATCGGCCCGAATATCATGCCGAGATTCAGAAGATCCTGGCGATCAAGCTCCATCTCGGGCGTAAGCCGGCCGAAGGCCTTGATTTCCTGCTTGCGCGCCTGAAAGACCACGGCCAGGAACAGGCACAGGAAATAGGCAAGGGCCGGAATCGCGGCCGCAATGATGACCTGGCTGTACGGCACCCCGGTCAAGGCGGCCAGCACGAAGGCTGCGACACCCATCACCGGCGGCATGATCGAGCCTCCTGAGGAGGCCGCTGCCTCCATGGCGCCGGCAAATACCTTGGAAAAGCCGCGCTTGACCATCATCGGGATGGTCAGGACCCCGGTCGAAAGCACGTTCACTATCGGCCCGCCTGAGATCGTTCCGAACATGGCCGAGGAAACGATTGCGGCATGCGCCGGCCCACCCGCAAGGTTGCGGGTCCAGCGAAACGCGAGCTTGATCAGCGATTGCCCGCCCGCCGACGCCCCGAACAGCGACCCCAGGATCAGGTACGGGAAAATGGTGTTCAGGATGATGTCCATGAATCGGCCCAATAGGCCGCTCCCGTTGTTGACGAGAATGTCATGCACCTTTGGACGACCGTCGCCCAGCAACCTGGGTTCGCCCGCAAGCTTGGTCATCAGGTACTTGTTGATGTCGTCTGGACCGTGAAAGTACCAGACCATGACGGTGAGGAACGTGTACGCCGCAACCCCGATCGCCACGAGCACGAGCGGCAAGCCCCAGACCTTGATGTTGTAGCACAAGAAGACAAGGATCGAGAGGCCCACGATCAGTACCAGCCAGCCACCGGTCGTGCCGACACATTGCGGGTCGTCTACCGTCGTGGGCTCGGGCAGACCGTAGAGTTCGGCGAATTCCTTCTCGGCCTTCAGGCTTTCCGCGATCAGCCGCTCCCGCTCACCGGTGATCTGGTCGATCAGGCAGATGGCCTCGAACTCGATCAGGAAAGTCGTCGAGATCATCATTGCCGTGACAACCAGCGCGACGTCCATGAGGAGCCCGAACCAGCGGCGACGGAGAGATTTCCCGCGCCAGTCCCGCCACATTGAGTGCCTCAGCGCCACGATGACCATCATCAGCGCGAATATGATGGGAAAAAACCACTCGCGGGGAAACTTGCGGGCCGTGATCCAGTCGAATCCCGTCAAGCTTCGCAGACCGTCGTCCAGTCCAGGAATGCCAGGGGTGGCGTTGAGCAACCCGGCAAGGACAAACAGGACAGCCAGCACGTACAGCAACCGCTCGGCGAAGGTTCGTGATGCCGCTTCCGATCCGGCGTTTGCGTCGGCCATTGCGACCTTTCCCTCCTCGCGGGCCACGGTGCTGCCCGCCTCGGCGGCACGAATGCCGGACCGCCCACGCCTGGGCGGTCCGTCCGGTCAGTGTCTCACCCGGCTAGGCCGGGTGCGGCATCACGGCTTGGCGCAGTCCGGCACGGTGTAGCCCGCTTCCTCCCAGGCGCGGACGGCGCCGGGATGATACTTCAGGGGCATCGCGCCGCACATCCCTGTCGTCGACGTGTCTGCCACCTCGCCCAAGGCGACGTTCGGCAGGAACGGCGTCTTTGACTTGATGGCGTCGAGATTGTCGAGGATGGCCTTCGTCAGCTGGTAGGCAGTCTCCTCGTCCATTTCCTTGCGCACGATCTCGCCGCCGACCGTGGCCACGCCGCGAAACATGTCATCCTCCGAAACCACTGTCACGCCTTCGGCCTGCACGGCCTCGCTGAGCGGGATTTCGACCCGGCCCGAGCCAGGGGCTTTCATGTATTTCTGAGCCGCTTCACCTTCGAAGACGTCCTTCGGCATCGACCACATGGTCATGGCCCCGGCCGCCACGGCCTGGGTATGGCGGCCATCGGGGAAACTCGACGGAAGCACGAACGCATCAGCGGAACCGTCTGTCATGGTCTTGACGCCCTGGTCCCAGTTCACCTGCACGCCGGTATAATCCTCGCCGTCGACAAGACCTGTCGCAATCTTGACGATGCCGCGGGCATTGGTCAGCGCGGCGCCCCTGGGCGGGCCGTTGTAGATGGACTTGCCCTTGAGGTCGTCCCAGCCCTTGACGGAAGAACTGTTGTACGCCGACAGAGTGAACGCCCCCAGCCGGTACGTGTAGAGAACCGCAAGACGGTCGACGTACTCCGCCCCGGTTTCCGGTCCAAGCTTTGCGTAAGGCCCTGCTCCCCTGGACAGCAGGAACGGCAGAATGAACGGTGTGGCCGTGATGTCCGTCTTGCCCTCCGCCACGTTTTGCACCGAATTGGTCAGCGTCTGGCCCGTGGCCACCTGGATGTTCGCAATGCCGGCGGCCGAAGCGAATTCGCCAAGCGCAAGAACGGTGTTGCCGGGCACGCCAGCGGCGTTTGCCGTCTCAGCCGTCAGGTTTTGCTGCGCGGCGGCGGCACCCGCAATCAATCCCATCGCGGCCACGGCAGCCGCAAATTTCGTAAGCTTCATCTTGTCCTCCCAATCAAAAACTGGCCAATTCTGCACGTGGCCAGTTCTGGGGGAGAGAATTTACCCATCCGCGCAGATCAAGCAAGTGAATAGTGGAGCGCCTGAATCTCATGCAAGGAAGTGCTGATGCCTCGCTCATGACCGCCGGGGGAGCGCTGTTCGGCAAGCTGAAGGCGCTTGGCGTCAGCTACGTGTTCGCGAATTCCGGAACGGACTTTCCGCCCATCATCGAGGGATTGATCGAGGCGCGCAGCAAGGGCATCGACCTGCCGCAGGCAGTGACCGTGCCTCACGAACACGTCGCCGTAGGCATGGCGCACGGATACTACCAGATTTCGGGCCACGCCCAAGCCGTGCTGCTGCACACCAATGTCGGGCTTTCAAACGGGGCGACCGGCGCCATCAATGCCGCCTGCGACCAGGTTCCGATGTTCCTGATGTCGGGGCGGACACCCGTGATGGAAGGCGGTCGCTTCGGCGCCCGCACGGTCCCGATCGGCTGGGGGCAGGAAATGCACGACCAGACGGCCCTCGTGCGCGAAGCCTGCAAATGGACCTACGAACTGCGGTTCCCGGACCATCTTGCGGCAGTCCTGGACCGCGGCTGGACCATCGCCAACTCGAATCCCAAGGGACCTGTCTATCTGAGCCTCCCCCGGGAGGTCTTGTGCGAGCCCTGTCCGCTTGACGGACTCGACGCGGGCACGAACATGGCGCCTGTCTCCGCCGCGCCCGACCGCGCCGCGCTGACGACAGCGGCGACACTCTTGGCCAAGGCCGAAAGGCCGCTTGTCATCGCTCAAAGGGGCGCGGGTTCCCAAGAGGCCTTCGATGCGCTTGCCGGCCTGGTCGAGGATTGGGCCTTCCCGCTTTCGCACTACTGGGCCAACCAGATCGCCATTCCCATGACGAGCCCGTGCCACGTCGACTGGTCGCCGGACGCGCTTGTCCGAGAGGCCGACGTCATTCTCGTCATCAACGCCCTTGCGCCATGGTGGCCCGACCGCGCTTCTCCGTCACCAACAGCAAAGATCATTCAGCTCGGTCCCGACCCGCTCTTTGCGAGATCGTCTCCCATGCGAACATTCCGTTCGGATGTCACGCTCGCCGGCGACACGGCAACCGCACTTCTCGAACTCATTGCCGCCACGAATGCACAGGCCAGGAACGAAGAGGACGTCGCCAAGCGTCGAGCCAGGATTGCCGCACTCGCCGAGGACAACCGCAACGCGCTCCGAGACTCGGCCCGGGCAGGAAATGGTTCGCCCATGTCAAAGGAGTGGGTGAGCCACTGCCTCGGACAGGCCGTCAATGGCCGCAAGGCAAGCGTCTTCCACGAACTGGGCTGTCCGCTGCCGCCCCTCGAACTGGAACACCACCTCTCCTATTTCCAGGAGCCGCATTCCGGCGGACTTGGCTGGGGCCTGCCCGCAGCCATGGGCGCGCAACTCGCGGATCCTGAACGCCTCATCTTCGCCACGGTCGGTGACGGCAGCTACATGTTCGCGAACCCGGTCGCGTGCCATCAGGTGTGCGAGGCGCTCGGCCTGCCCGTCATCACTCTGGTCCTGAACAACGAGGAATGGGGTGCCGTGCGCAGTTCTGTCACGGGACTCTACAAGGACGGCCTGGCAGCGAGGTCGAACGACGTGCCCCTTACGTCGCTGAGCCCCAGCCCGGACTTTGCGGCGATAGCCAAGGCCAGCCGCGCATATGCCGAAACGGTTGTCGACGGAACGGAACTGCCGGCTGCGCTTGAGCGAGCAATCACTGTCGCTGCCAAGGAGCGACGACAAGTCCTGCTGAACATCTCAATCAAGAAGTCCGGACTGCACTGACCGGCCAGGTCGCGCGCGATCACGACTTCCGCGCCTCGTCACTGATCGCCGGCCACTTTGCCGAGTCCGTAGAAGGCGGCGGCCGTGTCCCCGAAGACCGCCAGTTTCGCCTCGTCGGTCACCAGGCTCTCGTATGCCTCCACGATTGTGCGGTAGTCCGAATACAGGCTGTCCACCGGGAAATTCGACCCGAACATGCACCTCGCCGCTCCGAACTGATCCAGGCAAGCCTCAACGATGGGCCGTACGCTCTCCTTCGTCCAGTCATGTTCGAACATGCCAAGCCCCGAGAGCTTGACGGAAACCTGCGGAAGCCCGCTCAGTTGCCCGAGCTCCCTTGTCCATGCCGTGAGGCCCTCCGGCGTCCGATCATGCGGTGACCCTGCATGGCAAAGCGCAACGCGAGTTCCAGGAAATTCTGAGAGCACGTCCGCCATGGCGCGGCAGAGTTCTGGAATCAGTTGCAGATCAAAACTCAACCCTCTCCGCCCGACTTCGCGCAGGCCCTCGACGAAGCGCGGGTCGTCCAGCAGAGCGTACGTGCCCGTCGACCTGTCCTCTTCCGGTGCGCGGCCCACGATCTGCCGCACGCCGCGCACGGTCGGGAGTTCCTGCATCCGGTCCAGCTCCTCGCCGAGCCGTTCGGAGGTGAGGTCGGCGAAAACGACCTGGGCCATGGGCCAATCCGGATGTGCGTCTGCCACTTCCTGCACCCACGACGCCTCTGCGAAAGCGTCCTCGGCACCCACCTGGATGTGAACCGAGGCTCCGAACCCACGTGCATCCGCTCGAAATTCCTCGAGAAGATAGTTCCGCTGGATTTGCCTAGGATCGCCGAAGAAGCGCCTGACGCCCTTGGCCATTAGCCAAGGATAGTGCACGGCGGAAAGGTTCCATAGATGGTGATGCGCGTCGATTCTCATTCTGCCTCCTCCGGGAGAATATCGATGCCCTGCGTCTTCCAGAAATGCGGCAGGTCGATGAAGATCCAGTTCTCGGCAAGCAGGTCACCCTCGCGGCGATAGATGTCAATGACGCGAAACTCGCCCGTGCGGCCGGTCGGCGCGCGTCCCATGAATTCGCCGGTCAGGCGCGCCGTGAAATTGGGCCAGCCGAAGAATCCGCCATATCGCCCTTCCGCCAGGCGCGCGATGTGACCGGTTCGCGTCCGCCTGCGGAACGCCGTTCGAAACGGCCCAGCGTGCTGCTTCGCGTATCGTTCGATCGTGTAGCTCGCGCCGATGCCCGTTGGACCCCACCAGAGCATGTCATCGTGCCATGTGCGCTCGAGTTCTTCCTCCAGCGGCAAGCCCAGGTCCCAATTGCCAAGATCGGTGATCATGGCGTTGATCAGTTCAAGCGTGCGGACGCCCTCGGATTCGGGCTGGGGGCCCAGAAGCAACCCGTCATGGGTCAGCGGTCCAGGCTGCACGAGATGCTGCGCCGTCGCAACCGGAAACGGGTTCTGGCCCGCCTGGGCCATGAGATGCGGGATGTCGAAATACATCGCGGTCTCTGCTATCCTGTCGCCTTCAACCCGATGGAAGGTGCAGTAGCGCATCATCGCGATCTTGCCGGACGGTCGAATGCCCAGCCAGGGCGCATCGAAGAGGCCGAGCAGATGGCCCATCGAGACCACCCAGGTTGTCCTGTATCCGTCGATTTCGTTCAGACCGGCGAAAAAGATGTCCTCGCGCCGCTGAAGTCTTGAGAGCGAACGCTTCAACGGTTTCCAGAACCGGTCGGACACATCCCGGACATCGTCCAGAGCGCCGAACGGATGATACCCGCGCCACTGGAAGCCAGCGCTCGAGAAATCCTCGAGCACCGCGGTGACCCCGTCGCCTTCCGCCCCGTCAAGGGCGGCATGAAACGCCCGAACGACGTCTTTCTGCCTCTGAAAGCCGTCCATGTCCCCTGCCTGCACATTCATCTTTGCAATTGTCTGCAACAAAGACCTTGCTTGCAATTGCCGCGCGAGTCTACAGTGCTTGCAAGCGTATGCAAACGCGGGTTCTGGGGGGAGGATTCATTGGCCGAGATTCAATTGAAGAGCGTCTCAAAGCGCTGGGGATCGTTTGTCGGCGTCGACAATTTTGACCTGACCATTCCGGATCGCGAGTTTCTGGTGCTGCTTGGTCCGTCTGGCTGCGGCAAAACGACAACGATGCGGATGATCGCGGGCCTGGAAGATCCGACCGAGGGCGACATCCTGATCGACGGCAAGGTCGTCAACGATCTCGAGCCAAAGGACCGGGACGTGGCCATGGTGTTCCAGAGCTATGCCCTTTACCCAAACATGAACGTGTACGAGAACATCCGCTTCCCGCTCAAGGTCAGGGGGACAGATCCTGGCGGGCATGAGGACAAGGTCATGCGCGCCAGTTCTATGGTGGAGCTGGACGAGTTTCTTCATCGCAAGCCGGCGGAACTCTCCGGCGGCCAGCGCCAGCGCGTGGCGCTGGCCCGCGCCATCGTGCGCGAACCCAACGTTTTCCTGATGGACGAACCGCTTTCGAACCTCGACGCCAAGCTCAGGGTGTCAACTCGCGCACAGATCAAGAACCTCAGCCATGAACTTGCGGTGACCACGATCTACGTGACCCATGACCAGATCGAGGCCATGACGCTTGCCGACCGCGTGGTGGTGATGGAGCGCGGCGTGGTCCAGCAAGTGGGATCGCCGACCGAAATCTATGACTACCCCGCAAACACCTTCGTGGCAGGCTTCATCGGCAATCCGGCCATGAACCTGATCGACGGCACGGTAAAGGATGGCGTCTTCAGTACCGAAAGCACTGAGATCGGCGGTCTCGACGCGTCTGACGGCAAGGTGACGCTCGGTTTCCGCGCAGAGGACGCCGAGGTCTCGACGGAGGGCGGGCAGATCACCGCCCCCATCTACACGCTCGAGCTCCTGGGAGACGCGGCAATGGCCAGCATTCGCATCGGCGGAACGCTCGTCAGCGCCAGGACAGACAAGGCGTTCCGGGCGGAGATCGGTGACACCGTCTCGATCCGGATAGAGAGTTCGCATTGTCACCTGTTTGACAGCGAGACAGGTGCGCGGATCGGAGGCTGACACTGACGCTCTCGGGCCCCAGCGGCCCCGAAGAGTCCGCAGGTGGATGCGTCGCTGCGAAGCGCATCCTCGAAACGAAATCCCGAGCCAGGCCGCGAAACGCACGATTTCCCTGGGTTCCGGAAGGGCGACAACATGACGATTGACTACCTGAAGCGTTCCAAGCCTGAAGCCGAAAAGGCCGAAGACGACGCGAAAGTGCGCGCCAGCGTCGAGACCGCGCTTGCAGACATCGAGGCCCGTGGCGACGTCGCCATCCGCGAGATGTCCGCCAAGTTCGACAACTACGAACCCGCAAGCTTTTGCCTTTCCGGTTCGGAGATCGAGGCCGCGATGCAAAAGGTGAGCGATCGCGACA
This sequence comes from Silicimonas sp., assembly GCA_022820365.1. Lineage (GTDB taxonomy): Bacteria > Pseudomonadota > Alphaproteobacteria > Rhodobacterales > Rhodobacteraceae > JAJEFO01. Next base: position 67,261 of record JAJEFO010000111.1, read on the forward strand.
TGGAGGACATCAAATTCGCCCAGGCGCAGATCCGGCGCTTCGCCGAAGCGCAACGCAGTTCGATGACAGACATCGAGGTAGAGACGCTGCCTGGCGTGTTCCTCGGGCACAGGAACATACCGGTCCAGTCGGTCGGCTGCTACGTGCCGGGCGGAAAGTTCCCGATGGTCGCCAGTGCGCACATGTCGGTCCTGACCGCATCCGTTGCCGGAGTGCCACGCATCATTGCCTCGGCGCCACCCGTGGACGGCGCACCGCATCCGGCCATCGTCACCGCAATGAAATTGGGCGGCGCTCACGAAATCTACGTCATGGGCGGGATCCAGGCCGTGGGCGCCATGGCTCTCGGCACGGACTCCATCGATCCCGTCCACATGCTCGTCGGACCCGGAAACGCGTTCGTGGCCGAGGCCAAGCGCCAGCTATTCGGCCGTGTCGGCATCGATCTCTTCGCCGGTCCCACCGAGACCATGGTCATCGCCGACGATACCGTGGACGCCGAACTCTGCGCCACCGACCTTCTCGGTCAGGCCGAGCACGGCTACAACTCACCGGCCTGCCTCGTCACGAACTCTCGAAGGCTCGCGACAGAGACCATTGCCGAAGTCGACCGCTTGCTCCGGATCCTGCCTACGGCCGAAACCGCCAGCGCTTCCTGGAAGGACTACGGCGACGTCATACTTTGCGGCTCGCATGACGAGATGCTCGCGGTCGCCAACGACCTGGCCTACGAGCACGTCCAGGTCATGACGGATCGCGACGACTGGTTCCTGGAGAACATGCATTCGTATGGCGCGCTTTTTCTCGGCCCGCGCACCAATGTCGCCAACGGCGACAAGGTCATCGGCACCAACCATACGCTGCCGACGAAGAGGGCTGGTCGTTATACGGGCGGCCTCTGGGTGGGCAAGTTCCTCAAGACCCATTCCTACCAGAAGGTCACGACCGACGAGGCTGCCGCGATGATCGGCGAATACGGCTCGCGGCTCTGCATGCTCGAGGGCTTCGTCGGACATGCGGAACAGTGCAACATTCGCGTTCGCCGCCATGGCGGGCGCAATGTGCCCTACGGTGCGGCTGCCGAGTAGTGGCTGCACCTGCGGATATCAGGGCCGGCATCGCCGGCTACCGGGGGGCCAGCGCGACTTTCGCGCCAGGCACGGTCAAGGCCGCGCTTGGGGCAATGTTTGACGACGAGGCATCGCTGCGCCTTTGTCACCCATTCGGCAACCGGGTCGGGCCGGATGCCTTCTTTGCCACCTGCCTCGGTCCGCTGCACCATGCAATGCCGGACCTCGAGCGCCGCGACATGATCCTGGTTGCCGGAACCACTCCGGAGGGCCAGGACTGGGTTGGCGCCATGGGCAACTACATGGGCACGTTCACGAGTCCCTTCCTGGGCATTCCGCCGACCGGTCATCTCGCCCACATGCGTTACCACGAGTATTTCCGGCTTGAGGCCGGACGCGTCACAGAGATGCAGATGATCTGGGACATCCCCGAACTCATGATGCAGGCCGGCGTCTGGCCCATGGCTCCGCAGCTTGGCAAGTTCCTCTGTTCGCCCGGGCCGATGTCTGGTGACGGCCTGACCTCCACGGGTCCGGGCGATGTGGCACTGAAGATCGTGACGGACATGATCACCGACCTCTGCCGCTATCCGGCGGAAGGCGGCCCAGACATCATGAACCTCGAAACGCATTGGCATCCGCGTTTCAACTGGTACGGGCCGGCCGGCATCGGCACGACCCGCGGCATTGCCGGCTTCCGGCACTGGCACCAGATCCCGTTCCTGCGCGCCATGCCCGACCGCAAGCTCGACGCCATGGGCGACCTGATGTCCCATTGGCTGGCCGAGGGCGACTTTGTCTGCGAAACCGGCTGGCCCAACATGCGGGTCACGATCACTGACGACGGATGGATGGGCATTGCTCCCGCAGGCCAGAACGTACTTCTCCGTTCCCTGGATTTCTGGCGCGTGGAAGATGGCCTCATCCGCGAAAACTGGGTCCTCGTCGACATTCTCGACGTATACGACCAGATCGGCGTCAAGGTGCTTGATCGAATGGCGGAGTTCAACAAGGCGCGCAATACGGGACCGATCGCACTGAGCAACGGAATGGCTGAATGACGGGCAAGGTGACATCTTCGGAGGTGGCCGCACGCGCCGGCGTAAGCCAATCTGCCGTCAGCAGGGTCTTCACGCCCGGCGCGTCCGCATCGGCGGAAACGACGAGGAAGGTGCAGCGGGCGGCCACGGAGCTCGGATACCGCCCGAACTCGCTCGCGCGCGCGATGGTATCCGGCAAGAGCCGCATCATCGGGCTCGTGGTTGCCTATCTGGAAAACCAGTTCTACCCGATGGCCCTGGAACTCCTCTCGAACGCGCTGCAGGCCCGCGGCTACCACCTGCTCGTCTTCACGGCCCCGAATTCAGCCGAAAGCGTTGACGGCGTCATCCAGGATCTCATGGACTACCAGGCGGACGGGATCATCGCGGCGTCGGTGTCCATGAGCTCGGATCTCGCGGAGCGGGCGCGTCAAGCCGGGATTCCGGTGGTCCTCTTCAACCGCGCCCAGGAAGGCGAGGGACTCTTGAACGTCACATCGGCCAACGTCGACGGCGGCCGCAAAGTCACGGAGTTCCTGATCCGGGGTCAGCACCGGCGGATCGCCCACATCGCGGGATGGCAAGGCAGTTCGACCGGCAGGGATCGCCGCGAGGGATTCCTGGAGGCGATGGAAGCCGCCGGGATGGAACCGTTCGCTCTGATCGACGGCATGTACAAGCGTCCGGTGGCAATGGAGTGCGCACGCCAGCTCGTCGCGGGCCGCGTCCGGCCGGACGCGATCTTCGTCGGCAATGACCACATGGCGTTCGTCGTGCTCGACGCGCTTCGTCACGCCGGTCTCACGCCGGGCGAGGACATCTCCGTCGTGGGCTACGACGACGTGCCGCTTGCGGCCTGGGACGCCTACGCGCTGACGACATTTCGCCAACCCGTCAATCGCATGGTCGAAGCCACCGTGAACATCCTCATCGACCAGATTGAGACCGACAATGCCGAGCCGGACTCCGTTCAATTCGAGGGCGAGCTCATCCTCAGGAAGACTGCCCGTATTCCAGAAGGACTTGCCAATGAAGGGCTTTGATTCACGTTTCGCCGACTTTCCGGACTACATCCTCGGGATCACCAGGGAGATCTGGGAAGACCGTGGCATCGCCACGCTGCACGACTACTACACGAAGGACATCGCCGTTCGCAGCCCGGCATCCGTTGTCGTCGGAAACAAGGCCGTAATCGCTGCCACAATGGCGACGTTGGCCGAATTTCCGGATCGCCGGCTCCTCGGAGAGGATGTCATATGGTCAGGTACGCCGGAGGAGGGAATGCTCAGTTCGCACCGCATCCTCTCCACCGCGACGCATGTCGGCGACGGAGTCTACGGCGCAGCCACGGGCACGAGGCTTACCTACCGGATCATTGCCGACTGCCACGCCATCAACAACCAAATCGACGACGAATGGCTGATCCGTGACCAGACAGCGATCGTCAGGCAGCTTGGATGGGAGCCCAGGGACTACGCACGTGACCTTATCTCCCGCGAAGGCGGGCCGGACAGCTGTGTCCGGCCGTTGACCCCGGCCACCGATGTCGAGGGCCCTTACGCTGGCGGCGGCAACGACAACGAGTGGGGAGAGCGCCTTGGGAACATCCTGACCCGCATGATGAAGGCCGACATGACCGTGATACCCCGGGACTATGATCGTGCCGCGCAACTGGAATACCCGGGCCACGTGACCGGACACGGGCATGGCGATGCCGACCGCCTCTGGATGGGCCTGCGCGCGGCCTTCCCGTCAGCCGAGTTTCGCATCCATCATCAGATCGGCCGCGACGATTCGATGATGCCGCCAAGGGCCGCCATCCGATGGAGCCTGACCGGAAAGCACGACGGCTGGGGTGCATTCGGAACGCCAACGGGCGCGGAGGTGCACGTGATGGGCATGACCCACGCCGAATTCGGGACGCTTGGCGAGGCTCCGCCCGCCGTTCGAAGGGAATGGACCCTGTTCGACGAAACCGCGATCTGGAAACAGATCTTGCTAAGCACTGGGTGAAATATGCAGAGCACCTCAGCAACGATCAATGTCACGCGCGAGCTTCTGCATCCGGCGGAGTCGGTCTTTGCCCACTGGATCAGCCCCGAGACCCGTCTGAGATGGGAAGCCGGCCCTGACACCGGCATGACCTATGACGCATTCGACACCCGCGAGGGCGGTGTCGAAACGGTTCGGATCCTGCAGGACGGCAAGGAAATCGGTCACATGTTTCAGAGCACGCATCGGCTGGTCGAGGGCCGATTGATGGCCTACAGCCTGACCGGGATCTTTGGAGGCGTCCTGACGACGCTCATGCAAATCGCGGTCGAGTTTCAACCGACTGACGAAGGGTGCAGGCTCGAAGTGACCGCCCAGGTCATCGACCTGACAGGCGGCGACGTCCAGACTCAGCACGAGGCCGGATGGGCCTGGATTCTCGATCGGTTCGAGGCTGACATCGCGGAACACGGGCTGATTGCAGGATGAGCACATTGCAGACATGTCCGCCACAAGACCATGAGAGTTCGTGCATCGGCAGGAAGTCAATTCATCGCCTGGGCGCGCAAGCGCGATCTGGACCCCATCGCCACGACTGGAACGAGGACTGCGCCCATCAATGCATAAGGAGGGACACCCATGACCGACCTTAGTGACCGAATTGTCCGCTATGGCGAACTCAAGCCTTGCAAGACCGCCTTCATTGACGCCCACACCCCGGGCTCGGACCGGAAGGAGAATTTCACGATCATTGGCGGTGGCGTGTCGGAAAGCCCGGACCAGCACGTTCACGTCAATTTGCCACATGGATTCAACATCGGGGCGGCAGGCCAGGCGCCAAAATGCAGGAACTCGCTGCATGTGCACCGTACTGCGGAAGTCTTTTTCGTGCTTTCCGGCCGCTGGAGGTTCTTCTGGGGCCGGTGGGGCACGGCCGGTGAGGTCGTGCTGGACGAGGGTGACATATTCGACATCCCCACCGGCATCTTCAGGGGCTTTGAGAATGTCGGCACCGAATACGGAATGATAATGGCGATTCTGGGCGGCGACGACGCGGGCGGCGGCGTAGTCTGGGCGCCCCAGGTGATCGAGGATGCGGCTGACCACGGACTGGTGCTTGCAGAGACGGGCAAGCTCTATGACACGAAGAAGGGCGAGACATTGCCGGATGGCATCGGACCGATGCCCAAGCTCTCGGAGGAGGAGGCCAACGGCCTTCCCGAGCCAACGACCCGGGAAGTCGTTGGGGGATACGTCCGCCGCTACCGGGACATGGTCGCGCTCGCGGACAAGACGCCCTGCAAGGTCATAGGCGAATCGGCCATCATCCGCGACAGGCCTGGCTTCGAGGTCGATCTGGTCACGCGGGCCTCGGCGAGCGGTGCCATGCACAGCCACGAACACCCATCAGTGCTGATGCCGGTCAAGGGCCATTGGCGAGTTGCCTGGACAGGCGGCGATACCGTTCTGGCTCCAGGCGACACAATGAGCGTTCCGGCAGGGCTCGACCACTCCGCGGTGCCGTCAATGTCCGGCGAAGCCGCGCTCTATCACGTTGTCGGGACTGACGATCCCGCAGGTGCCACATGGACCGGCTGAGGCAAGTCGGCATTCCAAACCCGTCAAGTGGCCGGACATCGGGCGGCATTTACCGGGCTGACGCTTCGGGCGGCGTGCCGGACGCAGGCTCGCCCGGCTGCTCGACTGCGGGACTTCCGCAGAATTTCGAAGCAATGACTTATATAAGGTAAAGATCAGAGCCAAATTTCGTCCCTCTGGACACTTGGCGTCACGCGCTGGCACAGGATGCCAAACAGGGAAGTGGGCAGTATAATTTACCTTAAAACAGTCTATTAGTGATTCGCCTGGATTTTCTCTCGCCCCGAACTGCACCGCCACCGGACGCCAGCGCGGGACGGCGGCAGACGGGCGATACCGGATCAGACGGTTGCGTTTCGATTACAGTTGCGGTAGCGTGTCTTTCCATTCCCGAGAGTGATCGGGGGTCCGTTCGGTCAAGCCGTCACGGGAGGCATGATGCCAGGGATCGAGAGTTCACTTCCGGCCTGTCCGGGCCGGTCCGAAGTCACCGGTCGTGACGACGCAGGTGACGACAGTCCCGACATCTGCGCCATCCCGTGAAGACCGAACGATTGCATCCGTTCGACAAGGAGCCGATCCGCCATGCCCGCCCGTTCCCCCGTCAAGCTCACCAAGCGCGCCGTCGACGCGCTCTCTGTGGACGCCGGCGACACCGTCGTCTGGGACCGCGACCTGCCCGGCTTCGGCATCCGCGTCCACGCCTCGGGCCGCAAGGTCTGGTGCGTCCAGACGCGCAGGCCCGGCGGCGGGCCGAAGCGCGTCGCGCTCGGGCGCCTCGCCGACATGCCGCCCGACGAGGCGCGGCGCAGGGCCGCCGAAGTCATCGACCGCATCAAGCGCGGCCTCGACCCGGTTCCCGCGCCTCCCGCGCCCGAACCCACCGTCGCCGATCTTGCCGAGCGCTACATGGAGGCGCACGTGAAGGTGAACTGCCGTCCCGGGACGGTGGAGGTCTTCGGGCGGATCGTGCGGCTCCACATCGTGCCGGAGCTGGGCGGGCTCAGGCTCTCGGAGGTGGACCGATCCCACGTCTCGGCGCTGCATCACAAGATGCGGGACAAGCCCTGCCAGGCAAACGCGACGGTGGGCGTGATCTCCAGGATGTTTCGGCTCGCGGAGGCCTGGGGCGTGACGCCGCCCCGGCCGAATCCATGCCGCTCGGTCCGGCGCTACAGGGAGACGCCTCGCGAGCGCTTCCTGACGCCCGAGGAGTACCGCAGGCTCGGTCGCGCGCTCGACGCGGCGGAGGCCGACGGCTCGGTGTTCCCGACGGCGGTGTTGTATTTCTGATTGATCCGTTGCGGATTTCCCGGATTGTTTCGTGCGGGATTGGGTGTTTCTTCCCACGGTCTTCCGACATTGCTGGTCATTCAGGGACGGGTTGCGTTTCGGCCGCGTACTTCCCTTCCCGACA
>JAJEFO010000042.1 GCA_022820365.1 Silicimonas sp.
GGACGTTCGGCCTGCCAAGCGCGGCGTCGTCCGACGCGCGAAAAATCTACCGCACGCTGGGGCTGAAGTGGAACCCGGCGCCGTTCGCCTACGAGCGACGGGAGCGGAAGAAGCCGAGCTGACGGGCCGGCCGGCCCGGACAGCGGCGCCGGGGGCGCCGAAATGTAGTGCCCTTTCGCGAAAGCGGCCTCAATGATTTCAGACGCTTGCATGCGAATAGGTCTGAACTCAAGAATATATGCTTGAGATGTCCGAATCGGCACTGGTCAAGCGCCTAAAAGACTGTCCCACTATGATATGAGGAGGACGGAACGTTGGGCGCGATTAAGCCTGTTGACATCAAGGAGACGGAAGAACTCCGGGACGAGCTTGGCGCGCTATACATCACCGACAAGGCTCGCTTGATGAAAATCGCTAAGAAGTGGGCCTCGGTTGCTGGAGACATCGAGCCTGAAGACCTTTTGCATGAAGCCATGATGAAGGCGATCGAGGACAACCCTCACTATCGCCGCAGGTGTCCGAAGGGGGTGGCGCTAGTGACCTTTCTTGCGAATTCCATGCGTTCACTTGCGGACAATCGCATCGAATGGCGCAAAAGGCGCAAGGCGGCGCTGGCAGCGGAGACCGACCACGCGAGTTACGATCTCCTGACCGCGGCCACGGCAGATGAGACGACCAGAAATGGTGAACAGGAGCTGTTGCATACCGAACATGAGGCGGCGTTTCATGCCTTTCTTGAGGAACAGTGCAAAGGGTCTGAGAAAACTCATCTTGTGCTGCGTGGCGGGTTTGACGGCTTGCGGGGTCAGGACCTTTGTGACTTCGCTAGCGTGACAAAAAAGGAGCTAGCGACGATCCACCGTCGCATTGCCCGAATGATGGATCGCTTTGAGAAAGAACGGAGCCAATCATGACGACCAAATCCAAGCGTGAAGAGCTGTTTGATCTGGCGGAAAACGTCGTCGATGCAATTCTCAGCATGAGCGACGAGGAGATCCTCGCCGATCTCGAAGAGGATGGGATCACTGCTGAAGATGCAGGACGCGCATTCGACAGTCTGCTTGACAGTGCACAGATGAAAGCGGGACGAAAAGCGCTTGCCCGCGCGCGCGACGAGATGAATGCCCATCGCCTGGCATCTTCTCAGAGTCGGAATGTCACTTTTGACGAGGCGCGTGTCATCGTTGCGCGGATTGCGCGTGGCCTGCCGAGCCTGACACAGGCCGCACGAAATGCCTGTGCTGGTCCGATGTCTGATCGGGAGGTTCTCGACTTTTTGGCAGACTTTCGAGAGCTTGGTGTCGCGTTGCCAGGAGAGGGCGACCCGTGAATGCGCTATCGGATGCAGAACAACATCTCGTTCGATACGGGATCACGGAGCCAAGGCAAATCGACCTGGAGGCGATCGCGTGGACGATGGGGGCGAAGGTGCATTTCCGGCACCTCGAGAGTTGCGAGGCGAAACTCACAGGTGTCCAGAACAAAGCGAACATCCATCCGTTCGGGGTCAAATCCGCCTCAGTGGGAACCACCAAAATCTCTGGGGTCAAGCAGCCGTTCGTTCCATTGCCTGATTTGAGTTTGCCGCGTCGAAGAGCCCCGGATACCAGGATTGAAACCTGATCCTGAGCGTGCCGTCGAGCACGCGGGTTCTGGTCTAAAGCATGAGGTGTGCTCCGGCTCTGGACCATCGCATCTGCTGCTTCTTGGAAAAGCGCTTTCCTACAACCGTATTGACCGTGGATTCGACGAATGCGGTCGACACCCGTTCCCCGGAGCGATGGCGCTCGGCGTAGTTCGGGATGGCGTGGGCATTGTTGGCGCCATAGGTCTGGAACTCGCAGACACTTTTTCGGAACGCCTTGGTATTCGGATACTCGAGTTGGCTTCGGTAAGGGTCAGCTTGGAGAGTGTACACACAACCGCGCATCTGTGAGCGAATATTCGCGTGTACCCGCAAGCTACCGAGTCGACGGCTTGACGATGTTCCCCTGATTATCCATCACGCCAATGGTAGAGCCATCATAGCGATCCAATGCTCGTTCCACCGCTTCCTTGTTTGTTCCGGCAACATAAACTGGGCCGCGATACCCTTGGAGCTGTCGACCCGCATCCGCGATGGTATCGGGTGTCTCCACCTCAATCGTGACGTGATTCGCCCTTATGTCTGCTCCTTGCCCCTGATTGTAATCGACGTCGTGAATGGCTGCCAGCCGATTCGCCGTCGTCTTGTGAGATCTGCTCTCCGACACTTGCGTTCTCCTAATTTGTCGTTTCGGATTGATACGAAGGTACTAGAGTAACCTGCCCTAACCTTACAATGTGGTCGACAGTGTGAATTTTCAACTGCAGGCTCCGGCTAAATTCGTGGTGAATGTGCACACTCATGTTTAAGACGAAGGCCGCTTCGCGGCCAGTGGGGCCTTGCGTTCAGTCTGTCCTGACTGGCTGGTGTTGTATTTCTGATTGATCCGTTGCGGATTTCCCGGATTGTTTCGTGCGGGATTGGGTGTTTCTTCCCACGGTCTTCCGACATTGCTGGTCATTCAGGGACGGGTTGCGTTTCGGCCGCGTACTTCCCTTCCCGAC
>JAJEFO010000110.1 GCA_022820365.1 Silicimonas sp.
CGACGTGAACCCGGGTCCTGCAAAGCCCTCCGGGCATCCGCTCATGTCGTTCATGGCGTCCTCCTTGCATCCGGTGCGGCATGGATTGCGTCGTGACACTCACGCGTCCTGACAGACGCGTCGTTGCCATCCACGTGACGACGCCTACGCGATGTTCCCGGATTGTTCAAGTCCGAATGTTGCGTTGGTTGCTCGATCGTGCGGCAGTCGCGATGTCCGAAATGAGTTGTCCCGACAATCGGAAGCAATTCGTGGAACCAGGATCAGCTCGCGGCCATTGTCTGCCTACCCTCGCCGCCCGATGCATCGGCTACGCGCCAAGTCGTGCACCGCGCTGCGTCATGAATTGATGCGATGGCCTCCTGGCAGGCCGCGGACGCGGCTGTGAAAAAGTGCCCCGCGGCACTTGGAATTTGCTTGCGCAACGGCTTAGCACGATTAAGACTCAAGGCATCGGAGGCACCCTGCGATGACTCTCAAGGCCAGGCAATTCCTGTACCGAATGACCGGTAGATGGACATCCAGATCCTGCTGGCCGAACTTCATCATCAACTGCCGGAGTTCACCTTTTTCTTGATCTTCACCGCCAGTCAAATTCCCGAAATTCTGGAAGAAGTGGAAGATCAAATGACAACGCCAAACTTGAAAGAAATCCAGGAAACCTACGCCAGGGATGGCGTGGTCCTTCTGAAGAACATCCTGACTGAGGACTGGTTGGAGCGCCTGCGCGCCGCCGTCGACGAAGAGGTCAAGAAAGGCGAAAGGTACTTCGCCTACAAGAACATGCGCGAACAGCCTGGCACGTTTCAGGACTACTGCCTGACGTCAGACATTGGGCGGCGCGTGGCGGAAGTGGCGGGATCAAGTTGGACATCCCTCATGTTTGACCAGCTCTTCGTCAAGGAACCCGGCACGAAGACGCAAACGGGTTGGCACACGGACCAGCCCTATTGGCCTGTCGTCGGTCCCATCATGACGATGTGGATTGCACTCGATCCAGTCGACCCGGACAACGGCGCTCTTGAGTTCATTCCGGGTTCGCACGCCTGGGGCGCCAAGTACCGGCCTTTCAAGACGGATCAACTAGGTGCATTCCTCCATTATCTGGAGGAGGACAATCCCGAATATTCCGACATGCCCGACTTCGAGGCAGAGCGCGATCAGCACCGTGTCATCCATTTTGACATGGAGCCTGGCGATGCGCTCGCCTTCGACGGGATGATCGTGCACTCGGCAATGGGCAATCGGACGAGCACCCGTCGCAGACGGGGATATGCGATCCGGTTCGCCTGCGAAGGCGCAACCTACCAGCCTCGCGATACCGTCACGGAGTGGCTGCACGATCCCGGCATGGCGGACGGATCCGCGTTTCGTGGCGAGAAGTTCCCGCTGGTCTACGAGGCAGCGTAGCGACTTGACTGGGCGCGGTGCTGCGGGCCTTCAGGCTCCAGCCGCGCCAACAGTTGGGTGACAGACGTGAACATTGGCGAATGTTCGAAACCTGTGGCGTCCAACGTCAGGCAGGGAAATCTCTTTGCGAGCAAGGCAACTGTCTCTTCGACCTCCACTGTGACGATGAAGCGCCCGATGCACGAAAAGACGCCACCGCCGAAATTCAGATGAAGCGGTTCGTCCGCACGGTCGATGTCGAAGACCTCAGGGGCGGAATAGTAGTCAGAATTCCAGTGCGTTGCGCCGATATTTGCAAAGACCGGTGTTCCCTCGGGCAAGACAACCCCGTCAAGCTCCGTCTTGGACAAGACTTCACGCGACGTGGAGATGGTTCTCGGATGATACCGCATGACCTCCTGAACGGCGCGTGACGTCAATTCCTGTTGCGCGCTGAGCCGCGCCCAAATATCGGACCGCGACGCGAGTTCGATGATCGCGATCGCGATCTGGTGCGAGGAATTGTCCGTATTGGCTTCCGCCAGCTTGATGACCCAGTTGCGCAAGTCGTCGGCGTTCAGTTGTCCTGAAACCTCGGCCCGGATCAGATCGGACAGCAAATCGTCCCCAGGTGTCCTGCGCCGATCGGCAATTCGCTCGTCAACGTAGTCGATGAGGGCCTCGAACGCCTCGACGACAGCGGGAGTATGCCGGGGTTCGCGCGTGTGGACCTGCTGGACGGTGTGCGATGTGCGCGCGACGAAATCAGCGTCGCTCAGGGGGGCACCGACCCAGTGACAATAAACGGCGGAGGGTATCTTGTCGCACAGCGTTGAAATGAGATCCACGGGTCGGTCCGTGGGTATCGCGTCCACGATTTCGGTCACGACCCGGCGAATGTTGGGCCGGAAGCTCTCGGTCGCCTCCTCGCTCAAGAGCCGGATGAGAGGGCGCCTAAGGTCACGACGGCGGTCGCCCCGATTATGGAAGGAAATCGAATTGCGCTTGTATTCAAGCGGCCGTCCTTCCGGGAGGCCGAGAAGTTCAATGAGCTTGGGATGACCTGTTCCAAGATTCCGGTCGACAATCGCCTTGCGGCACAACTCGTAGTCGAGCAATTCCACGCCACGTTCGCTTTGCGCGATCTTCCATTTCCTCGCCCAGCCCGAAAGAACCGGAAACGGTGCATTCCGGTATTCGGCACTTGCGAAGTCGAGGACCGGCAGTTCGGAAATTGTGCCTGGCCTCGTCATGTCTCTGGCTGGACTGCCTCTCCAGCGGCGCTTTCAGCCTCTATGGCGCGATCAAGCATCAGGCGAAATTGCTTGGCACCGGCATCAAGGCCAAGATCAATGCTTGGGGTTCTCTTGTGCTTCATCCCGAGGTGAACCTTTTCGAGGACCGTGCGATCCTCTTCAAAGGCCATTCGGGCACCGTTGTTCATGAACTCCGACACTTCCCGGTTGTCGGGATCGGAATTCCGATGCTGGAACCAGAAATAGCGTGTCCGGTCTTCGTCTATGGGCGTCATGAAGTTGTAGGAGATGTTGATGAAAGTCTCCGCAACGGGATCCTTGCCGTATCCGCCCGTGCCTACCGGCGTGTAGATTGACTTGTTGAGACCGATCGCCGGCATGCACATCTCGTAGTGCTGAAGCCGGTCGCAGTTGCCTGGGAACGAAACAAGCTCTGCGTAATAGGGCGACGGCGGTTTGTCCGAGATCCACCTTGACACCACGACGCCGCGGTCCGTCCTTTCGACATTCAGCGGTTCTTCGTCCGTCCCTGCCCCGGCAAAGGAGGTCACGTGCACCCACGCCACATGACTCGGATCGAGCAAGTTGTCGCAGACCCACAGGTAGTTGCAGTCGATGTCCAGAACACCGCCATCCGTCTTTCCCCAGGAAGAATCCTCGAAGTTCTTGATCGGAAATATCCTGTCTGGATCGGCCAGCGCCGGATCGCCCATCCATATCCAAAGGAAACGATATCGATCAACGACCGGGTAGGACTTCACGGAGGCACGGCGCGGAACGTTGTGCTGCTGCGTGGGCGCCGCAACGCACGAACCGCGGCGATCGAATGTCAGGCCATGGTAGCCGCATTCGACGTGGTCTCCCTTGAGCGATCCGTCCGACAGCGGGAGCTTTCGGTGCGGGCATGCATCTTCAAGCGCGACCGGCGTGCCATCCTCCTGCCTGAAGAACACGATCTGCTCGCCCAGAAACGTCTCGGCCGCGAGTCCCCGACCGACATCTTTGCTCCATCCCGCAACGTACCAGCAATTTCTTAGAAACATGTTCACGCTCCCTTCGTGCCGCTGACACAACATGAGACAATGCAGATGTTCTCGTCCAGCGCCATCCAATAATGAGGATCATTAGCTGGGCTAATCATTTGCCCTCGCACTTCCTGGAATGGGTGGCTGATTGGCGGCCTCGGCCTTGATCCACGTCAGGAATACCTGCACCTTGGCGCTTTCCAGCATCCCGCTTCGACAAACCAGCCAATACGAAAGCGGCGACGAAACGATCTCGGGGAACGGCCTTACCAGCTTTCCCTCGTTGAGAGCATCCACGACTAGCGGCTCGCGGCCCAGCGCGACACCAAGACCCTCAATTGCAGCCTGAATGACCAGATTCGACTGGCCCAAGCGTCTCGTGCGCACTGGTTCGGGCAGCGTGACGCCGGCTTCCCTGGCCCAGAATTCCCACGTCGGGCTTGAGTCGCCAAAGTTCAGATTCTCGTCCTGAAGCACCGTGTGATGCGCGAGGTCTGACAGGTTCCTAAGCCCGGGCGCCCCATCGCGAAGCGAGGGAGAGCAGACGGGAAACAGGTGTTCAGGCATGAGCCGCTCGACATGAAAGCCGGGATGTTTGCCAAGCCCGTATCGAATCCCGACATCCGCATCGGCGCCCGAAAACGGCAACTGTCCGGTATCGGTCGTGATTGAAATGGACAGATCCGGGTGCGCAAGATCGAAGTGCTGCAGTCTCGGAAAGAGCCAGGTAAAGGCAAAACCCGGCAGGCAGCTGATGATGATCGTTCTGTCGGCCCGCTTCCTGTCCCTCAAGTCGATGCAAACGTCCGACACGCGGCCCAGGCCTTCCGAGATCGCGCGGCCAAGCCTCTCACCTTCCAGCGTCGGCTCTGACCTGCGGGCGCCGCGAAGAAGGAGGTCTTGACCCAGCCATTCCTCCAGAACCTTCACGTGCTGGCTGATTGCGCTCTGGCTGACACCCAACTCGGCGGCAGCCGCCGAGAAGTTGGACAACCTGAACACCGCCTCGAAGGCGCGAAGGGAGGCGAATGGCATGTTGATGATCATATTAGCCAGCCTAATGGTTTGCATAACAACTTTCAAATGGCGCAAGTTCGAATGAGGCCGGATGATCAACTTGAACTGCAATTGACCGGTCCAAGATGGCAGAAATGACTCCTTCGCTTGGTGCTAGGAACCTTCTTGTGAATTGCGCCCAAGCAAGGCCGGGGGACCGGTTGCTCATTGCCTACGAGCCTCCTGAACATGGCTACTTTGACGACGACGCCCATGAATGCGTGACCAGCGAGGCAGAGCGTATCGGCCTTGCCGTTGAAGTCGTGGATGTCGGATTTGAAGCCGACAATCCACATCTTTCGGAAGAGCTGCGTCAGCGGATGCAGGACTTCGACATCATCCTATTTCTCGCCCGGCTTGGCGACCAGCTCCGCTTCTCCGACATGCCACCGGGGAAGAAGGTCATCGTCAGCTTTGCGCTGAACGCCTACCTGCTCGGAACAGGGTTTGGCAACGCCCACCATGCGGCGTTCATGGAACTCAAGAACGAGGCAAATTCCGTGATTTCTCGTGCAAATGAGGTCCGGATCACCTGCCCGGCCGGTTCCGACGTTGTGGGAAGGTCCGATGTTGTCCTGGGTCCCGAGAGCGACACGACGATCATGCGCTTCCCGATGTCCGTTTTCACGCCCGTACCTGCGACTTGCTTCAACGGCCGGATCGCACTGCCCGGCTTTCTGACCGGAACCGGCTCGCGTTATTATGACGACTACACGGTCGAGCTTGACGGGCCTATCCACGCGTTGCTCACTGACGGACGCCTTGTTGGATTCGAGGGCGACCCCTTGGATGTCGAGCGCGCCAATGCCCACTACGACCGGGTTTCGGCCCATTTCGGCATCGATAGGGATTTCGTGCATTCATGGCATGCCGGCATTCACCCGGGTTGTGGCTTTCCCTGGGATGCCAGATCAAGTTACGAGCGCTGGGGAGGCGTAGCGTTCGGCAATCCTCGCATTCTCCACTTTCACACATGCGGTGCGTATGCGCCAGGCGAGATTTCTTGGAACGTAATTGATCCAACGATTGAAGTTGACGGTGTAAAATATTGGGATCAGGGAACTTTCAGGGCAAGGATCTTGCCAAACGGCGCCGACATCCTGTCGCGCTATCCCTGTGCTGCAAGTCTCTTCGAACACCCAGACCGAGACATCGGCATGCCAGCAGCAGCATAGTCCCAGAATTCAGAGCTACTCAGGTCGGAGACGACATTCTTACCGTTGAACGTTTCGAAACTCTCAGGCCAATGCAGGAGTGAATGTGATTCAACGAAACCGAATCGTTGCGGCTATGGCCGAAATTCGCAGTCCAGTCGAGCATGACCCGTCCTACACGGCAAGGACGAAACCCTGCAGCGAGAAACTCCCGGACGCATCCAATGACACCGTTTCGGTCTTCAACCCGACGCCCTGATCGATTCCACGACTGTCGGGCGCGTTCGACCCCGCCGCTCTTGGCATATCGTCCGCAACGTACCGTGCAGCCGTCGCCAAGTTCCTTGCGTTGGACATCATGTCCAGAATCGTCCCGTCAAATCTTTCTATGAGGACGAATCCAGCGGAAACAAATCATCTTCCGCACCAGCAGGTTTGGCACCATCAATGCTCGCGGGTGAATTCTCGCGATCCAAATCGATCCCGGGGTTCACGCCAAGAGACATCGTCACTTGATTTATTCCGCAACAAGCGCAACTTCCGCAGTGTCCGCTTGGGCTGCCTAATATTCCAGACCGCGGACGCGGGGCCTTCATCGGCTCCGATGGGGATACAAAGCCCGGTCCACAGCACTCGAAGTCTTAATGTCCCATCCGGTCGGCGATGGCGACAATGCGGTGCATGTCGCGCAGCACTGGCTTTTCGATCAACTTGCCGTCGATCACGACCAAGCCGGTATCGGCTACCTCGAACTCCTCGATTATGCGCCGAGCTCGCCCAATCATTTCCTCCGACGGGGTGAACACTTCATTCAACGCCGCAATCTGCTTGGGATGAACCGCTCCCTTGCCGCCAAACCCGAGATCGCGGGCCCGTTCAGCCTCGATGCGCATCCCCTCCGGATCCTCAAGATCCAGATAAGGCACGTCGATCACATCCAGGCCGGCGCTTGCAGCGGCATGCACCACGCGGGAACGGGCATAAAGCAGCGGATTCCAAGAATTGGAGCACCGCAGTTCGGCGGCCATGTCGACACCGCCGAAAAACAGGGCATCGATGCGCTCCGAGCATTGGGCAATCTCAAACACGGACTCCAGTCCGGCATTGGTCTCAATGATGACATGCAGTCTGGTGGGATGCCCGGCTTCGGTCAGAAGCTGGTCAAGAATCTCGATCTCATCCGGCGATCGCACCTTGGGCATCATGAGCGCTGGCGGGGGTGCGGTCGATGCCAGCACGGCTTGCACGTCCTCGAAGCCGAAGCGTTCTCGCACCGAATTGATGCGGACGATTCTCTCCACTCCGTCATCGGCCTGCGGTGTTTCGAAGAGGGCCAGCGCATTCCTTCGGGCCTCCTCCTTGTCCTTGGGAGCAATCCCGTCCTCAAGCTCGACGCACACGATGTCCGTTCCGCTGGCGAGCGCCTTGGGGAACATGTCGGGTCGAAGGCCGGGTGTGAAGATGAATGAGCGGCGCGGTCGCAGCACCCTTCTGCCTTGGTCAGTCATCCTCGTTGCCTCCCTCCTCAGCTCACACCGGTAGAGTCGGGGGCTGGCGCGCCAGCTTTAGGGTCCGGTGGCATTTCCGTCGCTTTCGCTCCGGGCCTCAGTCCGGCTCCCATGACCGCGTTTCCAGTCCCCCGCTCATCAAACCGGACGTGCGGATTTCCCGCATCCG
>JAJEFO010000053.1 GCA_022820365.1 Silicimonas sp.
CGACGTGAACCCGGGTCCTGCAAAGCCCTCCGGGCATCCGCTCATGTCGTTCATGGCGTCCTCCTTGCATCCGGTGCGGCATGGATTGCGTCGTGACACTCACGCGTCCTGACAGACGCGTCGTTGCCATCCACGTGACGAAGCCTGCGCGATGTTTCCGTATTGTTCAAGCCTGAATGTTGCGTTGGTTGCTCGTTCATGCGGCAGGATCACCTCGCCGCGCGCGGAATTTGGGCAGTCTTGAAGGGGCGGCTACTACGCGCAGGACGACGCGACGCACCGCGAGGCGAATCGAGCACCTGCCGGGCCGTGCGCGCCAGCTTTTGGACAGCCCGCCGACAGCCTGCTGCATTCTCGAATGTTCACTGGTCAAATGGCGTCCGATCATTCTCCGCCGCAAGACGCCCAATCTCGGTGAGCATGCGATCTCGGCCATGCCTGCGCATGTCTTGGCCGCTCACCCATCGACTTTATCGATCGACGGCTTTCAGCATCGCCTTTCGCAGAATGGCATTCATTCGGGACTGATAGCCAGCGCCTCCCTTCTTCAGCCAAGCCAGGACATCAGCATCCACACGTGTCGTAATCTGTTTCTTGATGGGGCGATAAAGTTCCTTCCGCTGCATTTCCGCTTGTTGGGCCTCGGTTAGTTCGGGAATGTCACTGGTGTCGATCTGCTCGTCTGGCATTGCTTCCAGCCGTTCAAGCTCTGCCAACCGCCCAGGCGTAGGCTTGGGCAGATTGTCCAATGAGTAGCTAACAGATTTCGCTTTCATATCGCTTCCTTTCTGCAGCGGTCGCCTTTCGGGTTGAAATGATGCGAGTCACTTCTACCTCTTCCGGTTCGTTTCTTTCGATCCAGGTATGTGCCACCAAAATCACTGTTACACCGTAGAATTGACCGATGGTTTCCAGCGGTGCTTCCCGCGCTCGATCCGGTCCTGTCGTGTCCTGTGCAGAGGGTCGAGGAACACCTGGCCCGCGTCTTCAAAGCTGATGCCGTGCTTGCAACGGTTCGATTCGGCTTTTTCAGGATCTCAAATGACTCGAACATTTGACACTACAACATCATAACTACAAAATTGTGCTTATCAAGACCGTCTCTACGCACATCGATCCATCACGCGCTCGCTGCCGTGCAGCACGACCGCAACACGAAAGCACCACAGGTCCGGCCATGGCAGGATCCAAGTTTTGCCTTCACAGCCCAACAGCGACACCGCAAACCCTCGAATACGAATGGTGGCACCATCCGTGCAGCAGTTGATGCGTCATTTGCGACGCACTTTCAGCACCGCGGGAGCGGGCCGAACGGGTTGGTCGTAGCCATGTCGGCAGCAAGCTTGATTGCGACCACGACCGCATCTATGTCGCCACTCGATGCTTAAACGGAATTCAGTTCGTTTCGTTGTCCTTCTGGGCCTGCTCCCGGGCAACCCGTTGCTTGCCGGAGACATAGAGATTTTCGATCCGTATGCGCGCGCCTCACGTCCCGGGGCACCGACCGGTGCGATATTCATGTCGATCCAGAATACCGGCACGCTCGCAGATCGCCTGGTGGTCGCAAAGTCGCCAGCTGCCGCGGTGGTCCAGATCCATACGCATTTCGAAGAGAGCGGCATCATGAAGATGCGAGAGGTCCAGGCAGGCATACCGGTTCCGGCGGGCGGTACGCACACGCTGGCACGCGGTGGCGACCACGTGATGCTGATGGGCGTGATGCAGGAACTCGTTGACGGCGAGACCGTGTCACTGACGCTGGTCTTCGAAGTCGCTGGCGAAGTCACAATCGAGGTTCCGGTCGACAACGCGCGTGGCCAGCCGGCAAGAAGCGCGGAACAATAGAAGAAATCCGTGCTCAAGCGTTCAGGAGACGTTCGACCCAGTGAGGCACGCTTTGGGTTGCCGGCCCCTCGATTCTCTCGTGGAAGAGCTCCGAGATTTCTGACGGGGCAAGGTTGATTTCGATCGTATGTGCGCCCGCCCTTCTGGCCTCGCTGACGAATCCTGCCGCCGGATGGACCTGGCCGCTTGTTCCAATGGCGGCGAAAACATCGGTCGTATCAAGATGCCTGGCGATCTCGTCGAGCGCATGCGGAACTTCGCCGAACCAGACGACGTCCGGCCGGGTGGCAGGCTGCGAGCATTCGGGACACGGGTCGGTGGCATGCATTTCCATGGGCGCATCCCATCCGGCACCGCAGGATGCGCAGGTCGCGCGGTCCAGCCTGCCATGCATGTGAATCGCGACGGTGCCCGCCGCTTCATGAAGCGAGTCGACGTTTTGCGTGATGATCACGACTTCGCCCGGATAGTCCTTTTCAAGCCTCGCAAGTGCGGCATGCGCCCCGTTCGGCTTCGCTCCGGCAGCGTTCTTTCGCCGGGCATTGTAGAAGTCGTGAACCTTGGCCGGGTCGCGCCGGAATCCCTCCGGCGTGGCCACTTCGTTCAAGTCGTATCGCGTCCAGACACCTCCTTTGTCACGGAAAGTCCCAAGCCCGCTCTCGGCCGAGACGCCAGCGCCGGTCAGTACGACTATCTTGCCGGGGTTTCTGTCCATGTCCGGACCATGTTAACGGGTGGCGGCAAGCGCGGGAAGCGCATTGGCAGCCGTGTCCCTTGCGGCATCGGTCGGCAGATCAGGATAGGCACATGAAACTCTTCGTCGGACTTGGCAATCCCGGACCCAAGTATGCCGGGCATCGGCACAATGTCGGCTACATGGTGGTCGACAGGATTGCCGCCGATCACGGTTTTGGCGGGTGGAGATCGAAGTTCCAGGGACAGGTCAGCGAAGGCCGGCTGGGATCTGACAAGGTCATGCTGCTGAAGCCCGAAACTTTCATGAACAATTCGGGTCAGGCGGTTGGCGAAGCCCAGCGATTCCACAGGCTGGCGCCGGAAGACGTGATCGTGTTCCATGACGAGATCGACCTGGCGCCGGGCAAGATGCGCATAAAGCTCGGCGGCGGCCATGCAGGTCACAATGGCCTGCGCTCAATTGATGCCCATGTCGGCAACGACTACCAGCGCGTCAGGATCGGTGTCGGACATCCCGGCCGGAAAGATGCTGTGCATATCCACGTGCTGAAAGACTTTGCAAAGTCGGATCAGGCTTGGCTGGAAGATCTGCTAACGGGAATCTCCGACGGTGCACCCTTTCTGACCGAAGGCGACGTCGACAAGTTCCGCAATGCCGCAGCTCGCCGTTTGGCACGTCCAGCCGAGAAGGCCGACACCGCACCGCGACGACAATCGCCGACTCCAGCGTCGCCGGTCGCCGGCGATGACCGATCTGCGCTGCAGAAGCTTCTCGACAGGTTTCGGCGATAGTCTGCCTCTGACTAATGTCTCGTTCACCCGCTGCACGCAATCTGCAATTTCCGCGGCGCCAGGCACGCTTCGAACGATGCAGGCCGCGACAATGCAGTCATTCACAGTTGCCCCGCGACGCTGTATCCTTGAGCTGCGGTCGTACGGCCACCATCGGACCAGGAGCCTTTCATGAACAAAGATCCCTCGATCAACGTCCTTGGCGACCTGCTGGAATCCTGCTCGACCGATCCCGTCACCGGGTTCTTCCGGGACGGATGCTGCAACACCTGTCGCGAGGATCAGGGAAGTCACACCGTCTGCGCGATCATGACCGCAGAGTTCCTGGCCTATTCGAAATATGTCGGCAACGACTTGTCGACTCCGCGCCCGGAGTTCCACTTTGCCGGACTGAAACCGGGAGATGCGTGGTGCCTCTGCGCGGGGCGCTTCCTGCAAGCTGCGGACGAAGGCGCCGGCCCGCTGATACGGCTTGCTTCAACGCACCGCAAGGCGCTGGACATCGTGCCGCTGGAAATCCTGACGGAGCACGCCACGGACGAATGACCCGTCCGGTCAAACGGCAGCTGCAATTTCGGGAACCTGGCGCAAGGTCCGCATTGCAACGGACCATGCTTCTTCCTGCGCGCCGAAACGAACCGGCGAGCAGAGCTATTGCAGTTTAGCCTCGACGGTCGCGATCGCCTCGTCGATCATTTCACTCGCCCGATCCGCGCTGATCTCTTCGGCAATGAGCTTGCCAGCTGCAGAAACCGCGATCTTGACGGCTTCCTCGCGCACCTGCTTGACCGCGCGTTGCTCTGCAGAGGCAATCTGCTCCTGCGCGGCCTGGATCCGCCGCTCGATCGCGAGGGCAAGGTTCTTCCTGGCTTGTTCCGTGGCCTCTTCGGCACTTTCCTTCGCAGCAGCAATGATGCGCTCGGAATGATCTCCGACCTCACGCTGCTTGCTTTCGAATTCTGCAAGGATCGATTCCGCTTCCTCCCGGAGCGCGCGGGCCTCGTCCAGTTCCTCCTGAATGCCGGCCGCCCGCTTGTCGAGAAGTCCGGCGACCAGGGACGGCACCTTGTAGTAGACGAGTACGCCAATGAACAGCAGGAACGCGAGCGTGACGATAAAGTCAGTGTTGGAAAGTTTGTAGAAATCGAGCGAAAACGGGTTCTTCGAAGCGGCAGCGGCGGGCGTTGCTGGAAGGAGGGCAAGCAGGGAAAGCACTCTCGTCATCGCGCTATCCCTCCATCTGCGCGGCCACCGCCGCGTCCACTGCCGCACCGTCAACCTGGACGCCCAGTGCTGCAACGACTTCGCTAGCCGCACTGCGCGCAACGTCGCGAACGGCCTCCGCGGCGCTCTTGCGAATCTCGTCGATGCGAACTTCGCTCTCGGCGGTCCTGGCAGCGATTTCGGCATCGGCCTTTTCAATTGCCGCATCAACCTCGGCCTGCATTTCGGCCTTGGCTTCGGCAGCAATCCGGCCCGCCTCGGCCCTGGCTTCGGCGAGGGCCTTCTCGTACGCCTCTTCGGCGTTGGCTGCCTTCTGCTTCAGTTCCTCCGCAGTCGCGATGTCGCTCGTGATCGCACCCTGTCGGGCAGCAAGCACTTCGGCGATCCTGGGCAACGCCACCCGGGACAGAACGAGATAGATCACCACAAGCGTGACCACGAGCCAGAAGATCTGGTTCGGGAACGTGGAGAAGTCGAGCTGCGGCATGCCGACCGAACTCTCGGCGGCACCGTTGGCAGCGTCTGTGGCCTCTGTCGCCATGGCCAGCCTCCTCAAACCTTGTTGTCATCTCCCGGACGACTCTCGCGAGCATCCGGTGCGAAAGGATGTCGAGGAGTCCTAGACGGCGAACATCAGCAGCAGTGCGACGAGGAACGAGAAGATCCCGAGAGCCTCCGAAAACGCGATGCCGATGAACATCGTTGCCATCTGCCCGGGAGCCGCCGACGGGTTGCGCAGCGCACCGGAAAGATAGTTTCCAACGACATGGCCCACACCGACTGCGGCCCCGCCCATGCCCGTACAGGCCAGGCCGGCGCCAATATAGGCTCCCATTTGTACGACGTCACCTTCCATTTGTACTCTCCTTGCGTTGGAAGTGTTTCCTGTGGCGGTCGACCCGCCGTTGATTCAGTGATGCGGATGCAGCGCGTCCCTCAGATAGACACACGTGAGGATGGCGAACACGTAGGCTTGGATGAACGACACGAGCGTCTCGAGCGCGTAGATCGCCGTGATCGCGAGAACCGACAGCGGAGAGATTGCGGCAATGGCCGCAAAGGTCGCAAAGACCTTTATCACCGCATGGCCGGCCATCATGTTGCCCGCAAGCCGGATCGAGTGACTGACCGGCCGCACGAAGTAGCTGATGACTTCGATGATCGCGAGGATCGGGCGCAGCACGAGCGGTGCCGCCTGGATCCAGAAAAGCCCGAAGAAGCCTGCGCCGTTCTTGACGAACCCGATGACGGTGACCGTCAGGAAGACCACGATTGCCATGACGGCCGTGACCGCGATGTGGCTGGTCGTCGTGAATGACAGCGGCAAGAGACCCAGAAAGTTCGAGAACACGATGAACATGAACAGGGTCATTATGTAGGGGAAATAGCGAATCCCGTCCTTGCCCACGACATCCTCGACCATCCTGTACACAAAGCCGTAAGCGAGTTCCGCAATCGACTGGGTCCGCGTCGGCACCAGCGCCCGGCCCCGCGTGCCCAGAACGAGAAGCGCCACGACGCAGAGGACGGCGAGCGCCATCCAGAAGGTCACGTTGGTAATCGTGACGATGCCTACCGGCCCGTCGCCGAAGAGCGGCTTGACGATGAACTGGTCCATTGGATGGAACGCCAGTCCGCCTTCCTCTCCGTTTGTTTCGGTCGCCACGTCAGTCCCTCTGCTTGTCGTCCCCGGACGCGTCCGGCGGCTGAATTTCCTTTGCCGTGTGCATCATGGTCCTGATGCCAGCGGCGAACCCGAAGAGCGTGAAGACGATCATCAGCCACGGCACCGTGCCGAAAAGAGCGTCAAGGCCGAAGCCGATCCCGAAACCGATCCCCAGCCCCACGACCAGTTCGAGAACCATGCGCCAGGCCACATGCGCCTGGGAATAGTGCTCGTCCTGGTGGCGTTTCGGCGCATCCTTGTCGCGCCTTTCCGCGAGCTTCGCGTCCAGCGCCTCAAGCCGGGCCTTCCGATCCTCCTCGGCTGCGGCCATGCCAAAAACACCCCGTGAGAGTTCCAGCGCTGTCTAGGTAGGGAAGCAAGGCAAGTCAAGCGACCGCGAGTCACAGGTGATGGACAGGCAACCATTTGATTCAAAACGATTAACTACGGCAACCACAGGATGGACCGGGATCGTCCGCAAGAACGGCATATTCAACCTTCCGGTTGACGGTCTGGCGGTTTGCACGGCAGATGCAGCCATGAAACCGGCACTCGACGCCATATTTCATGCGCTTGCGGACCCGACGCGCCGGCAAATCCTCACCATGCTTCTCGAGGACGACATGGCGGTCACGGACGTGGCAGAGCCCTTCGACATGTCGCTGGCCGCGATCTCCAAGCATCTCCGCGTGCTGGTTCACGCCGGATTGGTCAGCCAGGAACGGCGAGGTCGGGTCACCTGGTGCCATCTTGAGCCGCAAGCCCTCAAGGACGCCAGCGTCTGGATGCAGGGCTTTGGCCAGTTCGAGCCGGTTGACCTGGATGCATTCGAGGCGTTTCTGGAGCGCGAACTGGACCAGCAGTAAGGCGCCCACGCGTTCCGCGGACCAAGCTCCAGTCGTCGCAGAGCGCCGCGGTCAGGTCAATGCGTTGTGGTTGACTCGCAAGGCGGCCTGTCTTCCAGGCAAGCGCGAGCTGCGGCAAGCCGCGAATTCACCGTCCCTGCATTGCGCCTCGCTGATGCCTCGAATGCTCGTAAGGAATGCGCAGGTCCCCGACAAGCACCGCTGCCGGAACGTCGCATTCTGGAAGCGAATTTTCTGCTTGTTCCCGACATTCGCCCAATTCCGCCATGTCCAATTCCGCAGGTGACGCGAATTTCGCGCCGTGATATCATGCATCCATGCGAAATTCTTGGGGTTTCGAACTCGACACGTCCGTTGTCCGGTTGATGTACCGGGACGACTCGGCGTGGACGGAAGTCGCCAGGGAGAGGATCGAAGGCGCAGATTTCGAAGGGCGCCTGAATGCAATGGTGGCGCTGATCGGAAACGACGGGGCGGCAGACCTGTTTTTTCCTCGCAGCCAGATAGTGTACGCAGACGTCCAGATCGATCCCGACAGCGCCACGCGGCAGAAACTCGAGCGCGCTCTCGACGAACACATGCCGCACCAGATCGGCGAAATGGATCTCGACTGGGAAGTGACAGGACAAGGCACCGTGCGGGTCGCGGCAATTGCGCTGGAGACCCTGATAGCGGCACTGGACCTTGCCTCGGCAGGCGGCATCCGCATCGGCAAGTTCTCTTCGCTCGCGGATCCGGCCGACTTTCCGCGCTCGCCCAACTTCTGCGGACGTGGCGCGAATGTCCCGCTTCATTCCCTGATCGAGAGTGCCTCGCCCAGCAAGGCCCGCAAGATGCCCTTTGCCGAATTTGGCAACGGCTTGAAAAAACTTCTGGGCGCGGCCGGCCATCGATTCCCGCAGTCTTGGCGAACCGGTGCAGCGGTCGCCGTCGCGCTCGTCGGCGTCCTGGGAATTTCGGGCTTGTTGTGGTCAGCACTGGCACCCGAATCCAAGACCCGCGAACAGTCGCTGGAAGAATGGTCCGAAGGGGGCTTGGTCTCGGGCACGTCCCTGGCCGAACCGGCGTTCGCCGCGCGTGCGCCGGAGAGCATGGGCACGGCAGACGACCTCTTGCGGCTGCGACCGCCGGTCGTCCACGCCGACTCACGGCAGCTCTCGGACTTGTGGAGCCGGAGCGGACTTCAGGCACCCGGCGATGACGCCGGCATCGCCGTCGCGGCCCTGTCGACGGCCTTGGCACCGACGCAACCGCTTGTCCTGCCTTCGCCGCAGGGGGGACACGACGTGCCAACGGGCCTGGAAACGGCAAACGATCACTTGCAGCTGCGGCCGCCGATCGTCCATGCGGACTCGCAGCGGCTGTCGGACCTGTGGCGGCAGAGCGAACTTCAGGCACCTGCCGACGACTCTGACACCACCGTCGCGGCGCTGCCGACGATCCTGGCCTTGGCACAACCGCATGTCCCGTTCCATCCGCAAGCCGAGAATGTTGCGCCGGAAAGCCTGGACACTGCGAACGAATTCTTGCGGCAACGCCCGTCGGTCGTCCTGGTTGACGCGCAACAACTGTCGGACTTGTGGAGCCGGAGCGAACTTCAAGTACCCGCCGACAACGTTGGCATTGCCGTCGCGTCCCTGCCGACAACATCGACCTTGGCGCGACCGCATGCCCCGTCCCTGCCGCAAGCCGGGAACGACGCGCCGGAAAGCCTGGACACGGCGAACGAACTCTTGCGGCAACGCTCGCCGGTCGTCCTGGTCGACGCGCAACAACTGTCGGACTTGTGGAGCCGGAGCGGACTTCAGGCACCTGACGATGGCGCCGGCACTGCCGTCACGTCCCTGCCAACCACATTGGCCTGGGCACAGCCGCTTGTCCCGTCTCTACCGCATGCCGGACACGGCGCGCCCGAGGGCCTGGACGCGGCAAACGACCTCTTGCGGCTGCGGCTGACGGCCGTCCAGGTCGATTCGAAGCGCCTGACGGATTTGTGGGGTCGGAGCGGGCTTCAGGCACCCGACGGCGACGTCGGCATCACGGTCGCGTCCCTGCCGACTTCACTGGGCCTGCCACAACCGCATGTCCCGCCCCAACCGCAGGCCGGGCACAACGCACCTCTTGTCCTGGACGTTCCGCTCCCTGTGGAACCAAATCCGTTGGCGCCAGTGACCGCCAGCCTCCCCATCCCGCACGAAGGTTCGCCGCCGGGTACGAGATCGGCAATTGACCTTCCAGCATACGCTTCGCTGGAAGCACGTGACGTCCCGGAAGGCCCTGTCAGCGCGGGACCTGACCTGGCAGCAAGCGCCGCTCCCTCGCTCGCGCCACCGGAATTCCAGCCGCGCATGCGCCCCGAAGGGTTCGCTGAACATGTCGAACGCCTGAAGTATGGCGGACGCACTCTTGCGGAACTCGCTACCCTGCATCCCAAGCAGCGTCCGGCTTCGGCCCAGCAACTTGCCGTCAGCTCTGCCAGCTCCGCGGAAGCACCTGTCGTTGCGATAGACTCCAAGTCACCGGGGATGCGGCCTGACGATTTCGATGCAATCATTGCGGCGGTCGACACCCAGAGACGTGCCGCAGCCGCTGCGCGGGCATTGCGGGCGCTGCACGCCGCTAGGGAGGCCGAAGCCGCGCTAGTTGCAGATGCCGAGCCTGAATTGCGGCAAGGTGAAACGACGAGCCAACGCACGTCGTCGCGCTCGACCGTTGCGCGGCGCGCGACGATTCCGAACGCGATCAGGCTCGATCAAGTAAACCTCGTGGGCGTCTACGGCACCATCGGCGATCGCCGCGCTCTCGTGCGCCTGCCGTCGGGGAGATACGTGCGAGTGAGGGTCGGAGATCGCGTTGACGGCGGCAGGGTTGCACGGATCACCGAGAGCGAACTGTTCTACCTGAAGGGCGCGCAGACGGTCTCGCTGAGAGTCCCGAGAGGCTGACGAGACGGAACCGCGCGCTGCAGACCGGCCAACCGCTATTCGGCAGCCGTTTCGCCGTATTCCCCTCCTGCAAGTTCCTCGGCCTCGATCGATTCGAAGAGCGCCTTGAAATTGCCTTCCCCGAACCCCTCGTCACCCTTCCTCTGGATGAACTCGAAGAAGATCGGCCCGATCACGGTCTTCGAGAATATCTGCAGCAGAATCCTGGTCTCGCCACCGTCCTCGACCCCTTCCCCATCGATCAGGATGCCGTGCCTCTTCATCCTCTCGATCGGCTCGCCGTGGCCGGCGACACGTTCCCTTGACAGTTCGTAATAGGCATCCGGTGGCGGCTGCATGAAACGAACGCCGTTCTCGTGGATTGCATCGGTCGCGTCATAGATGTCGCGCGCCCCGACGGCGATGTGCTGGATGCCTTCGCCGTTGTATCTCTTCAGGTAGTTGACGATCTGGCCCGTCTCGCCGCGATCCTCGTTGATCGGAATGCGAATCCTGCCGCATGGCGACGTGAGGGCGCGGCTGTAGAGACCCGTGTACTTGCCCTGAATGTCGAAGAATCGGATTTCCCTGAAATTGAACAGGTCGCCATAAAACCGGAACCACACGTCCATGTTGCCCTTGAAGACGTTGTGGGTCAGGTGATCGATGTACCAGAACCCCACGCCTTCGGGCTTGCTGGTCGCAATCCAGTTGAATTCCTCGTTGTAAGGCGAGGTCTCGTGATAGCGGTCGATGAAGTAGATGAGGCTGCTGCCAATTCCGACGACGGCCGGCACGTCCATGGTCTTGCCCGGTCCTGCATACTCTTCGGCCCCGAGCGCAACGGCACGCGCAAGGGCCTGTTTCGCGTCCACTACACGCCAGGCCATGGAGGGCGCACCGGGCCCGTGCTTCCCGATGAATGCGTCCGCGTGGCTGTATGGCTCGGCGTTGATGACGTAGGTTATGTCGCCCTGCTGCCAAAGTTCCACGGCCTTGGTCTTGTGCGTCGCGACATGCGCATATCCCATCCTCGCGAACAGGGCCCGGAGTTCCCGCGGCTCGGGATGCGCGAACTCGACGAACTCGAATCCGTCAGTTCCGACCGGGTTCTCCGGCGTGATCCTGGACTTTGGCGCGTCATGCGGAAAAGGGCCCACTTTCACATCTCCTTCTGCGGCACAGCACAACCATAGCGCAATTGCGGCGCGTGTTTTGCGCGTCTTTCGGGCATTCATCCCAGTTTGGTGCAAAGGTCTTGCGTATTTTATGCTGATGGTGCAAAATTCCCGCATGTCAGGCATAGACAATACTGATCTTCGACTTCTGGCCGCACTTGAAGGCAACGCGCAACTGACGTCCGAGAAGCTCGGTGACATGCTGCACCTCTCGCAAAGCCAGGTCGGACGACGACGGCAGCGCCTTGAAGCCGAAGGCTATATCGAAGGCTACCGCGCCCGGATCTCTGCAATCCAGCTCGGACTGTCGGTGCAGGCCTTCGTGGCCGTCCAGATGGCGAGCCACGCACCGGCCCTGATCAGGACATTCGTTCGGACCATCGAATCCCGACGCGAAGTCACCAGCGCCTGGACCATGACGGGCGAGGCGGACTATCTCCTAAGGGTCTATTGTGCCGATTTGCCGGCGTTCAACCGGCTGATCCACGAGGTCCTGCTGCCCCACCCTGCGGTCGCTCGCGTGCAAAGCCAGATCGTCATGGAGCAGATCAAGGTGGACGGGCCGTTGCCGGTCTGACTCCTCCCGTCGAGCGCCCTGCATCTCTTGCCGGTACGCCGTGACCGAAGGCGCCTACTGGCGGCTCGAATCCCGACGCGGGCTTGACCTCCTTGGAGGAGCGGACGAATCCCGGAGAATCAGCCGCACCTCGACCGAATTGTGCATTGCCACTTCGTTTCCGCCGAGCCTGCCCAGAATGAACTCTGCAGCAGCGATGCCCATGTCTCTCGCGGGGACGTCGATCGTCGTCAGCGGCGGGTTGGAGTGCATCGCGAACTCGAGATTGTCAAAGCCGACGACGGAAATGTCGCCGGGAACTTCCAGTCCCCGCGCGCTGCACTCAATGAGCGCTCCCAGCGCCAGAACGTCGTTGCCGCAGACAATGGCGGTGGGCTGCGGTGCGTCACGTGACAGGAGAAGCGCGCAGGCCTTCTTGCCGTCGGAAATGGAATACGGGGACTCGATGACCCTTGAAGCAGGCAGCGGCAATCCGTGGCGCGCAAGTTCCTCTCGAATCCCCTCAAGCCGCCTCGTCGTACGGTCGTTGTCCTCCGTTATCCCGGAAATGACGCAAATGTTCGAGTGGCCGAGATGAACCAGGTGCTGGGCAATGATCGCTGCCGAAGCGGAATTGTCAAAGCCGGCGGTTGGGTAGATGCTCTTGGGATCGTAGGTATAGGTGTTGACAAACGGCACGTTGAATTGGTGCAGCAATCCGTAGAGCTCCGGCCGATGATAGTCTCCGACAAGTATCAGCGCCTCGGCACCGCGCTCGAGGAGCAGTCTTGCCTCCCTGAGTTCAGCCTCCAGGTCATAGTCAAAGGTGGCGATCAGCGTCGAAATGCCCGCCACCGAGAGCTGTGAACCCGCGGCACTGACCAGCCGGGCATAGAGCGCGTAGTCCAGGGTCGGGATCAGGACTCCGACCATGTGCGATCGCTGGGACCGCAATGCGCGTGCCGCGTGATTCCGAACGTACCCGAGCTCAAGCATCGCCCTCTGGATCCGCGACCGCATTTCGGGCGCCACCTTGTCCGGGTTGTTGACCGCCCGCGAAACCGTCGCGGGCGCACACCCGGCAAGCCTGGCAACGTCCGTGATTCGCACGCGCGATGCTGTTTCTTGAAATCGATATTTTGAATCAGTCGTCAAATTGGGACTCGCGGATCTCAACTAATCGTACTGTACCAGATGGTTGCGGACTTGGACAGAAAAAGTGTTGACTCGGCCACCCGTCTAGTGTGAAATCGATTTCATAAGAGTGTGATGCCTCATGGGGAGGGGATGCCGCACTTGGGTACAGGCCAAAATTCGAGAATCCTGACCGCGCTCCTTGGTGTCGCGAAGCTCTCCCTAATCGCGATTTCCGTTTTGATGATCGTGGTCACCCTGGCCCAGGTGATCTTCAGATACGTCATCGCGGCTCCCCTCCCTTGGTCGGAGGAACTGGCGCGGTACTGTTTCGTGTGGATCGTCTTTTTGGGCGGCGCGATCGGCCTGTCGCGCGGAATTCACCTCGGCGTCGACCTGTTCGTGAACCTGCTTCCCGAGCGGTTCAGAGTTGGAGTCGAGATCCTCTCAAACGTGCTGATTTCGTGTTTCGCGGCCGCGGTCATCTTCGCGAGCTACCCGGTCATCCGCATGAACATGATGCAACACTCTCCCGCATTGGGCGTGAAGATGTCCTGGATCTACATCGCGATTCCAATTTCGATGGGCCTGATCTTCCTGATCTGCCTGGAACGTACCTTTGCCATCCTGCGTGGCCGCAGCGAGCAGGAGGGCTAGGCGCTTCGATGCTGGCGATCCTGTTCACCACCTTTTTTGTTCTGCTGGTGTTCAACATACCGATCGCCTTTGCGCTTGGCATCGCGTCGGCCCTGACGCTCTGGATTGACAGCACGCTGCCGCTCAACAGCATCGTCACACGAGCCTTCGTGGGCGTCGATTCCTTCACTCTGCTGGCGATTCCGTTCTTCATCATCGCGGGCGAATTGATGAACGCCTGCGGAATCACCGAGCGTATCGTCGCCTTTTCGAAGTCTCTCGTCGGGCACATTCGCGGCGGCCTGGCTCATGTGACGATCATGTCCAACATGTTCTTTTCGGGCATTTCCGGATCGGCAACCGCGGATGCCTCGGCCCTGGGATCGATGATGATCCCGGCGATGAAAAAGAACGGTTTCGATGGCGACTATGCCGTCGCTGTCAATGCCTCGGCCAGCGCCATGGGTCCCATTATCCCGCCGAGCATCATGATGGTGATCTATGGCTCCATCGCCAATGTCTCGATTGCCCAGCTGTTCCTTGGCGGCTTCGTGCCCGGGCTGCTGGTCGCGGCTGGGCTGATGGCGATGGCCTATGTCATCGCGAAGAAACGCGGCTACCCGGCGCCGCCGCGATCCGAACTTCCGCCCGTATTGCCCGCCTTCCGCGATGCGCTTTGGGCGCTCGCAATGCCGGTGATCATCCTGGGCGGGATCTTCTCGGGCGTGTTCACGGCGACCGAGGCGGGCGTGGTCGCGGTGGCCTATGCGACAATCGTGGGCACTTTCATCTATCGCACGCTCACGTTCAGGCTCTTCGGAAAGCTGCTGGTGGATGCGGCCGTGACCACCGCCGCCGCGATGTTCCTGATCGCGATGGCGACCTCGTTTGCCTGGCTGCTGGCCTGGGAGGGGTTTGGCGCGGCGGTCCTGGACGTTCTCGGCGGCCTCACGACGAATCCGACACTCGCTGTTCTGCTGATCCTTGGGTTCATCCTGATCCTGGGACTGTTCATCGAGGGCATCCCGATCCTGATCATATTCACGCCTGTGGTGCTGCCCGTCATTCAAGGACTCGGCATTGACCCGGTCTACTTCGGCGTTGTCCTGGTCATGGCAGTCGTCATCGGGTCGGTGACGCCGCCGGTGGGCATCCTGACCTACATCTGCTGCTCCATCGCGGGACTGACCATTTCGCAGGCATTCCGTGCACTGGTGCCGTTCTGCGCGGTGCTGATCGCCGTCCTCATCGCCGTCGCCGTGTTCCCGGGCCTGATCATGACCATCCCGAACCTCTTCAGTCACTAGCCTCAAGAATTGGAAGGATATTCTCCTTGGAAATCTCGCATGAAGAGCTGAAGCAGCGGACCGAGAGACTCAGGCGCCGGATGAAGTCTGAGGGGTACGAAGCGCTTGTCATCTATTCGGATGAATATCGGTCCGGTCATTCGTCCTACATCACGAACTACAGGCCGCTGAACGTCATTGAGGAATCGCCGCAGCTGGTCATCCTGATCGGAGACCGGCCCCCTGTCGTGCTCCTGGGGAGATTGAACGCCTATGCTGCGAAAGACCTCTGCTGGATCGACGACGTGCGCGGCATCCACCGCCCGTTCAAGGACTTGCCTGAGA
The DNA here is from genome assembly GCA_022820365.1 of Silicimonas sp. Lineage (GTDB taxonomy): Bacteria > Pseudomonadota > Alphaproteobacteria > Rhodobacterales > Rhodobacteraceae > JAJEFO01. The sequence continues at coordinate 15,149 of JAJEFO010000053.1, forward strand.
TCTTCGCCCCGATCGTCGGACGCCACAGCAAGATCGGGCTGATTGGCAAGAACATCCTGCCCGTCGAGATCTACGAGCAGATCTCCGGGTCAGTGCCGCAAGCCACTTTCGAAGCGCGCGACGACATCATGCTTGATCTGCGCAAGATCAAGTCCGCAGCGGAAATCGCGCTGATGGAACGCGCGGCAGAGATCAATGACGAGGTGCTTCGGCAAGCGGTGAAGCAGGTCAAGGTCGGGATGACCGAAGTCCAGGTCGCCGGCGTTGCGGAGAACATCGCGCGCAAGCTGAATGCCGACATCGGCTCTGCAACGGTTGTCATGTCAGGTCCGAACACGAAGTACCCGGCCTGGCGCGCAATGGATCGCAAGATCGAGCCCGGCGACTACGTCATGCTGGATTTCAACCCGGCCATCGGAAACTACTGCAACGATGGCGGCATCACCATCCTGATGCCAGGTGCCGATCCGGAACAGGAACGTGCCCTCGTCGTCGGCCACAGAACACTGAAGAAGGTCATCCCGACCATTCGCCCAGGCATTACCGCGCGCTCGATTTTCGACACCTTGCTGGCCGAGCTGGAGCCCGAGGGGCTGGCGGAGCATTTCACGCCTTATGCAAAGGGGATGCGCGGGGTTGGCCATGCGGTCGGACTGGACGTGGTCGAACCGCCGAACCTGAGCTCGGACAGCGATTTCGAACTTGAGGCGGGCATGACTTTGGCGATCAAGCTCGATCTCCATGACCTGATCGGCGGCGGATACCGGATCGAAGTCGTAGTCGCCGTCACAGAAAGCGGCGTTCGCCCGCTGAACAAGCTGGTTCTGGATGAGCCGGATGACTTTGCCGTTCAGCGCTGACCGGACGCACCACAGGTTTCCGTCCCGCGGGGCGGGAATGCCCGGCGCACGTGCCGGGGCACCAACCGGAAATACCGTTCTCGAAAAGGGAGGAACACGAAGATGATCAAGAGAGACTTGCTCAAGGGCGTCGGAGCGGCGTTCGCCCTGTCAATGGCTGCACTGGTGCAGCCGGCAATGGCAGCCGACACGACCATCAGGATTGCGTCCGTCACGGGCCCGGCCCACCATCATAACGTATCGCTTCGCTGGTTTGCCGATCGCGTGGCCGCGAGAGATGTCGGTCTGAACATCGAGGTTCTGGACGGCGCGCAGCTTGGCGGCGAACGGGACTACATCGAAGGCATGATGCTGGGCAGCATCCAGATGGCTCAAGTGTCCACGGCACCGGTCAGCGGATTCATTCCCGAGTTCGACCTGTTCAGCCTGCCGTACCTGATCCGCGACACCGACCACTTCAAGAACGTGGTCACCGGGCCGGTCGGCGCCAAGTTCAGCGAGCTGGCCGAAGGGCGCGGCCTGAAGATCCTGGCTTGGTTCGACAACGGCTACCGCAACGTGTTCAACAAGGTTCGTCCCGTCGTCACGCCAGAGGACATGGATGGCTTGAAGATTCGCGTGATGGAAAGCCCGTTGATGGTGAACACGCTGAACGCGATGGGCGGCTCGGCAACCCCGATGTCGTACAGCGAACTCTACACCGCACTCGAACAAGGTGTTCTGGACGGTGGCGAAAACGCAGCTGGCAACGTGCTGAACGACAAGTTCTACGAGGTCAGCGCTTACTTCTCGATGACGCAGCATTTCCGCCCGCCGGGGATCGTTGCCATCAGTCTGGGGACCTGGAACGGACTGTCCGCCGAACAGCAGGCCGTCATGATGGAAGAAGCCGCGGCCCTGCAGGACTATGAAATCCAGCTAACCGCAGAAGTTGGTGCGGCCGCGGTCGAAGAACTCAAGACCAAGGGCATGGAGATCAACGAAGCCGATGTCGCTGCGTTCCGTGAACGCATGGGGCCAGTCTACGAGGACTTCATCGCCAAGCAAGGCGCCGACCTTCTGGAGATGGTTCAGAACACGCCGTAGTTGGCAATCAATCTGGCGCGGGCGGGCTTCGTGCTCGCCCGCGCTTTCTTGATTTCGTTCTCGACCGCATGACCCCCGCAACCAGAGGCGCTCACCCGACCTGTCTTGCCTCGGAGGCATGCCGGATTCAGTCGGCTTCCGGCCGTCCGCCCGTTCGATTGAAGTAGGCCGCGATTGCGTGGTCGAGCTCCATGTAGAGGTCGTCCCCGTGCCGCCTTGCCCAGATCAGGGCCTGGAGGCGCAGGTCCTGGTTGGAGAAGTCAATCGTTCCGGTTCTGAGCAGGTAGATCGCAATGTCGGCATGCTTGTTCTTGATTGCCTCGATGAGGGCGTTGTTTCTGCCGGTCTTGTCCGAAATGTTCACGTTCGCGCCGTGGCTGACAAGGCAGCGTGCAATGTGGGCGTGACCCTTGACGGCAGATTCGATCAGCGCGGTACGTCCATAGTACTCTGCCTGGAGATCCACCATTGTCTTGGGATGGCGCAGCAGGCTCTCCACGATGTCGAGGTTTCCGCCGCTGGCAGCGAGCATCAGCGGCGTGCTCTTCCACCTGTTCCGGGCATTGACGTCGATGTCCGGATGTTCAAGCAACAGCCTGGCCAGGTCGAGGTGCTGGCTGTGAACGGCAATGTGAAGTGCAGTCCAGCCATCGCCGTCGGCGGCATTGACATCCGCGGTCGCAATGGCAGCACTGGCCGCCTGGACGTCGCCGGCGATTGCCGCCTCGATCAGTTCGCCGTCATTGCTGGCTTCGTGGTGTTCAACCATGGACTTCCTAACCTTTTCTTCGCGAGTGTCCCGGATACTTCGGCATCTCTAGGTTCCCTGGCCGCGGCATATCGGAGTCCGTACGCAACGCATCAGTCCTGTGCGGCCGGTGTCCTGCGGACATCCGCACCTCACCGAGACGCGAGGCTCTCGGTCTGATCCTGCCGGTCGGGCCCGGCATCGTCTGCGCCACAAATTTATCATTTTCGGCCCAGACCGCCAATGTCGTCGATGTGGCGCAGGATCTCTTTCACGCCGCTGTCGAACCTGAGCTGGCAGAACACGTAGGGTCTGCCGGCGCGCATTCGATCCGTGTCGCGCTTCATGCGGTCAAGATCCGCACCCACGAGAGGAGCCAGATCCGTCTTGTTGACAACAAGGATGTCGGAGCGCGTGATCGCAGGTCCGCCCTTGCGCGGTATTTCCTCGCCTGCCGCAACATCGATGACGTAGATCGTCAGGTCGGCAAGTTCGGGCGAAAACGTGGCCGACAGGTTGTCGCCGCCGGACTCGATCAGGACCAGGTCAAGATCGGGATGCGCGTCGCAGAGCTCGGCGATTGCGGCAAGGTTGATCGAGGCGTCCTCGCGGATCGCCGTGTGCGGACAGCCGCCGGTCTCAACGCCCATGATCCGGTCGGACGGCAGCGCCTGAACGCGCAGGAGGGCATCGGCGTCCTCCCGGGTGTAGATGTCGTTCGTCACGACAGCCATTGACAGGTCGTCGCGAAACGCCTCGCAGAGCGCTGCAGTCAGCGTGGTCTTGCCGGCTCCGACCGGGCCGCCGATGCCGATGCGAAGAGGGCCGTTCGGACTGTTCATGTACGGAATATCCTCGAATTCTGGGATTCGTGCCGCATCGAAGCGATATCGGTCAGGAACGCTGCGGACACGAGTTTCGACAGGTCGCCGTCGCGCGTGTCCTTCGCAACCTCCGGGCAGAGCAGGGTCAGCCGTCGAAGGATGGCCTGCCCCTGTTGCTGACCGACGGCAAGCAGTCTCTGGCCTGCAGCGACGAGGTTGGACAGGAAGGCATGGAGATAGAGTTTCTGGGTCAGGGCAAGGGGCAGGGATTCCTGCGCCGCTGCGGCACCGAGCGCCACAGGAAAGGTCAGCTCTTCCGGCACCATGTCCCATGCGGCCAAGGCCTTGCCAAAGGCCAGCCCCTGCGCTTCCGTCTCCAGCCGTCGTTCGGCCGAGGCCGCAAAGGCGCGTGCCGTCCGGTCGACTTCCGCGAGACGCTGTCGCGTTCCGGCGTTGAAGGCGGCAGCCAGGAGCAGGGAATCCGCCCGCCCCGCACCATGCAGCAAGACGTCTTCAAGCCAGGCTTCCAAGCTGGCTCCGTCCTTCACCCATCCCATGCCCGCTGCACCTTCCAGTCCGTGGCTATAGGCGAAGGATCCGACCGGAAATGCCGGCGAGAGCCATTGCGTCAGGGTCAGGATTTGCGTGTCAGTGGGCATGAGAATGGGTGCGTCCATGACCGTAGGCGCCGCCTTCGGGAGTAAACGGTTCGGTCACCGTGGAGACTGTTGCGCCGAGTCTTTCCAGCATGTCGCGCATCACGTGATCTCGCTGGATCAAGAGCCGGTCGGCCTCGACCTGGCAAGGCGTGTGGCGGTTGCCGATGTGCCAGGCGAGCCGGATCAGATCGCCTTTCACCTGGAAGAGCTCTTCCTCGGCGGGCACGACGCCTACAACGCGACCATCGTCCAGGACGAATACCTCGTGCTGATCCACCGAAGTCGTCTGGGAAAGATCCACGAGAAACCGCAGCCCACTCGTGGCGGTCAGCACCTTGCGACGCAGAAACCGCGCCTCATAGTCCAGAACGACGCTGTCGTCGGCATGATGCGCGTGCTGTGTCTTTCGGCTGACAGGAAGAGTCATCGCGGTTTCCTCAAAACAAGAAGTATCGCTGCGCCATGGGCAGGGTCTCGGCCGGCTGGCAGGTCAGCAGTTCGCCATTGGCGCGCACCTCGTAAGTCTCCGGATCCACCTCCACATTCGGCGTGGCGTTGTTCAGGACCAAGTCCGTCTTGCCGATCCCGCGCGTATCGCTCACGGCCAGCGTGTCCTTGGCCAGGCCGAGCGCGGCGCCGATCCCGGCGCTTTGCGCCGCAGCGCTGACAAAGGTCACGGAAGAACATTCGACGCTCCTGCCGTAGGCGCCGAACATGGGGCGCGAATGGACCGGCTGCGGCGTCGGAATCGACGCGTTGGGATCGCCCATCTGTGCCATGGCAATGGTCCCGCCGATCAGCACCATCTCCGGCTTCACGCCGAAAAAGGCAGGATTCCACAGGACGAGGTCGGCCCGCTTTCCTTCTTCGACCGACCCGATTTCATGCGCGATCCCGTGCGCGATGGCCGGGTTGATCGTGTATTTGGCGATGTATCGGCGCACGCGGTAGTTGTCGTTGCTGCCGGTTTCTTCGGGCAAGCGTCCGCGCTGCTTCTTCATCTTGTCGGCGGTCTGCCATGTGCGGATCAGGACCTCCCCCACGCGCCCCATGGCCTGGCTGTCGGACGCGATGATCGAAAACGCGCCCATGTCGTGAAGGATGTCCTCGGCCGCGATCGTCTCGCGCCGAATGCGGCTTTCCGCGAAGGCCACGTCTTCCGGAATGGACTTGTCGAGGTGATGACAGACCATGAGCATGTCGAGATGCTCCTCCACCGTGTTGACCGTGAAGGGGCGCGTCGGATTCGTGGAGGACGGCAAGACATGATCCTCGCCGCAGATCCTGATGATGTCCGGCGCATGTCCGCCCCCCGCACCTTCGGTGTGGAAAGCGTGGATGGTGCGGCCGTCAATGGCCTTCATGGTGTTCTCGACGAAACCGCTTTCGTTGAGCGTGTCCGTATGGATCATCACCTGAACGTCCATCGCGTCTGCCACGGACAGGCAGCAATCGATGGCTCCAGGCGTTGTTCCCCAGTCCTCGTGCAGCTTCAGGGCGCAGGCCCCGCCCTCCACCTGCTCTTCCAAGGCAGCGGGGAGCGAGGCATTGCCCTTACCTGCAAAGGCGAGGTTCATCGGGAATGCGTCCGCCGCCTGCAGCATGCGCCCGATATGCCAGGGCCCGGGCGTGCAGGTGGTGGCAAGCGTGCCATGCGCAGGCCCGGTGCCGCCGCCAAGCATGGTTGTCAGACCGGAGTGCAGGGCATCCTCGATCTGCTGCGGACAGATGAAATGAATGTGGCTGTCAAAGCCGCCGGCGGTGAGGATATTGCCTTCACCCCCAATCGCCTCGGTACCTGGCCCGACAACGATGTCGACACCGGGCTGAGTGTCGGGATTTCCCGCCTTGCCGATCCTGGCGATCCGCCCGTCCTTCAGCCCGACGTCTGCCTTGTAGATGCCGGCATGGTCGACGATCAGTGCATTGGTGATCACCGTATCCACCGCTCCTTCGGCACGCGTGACCTGTGACTGTCCCATCCCGTCGCGGATGACCTTGCCGCCACCGAACTTGATTTCTTCGCCATAGGAAGTGTGGTCGCGCTCGACCTCGATAACGAGGTCGGTGTCGGCAAGCCGGACCTTGTCCCCGGTCGTGGGGCCGAACATGGCGGCATAGTCATAGCGCGAGATGATCGCCGGCATGATGCGTTCCCTTCCTAACCGCCCCGAAACGCGGGCGAGACATGGGCCAAGGACGAGACTGGCATCAGAGCGCTCCCATGATCTGCTGATTGAACCCGAACACGTTCCGCGCACCGCCGATGGGAATGAGCTGCACTTCCCGGCGCTGGCCCGGCTCGAAGCGCACCGCCGTCCCGGCAGCAATGTCGAGGCGCATGCCCCGCGCCGCTTCGCGGTCGAATTCCAACGCGTCGTTCGCCTCTCCGAAATGGTAGTGCGAGCCCACCTGCACCGGCCGGTCGCCGGAATTGGCGACCATCAGCGTGATCGCTTCCCGGTCGGCGTTCAGAGTGATTTCACCCGACGCGGCCATCACCTCACCGGGGATCATGTTTGCACCTCCGCGCGGTCCAGGCCTGCGGCTGCTGCCGGTGCGACGAGTCCCGGGCCGACGGGCATGCTCCCGTTGACACATGTGAGCGGCAATTCCGCCTTGCTGGCCCGGGCAGGCAGCGCAAGCAAGAGAAGCGGTGGGAGAACGCGCATGAAATGCCTCCTCAGCGGATCGGGTTGTGAACGGTGACGAGCTTTGTCCCGTCGGGAAAGGTCGCCTCCACCTGAACGTCGTGGATCATCTCCGCCACACCCTCCATGCATTGATCCCTGGTGACGACTTCCGCGCCGGCCTCCATCATGTCGGCAACAGAGCGGCCATCACGCGCGCCTTCGACCACCGCGTCGGCAATCAGGGCAATGGCCTCCGGATGATTCAGCTTCACGCCGCGCGCCAGCCGCTTGCGGGCAACTTCCGCTGCCATGGAGATGAGAAGCTTATCCTTCTCTCGTGGCGTCAGGTTCATGTCAGATGTTCCAGCATCGGGGGAGCCCTCCCTGGCTCAGGTGATCCAGCATCGGGACAAGACTTGAACGCATCTCGTTGCTGTCACGGGATAGAATGCGCATGACCAGAACATCCTCATGGAGCAGGCTGGCTCCAGCGTGACGCGGCAGAAGATGGCGCAGCATTGCAAGCTGCGCCTCGGCGTCGGGAGCGACGTAGAGCAGCGAGGCCATGGCGCGCGCGCCGCCAGCGACGCCCGGACGATCAAGCTGTGCCTGCACATCGGCTGCGAGGCGGATGCGATCCAGATAGATCGGGACTCCCGCGCGCCGGACTTCTATCCGATCCAGGACGTGCGCCGACGTCAGTGTTTCTCCCATTTCAAGGCGGCCGAAGACCAGCGGTTCCGCAAGCAGCAAGGCTGCACCTTCCTGCAGATCGACTGTCAGCGATCGCTCAAGCGAACATCCGTCGAAGAGAATCGTCTCTTGCGGCAGCCAGTTCACGCGCGCGGACTTTGCCACGTCCAGGCGTGTTTCGATTCGCCCTCTCTCTCCTGGCAAGGCCCGGTAGATCCGTTCAGCTGCCTGGGTGGAGAGCGTCAGCGTCGTCCCGACTTCGGCGCCTACGGACAGCGAAAAATGATCACCCCCTGTGACGCCCCCGGCGCAGTTCAGGAGGACGGCCTGCAATGCAGGCCCGGCGTCCTGGGGAAAAAGGCACTTGAGCGAACCGGACTGTCGCAGTCTCCGCAATGCGGTGCCGCCAACCCTGGACTTGGCTACAAGCGAAACCTCGCCCTGCGCACGCGCCATGACCGGCGCCGCGAGCTGCGGGGATATCGACTGCAAACGGGTGATGGGATCCTCCAGGGCGCGAATTCGATGCCCTTATTGGGCTGCACTGCTCCGAATCGCCACGAAATTGCAATTTGGCAGGATCATCGACCTGCTGTCCGCCCTGTTTTTGTGCAGAGAACACACTTCTAGATGAATTTTTGGGCAACAAAGTCCGAAGCTTCGATCGCCAGCCGCTGTCAATTGCCATTCATGCTGCAATGCAGAGACAATGCCTCCGTCCGCAGGGACGTCTGTCCTGAAGAGCGGGCGTGTGACGACCGGAAAGCTTGGAAATCTTATCGGCCGCCACACTGGTGCAACAAGAAGTTGCGGAGCTTGGGTACGGAATCCGACGCATTTAAGCAAGCGCCCTCGTGCCGCTCCGCTGGGAGAAAACGATGAAAGCTCTGAAAGTCCTGGCAGCCTCCTCGGCTGCCGCCGCTGCGTTTGGCGTCCCGGCCGTCGCTGCGGATTGCCCGATCAAGGTCGGCGTCCTGCATTCACTGTCGGGAACAATGGCGATTTCCGAGACGACGCTGAAAGACACGATGCTGATGCTCGTCGAACAGCAGAACAGTGCCGGCGGCGTTCTTGGGTGCGATCTGGAGGCGGTCGTGGTCGACCCGGCCTCCGATTGGCCTCTCTTTGCCGAGAAGGCACGCGAACTCCTGACGGTTCACGAGGTCGACGTGATCTTCGGGAACTGGACCTCGGTCAGTCGAAAGTCGGTCCTGCCGGTGATCGAGGAACTGAACGGTCTCCTGTTCTATCCCGTCCAGTACGAAGGCGAGGAAAGCTCGAAGAACGTGTTCTATACCGGCGCCGCACCGAACCAGCAGGCGATCCCGGCAACCGACTACTACCTGGACGAGCTTGGCGTCGAGAAATTCGCCCTCCTGGGCACCGACTACGTGTATCCGCGAACCACGAACAACATCCTCGAGTCCTACCTGGATTCGAAAGGCATTCCCGAAGAGGACATCTTCGTCAACTACACGCCGTTCGGCCACTCGGACTGGTCAAAGATCGTCGCCGACGTCGTCGCGCTGGGCGCTGACGGAAAGAAGGTGGGCGTCATCTCGACGATCAACGGCGATGCGAACATCGGCTTCTACAAGGAACTTGCCGCCGCCGGCGTTTCAGCCGACGACATCCCCGTTGTCGCCTTCTCCGTCGGCGAGGAAGAGCTTTCGGGTCTCGACACCAGCAACCTCGTCGGACACCTGGCGGCATGGAACTATTTCATGTCCGCCGACACGCCCGAGAACGAGGCGTTCATCGCGGCCTGGCATGAGTTCATCGGCGACGAAGACCGCGTCACCAACGACCCGATGGAAGCTCACTACATCGGCTTCAACATGTGGGTGAATTCAGTCACCGAGGCCGGGACCACCGATGTCGACGCGGTACGCGAAGCGATGTGGGGCCAGGAATTCCCCAACCTTACGGGCGGCACGGCCGTGATGGGCGTGAACCACCACCTGTCAAAGCCGGTGCTGATCGGCGAAATCCAGGCGGACGGCCAGTTCGACATCATCACAGAGACGGAGGAAGTCCAGGGCGATGCCTGGACCGACTTCCTTACGGCATCAGCCATGCTGAAATCGGATTGGGATGAACTGGGTTGCGGGATGTACAACACGGGGACCGCGACCTGCGTTCAGATCAAGTCAAATTACTGATCCGCAAAGTCTCCGGCCGGAATGTCCCGGCCGGAGACGTTCAGGCAGGGTGCCATGAAACCTCTCGTGCCTTCCTTGCTCCTGCTGCTTGCCTCGACCTTGGCGACGCTCGCCGAGACAGGCCCGATGCAGGCCGTCCTGCAGGAGCACAGGGAGCTGATCGTCAAGAGTTCGCGCAAGACGATCGGGCCCGCCATCGACGCCGTCGCCAGCAGCGGGCTGCCAGAAGCGCAGTCGGTTCTCCAAGCCTGGCAAGTCAAGAACATGTGGATGCGAAAGTCGGACGGGCTGTTCTTTCTCGGCGAAAAGATCGATGCCAAGACCTATCGCCTGATCGATTTCGACAGCGGCGATTCGGCGGGCGAGTTTCCGAAGCGAGCACTGAAGAACATCAAGCCGAACAGCGGGATAAGGGCAATGATCGGAACGGCACTGGTGCAGTTCCAGCTCCTCGATCCTGAGCCGGAACGCCGAATGGCGGCCCTTGACGCCATCGAGCGCTCCCCGGATGCGAGCCTGCTGGCCCCGCTCCGGAATTCGATGGAGGGCGAAAGCGATGCAGGAATCCGTGCGCGCAAGATGCGGATCGAACGTCTTCTGACCATCGCCCACGGGACGGGCGTCGATGAGCGCGTGGAAGCCATCGAAGAGATGTCAACCGATCTCGGCGTCGATGTGCGCGCTGCGTTGAACCCGCTGACGAGAACCGAGGTCAAGGCCTTCACCGGAGAGATCCCGGACGGACTGAACGTGGCCCGCAGCCTGGTTCCCGGCAGCGATGGCCTTCCCCGCGAGGAGGCATATGCGCTCCTGGTCGCCACGGGCCTGGCACCGGCCATGGTCGGTCGCGAGGAGATCCGCGAAGCCCTGATCGCCAATCTGGAACAGGATTCAGTGGGAGGCGCGCAGGCAGGCGAGCTTGGCACTGACCAGGCGCGGATGCGTGCATACAGCGTGCTGGCCGAAGCCGGAATGGTGCCGCCGCTGGTCACCGGTGCCGAGATCGATGCCGCGCTGGATGCGCACGTTTTCGCCGAGATCTACGCCGAAGCCTCGCCCGCCATTACCGCCGCCGCCGAGGCGGCCCTTGCCCGGATCGCGAACCGGGTCGGCTTTTCCCAGGGCGTCGATCTGGCTCTCGACGCGCTCTCGCTCGCCTCGATCTACTTTCTTGCCGCAATCGGCCTTGCCATCACCTTCGGCGTGATGGGCGTCATCAACATGGCCCACGGCGAGTTCATCATGATGGGCGCCTATACCGGCTATGTCGTGCAGCAGTTCGTCCCCAATCATACCGCCTCGATCCTCATCGCTGTACCCATGGCCTTCGTCTTCACTTTCGGAGCCGGCGTGGCGATGGAACGGCTGGTGATCCGCTGGCTCTACAACCGCCCGCTCGAGACGCTTCTGGCCACGTTCGGCATCTCCATCGCCCTGCAGCAGCTCGCCAAGAACATCTTCGGGACCCAGGCGCGGCCCCTGACATCGCCGGGCTGGCTCGACGGGGCATGGGTCATCAACGACGTGATCTCGATCTCCCATATCCGGATCGCGATCTTCGTGCTGGCGCTGGCCTTCCTGGGCATCTTCCTCTTCATCATGCACCGAACGCGCCTGGGGCTGGAAACCCGCGCGGTGACGCAGAACCGGCGCATGGCCGCGGCCATGGGGATCAATCCCGACCGGGTGAACATGCTGACCTTCGGCCTGGGCTCCGGGATTGCCGGGATCGCGGGCGTGGCCATCGGGCTCTACGCCAAGGTGACCTCGGATCTGGGCGCGGATTACATCGTGCAGAGCTTCATGACCGTGGTCGTCGGCGGCGTCGGGAACATCTGGGGCACCCTTCTGGGGGCCACCGGCATCGGCTTTCTGCAGAAGGGGATCGAATGGTTCAATCCTTCGAACACGCTCGCCGCCCAGACCTACATGATCATCTTCATCATCGTCGTCTTCATCCAACTCCGCCCGCAGGGACTGATTGCCCTCAAGGGCCGCGCGGCGGGAGACTGAGCCATGTCGCAGGGCGTTCTTGCCAAAAACCCCTCCGTGCTGACGTTCCTGGCCGTTCTCGGCCTCTTCACCCTTGGCGTGACGCTGATGTCGGAGTGGGCGGGGACCGAGATCGTGTCCACCTCCCTTGTCAAGACGCTCGGCAAGACGCTCTGTCTTGCGCTGGTGGCGGTGGCGATGGACCTCGTCTGGGGCTATACCGGCATTCTCAGCCTCGGCCATTTCGCGTTCTTCGGGCTTGGCGGCTACATGATCGGCATGTGGCTGATGTACGAACGGACGCATGGCATCGTCGTATCCTCTCTCGCCGAAGCGCCGATTCCGCCGACCGAAGCAGAAGTCGTCGCAGCCATCGGCAACCAGATTTTCGGCGTCGTGGGTTCGAGCGAGTTCCCGCCGATCTGGGCGTTCGCGGACAGCCTCGCGCTGCAGCTGGTCCTCGTCGTGCTGGTGCCGGGCATTCTGGCGTTCGTTTTCGGCTGGCTCGCCTTCCGTTCCCGTGTCACGGGCGTCTACCTCTCGATCCTGACGCAGGCAATGACGCTGGCGCTGGCGCTTTACCTGTTTCAGAACGACAGCGGCCTTCGCGGCAACAACGGGCTCTCCGGGCTGCAAAACCTGCCGGGGCTCGACCATGTGCCGCAGTCGAGCATCTCGATCTGGTTCTTCTGGGCTTCCGCCGGTGCGCTGGCATTGGGTTACGTGCTGTCCGCCTGGATCGTTTCGGGCAAGTTCGGCTCAGTGATCCGCGGCATCCGCGACAATGAAGCGAGGGTGCGCTTCCTGGGCTACCCGGTGGAGACCTACAAGCTCTTCGTCTTCACGGTCACGGCCATGGTCGCCGGAATCGCCGGGGCGCTCTACTATCCGCAGGCGGGCATCATCAACCCGGCCGAGATTGCGCCCATCGCCTCGATATACCTTGCGGTCTGGGTCGCCATCGGCGGGCGCGGCCGGCTCTATGGTGCGGTGATCGGCGCGTTTTTCGTCAGCCTCGTTTCTTCCTGGTTCACAGGCGGCCAGGCCCCGGATGTCAACCTGGGCCTCTACACGATCAAGTGGGTCGACTGGTGGCTGGTTCTCCTCGGCCTCAGCTTTGTCGCGGTCACGCTCCTTGCGCCAAAGGGCATCGGCGGCCTGGTGGATCTCTGGACAGGACGGCTGGCGCCCGATCGCCACGGCGCTGACCTGGGCCCCGATGCCGGTTCGCTGCGAGAAGCGGAGGCCGAACAGTGAGCACGCTTCTCGAGGTCTCCGGCGTCTCCGTCACCTTCGACGGCTTCAAGGCGATCAACAACCTGAGCTTCGCCATCGCTGATGCGGAAATGCGCGCCATCATCGGTCCCAACGGCGCTGGAAAGACAACCTTCATGGACATTGTCACCGGCAAGACAAGACCGGACGAAGGCCGGATCCTGTGGGGCGACGCAAACATTTCGCTGCTGGGGCTGTCCGAGGCACGGATCGCCCGCGAGGGCATCGGCCGCAAGTTCCAGAAACCCACCGTGTTCGAGGACCAGACCGTACGGGAAAACCTGCTGATGGCGCTCCGCAATGCACGCGGGCCGCTGCAGGTCCTTTTCTACCGGCCAAGGCGAGAGGATCTTGACCGCGTGCACGAACTGTCCGGAGAAATCGGGCTTCTGGATGCCCTGGACCGCAAGTCGGGCGAATTGAGCCATGGCCAGAAGCAATGGCTGGAGATCGGCATGCTGCTCGCGCAAGAGCCGAGGCTCCTGCTGGTAGACGAACCGGCCGCAGGCATGACGCCCGCGGAACGCGAACACACCACCGCGCTCCTGGTCGAGGCGGCAAAATCCCGTGCGGTGGTGGTAATTGAACACGACATGGAATTCGTGCGCCGCCTGGGCTGCAAGGTGACGGTCCTGCACGAGGGAGCGGTCCTGGCCGAAGGCAGTCTCGATCACGTGACGGCGAACCAGGAGGTGATCGATGTGTACCTGGGACGTTGAGCGATGCTGAAGATTGCCGATCTCACCCTGCACTACGGTCACTCGCAGATACTCAACGGAATCTCGTTCGAGGCGAAGGCCGGCGAGATCACCTGCATCATGGGTACCAACGGCGTGGGCAAGACCAGCCTGATCCGTGCAATTTCCGGGAGCCATCCACGCTCCGGCGGGACGATGGCGCTTGATCGCGAGGAACTGGGCGTCCTGCCCGCCCACGAACTTGCGCAGATGGGCGTCGCTGTGGTGCCGCAGGGCCGCGAGATATTCCCGCTGCTGACGGTGCGGGAGAACCTCGAGACCGGATTTTCCTGCCTGCCGCGAGCGGAGCACCGGATACCGGACGAAGTGATCGAGATGTTCCCGGCCCTCTCGAGGTTCCTGGACCGCAGGGGCGGCGATCTTTCCGGCGGCCAGCAACAGCAGCTGGCCATCGCCCGCGCACTGATCACCCGGCCCAGGCTGCTGCTGCTGGATGAGCCGACCGAGGGCATCCAGCCCAATGTCATCCAGCAGATCGGCGAGGTGATCCGCAAGCTGCGCGAACGCGGCAACATGGCGATCGTGCTGGTGGAGCAGTATTTCGATTTCGCCTTCGACCTGGCAGACCGCATCGTCGTGCTGCGTCGGGGCGAGGTCATCCATTCCGGCGCAAAGGACAGCATCCCCAGGGAAGAACTGCTGGCAAAGGTGTCCGTCTAGGCGGATCTGCGACGTGACAAGGCCGCTCGGCCCCGAAGATCACTGCAGACGCGGTCAGTTCCGCGCCGGGCCGAACAGGGCGGCACATGCAAGGATCACGCCGGCCACCGTTCCGACCATGCCGGCAGCGCTCACCGCATTCTCGGATCCGAACCAGGCCGGCCCGCTGCCCGCGAGCGTGAAGCCGAGCACCGCCGCGATGAGCGCAAAGACGGCAGACCAGGCCACCTGGACGCCGAGACGGTTCGTCATCAGGCGCGCGGCAGCGGGCGGGCAGATGAACATGGCGATCACGATGATGGAGCCAACGGCGTCAAATGCCGCGACAGCGGCGAGTGCCGATGCGATCACGATGCCGAGTCCGATTGCCCGCACCGGAAGGCCTAGCGTCTTCGCGAAGCCTTCGTCGAAGGTGGAAATCGCAAGCGGGCGCCAGAAGACGGCAAGACCCGCCACGACGGCAAGGGTCACCAGGCTGATCCGGAACAGTTCCGGCGGAAGGCCGGCAAGCGCCGCCGGATCCAAAAGCGACTCCCAGCCGGTTGCGTCCAGCCAGATCAGGCTCTCGAGATTGCCGAACAGGGCATGCTCGACATCAAGATGCACGCCGGACGTGTCGGACTGCTCCAGGGCCAGAACGCCGGCCGCGAACATCGCCGTGAAGACCACGCCCATGGCCGCACCGGGCTCGATTCGACCGAACCGGCGAATGGCCTCTATCAGCACGACAGCGACTATGGCGGCGGCGGCGGACCCGAGCAGCATCGGCCAGGTGGAGATCGTGCCGGTCACCAGGAACGCAAGCACGATGCCCGGCAGGACGACGTGGCTGATCGCGTCGCCGACCAGCGCCTGCCGCCTCAGGACCAGGAAGTTGCCGGGCAGCGCGCAGGCCAGTGCCGCAAGGCTGCCGATCAGCAAGGGAGTCAGCGAAAATGCGACAAAGTCCGCGCCGTTCATTGCACGGCCTCCGGCGGGCCGATCCTGCGATCGATTTCGGCGATCTGATCGGCCGTCAGGACGTCTTCGATCTGGGTTCGGCCGTCGTAGCGGGCGGCCGCAAGCTCGAGTTCGGGCGTGGCGCGCGCGATTTCCCAGCGTTTTTCGTCCCGGAGCGCTCGGGCCGCCCGCACGGTGCCCTCTCTTGTCGGCATGCCGTCCGCCCGGGCAAGGCCTCGACCCCTGAGCAGGCGAATCGTCAACGGTTCGTAAATCGGCTGGCCTTGGGCCATGGCAAGCAGCCCCTGCCGGATGTGGACTCCGGTTTGGAACCGGCGATGGCGGACAAGCGAAGAAAGCAGGCCGCGGCGGGGCGCGAACGCCATTGAGATTGCAAATATGCAAAAGCTCACGAGGACGATTAGCGGACCGGTCGGCAGATCCGGTGCGCTGGCGGAAAGGCCGGCGCCAAGCCAGGCCGCGATGCCACCGAATGCGCCTGCAAGAAGCACGACCAGTTCGACCCGGTTTGTCCAGAAACGCGCGGTCACTGGCGGAATGATGAGAAGCGCGACGACAAGGATGAGGCCGACGACCTTCAGCCCGACGACAGTGACAGCCAGCACCAGCCCCATCATCGTCAAGTCGATCCGGTCAAGTCGCACGCCACTGGTGGAAGCAAATCCGGGATCGAAAGACACAAGCGACATCGGGCGGCGGAAAAGAAAGACGAGGGCAACGACAAGCAGGCCGCCAAGCGCGATCAGGATCGCGTCGGTAAGCAGCATGCCTGCGGTGGAGCCCAGGAGGAAACTCTCGAGACCGGCCTGCTGTCCGGTAGACATGGTCTGGATGACGGTCAGTAGGACGATGCCGAAGCTGAAATAGGCCGACAGGACAGCGCCGATGGCGGCGTCTTCGGAAAGCCGTGTGCGGGAGGAAAGCCACTGGACGGCGAACAGGCCGGACATCGCGGTGAGCGCGGAACCGGCAAGCAGCCCTGGCAGGTAACGCCCGTCATGGCCGGAAAGCGTGAGCATGATGAAGGCAAGGCCAATGCCGGGCAGCGTGGCATGCGCGATCGCGTCGCTGACGAGCGCGCGCTTGCGCAGGAACAGGAAGGTGCCGGTGACGCCCGCCGCGATTCCCAGCAGCACTGCGGCGACGGTCACGAGCGTGGCGTTGTAGCCAAGTTGAAACGTCAGCGCGTCACGCAGCATCGGTCTCAGGCGGGCTCTTTCTGCGGAACCCGCATGCCCGGCTCCAGGCGCCCGCCATAGGCGATGTCCAGCGCTTCGGGCGTGAATGCGGTCTCGACCGGTCCGGCGCTGATCTTGCGGACGTTCATCACCAGTACCTCGTCGAAATACTCTTCGACCGTTGACAGGTCGTGGTGCACCGCGATCACGGTGCCGCCTTCCGACCGAAGCGCCTTCAGCACCTTGATGATCGCCCTTTCGGTTGCCGCGTCGACACCGGCGAAGGGCTCGTCGAGAAGGTAGAGCCGCGCGTCCTGCGCGAGCGCGCGCGCGAGGAACACGCGCTGCTGCTGCCCGCCCGAAAGCTGGCCGATCTGGCGCGAGGCAAAGTCCTCCATGCCGACGCGCTCCAGCGCGGCCATGACCATGCCGTCGTGTTCGCGACCGAAGCGTCCAAGAAGGCCCAGGCGCCTGTAGAGACCCTGGGCCACGACATCGACGACCCGCGCCGGGAAGTCCCAGTCGACGCTTGCGCGCTGCGGGACATAGGCAACGCGGTTACGGCTCCGGGCTAGCGTCGATCCAAAGAACGTCGCCCGTCCCGCAAGCGGCTTGACGACGCCGAGCGCAGCCCTGAGCAGCGTGGACTTTCCGGCGCCGTTCGGCCCGATGATCCCGGAGATCTTGCCGGACCGGAACGTGGCGTCGACGGAAAACACCGCCGGCTTCTGGTCGTAGGCAACCGTCATGCCGCGAAGGACGAGCGGGCTGTCCTGATCCGCCCGTTCGCGCGCGTCGCGCGCGGTTACGTCTTCAAGCGGTGCCTGCATGGCGTCAGCTCCCCGCGCTCAACCGTCCGGACATGCCGCGTGCCGGGACGTTTCCGCCGAGTCCGTCTGCGATGACGGTCACGTTGTGATCGATCATTCCGACATAGGTGCCTTCGTAGGTTCCGACGGCGCCCATCGCATCGGAGTAAAGCTCGCCGCCAATGCGGACATTCCAGCCTGCCGCCGCCGCTCCTTCGACCAGCGCGCGAACAAGCCGGTCCGAGACCGAGCTCTCGACGAAGACCGTCGCAATCCTGCGTTCGACTATGAGGTTGACCAGCTCGGTCATGCGGTTCAGGCCGGCTTCGCTCTCGGTCGAGATTCCCTGGATGCCAACGACTTCGAAGCCGTAGGCGCGGCCGAAATAGTTGAAGGCGTCATGTGCCGTCACCAGCACCCGTGCCGCCTCAGGCACTGTCGAGAGAACCCTGGAACTGTAGGCATCCAGGCGATCAAGCTCGGCGAGAAACGCATCCGTGTTGGCGGCAAACGCGTCGGCAGCGTCCGGCTTCACCGCAGACAGGGCGTCGCGCGCGGCATGCGCAACTAGGCGCCAGAGTCCAGGATCCATCCAGACATGCGGATCGAAGCGGTCCGCGTAGTCGTCATGCGCGATCCTGCGACCCGCCGGAACGGCCTCGGCAAGAGCGACTACCGGAACGCGACGAGCGAGCTCGGCAAGCACGTCCTCCATCTGGGCCTCCAGGTAAAGGCCGTTCCAGAACACGAGATCCGCCTTCGCCGTCGCGACGATGTCCGTACGGGTCTGGCGATAGGAATGCGGATCGACACCCGGGCCCATCAGGGCCTTGACCTCGATCAGGTTGCCGCCGATCCGGCGTGCCGCGTCGGCGATCATGCCCGTCGTGGCCACGACCTTGAGCGGCCGGCCCGCTGCTGCGACGGCAACGGGAACTGGCAGGCCGACGACGAAGACGCCGCCGCCCAGTTCTTTCAAGAATGTCCGCCTCGTGGCCATCGAATCGCGCACCCTGTATTGAGAATAATTCGCAATTGCGACATACTTGCGACCCGTTCGCAATAAAGTCAAGCTGAATTTCCTTGTTCGCCTGCAATTCCCGCCCTTGACCTTCCAGTTACTGGAACCTTTATGTCGTAGAGCATGGACGGAACGATTCAGTCAACTCAGCGATTCCGGGTCACGGGACTCCATTGCGCGTCCTGCAAGGCGCGGCTCGAGGCCGCGCTGACCGCCGTTCCGGGCGTCCAGGAAGCGCGCGTCAATCTCGCGGATGCAAGCGCAACGCTTTTCATGATCGGCCACGTGACCCCGCGCAGCGTCCAGGAGGCCGCAGGACGTTCGGGCTATGAAATGGAGATCGACTCCGGGGACTTCCCCGAGCAGGACGTGCAGGAAGAAGCCACCCTGCTCGCCCGCGACACGCTGGTTGCTGCAGCGCTGGTCCTGCCGGTCTTCCTGGTCGAGATGGGAGGCCATGTTTATCCCCCCGTGCATCATTTCGTGGCGCAGGCAATCGGTCTTCAGACGAGCTGGATCCTGCAGTTCCTGCTCGTTGGAGCCGCCTTGGCGGGACCTGGCCGCAGGTTCTTCGAAAGCGGCGTCCCGACCCTGCTGCGAGGTCGCCCCGACATGAACGCGCTTGTCGCGCTGGGGACTTCGGCGGCATTCGGGTTCTCGACCGTGGCGACGTTCCTGCCATCCCTTCTCCCGGCCGGCGCACGGGCCGTCTATTTCGAAGCCGCGGGCGTGATCATCGTGCTGATCCTCTTCGGCCGGTTGCTGGAAGCGCGATCCAAGGGGAAGGCGGGATCGGCAATTCAGGCCCTGATTGGCCTGCAGCCGCGAATTGCCCGGGTCGTGACGGAGGCCGGCGACGAGGATCGCCCGATCGAACGTCTCCAGCCCGGCGACCGGATCCGCGTACGCCCCGGCGAACGGATTCCCGTGGACGGGATCGTCGTGGAGGGCAGTTCGCTGGTCGACGAAAGCATGCTGACCGGCGAGCCCATGCCGGTCACCAAGGCTGACGGAGACGTCGTCACCGGTGCGACCGTGAACGGCGAGGGCGCACTCTTGGTCCGGGCGACGCGGGTCGGTCGCGACACCGTCCTGGCGAGCATCGTGCGGATGGTACGAGACGCGCAGGGCACGCGCCTTCCCGTGGAAGCACTGGTCGATCAGGTCACCGCGTGGTTCGTTCCCGCGGTCATTCTGGTCGCTGCCGGAACAGTCGTGGCCTGGCTTGCCTTCGCGCCGGAGTTCGCACTTGTCGCCGGCGTGTCCGTCCTGATCGTCGCTTGTCCCTGCGCCATGGGACTCGCGGTGCCGACATCGATCATGGCCGGATCCGGACGAGCCGCGGAACTCGGCGTGCTGTTTCGGCAAGGCGACGCGCTGCAGCGCCTGAACCGCGTCGACACGATCGCCTTCGACAAGACGGGCACGCTGACCGAAGGGGCGCCCCATCTGACGCACGTGGAGGTCACGGACGGGTTTGAACGCTCGGAAGTGCTCAAGGCCGCAGCAGCGGTCGAGGCGCTGTCCGGACATCCCGTCGCACATGCCGTCACGAATGCTGTCGAGGAATGGCCGGAGGTCGAAGGCTTCCAGTCGCAGTCCGGTCGCGGCGTCATGGCGACAGTCGGGCACCTGCTCGTGCGGGTCGGCTCGGCGCGGATGATGACCGAGGCCGGGATTGACATCTCCGCATTGGCGGATGCGGCCGCAGAACGCGCCCGGCAGGGCGAGACTGCATTCTTCGTCGGAATCGGCGACCAGCTGGCAGCCGTTCTGTCGGTCGCGGACCAGGTGAAGGACACCGCCATTGACGCAATCAGCGACCTGAATGGTGGCGGTCATCGCGTTGCCATGATCTCGGGTGACGGTCGCGACGCGGCGGAGGCGGTCGCGCAGCGGCTGGAAGTCGGTGAGGTCTTCGCGGACGCCTTGCCGGAAGCAAAGGTTGACGTCATCCGTGAACTCGCGCGCTCGGGCACGATTGCCTTCGTCGGAGACGGCATCAACGATGCGCCGGCACTCGCGTCTGCGGATGTGGGCATAGCCATTGGCACCGGCACCGACGTCGCGATGGAAACCGCAGACGTGGTCCTGATGTCCGGCGATCCTCAAGGCGTCGTCACGGCCATCGGCCTCAGCCGCGACACGATGCGGAACATCCGGCAGAACCTGGCTTGGGCATTCGGCTACAACATCCTCCTGATCCCGGTCGCGGCAGGAGCGCTATATCCTGCATTCGGCATCCTGTTGTCACCGATGCTGGCAGCGGCGGCCATGGCGCTTTCCAGCGTCGCCGTCGTGACCAACGCGCTCAGGCTGCGCCGCTCGGAGGGAGCGCTCGCATGAACATCGGCGAAGTGGCCAAGGCGGCCGGCCTGCCGGTCAAGACGATCCGGTATTACGAGGAAATCGGCCTGGTGCGGCCGACCCGGAGCGAAAACGGATACCGCGTGTTTGCCGAAGCCGACCTCCACAAGCTGAATTTCCTCGGGCGGTCACGTGCTCTCGGCTTCTCGATCGGGGATTGCCGGGCGCTGCTGGCGCTCTACGAGGACGAAACGCGGTCAAGCTCGGAAGTCCGCGAGATCGCCGAGCGTCATCTTGCGAACATCGAAGGCAAGATCGCTGACCTTCAGTCCCTGCGGGACACGCTGGCCCACCTGGTTGCCAGCTGCGCAGGCGATGCAAGACCGGATTGCCCGATTCTCGACAACTTGAGCGGCGACTGACGCATGCGGCCAGTACGGCATCGGCCCGCACCCGTTTCCCGGTGCGCGCGCGAACATCAAGGCAAGGCCATTGGCGAACGTGTCCGTTCGGCATCGAAGGCGCGGGATGCCTTCGACAAGGTTGCGCGGCCTTCTTGGAATCGTTGCAAGGCAGTGCTACATCTTGAACACGCAAGCACGGAATTTTCCGGTGCGCGCTGCAAGCAAAGGAGGACAAGGTCCTGTCGCAAATCAAGGACGCGGTCCGTGGCGAGACCGCCGAGAGCGCCGGAACGGCTGTATCCGGCAATGCCAACATCCTCACGAGCGAATCGCTCGTGGGCGTTATCCTGACATCGCTGAACGACATTAAGGCCGAGGAAGTCGTGAAGATCGACCTCCGCGGCAAGAGCGAGATGGCCGACTGGATGATCATCGCCTCGGGCGGTTCGTCGCGGCAGGTGGCATCAATTTCCGAACATCTCGTGGACAGGTTGAAGCAGGATCACGGCCGCCTCTCCAGGATCGAGGGAAAGGACGCCGCCGACTGGGTGCTGATCGATGCCGGAGACGCGATCGTCCATGTCTTCAGGCCGGAAGTGCGCGAGTTCTACCAGCTCGAAAAGCTCTGGATGACGCCAAGCCAGGCCACCGCATCGGGCGCGTGAGTCCCCGCATTCAATGAAACTGCAAATCGTCGCGGTCGGTCGGCTCAGGTCCGGACCCGAGGCCGACCTGGCCCGCGATTACCTCATGCGAGCCGGAAAGACCGGAACTCGGGTCGGGATCGGCCCGGTAGACGTCCGAGAAGTCGAGGCCCGAAAGGGCGGAACGGCGGAAGAAACCGAACTGATCGAGAAGGCGACGGCTGGTACGAAGCCGCTGGTGGTGCTTGACGAGCGCGGTGCCGCGCTGGACTCGCCCGGCCTGGCAGCGCGCCTCGAGGCCTGGCGCGACCAGGGCTGCCGCCAGGTCACTTTCGTGATCGGCGGCGCGGACGGCGTCGGGCCGGCACTCCGGAACCGGGCGAACCTGGTCCTGAGTCTCGGGCCCATGGTGTGGCCGCACATGCTGGCGCGCGTCATGCTGGCCGAACAGCTCTACCGCTCGGTATCGATCCTGTCAGGCAGCCCGTATCACAGGGAGTAAGCGCGGCAACCGCATCGCGGCGCGGGCAGGCTCCTGCTACGGCGCCAGGCGGAATCCTGGCCGATGATCGGGGCGGTCTCGGTCCGCAGAGACGTCACGGCAGATGCGCCGGCCCGAATGCGGAAACCGGCTGCCAGGCGAACCGGGCCGCTCAGTTTCTTGACCGATCCCCCGTCAGACCGACATCGTGGCCTTCACGGCGGATCTCCAGCGGGCATATTTCGCGTCGCGCGTGCCTGCGTCCATATCGGGCTCGAACCGCCGCTCGAACGCTCGACTGGACGCGAATGTCGCCGCGTCCGGGTAGACGCCCGCCTTCATGCCGGCAAGCCAGGCCGCTCCGAGCGCGGTCGTCTCCAGCACGTCGGGCCGGTCCACGGGCACCCCCGTCACGTCCGCGAGAAACTGCATGGTCCAGTCGCTGGCCGCCATGCCGCCGTCAACCCGTAGGACTCCGCCGGATAGCGCGGGCGAATCCGCCTGCATCGCTTCGAGAAGGTCGCGGGTCTGGAAACCGACGCTTTCAAGTGCCGCGCGCGCCAGTTCGTTGGGGCCCGAGTTGCGGACTAGGCCGAAGACCGCTCCCCGGCAATCGGGCTTCCAGTAGGGCGCGCCAAGACCGGTGAAGGCAGGCACGAGCGTGAGCGCTTGCTCCGGATCGGAGGCTTGGGCCATGGCTTGGGTCTCGCTTGCTTCCGAGATCAGCTTCAAGCCGTCGCGCAGCCATTGCACGACGGCGCCCGCGATGAAGATCGCGCCCTCAAGCGCGTAGGTCGGCTTGCCGTCGAGCTGATAGCCTATCGTTGTCAGCAGCCTGCTCTCCGAGCGCACGGGCGTGTCGCCCGTGTTCAGGAGAGCGAAGCACCCCGTCCCGTACGTGGATTTCATCATGCCGCTCTCGAAGCAGGCCTGTCCGACCGTGGCCGCCTGCTGGTCGCCCGCGACACCGAGAATCTGGATCGCGCCGCCCAGGACATCCGGGGTCGTGGTGCCGAAATCCGCTGCGCAGTCACGCACCTCGGGCAGCATCCCGATCGGAATGTCCAGCAACTCGCACATGGTCGAGGACCAGCGCCCCTCGTGGATGTCAAACAGCATTGTCCGCGCCGCGTTGGTGGCATCGGTCACGTGTGCGGCACCGCCAGTCAGCCGCCAGATGAGCCACGTGTCCACGGTCCCGAAGAGCAGATCGCCTGCGGCCGCGCGGTCTCTCGCACCATCAGCCTGGTCGAGGATCCACTTGAGCTTGGTGGAGGAGAAGTAGGGGTCGAAGAGCAGCCCCGTCTTGGCCGTCACGGTTTCCTCGTGGCCTGCCTTCACCATTTCGGCACAGTAGTCGGCCGTGCGGCGATCCTGCCAGACGATGGCGTTGTGCACGGCCTTGCCGGTTGCCTTGTCCCAGACAAGCGTGGTCTCGCGCTGGTTCGTGATGCCGATTGCCGCGATGTCGCTGGCCGTCGCGCCGGCGCTGTCCATCGCTTCACGCGCGGTTTCGACAACCGATTGCCAGAGGTCTTCCGGGTCGTGCTCCACCCAGCCGCCTGCCGGAAAGTGCTGCTGAAACTCCTTCTGGGCGACGGCGGCGACCTTCAGTTCGCCGTCAAACAGAATCGTGCGACTGGACGTGGTGCCCTGATCGATGGCCATGACAAAGGTCATGTGCAGTTCCTCCCATGTTCACTCGAATTTGCACGCTTGAGGGGAAATACACGAAGAGAACTGTTTGTGAAACGCGCGATCCGGGCTAACTTGGAGGAAGGGAGGACAGCTTCATGCGCACCATCCTGATCGTTCCCTGGCTGGTCTTGGCCGCAGTTGCGGCACCGGCCCAAGAACGTCGCCCAAGCCATTGCTTCGCGATTGCCGAACTGGCCCCCGAAATCACCTATGTCCAAAAGGTTGCCTGGAACGCGCCGATCGAGGACGAGTTCACCGTTCGGCTCCGATACGTCAATCACTCCATGTATCTGCTTCAGACCCATGGCGGCCTGAGCGCCATCACGGACTACACCGGCTTCATCGGCGACGTGGGACTTATTCCCGACGTGGTGACGATGAACATCGCGCATGAGAGCCACTGGACCGCCTTTCCTCATCCCGACATTCCCCACGTGCTGCAAGGCTGGTGGCAGAACGGCGCTCCTGCCGATCATTATCTCGATCTCGGCGAAATGCTGGTCCGGAACGTGACAACCGACATCCGCAACCGGTTTGGCGGCGGCGTGGCCGTTGAGGACAACAATTCCATTTTCATCTTCGAGGCGGCCGGGCTCTGCATCGGCCACCTGGGTCACCTCCATCACGAGCCGTCCGACGAGACCTATGCCGCGATCGGGCGCCTGGACGTTGTCATGGCGGCCGTGGACGGCGGCATGACCGTCGACCTGCCCACGATGATTCGGATCCTGAAGCGGCTGCGGAGCTCGGTCGTGCTTCCGATGCACTGGTTTTCCGGGCAATCGCTTGAGCGGTTCATCGACGGCATCAGCGACGAGTTCAGCATCGACCGCCGGACTGGAAGCGAAGTTGAAGTGTCGTTGCGCAGCCTGCCGTCGCGCCCGACCGTCGTCGTGCTCCAGCCGACCTACCTTCGCGAATCGGAATAACCCGGATTGACAGCCGCGAATCGGCCTTCTACCCGGTCTGCCATGTTGAATGCTGCCGACGATGCCTTTGCCGAAGGCCTCGACCGGGCCGGCATCAGGGTCAAGCCGGCGGACCGGTCATATCTCGAAGAGCCTCGGTCACTGTACAACGGCACGTCCCGGCAGGTCGCTCTGCCGACAAGCACGGACGAGGTCTCCAGGGTCGTGCGGATCTGCGCCGAAGCCCGGGTGGGCATCGTGCCATATGGCGGCGGCACGGGGCTTGTGGCAGGCCAGGTCGCGACGGATGGCCCTGCGCCGCTTGTTCTTTCGCTTGAAAGGATGACGGCGATCCGCGAGATTTTCCCGGCGGAAGACACGATTGTCGCCGAGGCGGGCGCAACCATCGGCGACATCCAGGCCGCTGCCGAGGAGACCGGCCGTCTCTTTCCATTAAGCTATTCCAGCCAGGGCACCGCTCAGCTGGGAGGCGCATTGTCGGTCAACTCCGGTGGCCTCAACGTCCTCCGCTACGGGATGGCACGAGATCTCTGTCTCGGAATCGAGGCCGTGCTTCCGGATGGGAACGTGCTGCACGCGTTGAAGCGGCTCCGCAAGGACAACACCGGCTATGACCTGCGACACTTGCTGATCGGATCCGAAGGAACCCTGGGCGTGATCACTGCGGCCGCCCTCAGGCTCCTGCCCCGACCAGCCGAGACTGCGACCGCTTTCCTGGCCGTCGCCTCACCACGGGCCGCCTTGTCGCTCCTGGCGATTTGCCGGGAGCAGGCGGGCGAGCTGATCTCGGCGTTCGAGCTGATCTCCGCCGAAGCACTGGCGTTCCTGGCCGAGACGCAACCCGACCTGCGTCAGCCGTTTGACGAGGCCCCGGAATGGGCGGTCCTGACCGAACTCGGCATGGGTCCCGGCAGCGATCCAGAGGGACAGCTGGGCATGATCTTCGAACGCGCTTCGGAGGCTGGCCTGGTGCTGGATGGCCGGGTCGCGCAAGGCGAGCGGCAGCGGGCCGACTTCTGGGCGCTCCGCGAGTCAATTCCGCATGCGAACAGAAGGATCGGCTCCATCGCCTCGCATGACATTTCGCTGCCCCTGTCCGAGATTCCAGGATTCATCGAGGAGTGCGGCGAAAAGATCCGAAAGATGCTGCCTTGCCGAATCAGTGCGTTCGGACATCTTGGAGACGGCAACCTTCACTACAACATCTTTCCGCCCGAGGGGGAGACGCGTGACGCCTATTTGGGCAAGACCTCGGACGTGACCCGGCTGGTCCACGACATGGTTGTCGCCTGCGGCGGCAGCTTCAGTGCGGAACATGGAGTCGGGCGCGCCAAGTCCGGGGAGCTGGAACGCTATGCCGATCCGGCAAAGCTGGCGGCAATGCGCTCGATCAAGGCGGCGCTTGATCCCCGTGGAATCATGAATCCGGGAGCGGTGATCACCTGATCGTTGCATCACGGCGATGCGCCCGAGCCAATCGATTCGGACTTCTTCGGGGAAGGCTCCGCTCAAGCTGCCAGCAACCCCGTCCGTGCAGCCCGCGCGCCCCTGCGACAGGACGGGCATCGCCATGATGCACGCCTGGAACATGCAGGACGTCCCGCGGAACGGACAGGACGGCATCGCGTTCGCATGAGGCCGCCGCAATGCGAAGCAGGCTTCTTCACCCGAGGATCTCGCACCCTTGCTCAATGCACTCTCCGGCGCTCGTCCCCGCACTTGAAGCTCCGGGCCATCGGCCCAAGCGAACGTGCTTGCCTCACGACGCCAGCGGAGCCAGGACGGCAATTTGCGGTTCGGTTTCGAAAACAGCTTGACGCCCGTTAACAGAACGCAACACAAGGGCGATGCCACTTCGGGTGCGAAGCTGATTGACTGACGAAAGGAATGTCGGATGAGCCACGTATTCCCCCGCAACTGCCATTCCACTTACCCCACCGCAATTGGCGGCGAGGGATGTTACCTGATCGACAAGAGCGGCAAGCGATATTTCGACGGATCCTGCGGGGTGGCCGTATCCTGCCTCGGCCATTCCCACGAAAAGGTCAAACAGGCGATCAAGGATCAGATCGACCGATTGGCCTTTGCCCATACCAGCTTCTTTACATCGGATCCTGCCGAAAAGCTGGCTGACTTGTTGATCGCTCATGCGCCGGAAAATCTCGACAGGGTCTATTTCGTCTCCAGCGGCTCCGAAACCATCGAAACGGCTCTCAAGCTGGCCCGGCAGTACCACCTCGAGCGCGGCGAGCCGCAGCGTCGCCACCTGATCGCGCGCCGGCAGAGCTATCACGGCAACACGCTTGGCGCTCTGGCCGCCGGCGGCAATCAATGGCGCCGCGCCCAGTTCGAACCGATGCTGATCGAGGTCAGTCACATTTCGCCTTGCTACGAGTATGCCGAAAGGCCCGCGAACGAGAGCGCACTTGATTACGGCCGGAGGGTCGCGAACGAGCTGGAAGCCGAGATCCTGCGCCTGGGCCCGGACAGCGTGATGGCCTTCATCGCGGAGCCGGTCGTCGGCGCCACGCTCGGCGCCGTGCCCCCGGTCGAGGGATATTTCAAGCGCATCCGCGAGATATGCGACAAGTATGGCGTGCTCCTGATCCTCGACGAAGTGATGTGCGGCATGGGACGGACAGGGCATCTGTTCGCGTGCACGGAAGAAGGGGTCGCACCCGATATCCTGACAATCGCCAAGGGTCTGGGTGCAGGCTACCAGCCGGTCGGGGCGATGCTGTGCAGCGGACAGGTGTACGATGCCATCGCCCAGGGTTCCGGCTTCTTTCAACACGGGCATACCTATATCGGGCACTCCGCCGCCTGTGCGGCGGGACTGGCCGTGGTCAGCACAATCCTGGAAGACGATCTCGTGTCGCGGGCACGCGACATGGGCACGAAACTGGACACCGCGCTGCGCAGCGAGCTGGGACAGCATGGTCACGTGGGCGACATTCGCGGGCGCGGCCTGTTCCGAGGGCTGGAATTCGTGGAAGATCACGACACAAGACAGCCTTTCGACCCAGCAAAGGGCCTCGCGAAGAAGCTGAAGGCGGCTGCTTTCGAGGAGGGCCTGATCTGCTACCCGATGTCCGGCACTCGTGACGGCCGAAACGGCGACCACGTCCTGCTGGCTCCGCCCTTCATCCTGGAAGACGAGCACGTGGCCGAGATCACCGAGAAGCTCTCCCGGGCCGTTCGCGCAGTGACTTGAACGCGCCTGCCTGGAGCGGAGCATGCACGATGCGGCCGCTGGATTTCGCGCGGCATGTCTCGGGCGCGTTACAGGGAGCCGACGGGTTGCCCCCTCGCAGGATAGGCGACTGCCGGCGAATGCCGGAATTGCTGAGCGCCTTGCGGCATCCCAAGGGTCCCACGAAAGGCGGTCGTGAGGCGGCCATTCATCGGACCAGGGCAGCTCTGAACAGATCGCGCAAGCCAAGCCGCGATGCAGCATTTGGCAACGCAGGAGCCTCGTCCGGGCCTTGACGGCAAAGCCCGATGCGAGCCTGTATCGTGTTGGATTCCGCGAATTGCGCCAATACGGGCAACTCAACACTTGAGAAATTCCGCCACACCTGCCAAGATTGCTCAAAACAAGATCCCTGCAGTTAAAGCAGGATCAGAGAGGCAAAAAAATGAACGAGCAGGCAGCCATTGCCCAAAAGGACGTGCGTACGCACGTTCTTGATGATCCCGGCGTGATACTGAAAGACCCCGACGTCATGCGAGCGCTCGTCGCCGCAAGCGAGCATTCGAGCGGCGAAAACGTCGTTGACATCAGGGGCATCGCGATGAGTCGACTGGAGGAGCGCCTTCAGTCCCTCGAGAACATGCATCGTTCCGTCCTGGCGGCCGCCTACGAGAACATCGCCGGAATGCACCAGGTGCATGGTGCCGTTACCAGGCTGCTCGAGCCCCTGACGTTCGAGGACTTGCTCAGTTGCCTTGATGCGGAAATCACCGACATTCTGCGTGTCGGACGGATTCGACTGGTCCTGGAGAGCGGCGGGGCGGGCATGGCCGGTCTCGCCAACATCCGGCACAGTGCGCTGAGAAACACGGAATCCGGCTTCATCGAGGACTATCTCGGGAAGGGCAAACCCGCACGTCGCGTGACGCTTCGCCGCTTCAGCGGCGATCCGCAGGCAATATACGGACCAAATGCAAACTGGGTCCGTTCCGAAGCCTGCATCGTGCTCGATTTCGGCAAGGCCCGGCCGCGTGGCATGATGGCGCTTGCCTCGGAGGAACCGCTCCAGTTCTCGTCAAACCAGGGCACAGACCTCCTCGAATTCCTGGGCAGTGTCACTGAGCGCGCCATACGCCGCTGGCTCAGGTGATCCAGCCGGGCCTGAGAGACGCGCTCGAGAGATGGCTGGCCGAACTTGCTTCGGTGGCAGGCCGCTCTGAGAAGACCGTCGCCGCCTATCGCCTGGACGTGCATGGATTTCTCGAATTCCTCCAAGGCTACGAGGGCGAGACCTTGGGCGTCAGCGCAATTTCGCGGCTCGACACGCGCACGATGCGAGCGTGGATGGCGCATGAACGGGGGCGCGGCCTGAGCGCCCGGTCGCTGGCTCGGGCCCTGTCCGCCGTGAAGGGCTTCGTGGCCTGGATGGCCGAAAGGGAGGGTTTCGATCCGACAGGCGTTCTCATGAGGCGGGCACCGCGCTTCAAGGCCAAGCTCCCGCGACCGCTTGAGGAAGACAGCGCACGAACCTTGGTTGACGCCGTCGAGCAGCATGCCAGAACCCCCTGGGTCGCTCTCAGGGACCAGGCAGTCGTGTTGCTCCTCTACGGTTGCGGGCTTCGGATCTCGGAAGCGCTCGGATTGCGGGGCCGGGACGTGCCACTTGGCGAAACCATGCGCATCCGGGGCAAGGGCCGGAAGGATCGTCTGGTTCCGGTTGTTCCGGTCGCACGGCAAGCCATGGACGCCTACGTTGACGCTTGCCCGTTCGAGATCGAGGGGACCGAACCTGTCTTCCGAGGGGTTCGCGGCGGTGCCCTCAACCCGCGCCAGGTTCAGAAACTGATGGCAACGGTTCGCGCCCAGCTTGGCCTTCCGTCAAGCGCAACGCCGCATGCCATGCGCCACAGCTTTGCGACACATCTTCTGAACGCGGGCGGCGATCTTCGCACGATTCAGGACCTTCTTGGCCACGCCTCGCTTTCGACCACGCAGGCCTATACCGCGGTCGACACGTCGCGGCTTATGGAAGTCTATGAAGCAGCCCATCCAAGAGCGGTCTGAGAACGAAGCGGCTCCTTCCATCCTGCTGATCTTTATGCTCGACTTACCCAATTTGCGAGTTCACGCGGCACGCGGGCGAGTTCATCATGGAAACCGAACGCCCTGAGTTGCCCAATGCCAGGCCTGACTTTCGGGAGACAAGTGCCATCTGGATGGGCGTCGCAAGTGTCCGTTCGATGCGCCCAGCTCAAAAGGTCGTCGGCTTGCACGCAGTCGCTGGATCAGTCGGCCGATCCGGAATCAACGCCCGTTGTTGCATTGCGGTTGCTGGCCATGTTCAGGCACATAGTGAACGCGTTCTTTGCGGGCACCAAGTTCGCCTTCGCCTGACCCGCAATGTCAAACGCCGTGCCATGTGCTGGAGTCGTCATCGGGACCGGCAGGCCTGCGAGAACGGACACGCCGCGATCAAACCCGAGCAGCTTGATCGCGATCTGGCCTTGGTCATGGTACATCGTCACGACAGCATCGTACTCGCCGTCACGCACCTTGAGCCACAGCGTGTCCGCAGGCAGAGGCCCGACGCAGTTGATCTGCTTGCGCTGTGCTTGCTCGACCGCAGGGCGGATCACACGGATCTCCTCGTCGCCCATCAAGCCGCCATCTCCGGCGTGCGGGTTGTAGGCGGCTACCACGATGCGCGGTCGGTCATGGCCCGCCATCTTCAGGGTTCTGTCCGTGAGCCCGATGCTTTTTTCGATCCTCTCCGTGGTCAAGAGATCGGGCACGTCTTTCATCGCGACATGGCTCGTGACCCGGCCGTTCCACATGCCATTGGCCACGTTGAACTCGCTCGCCGGCGTCTTGAGATCAAAAAATGAGCGGGCAAAGCCAAGCTCGTCGGCAAACTCGTTGCCCCCCAGATGCATGGACTCCTTGTTGAAAGGCATGAACACGATGCCGTCGACCTGTCCTGCCTGCGACAGCTCAAATGCCCGGCGCAGGCCCTCAATCGAGGATTGCCCGCCTGCGGCCGAAACCCGGGCCACCGGAACATCCCCGATGCCTTCGATCAGCAGGTCGAGATGCAGGACCTGACCATCGAAAGGATCAATCTGAGCATCAAGCGCTGCGTGCCGCACGTCGATCCTGGATCCCATCTGGTCCTCGCCTCGCGCAAACACTTCAGGCGCGCCGATGACAACGAGGTTCGCGCAATTGCGCACCTCGTCATCGCTCAAGAGCTTGTGCAGGAGTTCCGGGCCGATGCCGCCGGGGTCGCCTTGGACAAGGGCAATGGTCTTCAGGGTCACGTCTCCTTCTCCGCAGCCAGGTTCTCTTGCGCCGCGGCGATATTGGCAATTGTGACTTCCAGGTGCCGCCGCATTTGCCTGGCGCAAGCCGGCCCGTCACGGGCTTGCAGCGCGGCCAGGATGTCCTCGTGCTGACCCAGTGTACGGTCACGCGCCATCCGGTTCTTGGAAGAGATGAAGCGGGCCCGCCAAAGGCGCGCATTGTACGTCCTGTGGGACTCCAGCAGCGGTGCGTTTCGTGCCGCACGGACGATGGTCAGGTGAAAGTTCATGTCCCAGCGGAAAAACTGCAGCGGCTCCGTGCTTTCGTCAGCCAGGCGCATGCGTTCTTCCAGATCAGCGGCCTCGGCGATCTCCGCGTCGGTGGCGTGCTTGCAGGCCAGTTCGCCAGCCAGCGCCTCAAGCGCACCCAGGACAACGAGGTTTTGAGCAAGCTCTTCAAGCGAAGGGTCGGCCACGCGAGGGCGGCGCGTTGGTCCATAGACGATCAACCCTTCGTTCTCGAGAATGCGGAGCGCCTCTTTCAAAGGGGTCCGGCTTATGCTGAGCGCGTCTGCAAGTTCGCGCTCCGGCACGGCAACGCCCGGCGGCAACTTGCCGAGCAGAATGAACTCCCGCAACGTATCGGCGGCGCGGTCAGCCAGGGACCTTCGAGGACCGATGCCCCCGATTTCCCGCAATTCTTCTGCCCAGGCGGTATCTCCCACGTCAGAGTCCCCACCTGAGCGCAACAGGATCAAGGGGGCGCAGCAACTCAAAGAGCTGTTCGCGAGCCCAGTCCGGCAAGGCCGGGATCGGATGGCGGCTGAATGCAGACTTGATGACGCCCCCGGCTTTCATCGTCTCCTTTGCGGCGCGGAATCCGCACTGGCGGTTTTCGTGGTTGATGGCTGGCAGAACGCGCGCATATGCCGCCAGCGCCTTTTCTCGGTCCCCTGCCAGATGGTGGCTCACGACGGGCTTGATCTGATCGGTGATCGTGGCCGACGTCATCGTGCCCGTGGCCCCGGCGTCGAGGTCGGCCATCAGGGTGATTCCTTCTTCGCCGTCAAAAGGTCCGTCGATGTGATCATGCACCTCGGCCAGCAGCGCGCGCAACTTTGCCGCCGTGCCGACGCTTTCGATCTTCAGGAGCTTCAGCATCTCGATTTCGCGCGCCATTCTCGCCAGCAGAGGCACTGTCAGCTCGACCCCTGACAGGGGCGCGTCCTGCAACATGATCGGAATGCCGACTTCGCCGACCCGCGCGAACTGCTCGAAGGTCTGATCCGCGGTGCCTTTCAAGGTGGCACCATGATACGGTGCCATCATCATCACGATATCGGCGCCCATCTCCTTGGCCTGGCGTGCACGCGCCAACGCGATGTCGGTGGCATAGTGGCTGATCGTGACAATCACCGGGACGCGACCTGCTACATGGTCCAGGGACATCCTGGTCAGATCAAGGCGCTCCTGGTCGCTGAGCAGGAATTGCTCGGAGTAATTTGCCAGGATGCAGACGCCATCAGAACCCTGGTCGATCATGCAGTCAAGCACGCGGGCAGAACCCTCGATGTCAAGCGTGCCGTCGTCGTGGAAGGCAGTCGGCGCGACAGGCCAGATGCCGGAATAGGGCTTCATGGTGCAATGTAGCTGGTCTTGACTGCGGTATAGAATTCACGGGCATAAGATCCTTGCTCGCGCGGCCCGTAGCTTGACCCCTTCCGACCACCAAACGGCACGTGATAGTCAACGCCCGCCGTTGGCAGGTTGACCATCACCATGCCCGACTGGGCATGACGGCGAAAGTGGCTCGCGTGTTTCAGCGAAGTCGTGCAGATGCCCGAGGACAGCCCGAACTCGGTGTCGTTGGCCGTTGCAAGTGCCTCGTCGTAATCCGCCACCTTGATCACGCTGGTGCAGGGACCAAAGATCTCCTCGCGGCTGCTGCGCATCTCGTTGGTCGCGTTTGCGAACACGGCAGGACGCTGGAAGAAGCCCGGACCATCGGCGCGCTCCCCGCCGGAAACCTCGCAGCCCTCTTCCTTTGCAAGGGCCACGTATCTGAGGTTCTGATCCAGCTGAGACTGGTCGACCACCGGGCCGATCTGGGTGTCCGGATCAAGCGCGTCGCCCACTTTCAGGTCTGCGGCGGCGGCCGTCAGCTTCTCGACGAAGGCGTCGTGAATGCCTGCGGTCACGATCAGCCTGGATGAAGCAGTGCAGCGCTGGCCGGTGGAGAAGAACGCACCGTTGGCCGAAACGCTCACCGCAACGTCCAGATCGGCGTCATCCAGAACCACCATCGGATTCTTGCCGCCCATCTCCATCTGGACCTTCTTGCCGGTAGTGGCGCAACCCACGGCGATGCCACGGCCCACTGGCACGGACCCGGTGAAGCTGATGGCATCGATGCCGGGGTGTTCGACCATGCGTGTGCCCACTGTCGAGCCGCGGCCCATCACGAGATTGAACACGCCGTCTGGGCAACCCGACTCCTCCAAGGATTTCGCGATCTCCCAGGCGCAGCCTGGAGTCAGATCCGCGGGCTTGAGAATAACGGTGTTGCCAAAGGCCAGGGCGGGCGCGATTTTCCAGGCCGGGATCGCTATGGGAAAGTTCCAGGGCGTAATTAGTCCGACGACGCCCACAGGCTCGCGCTCGATCATGACTTCGATGCCCGGACGGACGGAGGCGATGGCCTCGCCGCCCTGTCGAAGTGCCTCGCCGGCGAAGAACTTGAAGATCTGCGCCGCGCGGGTGGCCTCGCCAATGCCTTCGGCCAGGGTCTTGCCCTCTTCACGGCTCAAGAGGCGCCCGAGGTCCTCGCGCCGCGCCATCAGGTCTGCACCGACCCTGTCAAGGAGGTCATGGCGCACCTGAGGCGAAGCGAAAGCCCAGCCCGGCAATGCAGCCTGAGCCGCTTCGACAGCGGCATCGACCGACGCAGCATCGCCACGAGCGTATTCGCCGATCACGTCTTCCGTGTTCGAGGGATTCACGTTTTGTGCAGCCTCGGTGCCACCGACCCAAGCCCCGCCAATCAGGTTCTCTTGAACGTTCATGTCTACTCCATGATCTCAAAGTTGCGGATGTGTTCGTCCGTAATCTCGATGCCGAGACCCGGCAGATCATCATCCAGTTGTAAAAAGCCGTCAACGGCATCCGGATCACCCTTGAAGATGTAGTAGAAGAGCTCGTTGCCGACCTCCACGTCGAAGACCGGGAAATACTCGCTGATCGGGCAGTTCACGCTGGCCATCGTCAGGTGATAATTGTGCATCTGGCCGGCATGCGGGATCACCGGGACCTGGAACGCCTCGGCAACCGCGTTGATCTTCTGTGCAGCCGTGATTCCGCCGACCCGGTTGGTGTCGTATTGCAGTACGCTGACCGCGCCTCTGCGCAGGAGATCCGCACAGCCAATCAGGCCGAACTCGTGCTCGCCGCCCGAGATCGGGATCGGGCCCATGTTGAGTTCCGCATATCCATTTACGTCCTCTGCAATCACTGGCTCTTCCAGCCAGCGCGGCTCGTATTTCTCGAGCTTTGGCAGCATTCGGCGCGTGTAGTCGAGGTTCCAGCCCATGTAGGCCTCGAGCATGAGATCGCGGTCATAGCCTATGACCTCGCGCACCGCCTCAACCCGCATGAGATTCTCGCGCATGCCCGCCATGCCGTCCTTGGGGCCATAGCCAAATCGGGACTTGAACGCTTGATAGCCGTTCTTCATCGCCACCTCGGCTTCTGCCTGCATCGCCTCGATCGGACCGGCATAGAGCTTGGAGTAATAGACCGGGATCCTCTCCTTGGTACGCCCGCCGAGGAGCTTGAAGACAGGCTTGCCCGCGAGTTTGCCCATCAGGTCCCAGATCGCGATATCGATGGCACTGATGGCGGTCATGCCAATGCCCTTTCGCCCCCAGGCATGGCTGCGACGGTACATCATCTCCCAGACATGGGCGTAGTCGAACGGGTCCTCGCCGATCACCATCGGCGCATACCAATCATCGATCGCCTTCTTCACGACCGTGGGCGCCAACGCCGCGTTGCCGATGCCGATGGTGCCGTCTTCGGTCTCGACTTCACAGGTCAGCCACTGGTGGAAGCGAAAGGACGACATTGCATCGCCGCTGCCCCTCAGCGCGTCCGAGGCGTTGGTGCAGAAATTGCCGGCCGGCGGCACGGTCGGGCCGGTCCAGTTCCAGACGCGCGTGCGGACGGACTTGATCTTGCTCATGTCACTCTCCGGTTGAATCAAGCGGTGCGCGGCGCTTCACCAAGCGTCCCCAAATCGCGGGACCGAACAAGGCCAGCGCCGTCAGCACGAGGAACAGCAAGGTCAACGGACGCGTGAACATCAGCCACCACTTTTCGTCCAGCATCACCATGGATTGGCCCAATCGCTGCTCGAGCATCCCGCCCAGGATCAAGCCGATGGCCAAGGGCACCACGGAAAAGCCGTAGCGGCGCATGAAGTAGCCAATGACCCCGGAAACCAATGCGACCCACACGTCGAACATCGACTGGTCCAGGGCATAGGCACCGACGATGGAAAACACGAAGACCACCGGCCACAGCACCTCGACCGGGATCAGGGTCACGCGGGCAAAGATCTTTGCACCCCGCAAGCCGACGAAAAAGAACAGAAGGTTCACCAACATCATCGACCAGAAGATCGCGTAGGCAAAATCAGCCTGTTCGGTGAACATGTTGGGTCCGGGTTGAAGCCCGTGCACCATCAGCCCGGCCAGGATCACAGCGGCCGTGGCCGATCCGGGAATGCCCAGCGCCAGCGTGGGCACCATCGCGCCGCCGGTGGCCGCGTTATTGGCCGCCTCGGAACCGGCAACGCCTTCGATTGCGCCCTTGCCGAACAGCTTCGGGTTGCGGGACCAGCGCTTTGCCTCGTTGTACCCGATCATCGAGGCAACTGTCGCGCCTTCAGCGGGCAGGATTCCGATGAACGTGCCAATGCCCGAGGACCTCAGGATCGCTCGCCAGCTGTCCCTGTAGTCCTTGGCGCTGGGCAGTTCGACCGACTTCATGCGGATCACCTCGCGCCTGAGGTGAAGTTTCTCGGACTGCACCAGCAGTTCGGAGATGCCGAACACGCCGATCATGACGGGAACAAAGCCGATGCCTTCATACAGGTGATAAGATCCGAAGGTGAACCGCTCGACCGTGGTCAGGTTGTCCACTCCTATCGTTGCGATCAAGATGCCGAATACGCCCGCAATCAGGTTCTTGATGGCCGAACCGTCGCCGATCGAGGCCAGCATGGACAAGCCGAAGAGGGTCAGCGCGAAATACTCGGGTGGCGAAAAGTGATAAGCCGCGCGCGCCAGCAACGGTGCGGCTAGCATCAGGCAGATCACGCTGAATATGCCGCCAAAGGTCGAGGCCACAACGGCCATGCCCAGGGCGCGCCCGGCCTGGCCCTGCTGGGCCAGCGGATAGCCGTCCAGGCATGTGGTGGCGCTGGCCGCAGTGCCCGGCGTGTTGATCAGGATTGCCGTGATGGCACCGGCGAAGGTTGCGGAGCAATAGATCGCCGTCATCGTGGCGATGGCGGGCACCGGCTCCATGGTCAGCGTGAACGGCAGCAGCAACGCCGCCCCGGTCGTCGCGTTCAGCCCAGGCAGCGCGCCGATGATCACGCCGCCGATGGTCGCGCAGAAGATCAGCAACAGCAAATGGATGTCGAACAGGGATACCAGTCCGTGGACAAACGCATCCATGGTCTCACCCGTACCAAAGACTGATCAGCAACCCGCGCGGGAAGCGGATTTCGAAGACCTGGTCGAATGTGAAAAAGATCGCCGCGGGCACCAGCAGCCCGACAAGAACCAGGATCGGCACCCTCCGCTCGCCCCAGAACATCGCCAGCACCGTGGCGAAGACCCCAAGGGCCAGGAAGAAGTCAATGCTCGTCAGCGCCGCGAACCCGGCAAACAGCGCGATTGTGCCAAGTGTGCTGCCCATGAGCCTGTCGCGGACGCGGACCGGATCCTTCCAGACCATCAGAATCGTCAGAAAGACCAGCAGCAGTACCAGGAGTTGCGGAAAGTCAGAAGGCTGGATGCCGCGTTTCAGGATCGGCGGCATCTTCTTGAACGTCGTGCTCAACCAGTATGTCGCCCCGCAAAAGGCCAGGATCAGGACCGGGATCAGCCAGCGTTCGCACTGGCCCAGCAGCTTGGGTTTGTCCGTCGGCGGCGTCATGGAATGTCACCTTGCAGGCAGTGCGGCAGACCCGAAGGCGGGCAGGACGGAGGCCGACATGCGATGCGGCGTGGAAAGGTGCCGCACCGCATGTCGAGCGGGTCTATTCGATGAAGCCCAGCTCTTTCAGAGCGGCGGCCATCTCGTTCACCGTGGTTTGGATCTGCGGACCCCAAACGTCCGATCCCGCAACCGAGGTGCTGTCCAGGCCGACCGACGTCAGGAAGCCCTGGTAGACCGTGTGGTTCATGGCTTTGAGCAGCGCGGCTTCGATCTTCTCCGCAATTTCCGGCGGCGTGTCGGCATGCACGGCAAAGCCGCGCACGGTCGAGAAGCTGACCGGAATGCCCAGTTCCTTGGCGGTTGGAACGTCACCGATCTTGGCCATCCGCTCGTCTGCCAGAACGACGGTCGGGCAGATCTCGCCTGCCTCGATTTGCGCACCGGCTTCGGCCAGGTTCAGGACACCCGCGTCCACTGCGCCCGCAACCAGCTGAGTGGCAAGCTCCGCGCCACCGTCGAAGGGCAGCATCTTTGGTGTCATCATCCCGCCCTTCAGCGTGAACATGAAGGCGGACACATCGTCGATGTTGCCCAGATGCGTCACGCCGTAGGTGATCGGGGCCTCCTTTTGCTTGGCCACGAAGTCCTCGGCGCTCTCGTATGCGCCGCATTTGGTCATCAGGATCTGCGGATCATCCGTGCCGCGCGCAATCGGGCGCAGTTCGTCGATCATCATGCCGCCCTGGCCCTTGGCCATCACGGCCGCATGGCCGACCGTGAAGGTCAGGATGGTGTACCCGTCCGCCGGAACGGTCTTGTAGTATTCCAGCGCCGCGGCCCCGCCGCCGCCCCTCTTGTTGACGACCACCATGTCCTGGCCCAGCTCGCGACGCGCGCGCAGCATCATCATGCGCGTTGTCACGTCCGTGCCGCCGCCGTTGCCAGCGTGAGTGACAACCTCGATTGTCTTGCTTGGATACTCGTCCGCACTTGCAACGCTTCCAGCGAACATTGCCGCCGATGCGAGAATCGCGGCAGCGCCCAGCTTTGCTCCGAAAGAAATCTTCATAGTGTGCTCCCTAGGATCGTTTCAAGGATCAGTCACTGATCCATTCGCATTTTGTATGCCAAATGCCAATTGTGAGTCAACTCCGGCTTTCGGAGGGGACGTCCAGCATGTTCAAGACCGGATGGTGCCGGAATCCGGCCCCTTGCAAGCATCCGAGGCCGTACTCCCGCTCCGCGCTGCCAGTTCCGGCGTCGGTCTCTCCGGACTCGGGACCAATGATCGGCCGTTCGGGCACTCGCGTTCGTCTCTGCCGCCCGATGAGGAAGGCCGGGTCGCCACGCATTGGACGCGTTTGCGAATTTGGACGTTCATCCGCCGTATCCAACAGCGTCGGCCTGTCGCTTCCAGAGCACCCGGGCAGCCTTGGTGACGATTTCACCACGAACGTACGGATGAGAGACCAGGGCATTTCAGAAGCACTGCCTCGACCAAGGCGTCTCGCAGCCGGAACCTGTTCCCGACAGCCCGCAGACCGCCAAATTGCCCACATTTCGATCAACTCGCGCAAAGCGAGCCTGTCCGATGACAGTTCGCCTGGTTCCTGTCTCCCGGCTTCGTCGAATTCCTGCCTGGGCGTCAAGCGCGCGTGAATTTCAGCTTCGTTTTCAATTCCGTACGGCAGAAGGCATGCAGGAAGCAGGTCTGCTCGGACATGTCCAGCATCTCCTGCGCCACTTCGTCGGGCTCGGACGTTTCCAGGTAGACATGGGTCTCAATCGGATCGGCTTCGCCGGCTTTTCCTGTTCCGCCAGAGGCGCCTCCATGGCTGAAATGCGTGTCCTGAACGATGCGATAATCCGGCAAGTCCAGTTTCAGCATCGACGCAAAGCGCCCGAACTGGGTCATGAAGCAAAACCCGATGCCGGCGCTGATCAGGGCGTTGGCATCCGGCGCGCGCCCGTCTTCGGAACTGAGGAACCGGAACGAAGTGCCCCAAGGCGAATACTGCATCTGCTGGATGTCCTTGATCCCGTCCTCTCGCAGAGTTGCGATGGCTCCAATGTTCAGCCGGCGGTTCTGTTCATCCGCAAGACTTCCCGAGGCAGCGGCGGTTCCCTTTGCCACCTGCTTCTTGGGAGTGGGGCCAACGGCACTGACAAGCTCCGGCTGAACTTCCGCCGGTCTTGACGTCGCGAAATGGTCGCCCGGATCGGGAAACAGGGCGCAGTCCAATTCCGCGGCTTCTGCCGTCGGCAACTCAGACCCGTTCTTGGACAGCTTGAAGAGGCTCTCAAGGTGGCCGCGCATCAGGCCGTTCAGTGGCGAGGCGTGGACCGCATCCATCAAGAGGCTGTTCAATGCGGCGTCGTCCAGGTCGCAGTCAACCTCGACCTCAAGCTCGACGGGCTCCGCCCCGCCGACAATGGTGCGTTTGGGCATCGACCCCTGCATCGTGTAGAAATTGTTCTGGATCAATCGCAGCTTGCGAAGCTCGACGCCGCGCGTCCTGGCCAGTGCGGTGATCTCGTTCAGGTAGCTCGCGGCCATGCCTGTCGACAGGAATGCCAAGGGACAGGGTGCGGCATCATGCCCGTTGAGGTACGGCCCCTCGTCCGAAACGAGGCGCCATGTCCGGCCCGTGTCGGCAGACCGCACAAGCGCTTCCTTCTGGAAACCGCTGAGCGAACGCACCCACGTGCGCAACGCGTCGCCCTTGCGGCATTCCGGAGCGTCGATCGTGACTTCGTCCGCGTTTGAAACCGAGAAAAACGGTGGCAGACCGCTTGTGCCGATTATGTCTTCACCGAGTTTGGCCATTTCTTGAGTATCCTGGTTTTGTGTGGGTCCGCCCAGGCGGACCATGTAATTGTTGCCATTCGCGGGCTTGCACGGAGTCGCCATCGACGAGGTCGTGCACGACGTTCAACCCCGCCCATCATTGAATTCGACCACCTCCACATCGACGCGAGTCGCCTCCGTGTGGCAACGGCGCGCCTGAAGACCAGGATCGAATCCCGCTTTCTGGCCGAACTCCCCTGGCGTGCATTGCCCGCCTGCGCGGACCCCTGACAGCATCAGGCACGTCATGATCCGTCGTCCAGAGCATTGGGCACCTCGCAGTGCCCGACAACTGCATGCCGCCTGACCTGCTCCTAAAGGTTCACCTTGCCGCCGTCGACATTCAGCGTCTGACCCGTGACGAAGTCGCTGTCAGCGGTGATCAGGTACATGAGCGAACCGAGAAGATCTTCCGGCACCATCTCCCGCTTGATTGAACGCGACTGCACGGTCGGGCCGCGTGCGGGGTCGAAGCCGGTGTGGCCCTGTATCGACTCGCTCTCGGTCAGCCCCGGCGCGATCGCGTTGACCTGGATGTTCTTGTCACCCAGCTCGCGACCATAGCAGCGTGTCAGCGCGATGACGGCACCTTTCGAGGCCGTGTAGTGTGCCAGTCCCGGCGGTCCGTAGTAAAAGGTGCCGGATGCGATATTCGCGATCTTTCCCCCGCCGGCCCGCAACATCGCGGGGACAACCGCCTTCGTGGCCTGATGCACGCCGCGCGTGTTCACGGTCATGATCTTGTCGAACTCGTCGTTGTCGATCTGCAGGAACGGCTTGGGCTGAAGCGCGGCAAAGATCGACGCGTTGTTGACGAGGATGTTCAGCGCACCGAATTCGCTCTCCGTCGCCTCGACCATCGCGGCAAGGTCGTCGTCCGACGTCACATCGACGCTCAGGCCCATTGCCGCACCGCCCGATTCCTTGATGGCGGCCACCGTGTCAGCAGTATCGAGCACATCCGATACCACGACATTCGCGCCTTCTCCGGCCATATGCCTGGCCATCACGGCGCCGATCCCGCGACCGGCACCCGTGATCACCGCTGTCTTTCCGTTCAGTCGGCCCATTGCCGTCTCTCCTCCTGTTCAAGTTTCGATTTCAAGAATTTCGGCGACTTCGGGCCAGCTCTTGGCACCGTTTTCGCGCAGGTCGTTCGTCAAGTCCTCCGGCACCCAGTCGATGAAGCAGGGCTTGAAGTTCGGGTTGTCCTGGATGGCCTTGAACCAGCGTTCGACATTAGGCATGCGCCCGTCTTCCCACATGCCGTGCATCGACATCATCGCCAGACGGTTCACGTAGGGCGTCAGCGATATGTCGGCGACCGTAAACCTGTCGCCGACAAGCCAGTCCTTGCCGTCCAGCGCCTCTTCCATCTTGTGGAGATAGGCATCGTAGAGCCTGACCTTCTCCGTCGCGCCCGGCGCTTCAAACCCGTATCGGACGAAATTGTCTTTCTGCACCTTCCAGTCCGACGTGACCGAGATCGCGGGGGTGGAGGCCAGGAACTTCTCGGCCCCGTCAGGCCCCAGGTTCTTCAACACCGTATGGCGATGCGAACAGACAAACGTCATCGTTCCGCAGGCCGGATGCAGGTCCTCGTCGACCGCCTTGGTCCAGTACCGCACCTGCGCCCGTTCCCAGGGATCGGCCGGATGCACGCTGGTGTCGGGCGCTATCTGGTCAAGGTACTCGATAATCACCGTGCTGTCCGGAATCACCAGATCGTCATGCACCAGCGTAGGCACTACGCCCTTCGGATTCAGCTTCAGGTACTCGGGCTCAAACTGCTCTCCCTTCAGGATGTCGATGTAGACGCCGTCCCATTCCAAGCTCTTTTCCGCCATGGCGAAGCGGACCTTGGCGGCACATACGGACGATCCATGGTGGTAGAGAGTGAACGTCATAGCTGCACCGTAACCCACTTGAGCTCGGTCATGGCTTCAAGATCGGCATCGGTTCCTTCCCGCCCCGCCCCGCTTTCGCCGTTTCCGCCGAACGGCACGTGCGCTTCATCGTGGACGGTCGGCCCGTTGACGTGACACATGCCGGCTCCGATGTTGCGTGCGAAATGGAACGCCTTGTTGATGTCGTTCGTGAAGATGGCGGAAGACAGTCCGAACTCGGTATCGTTGGATTTCTCCAGTCCCTCTTCATAGCTGTCGATCGGGTAGATCGAGGTCACGGGGCCAAATGTCTCGGTCCGGCATACGGTCATTTCCTCCGTTACACCCGTCAGAATCGTCGGCTGACACCGGTTGCCGTCCCACTCGCCGCCGACAACGACGGTTGCCCCGTTCGCCCTTGCATTCTCGATGTGATCCCTCACCCGATTGCGTTGCCGCTCCGAGATGATCGGAGACACGACCGTATCCGGGTCGCGCAGGTTGCCCATGCTGACATTCGACGCGATCTTCGCGAAGCGCTGGACGAATTCATCGTAGATCGGGCGTTCCACGTAGAACCGGCTGGAACCGATGCAGAGCTGTCCGCCAAACATGAAAATCGAGCGCGCCGCCAACGGCATGCACGTGTCCAGGTCGGCATCCGCCAGGACCAGCGTCGGGCTCTTGCCGCCCAGCTCGAGCGTGTTCGGTGTCTTGTTCCTCGCGCAGATTTCGGCGATGTGCTGACCGACGACGGACGAGCCCGTGAAACTCACGAAGTCCACGTCCGCGCTGCTGGTCAGGTCATCTCCGATTTCCGCACCGTTGCCGGTAACCACATTGTAGGCTCCCGGAGGGAACCCAGCCTCAGAAAAAATATCGGCCATTAGGATTGACAGATGAGGCGCCATCTCGGACGGCAGGTGCACGACCGTGTTTCCGACCGCAAGGGCATTGGCGACCAGCCGGGTATTCTTGATGAGAGGCACGTTGAACGGCGTGATGATCGCGACTACGCCGAGGGGTTCGCGGATCGACATCGAGAACTTTCCCGGCACGTCCGACGGGATCGTTTCGCCCCTGACATTGCGGCACATGCCCGCTGCCGCACGAACCATGGCCAGCCCCTTGTTGAGTTCGAACATGGCCTTGCCGACCGTCGATCCGACTTCGTCGATCAGGCAGTCGACCAGTTCGGATTGGCGCTTCTCCATGATCTCCGCGACCCGCAACAGCCAGCGTTCGCGTTCGGTCGGCGTGGTCTCCTTGTACGCGGGAAACGCTGACTTTGCTGCAGCGATCGCCTTGCGGATGTCATCGCCCGACCCCTTTGCCGCGACGGCATAGAGGCTGTCGTCAATCGGGTTCAGGTCCTCGAAAGTCTCTCCTGTCGATGCATCCACCCACTCGCCTCCGATGAAGTGCTGCAGCGTCTTGAATTCGGTCGTCGTGTCCATGTGATGATTCCTTTCTGCGCTATCCGGCCACAATCGTTTCGGGCAGGAAAAGTGCTATCTGCGGGAAGAGAATGAGGAGGCCTATCATTGCGGCCATGGCGAACCAGAACGGCCAGATGCCCCGAAAGATCGTCCCCATTGGAACGTCCGGCGCGATTGACTTGACGACGAAGACATTGATGCCGACCGGCGGGCTGATCATGCCCATTTCCAGCACGATCACGATAATGATGCCAAACCAGATCAAGTCCCAGTTCAGCCCGATCGCGATCGGGATGACCACGGGAATGGTCAGCACCAGCATTGCGATCCCCTCCAGGAACATGCCCAGGAACATGTAGATGAGGACAATCACCAGGAGGATGCCGAAGTCCCCGATCGGCAACGACGTCAGGAAGGTGACGAGCTGGGCGGGCAGTTCGGTCAGCGACATGAAGGGGATGAATACAAAAGCGCCGATGATGATCAGGAAGACGGTCGCTGTTGCACTCATCGTCTCCAGGATCACGGCCTTCAGTTTCTCCAGGCTGAGGGAGCGTCGCGCGGCCGCAACGACAAAGGTCAGGAAGGCGCCGACCGACGAGGCCTCGACCGGCGTGAAGAAACCAGTGTACATCCCGCCAATGGTAACCAGGACAACGCCGACGATCGGCGTTGCATGCCCAAGCGACGAGAAGCGCTCGGCAAGCCCGGATCGCGGCCCCGGGGGAC
The DNA here is from genome assembly GCA_022820365.1 of Silicimonas sp. Classification (GTDB taxonomy): domain Bacteria; phylum Pseudomonadota; class Alphaproteobacteria; order Rhodobacterales; family Rhodobacteraceae; genus JAJEFO01. Next base: position 59,549 of record JAJEFO010000053.1, read on the forward strand.
CCGCCTGGGGCTTGCGGGCCACGACGAGATAGATCGCGCCGATGAAGAGCAGGGTCAGGATTATGCCCGGAAAGACACCCGCCATGAACAGGCGCCCGATGGACTGCTCGGTGAGCACGGCATAGATGATCATGCCGCCGGACGGCGGGATCAGGAAGCCGAGCGTGCCCCCGGCAGCGACCGCTCCGGTCGCGAGGCCGTCGGCGTACTTGTATCGCTTCATTTCCGGCAGCGCGACGCGGCCCATCGTGACCGCTGAGGCCAGCGACGAACCGGAAAGTGCGGCAAACCCCGCGCAGGCCGCTACGGTTGCCGAGGCCAGCCCGCCGCGCAAGTGCCCCATCCAGCGATAGGCGGTGGTGAACAGGTCGTTCGACATGCCCGAAACGCCGGCAAGGTTGCCCATCAGCACGAACATCGGGATCACGAGCAGGTTGAAATTCGATGCGGCTTCGAAGGTCTCGCCGGCCAGGTTCGAATACGCGATCTTCCATCCGCGCGCCCAGGCTTGTTCCGGGTCCATTCCGACGAAGATGAGCTTGTTGGCGTTTGCAACCGCCGTCCCTACAAACCCGACGCCCAGCATCGAGAGAGCGACCGGCATCCGCAGTGCCAGCAGGACAAACAGGGACAGGAGCCCGATCAGGCCAAGGAGCGTCATGCTGATCACAGCGGATCACTCCCGACCTTCAGCTTGACGACCTCGTTGGAACGCACCAGCTGCCAGATATCCAGCAGGAGTATTGCCGCGTAGAGAGCCACCGAGAACGCGAGAAGGTAGTAGAACGGCTCGAACGAAATCAGCAGCTGCTGCGTGGTCTCTCCAAATCGCTCCGCGCTTTGGCCGGCATGCCAAAGCCTCCAGGACATCATGGCAAGCAATGCAAATCCCATCAGCTTGACGACGATCATCGACCACTTGGCAAACCACGCTGACATGCGGGACTCCAGCACCTCGATTTCGATATGGGCTCCGGTTCGAGCGCCGAGCGGGACCGACAGTGCGACGATGACGACCAGCGACAGCAGGAGCAGGTCCTCGGCCCCTATGATCGGCGCATTCAAGGCCTTTCTCATGACCAGGACGTTCCAGACGGAAAAGCCCGTCATGAAGACAAGCGCCGCGCCGCCACAGGTCAACGACAACCAGGTTAGGGCGCGGTCCAAGGCTCTTATTGCACGCATTTTCTCACGTCCGACTTACATTGGCATTCCACGAAGAGCCGTCGGACCGGGAGATCCGGCGGCAGCGACTTACCGGTTCATTGCCTCGTGAATCTCTGCGGCGTTCTCGATGCCGCGTTCGGCATATTCCGCGAAGATCTCTTTCATGCCCTCGGCAATGACCGCATCCATCTTAGCACGTTCTTCCGCCGATACGGAAACCGAGACGACATCCTTCATGGCATCAGGGTTGGTCGCCAGCCAGTCCAGGCCACGTTGTCCCTCGTTGTGGAAACTCGTCGCGCCCATCATGGATGCCGGCTCGCCGGAAAGCTCGTCAATTATCGCGCGGTGCTCATCCGAAAGGCCGAGATAACGCTCCTTGTTCATGGCAACGAAAAAGATCGCGAACGTGACCGGTATGTTGTCGATGTAGTGCGTTGCGACCTCGGCGAAGTTCCAGGGCTTGTCCATTTGCGCCGGAGATATCGTGGTGCCGTCAATCGTGCCGGTCGACAGGCCCGTGTACATCTCGGTCACTGGCATCTGCACGGGCACGATGCCCAAGTCTTCCAGCAGCGGGGTGACCATTGTCGCGAACGGAACGACCTTGGCTCCATTGAGCCCTTCCAGGGTCGACAGATCCTTCGTCGCTGCCCAGGCCGGACCGGCCACGGTGAAGAGGCCAATGAGCTTGACGTCCTGGTACTCGTCCGCAAGGTGCTCGTCATAGACGCTCAGCAAGGCGCGGGTTGCTTCGAGCGCGGTCTGGTGCTTGCCCGGCGGAACCATCAGGATAGTCTTCGGGAAGATCGTGGGCGCGTAGGTCTGCAAGCCGAAGGCGATGTCCGCGACCCCTTCGACGACGCGCTTGTACTGCTGGACCGGACCCGCTCCCAGCTGACCTGCCGGATAGACCTTGATGGTCAGGGACCCGCCTGAGCGCTTTTCGACCTCTTCACCGAACCACTTGAAGAAGAACGAATTGATATGGTGCTGCGGCGGAATGAACGTCGCAACGGACAGTTCTTCGGCCGTCGCCTGGCTTGGCCCGGACGCCAGGCCCGTTGCCAGGGCGAGTGACAGCAGGGTCTGCTTGAGTTTCATAATCTTCCTCCTGTTTGGCGATCCGCAATCAGCGGTCACACTTTCGAAAAGTCGGGGCACCATTGAAGGATGCCCTCACGGTAGCTCTTCCTGTCATTGAACGACTTCGCCCAACGGGTGATGTTCCGGTACCCGTCAAACGGATATCCGCATCCGGTCAGCACGAAGAACACCGGGATCCACGAGATGTCCGCAAGCGTGAACCGGTCTCCCATGATCCAGTCGTTCCCGTCCAGCGCCGCATCGAGCTTGCCGAAGCAGTCCGCGAGAATTTCCTTGGACCTGACCAGATCCTCTTCCTCGAACGCGGCGCTTCCGGCATGCTTGGAATGGAAGTCCTTCAGCTCTTCGTTTTTCTGGAGCGAATCGTATTTTCTTTGCTCGTCCGCGGTCTTCTTGACCTTCTTCTGAATCATGGTCGCGTAGACGTAAGGCTTGATCGCGGGAACGTGCACTGACCCGGCAAGCCGCAGCCATTCGAGCATTTCCCCTTCATTCCCTGATGCGCGCAGCGGCGGCTCGGGAAAGGTCCTGTCAAGATAGTCTATGATATCATTGGACTCGATGTGAACGACACCGTCGTGGACCAATGTCGGCACCAACCCGTTCGGATTGATGCCGAAATAGTCTTCGGAGATATTCTCCTTTTTCCGCAGGTCGAGGTGATGGCTTGTCCAGTCAAGCCCCTTCTCAATCAGCGTCATGCGCACGCGCATCGAGCAATTGGAAATGTCACCGTGGTACAGGTGCAATCCCTTGCAGCTCTCGACGGACCTGTTGGTCGGCTGGACAACTGCCATCTACTGAATCTCCGCCGGTATTGCCGCAAGGGACCGCATCTGGCCCCCGAGGCATCACGCTGCCCTGCCCCTCGTTCGATCAGGACTATCGATTTATCGCGTTGTAGATTTCCTCGGCGTTGCTGATGCCGCGCTCGACATAGTCCGCAAAGATCACCTTCAGCCCATCGGCAACGGCAGCGTCCATGCGCGCGCGTTCCTCGGCCGTGACTTCGACGACTACGAAGTTCTTGTCCGAAGCCTCCTGCATCAACTTGAGCGACCGCGCGTCTGCGCCGTCAAAGCTCTCCGCCAGTTTCATGGACGAAGCTTCTCCTGCCAGTTCATCGATTATGCCGCGATGCTCATCGCTCAGGCCATCGTAGCGTTCGCGATTCATGACCACGAAGATCACTGCGTGCTGGACCGGCACGTTTGTCACGAAGTGCGTCGCCACGTCCCAGAAGTTCCAGGGCGGAGTCATGTTGTTGTAGGTGGCATATGCTCCGTCAATCGTTCCGGTGGACAGTCCGGTATACATCTCCGTCACGGGCATCTGCACGGGAACGGCACCCATTGCCTCGATGATCGGAGTGGTCAGCGCGGCGTAAGGCACGATCTTTGCCCCCTTCAGGCCCTCCAGGGTGGATACGTCCCTGGTTGCCGCGATGCCGATCCCGGCCGCAGTCGTGATGCCAATGACCTTCACGTCTTCGTATTCGTCCGCAAGATAATCGTCGAAGACAGCGAGAATTCGCTTGGTTGCATCTGCCGAGCTGTTTGCCTTTCCAGGCGGGATGGCCAGCATTGTCTTGGGAAACAGCGCCGGGGTATAGGCCGAGACACCGAACGTGATGTCCGCCACGCCTTCGACGGCACGCTTGTACTGCTGGACCGGGCCTGCGCCGAGCTGGCCGGCCGGATAGAGCTTCATCGTCAGCTCGCCGCCTGACCGCTTGGCAAGCTCCTCGCCGAACCACTTGAACATGACCGTGTTGGTGTGGTGCTGCGGCGGCACGAATGTTGCGACGCTCAGTTCCTCTGCATTCGCCGGCAGCGTGGCGACCCCAAGCGTGGACGCAAATGCCAGTGCCAGGCCAAAACGCGAGATTTTCATGTTTCCCTCCCCTGTCGACACAACCGCTCACAAAAATTGGGATCCCAACATATCGAGAAATTGCCGGGATTCCCGCCTTTGAGCCAGTTGTTTCCCAAGACTTGCATAATTGGGATCCCGTTTCAAGCAACGTTTGCTGCCATTTCGTTTGCCGACTTGCACGGCTGTCCATGGTGGAAACCGTGTCCTCGCGGCCTCGCCACCAAGCTTCTCGGCGAGCCGGACGAACTGCGGCAGGGCACCTTCATCCGGGGCCACGCGCTTCAGCTCTCCTCGCGTCCACTCGCCCCTCCCGCCGGCGCGACACGTTTCAAGTTCGTTTGCAAGTGACCAGGAGTGCCGGCGGCATTCGGACTGGAAGCGCCGGCAAAAGGCGAGCCGCCTTAGGACACCGGCACGCGTTCCTCCGACCCTCCGGGCGTGCGCGGCGTGTACCGTCACGACCCTCCATGTCCGGTACCATCCCGGAACCGATCGCGACGGTCCTGGCTGACCGGGCGTCGTCTCAGGACGTGCGCCTTGACCTTGGGATCCCAATAAGTGTCAATGCATCCATGGAATCGATCGACACGGAACTCGCGGCCCGAATTCGGCAGGACATCATCCTGGGGTCATATTCGAAGGGAGAGCGGCTGTCAGAAGCGCAGCTGTGCGAAACCCACGAAGTGTCGCGAACCCCGATCAGGCTGGCGTTGCGCCTTCTGGAGCGGGAAGGCGTCATTCGCCGCGGCGAAGGCCGCGGATACATGGTTCAGAGCCCTACCGTGGAGGACATTCTCCAGGCGGTTGAAGTCCGCGGGCACCTCGAGAGCCTTGCGGCGCGCCTCATGGCGCAAGAGCCGAGTCGAATTGATCATTTGCCGACGATGCAGCAGGCGATGGAAAAGCTTGACGCGTCGATCAGCGAGCTGTCCCGGCTTGGCCAGCTCAACGACTATGTCACGCGGCAAGCGCAGGCCGCAAACAAGGAATTCCATACCGCCATTCTGAAGTCATGCGGGAACGACTATGTCAGCTACGCCTGCGAGCAGATCAGTCATTTGCCGATGCTTGCCGTCGGATCCATGGTCTTCGACCGCTCCGTGGATGCGACGCCTGAACAGTTTGAGCGCGGCATTTTTCGCCTGCGCCTCGGCAATGCGCAACACCAGGTCATCTGCGATGCCATCGAGAGCGGCGATCCGGTTCGCGCCGAAGGCATGATGCGGGAACACTCCCACACGATGATCGAATACATCCAGACGTTCGAAAAGCGTGACAAGAGCCTGACCGTTGCGGACCTCGTTGCATTTTCCGCAGCCGATCCGCTGACGCCGGCTGCCTGATCGTTCAATCTCCGGTCACGGGCCTTCGACTTGGCAGGATCTTGGGGTCCTTGCCCTTGGCGTCTTCTTCATTCCAGTATCCGATCAGGACGCCAAGCTGTTCTTCCATGCCAGTCATCTTGACGTTGTGCTCTTCCGACCAGGTCTCTCGCTGCCGGTATTGAAGCGCCCAGTCCGCGAGATGACCGGCCATCATCCGGCGAATGCCTTCATGTTCGGAACTGCGGCCAAGATCGACCAGCTCGTCGGGATCGTTTTCCAAGTCGAACAGCACGGGCGGGTACCCGGGAGCGTGCACGTATTTCCACCTTTCGGTTGCAACCATGTATGTCCGGCAGTCCAGGGGCATCCTTTCTGTCTCGGGCCGGAACACCTGGCAGGAATAGTCGTATTCGCTGACGGCATAGCCGCGCCACGCAACGTCTTCGCCCCGGATCTTCGGCATGAGCGAGCGACCGTCCAGAATGTTCCTGGCGACTTCGCCGCCCTGGTGCTCGATGAACGTCGGCAGAAGGTCGATTGCCTCCACCAGCGATGCATCAACCGTGCCGCGCGTAGCGTCCGCTTCCTTGCCTGGATCCGCGATGATCAACGGAATCCTGACGGACGGGTCGTGGAAATAGTCCTTGTCACCCATCCAGTGGTCGCCCAGATAGTCGCCGTGGTCGGAAGTGAAAACGATCATGGTGTCGTCGAGCAGTCCGCGCTTTTCCATGAAATCGAACAGGATTCCGAGCTGGTCATCGATTTGCGATATCAGCCCCATGTAGACCGGAATGACCGTCTCGCGCGCAACGTCCCTGCCAAAGGTCTTCCCGGCGACCCGCGTCATGAAGAGCTTCATGAGGGGATTGGTGTCCACCAGCTCGTCTTCATCCTTTGTCGCGGGCACGACGTCGTCAGCCGTGTACATGTCGTTGTAAGGTGCAGGCGCGACATAGGGCCAATGGGGCTTGATGTAGGACAGATGAAGCAGCCATGGGGCCTTGCCGTCGTCCGCCGCCAGGAATTCCATTGCCCGCCTGGTCATGTAGGGCGTCTCCGAGTCCTCCTCGGCCACCCTCGCAGGCAAGTCTACACGGTCATTGAAGAAACCAGAGCGAACCCCCTCCCCCGTTTCGACGGAGTTCGCCGCCCAATGCCACGGGTTGTCGTCTTCCGTGTATCCCTTCGACTTCAGGTACTGGTTGTAGGCGACGTCCGGGCGGACCATCGAATCCGGATGCACGCCGTCGTCGCGCTCATGCACCTCGAATCCGGCCTGCGCATGGTGGACGCCAATGGCGCTGCCGGCGTCCACGCCAAGTCGTTCCATGCCCTCCCTGTCGGCAATCATGTGCGTCTTGCCCACGAGTACGGTACGCGTGCCCAGCGGATTCAAGTGGTGGCCGATGTTCCGCTCGCCGATGCGAAGCGGCGCAAAGTTGGATGCGGACCCATGCGACGACACGTAGCGGCCGGTATAGAAGCTCATGCGTGACGGGCCGCAGATCGGCGACTGGCAATAGGTGTTGGAGAAGGTGACGCCTCGAGCGGCCAGCGCATCGATGTTTGGGGTCTTGATGGTCGGGTGGCCCGTGCATCCAAGGTAGTCGAACCGAAGCTGATCGCACATGATGAAGAGTATGTTCTTGTGCGCCATGTCAGTGTCACCCTCTGAATTCCGCGCCGTATCGCACTCTTGGGATCCTAATTCAATGCATGAGCCCGGCATGAATGGGAATAGGCCGCTCTTCTTGCATTCGGGATCCCAAACCGATACCCAGATTCACACGATTGATGCGGTGACATGTGGAGGAACGTCGATGCACACCGAACTGCAGGCCCACCCGGAGTACTTCTCGAAAGACGTGGTCCGGATTGCGGACAACGTCTATCAGGCATTCGGGTTTGCAGCGTCGAACGTGTACATGATCGTCGGGGACGACGGCATTGTCATCATTGACACGACCGAAACGACAACTGCCGCCGAAAACGTTTTGGCAGAGTTTCGCAAGATCACCGATTTGCCGATCAAGACGATCATTCTGACACACTCACACCGCGACCACATCTCTGGCGCGAGCGTTTTCGCCGCCGGAGGAAGCCCGGAAATTCTTGCGAGCGACAGGTCATCCGGAGACGCGCTGCTCGAAGAGACCATCCACCCGCGCGCCGTCAAGGCTCTGCAAGTGCGCACCAAGCGCCAGTTCGGCATCGGACTGTCCCACCCGAACGAAATCATCGGCATCGGCGTTGGACCGGGCGACCGGCCGCTCAAGGGCATGGGCGCCGGCATCCTGCCCCCAACACGTCGCATTGACGGAGAGGGCGAGAAGGTGACGACCTGCGGCATCGAGCTTGAACTGGTGATGGCGCCCGGCGAGACCCCCGACCACATGGTCGTCTGGTATGCCGACAGGAAAGTGCTGTTCTGCGGCGACAACTTCTATCGCGCGTTTCCCAACCTCTACGCGATTCGCGGGACCGAGTATCGGGACTTCGACGCCTGGGCGGACACGCTGGACCAGTTGATGGCGTTCGAGCCCGAGGTGCTTGCGCCCGGCCACACCAAGGCAGTGACCGGTGCGGACACCATCAGGGAAGTACTGACGGACTATCGGGACGCGATCCGCCACATCACCAGGGAAACCCGCGAGGGCATGGATGCGGGCAAGACGATCGACGAACTGGCGCATAGCGTGAAACTGCCGCCCGAACTTGCCGAGAAGCCCCACCTGCGCGAGTACTACGGGAGGGTCGACTTCGCCGTTCGCGCCTATTTCGTGGGGACCATCGGATGGTTCGACGGCAATCCCACGTCGCTCAGCCCCCTCTCTCCGGCGGACGAGGCGCACCGCTTCATCGAACTTGCGGGCGGGCCGGAAGCCGTCATGGAGGCCGTCGAAAAGGCCCGGAAGGCAGAAGACTATCAATGGGCCCTGCAGCTGATTGACCGGCTCATCCATGCCGGCCAGGGCGGGGAAAGCGCCAGGGCAATCAAGGCTCTGCTTCTGAGGTTGCACGCCCGCGCACAGATCAACTGCCCGACGCGGCACTACTACATACAGTCGGCGAAAGAGCTCGAGCAGGGCTAGGCCTGCGCGGTCGGCAACGGCACCCGGTCGGCAACGGCAATTTCCATCTCGGCAAGCCGTTCGATCAACCGGCTCCTGATCTCGGCATGTGCCGCGCTGTCCCAGAGGTTGGTCATTTCACCGGGATCGTCCACGAGATCGAACAGCTCGTTCTGGCACTTGCCGAGATAGATCGACAGCCGCCACCGGTCATGGATGATCGTGTGAACGCGAGGACGAGTGCCAAAGGCCTCTTGCGTCCGCTGCGTTTCGTACTGGATGTGTGCCGCCTCGCGCCCCTGACCGCCTGCCACCGACAAAACGACACCCTGCATGCCGACGGGCGCCTCGACCCTTGCGTGCTCCAGGATCGTCGTTCCGATATCGTGCGTTTGCCCTATTTCCTGGCTTCGTTCGCCTTTGGCGCCCTTCGGGTCGGACCAGATGAACGGGACGTGAGTAAGCGAGTCGTATTGCTCCGCGCCCTTGAACAGCAGCCGGTGTTCGCCAAGATGATCGCCGTGGTCGGAGGTGAAGACTTGAACCGTGTCATCGTCAAGACCGGCGTCCTTGACCGCTCCCCGAATCAGCCCGACCGCATCATCGATCATGGAGATCATGCCACAGGTCAGGGCGCGCGCCTCAAGCGCTTCCTGCTTGGAAACGGCCAGGGAGTAGCCCGTCCTTTGGCCCAGCGTCCGGTCGCGCGCACGATCCCGCTCCGCGATTTTCACGTATTCCGGCGGCTCCCAGTCATTGGCGGTGTAGGCCAGCGGCACGGGCATCTCTTCGGGCTTGTACATGTCCCAATACCTGCCGGGCGGGTTGAACGGATGATGCGGATCGGGCCAGGACACCATCAGGAAGAACGGATTTGGATTGCCTTTCCGGCCCTCGATCCATTCGCGTGCACGCTCAGCAATGTAGCTCGTGGAGTACCTGTCTTCCGGGATCTTCGTGCGAATGGCCTGCGGGCAGACGTAGTCGTGCGGGAGCTGATCTTCGCGCCCGCGCAACGGCATGATCTCGGGAGCTTCGCTCTTCAGCCACAGTTCATAGTCACCGCCAGTGATCGTGCCGTGACGCAGCACGGAGTCGTAGTGGTCAAACCCGTAGAACGGGGTCGGAACCCTGGGATGGTCCTGCATCCAGAATTGCTGCCGCTCGTACTGATAGCTCGCGTCGTCCAGATCCGAACGAACGGCGACGGCAAGTTCATCGGGAGGCTGCGCATAGCCTTCCCGACGCTCGGGCGGCTCGATCTGGGTGGCCCAGTCCGTGACGTTCTGCAAATGGCTCTTTCCAATGAGCGCGGTGTCATATCCTGCGGCGCGCAGGACCTCGACAAAGGTGACATTCTCGTGCGCAAGCGGCACGCCAAGCGACCGGACGCCATGGCTGGACGGCATGCGGCAGGTCATCAAGCTGGCACGGTTCGGCATGCAAACGGGCGAGGCTACGTAGAATCGGTCGAAGTTCACGCCCTCTTGCGCCAATTCGTCGATATTCGGGGTTCGCAGGACCGGATGCCCGTTGCAGCCCAGATGGTCGAACCGCTGCTGGTCCGTGATGAAGACGATGAAGCTTGGGCGTTCACTCATTCGCTGTCCTCGTGCACCGTAGCGGCATCAGGCCCGCAAGGTCTCCCTGTTGCGGATCAAGTGAAGTGCGACCAGGACAGCGGCGGCGGCGAACGCCGGTCCGCATACCTCGACCGGACGGAACAGGATCAGGACAGCGAGCGCCAACCTCACGACAATTTCGATTGCCGGCAGCGCCTTGCGGTCGAATCCGGCGAGTGCGCTCGACACCAGGTACAACGCAAAGGCCACCCGCACGATCAGGACCGCAAGCCAGCCGTAGTCAATGTCGCCATCGTAGCCTGCAATGAACCTGCCGGTCTGGGGATCAAGGATCGCCTTGTCGATCAACAGCAGCTCCGGGTAGACGGCAAAGACGAAGGGGATCGTGAACAGAACGATCCCCGACCTGACAGCCGAAAAGCCGGTCTTCATTGGATCGGCCTTGGTGATGGTCGAGGCGGCAAACGCCGCCAGCGCGACCGGCGGCGTGATTGCCGAAGCAATCGCGAAATAGAAAATGAACATGTGCGCGGTGAACGTCGCCAATCCAAGGCCAACCAGCATCGGCCCCATCAGCAGCGCGACATTGATGTAAGCCGGAACCGCGGGCATCCCCATTCCAAGCAGTACGGCAAGGAGCATTGTCAGGATCAGGGCGAAGAGCTGGAAGGCCATCGAGCCGACCCCGACATCGAAGGACTTGAGGAATCCGAGGACATCCACGGCCACGAACTTTGCGAGCCCGGTGAAGTTGAGGCAAACGTCGATCACGGTCACCGCGAGGAACATCAGGTAAAGCGTGGAAACGGTCACGCCGGCCTGTGCCAGCCCATCGAAGATCTTTCCGGGCCGCGCCCGGAACTCCCGGTCAAGAAACATCAAGACCAGAAGCAGCATCACCGCCCACCAGCCGGCCGCGCTTGCATCACCAGCCGCGTTTTGGAAGAGTTCAATGATCCAAGGCAGCGAGATGACCTTGCAAACCTCGCCATTCACTTCCACGACCGCGCCCAGCAGGACCGAAATCGTGCTGCAGCCAACCACGTCCTTAGGTGTCAGCAACAGGACAAGCACCAAGAGCACGGGCGCAAATATCTGAACCAGGTGCAGCCTGTCGTCGCGGTCCAGACGCATGTCGTCCGACAGTTCGCCGACGGACTGGATGTCCTGCTTGCGCGCCTGGAACACCACGGACAGGAACAGGCAGAAGAAGTAGAAGAGCGCGGGAATAGCGGCGGCAATGATGATCTCGCGATACGGGACCCCCGTCAGCGAAGCCATTATGAAGGCCGCCACGCCCATGATTGGCGGCATGATTGACCCGCCCGAGGATGCCGCGGCCTCCACGCCGCCTGCGAACACCTTGGAAAACCCGCGCTTCACCATCATCGGGATGGTGAGCACTCCGGTAGACAGCACATTGACCACCGGGCCGCCAGTGATCGTACCGAACATGGCGGACGACACGACTGCGGCATGGGCCGGACCGCCGCGCAGGTTGCGGGTCATGGAAAACGCGAGCTTGATCAGTGCCTGCCCGCCGGCGCATCGGCCAAAGAGCGCGCCGAGAATGATGTAGGGAAAGACCAGCAGCAGCACCACGTTGATAAAGCGGCCAAGGAGCCCGGCCGTGTTGTTTATGAGCGCGTCGCGCACGAACTCGCGGCCAGAGGTCAGGCTTCGCGGTTCCTCGCTGCTCAGGATCGTGATGAGGTACTTGTTCTGGTCCTCCGCGCCGAACAGGTACCAGTTCATGACGGTGCCGAAGGTGTAGGTCGCGATCAGTATCGACACCAGCACAAGCGGGAACCCCCAGACGTTGATGTTGTAGGCCAGGAAAATGACGGTGGCCCCGAACAGGATGATCGGAAGCAGGCTTCCCGTCGTGTTCAGGCACGCAGGATCGTCGGCAGTTTCGGGGATGGGCAGGCCGAGCAGTTCGGCATATTCGACGTCAGCCTTCAATGCTTGCGCCACCAGGCGCTCCCGGTCTCCGGTGAACATGTCATAGAGGCAAACGGCCTCCAGCTCGATCAGGTAGCTCAAGGAAATCGTCGCCGCGGCGACAACAAGGGCGACATCGAGGAACAGGCCGAACCGGCGCCGGACAGGCGTCCTGTCGACCCAGCCTCGCCACATGGAATGCTTCAGGGCGACGATCAGCATCATCCATGCAAAGACGAGTGGATACAGCCATTCGGTCGGAAAGCGCCGGACCTTGAAGAACCCAATGCCCGTCACCGACCTCCAGAGTTCGTCCCAACCGGGAATTGCCGGCGTCACGTTCAGGAGCCCCAGCAGCACCAAGAGGAGCCCCAGCCAATAAACCAGCCGCTCAACAGGGGCGCCGGGAGCTTCCTGCGGTTGGTCCTGATCGGTCATTCCGGCTCCGCTAAAGGGCTGTTCGAAGCGTTCATGATGAAAGTGCGGGCGACTCCTTCCGCCGCCCGGCACTTTTGCCGTTTCGCGCCGCTATGGCTTGGCGCAATCCGGAACCGTGTGTCCGGCCTCTTCCCAGGCACGGACGGCGCCGGCGTGGAACTTGACCGTGTTGGGCCCGCACAAGCCCGAGACCGCGGGATCCAGGATTCCGAAATTCAGCGAGCCCATGAACGGCGCCAGGGCCTTGTGTCCTTCGAGGTTCTCGATATGCGCCTTGGTCAGCTGATAGGCCACCTCTTCGTCCATGCTCTTGTTGACGAAGTCGCCGCCGACCACCGACATTGCGCGGAACGTGTCGTCCTCGGAGACTACGGTCCATCCGTCGCCTAGGCTTGCCTGAAGCTCGGCGACCGGCATGGAAAACGCCGTCGAGCCGGGCTTGTTCAGCAGTTTCTGACCTGCCTCGGTTTCAAACGTGTCCTTGGGAAGCGAGTAGATGCTCATGGCTCCGGCAGCACCTGCACGCGTGATGCGGGGGCCGGGGAACATTGCCGGGATCACCGCGACATCGGCCGTGCCGTCGATGACCGCCGAGGCGGCCTGGTTCCAGCTCACGGTGACGGACTCGTAGTCTTCATCAAACTTCGAACCGCCAAACAGCTGGATGATCGCACGCGAGTTCGTGGTTGCGGCACCGCGCGGGGGCCCGTTCAGCACCTTGCGGCCCTTGAGATCGTGCCAGCCTTCGACGCCCTTGGCATCATAGGCATACATGGTGAAAATGCTGAACGTGTAGGGATAGAGAAGCTGGACGTTCGGTCCGATTTCAGCGCCCTTCTCCTTTCCGAGATTGGCGTAAGGGCCGGCGGCACGCGTCAACATGAACGGCAGGATGAAGGGCCCGTTGGCGATGTCGATCTTGCCCTCTGCCAGTGCCAGGAAGTAGTTGGTGCCGGTCTGACCGTCTTTCAACTGGATGTTGGCGATGCCGCGGTCCGCTGCGTACTCAACGAGTGCAGACGCCGTCAGTCCGGCGGTAGTGCCGGCACCTGCAGTATTTGACGTCAGATTGACCTGAGCCGATACCGCCGATGCGGTCACTGCCGCCGTTGCGACAAGAGCCGCTGTCCGAATTGTCTTGAGCATTCTGTCCTCCCTATGCTGCGAAGCACCGCCATCGCGCACGCGATCACGGCTAAAGCCTTCGGGAGATCATCCGTTGATCAGCAACCCGACCTCCCGGTCAAAGTCGTGGAGTCAATGAGCACAATTAGGATCCCAACGTCAAGCTTGATTGCAACGAACCGGCGCCAAGACCATGTTTCCCTGCAATTTGGGATCCACTCACAGATCGAAAGGAGGTGCTTTGGGTGCCTCGATCAGGTATTGGCTCAATAGGCCCTCGACCGAACAGCAGTCCACACCCGAGATTTCGCCGCAGCACAGCTGCAGCCATCGGTCCGGTACAGGGAATCGAGGTCAGGCTTCCGAACCTCTCCGCGAGCGCTTCCCGTCCGTCGGCGGACCGCACAAATTGGTTGAAATTCAAGAACCTGGCAGACGAGACCCTGCAGTTCGAAAGGAGCCCGATTCCGTTCGGCAATCTGCCTGCCAATCCGGCAAGCCACGCGCATGTGAAGGCCGGGCTGGCCGCCGCCTTTGCAGACTGGGAATCCTCATCGAGCATCCGGCTCACTCGTCCAGCGAACCGTGAATGGCGAACTGGCCCAGGTCCGCGTCCTGGGCTTCAATGACGCGGAATGACTCGCGAACCCCTACCTCGGTCAATTCGCGAGAGACCGTGAGAAGCGTGTTCGCCGCATGTTCGTCGCACATCTCCGCCATGTGACCCAGTTCCTCGCTGGCAACCGGACGCGCAGCGACAAGGTCAGGCGCTCCGTAATAGGTCACGAAGTGCTCGGCCAGCATGTCGGCCAGGCGCTCGAGTTCCACGGGTTCGATCTGGGTAACCGCAACGAAGGTCACGCGCCCGGTCGTTTCGAGCCCGAACCAGCCGTTTGAAAAGGCCTGCCGGGCCTTGCCCGCCAGATCGGCCTCGGTCCAGTTTGAGAATTCGAACCCTCCGGAAACGCACCATTCTCCGGTTCGGGCCGGCACGGGGTAGACCCGGGTGTCGCTTTCGTCGAAATGGATTGCGCGGGCAAGGTTCATTGCGCCTCCAGAAGAGCAGTGAGCGGGAACAGGCGCGTGTCGCTTCCGTCGCGCAGAAGCATCCCGAAATCCTCGTCAATGCCAAGGAAGGTGCCGCTCGCCCCGCCAAACTGGATTTCGTTGCCCAGCCCGTGCGCGATGCCCCGCCATTCGGCGTGCAGGGGTCTCGGACCTTCATCCTCCCAGCGCGCAATCCAGTTGAGCGTATGGCGCGCCCAGCTTTCGACCAGGGTCACCGGGTCGACATCAACGCAGCCTTCCTCGTAGAGCACTGTTTCCTCCGCGTCTTCGCCCGGCGTTTGCGTGGCGCTGAACAGCGGCATCTCGAACCCGACGACCAGCCAGTCCGGCTGCGCACCCTCGTCGTCGGTGCTGGCCGCCACGCGGAATCGGCCGCAACGCGCCCCGTTGACACGGATTTCACCGGACCAGCCGAGGTGAACCGCAACCTCTGGCGGCGCGAGCGCACCCAGGGAATTCTGCAGCCCCAAGCCGCAAAGCGGCAGCATCGCCATGGCCTTTGCCAGCGGCACTTCCGGCGCAAACACCAAGGCCGAGCCGAGCCGGTCCACGGAAACGTTGTACACGACGAGCCCGGCGTCGCAGCCCAGGCTCGCCTTGGCGCAGGCAGTGACGAAGGGGTCGATTGAACCGCTGACAGCCAGGCCGGACATCAATGGAGGCAGAACGGCTTCCGTCATGCGGCGCTCATCCCGACAAGGTCGCCGGCTACCTGCTGAAACGCGGCCGCCTGCGGGCCGTCGGGGCTAGTCACGACAACTGGCGCCCCCCCGTCACCGGCTACGCGGATGTCGAGATGCAACGGAATCTCCGCCAGAAGCGGCACGCCGATTTTCGCCGCCTCGGCCGCCACGCCGCCGTGGCCGAAGGTGTGTTCTTCGTGCCCGCAGTTCGAACAGATGTGGGTTGACATGTTCTCGATCAGGCCGTGGATCGGAACGCCCAGCTGGTTGAACATGTCCACCCCCTTGCGGGCATCGATCAGCGCCACGTCCTGTGGCGTGGAAACGATGATCGCGCCATCGACGACGGCCTTCTGCGCAAGCGTCATCGGGACATCGCCCGTGCCAGGCGGCAGGTCGACGATCAACACGTCGAGGGCACCCCATTGCACCTGCGTCAGCATCTGCTGCAATGCGCCCATCAACATCGGGCCGCGCCAGACGACCGCCTGACCTTCCGTGGTCATCAGCCCGATCGACATCATGGTGACGCCGTGGTTGCGCATCGGAAGAATGGTCTTTCCATCCGGGCTTGACGGACGGCCCGAGACGCCGAGCATGCGTGGCTGTGACGGTCCGTAGACGTCCGCGTCCAGCAGGCCGACGCGCCGCCCCGCCTGCACAAGCGCACAGGCCAGGTTTGCGGAGACTGTCGACTTTCCGACCCCGCCTTTTCCGGACGCAATCGCAAGAATGCGATCGATGCCGGGTATCTTCTCAGGTCCCTTGGGTTCGGAACGTGCACTGGGTTTCAGGTCTGGCGGCGCCTTCTCGGTATGCGCGGTCATGAGGATCGACACGTCCTCGGCACCCGGCAGCGCCTTCATCCGCGCCTCCGCATCAGCCCGTATTGGCTCATACGTCTGCGCAAGCTTTGGATCAATTTCCAGGACGAACCGGATGCGTCCGCCCTCGACGTTCAAGGCACGCACCAGTCCTGCTGCAACGATGTCGTCGCCGGTTACGGGGTCGCCGACCGACTTCAGTGCACCAAGCACGCTATCTCGGGACAGCGCCAAGGTTCAGTCGTTTTCCACGATGGTGCCCGAGACTTCGTGATCCAAGCCGAGTTCCTCAATCGAGACCCTGGCCTTGACCGCATAGCTCTTGCCGGCTTCGCCCCTGTCGCGAAGCGCCGTCTCGATCGCCTGTTGCGAGGTCACGCCCACCTGCTTCAGGAACTTTCTCATAGACATGTTGTAGGAGTCGTTCATCGTGGTTCTTCCTCTAGGTTGCTCGTCCGATCGGGTCCAATTGCCTTTGGCTGTGCCGAACCTCGTGCAAGACTCGAGGCTGCGTTCAGCGTGAACGGAGCCTAGGTAGATACCGGTTCGATACTGGAATTCAACCCCGCGCGAACTGTTCGAGGTGACGTACGGGTCGAGAAGTCCGTTGCCGGCATTTCGCCAGGAGCCAGCGAATCGCACCGTGCCTTTCCGTGATTCGACCGCGAGCCAGCCTTCGATTCAAGTACTGGGAACAAATTGCCTTGATACCGGCACCGGCAATCCCGTATGTTCGCGTCCAGGGTCATGGGGTCGCCTCATGGTGTTTTTTTGCATTGGCAGTTCTGTCAAGCCGGACGGGCCCCCATTTCTCCGGGGCTTTAGTCGAGTGACCCGCTCAGCGAGAAAGTTCCATTCAACCCGAGACGTCTTGCAAGAGGCTCCATGCTGAAGAGGTCCTTGACAGCTGCGTTACTTCTCTTCGTCGTCGGCGCCAGCCTTGCTTCCGCCGACGACCGTCAGTTTCGTTTGTCGGTCCCCGCCGTGCTGGCCGAGAGCGGATTGATGAAGTACATGTTGCCGCGTTTCACCTTGAAGACCCAGGTACGCGTCGAATTGGTCTCGCCCGGGGAGGCGGCAGAAGTCGCATTCGGGGACACTGGTACGCCGGTCTTTACCGGCATGGGCCAGACCTGGTCCATTGACGTCCTCGCGCCAGAGCATGCAGGGGCATCTCGGTTTGCCTCGTGGATAACCGACAAGACCGGGCAAAGCGCAATCTCGGGATTCAAGATCGACGGCAATCAGCCGTTCGCCTTGCCGGTCGAGGAAGAGGAGGTTGCCGAAGACCAGTTCTACGAAGGTGACAAACTGCGCGGACAGCAGGTTTCGCGGGTCCATTGCGGCCGATGCCACGTCACTGCCCGAGGCGACGAAGGCCTCGGCATCGGCTCGACTCCGTCGTTCTTCGCCTTGCGCAGCTTTGAGGACTGGGACGTAAGGTTCTCGAGCTTCTACGTCCTGAAACCCCATGGTGCATTTACGCAGATCGAAGACGTAACGGAGCCCTTCCCCGAGGACCTTCCCTCGCCGATTGCGCCACTGGAACTGACCCTGGATGACATCGACGCGATCTTGGCCTACGTCGCAAGTATCGAACCAGCAGCCCTTGGTGCACCCTTGACGGGTCAGTGATCGCGACGTTTCGAAAGGTAGTCGTCAGTGGTGCGAATCCGCGGCCGCTCGCCCGCGGCCATTGGGCTGTCCTCGCTCAGGAACTGGGATTTCACCCGGCAATCGTCACACATCTGGATCATTCTCAGCGCGCCCTCTCCCTGGTACATCGAGTGCGAGGAAAGTCTTTCGGTTATGCGTTCGATGGTGGACTTTGAACCGAACAGCGTTCCGCATTCAATGCAGGCGAACGGCTCCTCCTCGTTCAAGACCACCTGGGACAATGCATCGTCGCCAAGATTGAACCGAGGCACGAGCGCAATGGCATCTTCGGGACAGATGCTGGCGCAAAGCCCGCATTGCAGGCAGGCATCCTCTTGAAACCGCAGTTGAGGCAGGTCGGGATTGTCGCCAAGTGCGCCGGAAGGGCAAAGCGACACGCAGGAGAGGCAGAGCGTGCACGCGTCCGAATTTACCGAAATCACGCCATAAGGGGCATTGTTTGGCAACGGAATCGGCTCGGCTGCGTCCGGGCGCAATGCCTTCGCTGCCTGCCGGGCGATCTGCCGACGCGTCCCCATGGGACGGATCGGCTTGGTCAGCGCAGATGGCACCTCTGAACTGAACAGCGAGTCCGACAGCGCGTCAGCGTCGGCTGTGTCGATCAAGGCCACCTTGTTGTCGGCGACCGCCTCGGTCAGGGCGATTTCATGGTCCAATACCGATCGGTCGGCCCCGGGTCCGGGCACGATGGCCACGGCGGCAAAACCGGCCGCAAGCGCGGCGAGGGCCTCTGCATGCCCGAAAGCGCCGACCGCCGGCATTTCCATCGGCACGACATCGGCCGGCAGGCCCCTGCCATGTCGTGCAGAAAGACGGATCAGTTCAGAACCGTGCTCGTCCACGACCAGCAGCCTTGGATCGGTTCCGCCAGCGCCAAGAAAGGCCTTCGCCAGCGTCTGGATCCGAAGGAACGAATGCTCGACCGGCGGCGCATCGTACGAAATCGCGCCGGACGGGCAAAGCGAGGAACAGGCGCCGCACCCTGCACAAACCATCGGGTCAACGGTGACGTGTTCGCCGTCGGGAGAAATCGCCCCGGTCGGACAGGCGTCCAGGCAACGCGAACATCCTACCTGACCGGCCCGCGAATGGGCGCAGAGGATCGGCTCGACACGAGCATATAGCGGCTTTTCGAATGTGCCGATCAGCTTGGCGGCATCGAACACCGCGTCCATGGACGCCGTTACGCTGCCCGGGTCGGCGCGCAGGTAGCCTTCCCGCTTTTCATGGGCGGAAAAAAGCGGGGTCTGCCCGCCGAGATCGAGAATGATGTCGCACTCCGAGCGTGCGCCGTTGCGAGGTTCTGTCCATCGCCAGTTGCCGCGCCCGCCTGGCTGAATTCGGCAGAACGCGTCGAACGACACCTTGAATTCACCCAAGGCCCCGGACGCCTTCCTGATCCGCCCCCTGATCACGTCGAACTCTCGTTCCGGAGGCGGGTCGCTGTCGTCCAGCTGCAAGACCGTGACGCCGTGCGTGTCCGCAAGGCGCCGGGCGGCGTCAAACGCGACATCGCCGCTCCCGATGACCAGGCAAACGCCCTCGGACACCACGTCGACGGTCTTGGTCAACGCCGCAGGCATCGTGGCCGCTGCGACCAGCGCGGCCATCTTGGGACCTGTGTCATTGTCGTCATCCGTCCAGCCGGCACGGTCCCGAAGATCGAGGAATGAAGGCACCTCGGCCTCCAGCTCCTCGGCAAGCTCCTCGAAGAACCGCATTTCCTGCCCGCAGCAGATCGTGCAGTTGCCCTCGGCAATTGCCTTTGCCGCGATTTCCGCCTGCTCGGTGCAAAGCGAGGTATGGACCGGGGAGCACTCGGCCCCGGTCGCGGCCTCGATCACCGCAGGCTGCAGTCGTTGCGATTTCGCGCAGTCGCAAAGGACCAGCTTGTTGGCCAAGGTCTTCCCCTTCCCCGACAATCGGCCGATGACGGACTCACGTCCTGCGGCCAGACTAGACATGTTTGGTCCTGAACGTAAACTGCGGTTGACAGGCCACTTGAGCGCACGGGAAACACGCGAGGGCAAATGTACATCAATCCGGCGAAATACGAGGCCTTGCCCCTCGGGGTGGTTCTGCGCAGGGCGCCGGGAGTGACCCGCTGGAAAAAATGGTCCTGGAAGGCGGTTGCGGTCCTGCCGGGCGCGGGAACGGCCGACTGGCGGGAAATGCGGCGGCAGGGCGACTGGGTCGAATATCATGCGGCGACCGTTTCGCTGGACCTCCACGGCGCGGAGACCGAAGCATACAAGAATGCGCTGTCTGACACCCCGCCAAGCGTCTTCGTCGTCTTGCGTCAGGAAGAAGGCTCAGATGGCGAACGGCCATCCGTCTTGCTGGTCACGGCATCGCCATACGAGGCACAGGACTACGCCGACAGCGGTGAGGAAATCGTCGAGAAAGTGCCGATGCCTCCGGGACTTGTCGCCTGGGTGCGGGACTTCGTCGAACAGCATCACGTCGAAGAGGAATTCGTGAAGCGCAAGCGAGACAGGAAACGCGTCGACCTGGTCGAAGACGGCGTTGGCGACGTGCGCATTCAGCAGGTCACCGATGTCTATCGCGCGCCGAAGAGGCGTCTGCAATGAGCGACTTCTGGAAACGTCGGAAGGAGGCGGTACGGGCTGAAGAGGCTGCCGAGGAAGAAGCGAAGATTGCCGCCGAGGAGGCAGAAGAACAGGCCAGGCTCGAGCGGATGCCGGACGAAGAAGTTCTCAGGGAACTCGAACTGCCCGATCCAGACAGCCTGGCCGAGGGCGATGACTTCTCGGTCTTCCTGAAGAAGACTGTTCCGGAACGCATCCGCCTTCGTGCGCTCCGCCGCCTTTGGACGACGAACCCGGTACTCGCCAACCTCGACGGTCTCATCGAATACGGTGAGGATTTCACCGACGCGACAACCGTCATCGAGAACCTGCAAACCGCCTACCGGGTCGGCGAAGGCATGGCCCGGCACGTCACGGCAATGGCCGAACAGTCGCAGGTGGCAAGCGAAGAAGAGGAAGGTGCGGCGAACGAATCGGAAACGGATGATTCGCCCGATATCGACGCGGACGAAAAACCCGACAATTTACCTCGGGAACAGATCGCTCCGGAATTCGAAAAAGATGAACAAAATTCGCGAATTGTCGCCGAAGAAGACGAAAGAAGTGGTTTCAAACCGCGCCGCATGAGCTATCATTTCGATGAAGCCTAAGCCGTCAAAGCGAGGGTAACCAGTTTCGATGAACGCAATGGATCGAGCCATTGAAGTGCCTGAAGAGGATCGTCTCCGCGCTGACCTCTACAATTTCCTCGGCCTGATCCTTGCCCGCCCTCCCGACCAGCTGCTTCTCGACCAGACTTCCGGACTGTCCGGCGACGCCACCGAGATCGGCCAGGCCATCGGCGCGCTGGCCACCATTGCGCGGCGCTCCAACCCCAAGAGCGTGGAATCGGAATTCAACCGGCTGTTCATCGGTCTCGGGCGGGGCGAATTGCTGCCGTACGCCAGCTTCTACATGACGGGCTTCTTGAACGAGAAGCCGCTGGCGTCGCTGCGCGGCGACCTCGCGTCGCACGGCATTGCAAGATCGGAAAACGTGTTCGAACCGGAAGACAACATCGCGTCGCTGATGGAAGTGATGGGTGCGCTGATCATCGGAAGGTTCGGGACGCCGACACCGCTGGACGTGCAGCGGGATTTTTTCAACCGGCACATCGCTCCTTGGGCATGCCACTGCTTTACGGATCTCGAAGCGGCAAAGAGTTCGGTTCTGTATGCGGCAGTAGGTCGGCTCGGGCGATTGTTCATGGAAATTGAAACCGAAGGGTTTCGACTCAGCGCCGCCTGAGGCGCAAAGAACTGATCTGGCGAACTGTCGCCACAACGAAAGGAAGGAGGACTTTCACATGACCGACAAACCCGAAGAGGGTACAAGCCGTCGGGATTTCCTGAAAATGGCGGGGACGGGCGCACCGGTTGCGGCCGTTGTCATCGCTTCGGGAACGTCGGCGGAAGCGGCCCAGCCTGACCTGTCGTCAGACAGGCTTCAGGACACGGCGCATACCCGCGCTTACTACGACAGCGCCCGGTTCTAGGGCCGGACGCTGCAGCCACTGCCCGGCCTCGGTTGCGTGACGCCCACTGGCCGGCGCATTCGGAAACAACCCAGCACGCATGCGGGACTGCCCGCAGCAAGCAAGGGAGAATGATATGCTAAGGAAAAAGACCAACGGGGTTGCGCGACGCTCCCAGCGGACTGGCATCCTGAACCAAGTCGCCGAGACATTCGTTGACCGGCGCACTTTCCTCAGAAATTCAGGTCTCGCGATCGGCGGACTGACGGCAATCGCTGCCACGGGCGGTTCGGTCACGAAGGCCGAAGCCGCGACCGGCACCGGCGCGGTCGAGCTGCGCAAGTCCGTTTGCACGCACTGCTCGGTCGGCTGCTCGGTCATCGCCGAAGTGCAGAACGGCGTCTGGACCGGTCAGGAGCCCGGATGGGACAGCCCGTTCAATCTCGGTGCCCACTGCGCCAAGGGCGCGGCGGTCCGCGAACACGCCAACGGCGAGCGGCGGCTGAAGTACCCGATGAAAAAGGAGAACGGCGAGTGGGTTCGCATCTCCTGGGAACAGGCCATCAACGAGATCGGCGACGGCATGATGAAGATCCGTGGCGAAAGCGGACCGGACAGCGTCTACTGGCTGGGATCGGCCAAGCACAACAACGAGCAGGCCTACCTGTTCCGCAAGTTCGCCGCCTACTGGGGCACGAACAACGTCGACCACCAGGCGCGGATCTGCCACTCCACGACGGTTGCAGGTGTTGCGAACACATGGGGCTACGGCGCCATGACCAACAGCTACAACGACATCCACAACTCCAGGGCGATCTTCCTGATCGGCGGCAACCCTGCCGAGGCGCACCCGGTTTCGCTCCTGCAC
>JAJEFO010000128.1 GCA_022820365.1 Silicimonas sp.
CCGCAACGCCCGTTGCGGCCAGGGAAACATCCGTCATCGAAATCCCTCCAGGAAAGTTCAGCTTCGTGGCGAGCACTGAATGCGAAAATCGCCGGGCGGGAAACGGTGCCGAGGTATGGGCTCTAAATGACGCTTACCCTGAATTGGTGTCGGGAGCCATAGAACTCGCGCAGGGGACTGTCGCGTTCAGGCGACAGCGACGGGTTTTCCACAGGAATCCGCGTCCAACTTATCCACAGCCACCTCCTGATTCACTTCTGATTCTCGAAGCATACGAGGTGCGCAAGACGTTTTGTCCAGATCCGAACCGCCAAATGCACCTTTCACAGAATCCATCTACTCGGACACGTTTTTCATGTATTGGGGTCCGTTGACATTCATGTCGCTGGAATAACGCCAGCGACGAGATGAACTGCTGCCGCGAAGCTCTCGTCCGTCCGTATTGTCGTACCGCGTCGCCGCCGCACGGAACTCCGTGATCCTCGCGAAGAAATTCTCGATCTGGTGCCGCCGCCTGTACATCTCCCTGTCGTGGTCCCGGGGTGCCGTCTGTCTCAGGCGACAAGATTCACGTCGTAGGCTGCAAGTCTCCAGTCCGAACTCGCAAGGTTTAGCCCTTCGCAGCGGGCCTGCGCAATCAGCATCCGGTCGAAAGGGTCGGTGTGGTGCAGTGGCAGCGCCGCCGCAGCCTTCGCATGGGTCCAGGAAATGGGCAAAGGTCGGCAACCCGAATCCGCCGCGATGTCAAGAAGTTCCTCGGGGACGTCAAGCTTTCCGATTGCGCGCTTGATCCCGATCTCCCAGACGCTTGCCGAAGAAAGATGCAACTCGCCCTCGGAAATGGCCTGCGCCTGAGTCGCCGTCAGGCGCGGGTCGTTCAGAACCGCCCAAAGCAAGACATTGGTGTCAAGCAGCAGCCGCACCTAGTCCACGACGCTCCGCTCGAACATCTCCGCGATCTCGTCATCACCCTCGAACATGTCGTCCGGCAGGGTGAAGGCGCCTTCCATCGCGCCGATGAGCGGTCGGGCGACGGGCCGGTCCGCGGCGACGATCCGGGCCACGGGGCGTCCATAGCGCGTTAATTCGATCGCCTCTCCAGCTTCGGCGCGACGGATCAGCTCTGCAAAATGGGCCTTGGCTTCGGCAACGGCGATCTGCATGGGCACTCCTTTCCTTCTGACCAACTTGTAGGTCAGAAACATGCGTGACTCAAGGAGGCCGATGCCAACGGGTGCACAAGAAAGATGTCTTGTACTCACCATCAATCTCCGGGGACAAATGCGTAAGGCGTTTTGTTCAGAACCGAACCGCTAAATGCACTTTTCACAGAATCCATCTATTCAGACACGTTTTTCATGTGTTAGAAACAAAATTCATGGAGGGTCATGTTTCCGAACAGAACTTGCAATGAAGGGAACAAAATTCATGCCACTCATTCATGAAGTACAGTTTTCAGGCCCTAGGAACGTATTTCGGGAGCGTCGCCTTCCTGAGACCGCCACCCTCGCCGGCTATGGCGCGCTGATCGATGCATATGAGCTGGCAGTCCCGCTGCCACGCAAACTGTCCGCGACGGGAAGTCGCCACCGAATTGTCGAAGACGATGCCTGGCGCATCATGACACCACGTCACGCACCTAGGGCGGACGTCGATGGCCACCTCACCTTCGCGCTCAAATATGAAGGGCTTGATCTGGCCGTCCTCAAGAGGCTTTTTGCAGCCATTGGCCCAGACGCCGTAGCAGAGATCGTGCGCAACAAGCCGACTGGCAGCTACACGAGACGCATCTGGTTTCTGTTTGAATGGCTTACAGGCGAGCGGCTGGATCTGCCGGACGCGGAAGGCGGTCGCTATGTGGCAGTTGTTGATCCGGAGCGGCAATTCGCGACGGAGGGAAAGAACGCTCCACGGTATCGCGTAAGAAACAACCTGCCGGGAACTCGAGAATTTTGCCCGCTTGTCTTTCGAACGCCGAAGCTTGAAGAGTTCATGGCAATGGATCTGTCGGCGCGCGCCCGTGCAGTTGTCGCCGACGTGCCGCGTGACTTGCTCGCGCGAACGGCTGCGTTCCTGCTGCTGAAGGATTCTCGTTCAAGCTTTGCCATTGAGGGCGAACGGCCGTCTCAAGACCGCATTCAGCGATGGGGCCGCGCCATCGGAGAAGCGGGTCGCCAGCCGCTGGATCGAGACGAATTGCTGCGCCTGCAGCGGATCGTCATAGGCGATGCGCGCTTCATCAAGCTTGGTTTCCGGGATGAGGGCGGTTTTGTCGGCCGGCATGATCGCGAGACGCGAATGCCCTTGCCCGACCATGTCAGCGCGAGGCATGAAGATCTGTCATCCCTGACCGACGGCATGATCGCGTTTGACGTGGGCGCGTCGCGCCACTCCGACCCGGTAGTGGCTGCAGCAATCCTCGCGTTCGGCTTTGTCTACATTCATCCGTTCGAGGACGGAAACGGCAGGCTGCATCGCTACTTGATCCATCATGTTCTTGCGGATCGCGGCTTCAACCCGCCCGGCCTGATCTTCCCCGTTTCTGCAGCGATCCTTGAGCGCATCGATGAGTACAGAACGGTACTTGAAAGCTATTCCGCGCGGCTGATGCCGCTGATCGAGTGGGAGCCTACAGAGAGATTCAACGTGCGGGTCTTGAACGACACGGGCGATTTCTATCGCTACTTCGACGCGACCCCGCACGCGGAATTCCTCTATTCGTGCGTTTGGAAGACGATCGAAGAGGACTTGCCTTCAGAGACAGCATTCCTTCGGAACTATGATGCGTTCCGCGGTCAGATCGAATCCATTGTCGAAATGCCCGAGCGCACCATCGATCTGCTGTTCCGCTTCCTCCAGCAGAACGGCGGCACCCTTTCACGGCGTGCCAGGGCGAATGAATTTCGGGCATTGACCGAGGATGAAACGGCGCGGATCGAACGTGCCTATGCGGAGACAATGATCACTGGCGAGGTCGCCGTCGACGCATCTGTCGCGGACAACGATTGAGACCCTTCGCGCAAGAGTTGCCTATGTCGTCCTCCATCATTTCACCACGTCTACCTTGCTTCGGTTCAGCGAAATGGCGATGGCCGCGATCAGCAGGACGCCCAGGGCAACCTGACTCCAGGACGGCGGAACGCCGGCGATGGTCAGTCCGTTCCGCACGATCGTCAGGGTAAAGGCCCCAATGATCGTCTTGACCACGCTGCCGTAGCCGCCAGTGAGCGGCGTGCCCCCGAGCGCAACCGCGGCAATGGCATCGAGCTCGATCATCAGGCCTGCTTGCGGAGTCGCGGCCCCGGCCCTTGCCAGGTTGACGCAAGCCGCCAGCCCTACCATCAGCCCGGCCGCGGCAAAGACCTTGATCTTGAAGGTCGTGACATTGATGCCGACGAGGCGCAGGACCTTCTCGTTGCCGCCGACCGCGCGCAGCTGCTGGCCGAAAACGGTCTTCTCATAGAATATCCACGTGAGAAGGGCGACGATTGCCGCAATGATGAAGATCGCGGGAAATTTCCCCATCGACAGCAGCCACGGGGCCGTGACCGACGAAATGTTGGTGCCGCCGGACACGCTGCCGTCGGTGATGTAGATGGCCGTGCCGTCCGAGACGATGATCACGACGGCCCGCACGATGATGAGCATGGCGAGCGTGGTGACGAATGAAGGGATTTTCAGCAGCGAAATGATCAGGCCGTTGACCATTCCAACGAGACCGCCCGCAAAGACGCCCAGGATCAGCCCCGCATCCCCGAACCAGAGCATTCCAAGCGCACCCAAGAAGGCGGAAAATGCCAGGCTCGATCCGATGGAAATGTCGATCGAACCGGTCGTCACGACCATCAGCTGCGCAAATGCCAGCAGCATCAGGACGGGGGTCTGCTGAGCGATGAATGTCCAGTTGCGCATCGACATGAAGCGGTCGCCCGAGATCGCCCAGAACATCAGGATCACCAGCGCGATGGCAATGAACGGCACGTATTCGCGCAGCATTTCCACGCGCTTGGGAGTGAGAATCTGACGGGAGGCGGTTGTCTCGGTCATTGCATTGTCCTCATTCGCCAAGCGTGATGGCCTTGACGAGCCGGTCAGACGTGATCTCGTCGCGCCTGAATTCGCGGGACGTTACGCCGTGATGCGTCACCACGATCCGGTCGGCCAGGCGGCGCACCTGGTCGAGGTTGTGGCTGATCAGGATGAAGGACGTGCCGTGCCGTTCGCGCACGTCCTCGACCAGCCGCTCGACCTCTGCGGTCTCGTTCGGACCAAGGGCGGCAGTCGGCTCATCCAGGATCACGATGTCGCTGCCCCAGGCGATGGCACGCCCAATGGCGATGCTTTGCTGCTGTCCGCCGGACATGGACGAAATCGGTTGAGACAGGTCCTGGACGGTGGTGACGTTGAGCTGCGCGAGAACTTCACGGGTCTTTTCGCGCATCTTTCGCTCGTCCACGAAGATCCCCAGCTTGCGCGGGATGCGCCCCAGAAACAGGTTGTAGGGCGCCGTCATGTTCGGAACGAGCGCGAGGTCCTGGTAGACCACCTCGATCCCGCATTCCTGCATGTGCGAGACGCTGTGTTCGGCGCGAGGCACTTCCTTTCCATTGATGACGATCCGCCCTCCGTCCGGGACATGCGCCCCGGCCACGACCTTGATCAGCGTCGATTTGCCGGCACCGTTGCTGCCGACGATGGCCAGAACCTCGCCGCGATGCAGCTCGAACGTGCCGTCACGAAGCGCCTGCACGCCGCCAAAGGACTTGGAAACGTTCTCGACAGACAGGAGCGGCTGGACGGCTTGGTCATTCATCGTCGAACATCCTTCATGCCTCGCCAGCCACCTGTTCGAAGAGGATTTCCGGCACCTCTCGGGGAGAACCCAGATGAGTCTGGGCAAGCACGTCCAGATACGCCCCGCGCAGCACGGTATCTTCGCTTTGATGGCTCAGTTCGACTGCCACCGCATCATAGATGCTCGGCAGAACCGCCGATTTCACATGGACCTTGATCCGGTCGAGAAACCTCTGGCCGAACCCTGCATACTCGTCTCCGATCACCACGAGATCGGGATTGGCGAAGTTGATGCAGTTGGTGATCCCCTGTGCCAGGTAGCGCGCAACCCTGTGCACCTCTTCAACGGCGAGTTCGTCCCCGGCTTCGTAGGCGTCCAGCACCTGCGCGAAACTGCTGCTGCAGGTCAACCGGGTTTCGCCAACGTCGCCGGCGCGTCCGCGAATGGCCCGCAGCAGGGATATGCGCGAGGTGAAGAGTTCCAGGCAGCCGCGATTTCCGCATTTGCACAACTCGCCATCGACGCTGATGGAGGTATGGCCAAGCTCGCCCGCCAATCCCTGCGCGCCACGGTGAACGTGACCGTCCACGACCAGGGCGGACCCGATCCCCTGCCCGGCAGACAGGTACAGCATGACCCTCGATCCGAGCGCCCGGGCATGGCGGTGCCATTCGATCAGGGCGGCGGCCTTGGCGTCGTGGGTGGAATGCACAGGTACATCCGGGTAACGAGAGCGAAGTTCGGGAATGAGGCCAAAGCCCTGCCACTGGGGGCTTTCGGTCATGAGGATGACCCGCTCGTCACGCTCCAGAAACGGGCCCGGAACGGCAACGCCGATCCCGTCAACCTGCTCAAGTTTCGCGATCTGGCCGTCCAGTATCTCGGAGATCTCGCCGAAGGTCTCCTTTGCCGAACTCTCCCGCGCGATGCGGACCTCGGTGGACTCCAGCAAGTCACCCCGCAGATTGAACACGCCAATGGAGAAGCTTCGCCGCTGCAATCTCAGGCAAAGGATGTAACGGCCGGAACCCGAAAAGCTCAGGTTGATCGATCTGCGGCCGCGCTCGCCGCGAGCAAGCCCCACTTCTTCGACGACGCCATCGTCCAGAAGCGGGGCAATCGCGCGCGTGACCGTCGCCTGGTCCAGGCCGGTGGCAACGCTGATTTCCTTGCGAGAACAGGTTCCCTTGTCTTGCAGGGCAGCCAGGATGACGCGCCGGTTGTGTCCCTGTATGCCCCCGATTGACAGACCTTTTTGAAGGTCTTTCATGTTCTGCCCTCTTTTCTCTTGCGCTGGTCCAAACATAGCAAGCATTGCTTGCGGCCTGCAATGAATTGTCCGGACCTACCCATCGACGGCATCCTGAAAGAGGAAGTCCGCGGCGTTCGCGCTCTTCCGAACTTCCCTGGCATTGGGCATGTCGGTACGGTCGACCTTCTCGCCCGTCTCGCGTGCACCCTTGCCGCCGCGCTCGTGGCGCCGCGTCAGGCGCTGTCTCAGGACGCCGTCCGGCGCATCCTTGAAGATGCGCAGGTCGAAATGGGCCGCGGCCGACTTCCAGGGCTCGTCATCTGTCAGAATGTAGTTGCCTTCGACGATGCAGACGGTCTCAACGCCCTCGATCCGAGTGCCTTCCGGAACGGGTTCGTGGCTGTGCCGCGAATATCGCGGCCACCAGAAGGCATCGCCCTTTGCCAGCCACGCCACGGCCAGGGCAAATGCGGTGCCATCGAACGTGTCGATGCGGCCTTTCACGCCGCGCAGCCCCTCGGCGTCGAGCTGTGCGTTCGGCTTGTGGAACCCGTCCATCGGGCAATAGGCGGCGACATTGCCCGCGGCCCGGAGATCCACAGTCAAGCGTTCGGCCAGCGTGGATTTTCCCGACGCGGGCGGTCCTGCGATTGCGACGATCAGCGGCGGTTGAACAGTGTTCAACCGCGCCTCGACAGCGTCCAGAAGGCCAGCGTAGTCGCGAAGGCGTTCAGGCATCCATCCAGCTCCGCGTGCCGACATGGGCGCAGGACCTGCCGGCAATCTGGTTTGCCGCATTCAACGCCTCGACAAAGGACCCGCGCTCGAGGAAGGCGTGGCAGAAGGCGCCGTGAAAGATGTCGCCGGCCCCCATGGTGTCGACGGCATCAATCGGCAAGGCGGGTATTTCGCCCTCGTCGCCCCGATCGTACCAGACAACGCCCCTTTCGCCGCGTGTCATCGCCCAGCGGGAAATCCCCAGCTCGACACACATGCCGGCAAAGGCGTTGGCACCGTCCGGGCAAAACACTTCGCTGACGATCGGAATGTCCGCCAGGCGCAGGAAAGCCGGAGACCAGTCTTTCCAGCCGCCGGCATCCAGGATGATCGGCCCCTCGAAGGCCCGCA
Organism: Silicimonas sp.; assembly: GCA_022820365.1. GTDB lineage: Bacteria > Pseudomonadota > Alphaproteobacteria > Rhodobacterales > Rhodobacteraceae > JAJEFO01. The sequence goes on from JAJEFO010000128.1 coordinate 7,176, forward strand.
ATGCAGCGCTGTGCGCCGCCACGAAATGTCGTTCGTACTGGTCAAGCTGAATCAGGTCGGCACTGGCCAAGATCAAGTCGTTTCGGCTGGACACGTTCTCACAATCGTCGCCAGCGCCATTGACGATCATCCTGGTGCCAAGACTGCGGGTCGAGACGACAGTGGACAGGGGAATCTCGTAGTCAGGGTCATCGCAGATGTCGTGCACGGTCACGTTTCGAGCGCTCAGGTCTGATGTCAGATGCGCCCGCATCGGACCCGGAGCCCCGAGCGACGTCGCCAGCGAGGCCGTTCCGCCAAGATGTGCAAAGGTCACGGCGGCATTCAGCGCAGACCCGCCCGGAATCACGTCGTTGGCCAGGGCCCTGACCTTGCCGTCAGGACCGGGAAAGTCCTCGACAAGCGCGGTCACGTCCAGCACCGATCGCCCTATGAAGAGCGTCCGGCGCACACGGCCTCCTGACGTGGATCAAGCATACCGTGATCAAGAGTACTGTCGGCATGGCTTCGGGGGACATTCAGGCTGACCTGCAGGATCACTGGCGCGTCGCAGGCCCGCGCGGCGCTCATGATCGCAACGCCCTGCTCCATGTTCGAGATGTTGAACGTGGGTACGCCAAAGCCATGCTCGGCTGCATGATCCAGCAATTGCCGGAGGGTTGCCAAAGACATGATGCGGCCTTTACTTCCGAAACGTCAGGTCGTGGAACGTGGCTGCACCTTCCTGCACGAACAGACCCCACGCGTCGGTGCTCGAAATGTCGTAGACCCGGAACGACGCCACGACTTGTCCAGCCACGAAGCACTCAATCGCCGATCCGTTGCGCAAGATCTGGACCCGGTAGCGGCCATCTTCTGGCGTGAAGGCCAGCGGGCGCTCGACCAGAGGGCTGTCGATCTCCTGGCTGACTTCGATGCCGTGGCGTTCCGTGAGCACAAGGCTGTCCCAGAGCGGGTCCATCGCGGCAGGCCAGCGATCGAAGATCACGCGCTCCTTCATCGGCTCGATTGCAAGGCTGTAGCCACTGTCCAGATGATCGCCGCCGCGGGGTTCGATGAGGATGCCCGCAGCCTCGGTGGCCGGGTCGGGTTCGATGACTACGTCAAGAAGGACATCGTCACGGCCAGGGCCGTCGAGAAACGAATACCCGTAGGATCCGGTCGCATCGCAGCGCGGGCTCGCATCGCCGGTCCAATTGCCCAGCATCGGGCGCAATTCGTGGGTCACTGCCGCCGCATAGCTGTCATCCACGTCTTGCGGCAGACGGCACACCAGCGTTCCGTCCGGCAGTGACACCAGCTCGCGCGGGCTGCCAAGCTCACCGCCCCAAACCCAGTTGCGCTTGGACCCGTGATGCTTGCGAAACGGAATCCACGCGAAACTCATGCGGCGGCTGCCGTCGCCGGCCGACTTTGCGGCATAGAACCGACGCCCGTCCAGACTGTCGAGCTTGCGGCTCTCCCAGGGGCCGTCCTTGGACTTCGCTACCCTGTACACCGTCTGCATCCGCTCCGAATAACGGCTCTCGACCAGATACCACCAGTCGCCCAGCCTGAAGATCTCGGGGCATTCGGGGCAATGCGTCAGCATGGATGACGCCAGCGGCGGGCCTACCTCCCAGGTTTCCAGATCGTCGGAGGTCGCTACGGCAATGCAGCCACGGCGGAACTGCGGCCCCTCCTTCAGGCGTGCCGAAATCAGCATCCTGTAACCCCCCGCCTCTTCGTCGCGGTAAACGTAGGGATCGCGCCAGTCGACCGTCTCGTACCAGCGCGGGTCGGGAGAGATCATCGGATTGGCCCCGGACTTTTCCCAGCTCTCCAGATCGGTCGAGGTTGCCTTGCAGATCGTCTGCGGCGAAGCGGACTGGCGGTTGTAACCGGTGTAGAAGAAGTGGAAGACGCCTTCATGCTCGATGACCGACCCGGTCCAGATGCCGTCTCCGTCGCAATCGCCGTGGGCGCCGGGACCGAAGGCGTCGGGCATCACCTCCCAGGTCACCAGATCGGCAGACCTCAGGTAGGCCGTCGAAACCCGCGCCCGCTCAACGTAATCCCAGGCACCCACGGGCGGCTGCGAAAAGAACAGGTGCCACTTGCCGTCGTGATAGAACGGCATCGTATCGCCAGCGGCAGCACCGCGTTCCGGAGCGTATCCGAAAAGTCTCATCTGCGGACCTCGACACAATCTTTTCTGTTTTGGGGTGCCCCGGCCCATCGGGCCGGAGCGGACAACGCGCAAGGAATCCTATAGCACGTGGTCTTGCCAAGTTGCCTGCCAGGCGTCAATGAAACCGGGCAGATCGGCGTCGGGGTTATGCACCTTGCTGAGGCTCCTGATGGTCTCAGGTGACAGGATGCAGCCGTTCAGAAGGCTGTTCGCATAGACGTCCACATTCTCGGCCGTGACGGGGATGAGGCCGACGCGGGGCTGGGTGTCCTCGATCGGGTGTCCGTGCAGATAGTCGTAGAGCTGGATCAGGCCGAAGCCGCCGACCATCCAGTGGCCGCCGATCGAAAAGGCCAGCTTGCCGTCCTTGATGAACTGGGCGACCTGCTCGTCGATGTCCGTGGTGATGATGGCGATGTCGCCCCGACCGGCCTGGTCAACTGCGAACTGGCTGCCAAGACCCGCAACCGCACCCAAGACGATGATCGCGTCGATCTCGCCCGGCGCGAAGCGTGCGATATACTGTTCCGCATATTTCTGGCCGTTCTCGCGGTTCAGGCGGTCCCAAGCTTCGGCAATCACTTCAATTCCTGCCGCTTCGAGTTCGGATTGGACGCCGGCCCAGATTTCCTCGGCGGAGGTCACGCCTTTCTGGTTCCAGATCATCGCGACCTTCTTGTGCCCGAGATCTGCCGTGGCCTTGCCGATTGCCTGACCCCAGGTGTCGTTGTTCTGGGTGACTTGAGCGACAAAGTCCTCGCCCTCGTAGTCATCCTCATAGCTCGACACCACCAGGCGTCCAACGGCGATGCCCGGAATGTCGTTCTCCTCCAGAAGGCGGGCGACCTGTATGCCTGCGGGCGAAGTCAACGGATTGAAGATCAGCCCGTCCGGACCGCCGGCGATGATGGATTCGGCTTGCGCGACGTGTTGCTCTTCCGAGTTCTGATCGTCGAACTCCTTCAGCTCTACACCGAGCGCATCGGCAACGCAGCGTTCGAAGCGGTGACGGTTGATCACCCAGGGGTTTGTTTCCGGCTGACCAAGATCGGCGATCACCAGATCTGACCGAGCGTGGCTCTCAGCCGCTGCCGCACCTGCGAGCGGCAGCATGATTGCGGTCACAAGCATAGGCTTGAGCATCTTGTAGGTCATGGTCTCCTCCATGGAGAGTTGTGTGCGAGTTCATCATAAGGGAGGTCAATCCCCCCATTTAATGCGTATTGCAATTAAATGTGTTTCGCAAGTAATTACGCAGCCCGTCATGGCCATTCCGATTTCACCTGAATGACATGCCTTTGAGGATCCAATGTGGCAAGGAACGCAACGGCCGCGCAGGCAGTTGACCGCTGCGTCAAGGCACACGCCAGAAAGCAACTGCGAGCCAGAGAACCTTGCTGCAGGCCGGCCCGTTCCATTCCTGCCCGCCACGGCGTGTGGCAGCGCATGCGGGAACGGATCCCGACCTGATCGGGCAGCGCGCGCAACGAGAAGTCGCGGCTCTGCAAATGGGGCAGGTCTTTCGACGATTTCCTCGTGTCCGGCGGGAGATTCCGGTGCAGAGCGAACGGATTCGCCCAGGCGGACTGGCCTGAAGTGAGTTCAGGGCCAGGAACAATGCGAAAGTGTGGATTCGGGTTCAAGACTGACCCACTTTTTGGAATGCGCCCCAGCGGGTGGACAGTCTATTCGGCACTTTCGGACCCATCCGGGTCGTTGATCTTCACGCACGGCGAGGGCTCCGGCTGCATCCATCAGTCGCTGCCCCTTTCACGGTTCCCGCCGACGCTTCCGCCGCTTGCCGGGGGACGTTTTTCGCCTTGGTTGCGCAGCCTCTCGAGGTCGCTCAGGGACAGGCCGTAGCGGATCAGGTTGCCGGCGTTGAGGCCTTCGATGGCATCCTGGATCCCGTCGACGATCTCCAGATGGACTTCAATGCCCTGGCGGACGCACATCTCCTCTGCCGCAGCCCTGTCAAAGCCGCCATGCTCCTGCACGAGGATCCGGACGGACGATTCGATAAAGGCCCTGTTGCCGATGGCCGCGGACGAAACCGCGCCTTGCTGGGCGGTCGGAAACCAGTAGCGGCTGGCCGTCGCCATGTATGATTCGACGAAGACATCCAGCGCAAGCGAGACGTCGTTCATCTCGTAGACCCCCAGGAGGCCGTCCACGTAGTCACGATGCTTCGTCTCGAGGAACGAGAGCGGCGAGAGGCCCGCCGCAAGCAGGGGAATGCTGGCAGCCACCCGGGACGTCCGCTTGTTACAGTCCTCGAACGCCTGGAGAAGGGGCACATGGACGGTCAGGAAGAAGGCCTGCTCGAAGGGGTCGGCGATCTGCCCCGCCTTCTCCGCGAGCGCCTCGAAGGCCTGGACGACGACGTGCGGGTCGTTCGGCGGCGCATAGGCGGACCCGCCGATCCGGACCTCGTGGGTGCGCAGCGCACCCTCCCACATGGGATTCGGGAGCAGGTCGGCGGAAACCAGGGCATGGATGCTCCGGAGAGTCATCGCCGAGATGGCCGGAGTCTCCGGATCCGGACGTATGTAGCCGATCGCGCGCTTGTGGTTCAGGATCATGGCCGCCTCCTCCTGCGTGCGGCCTTCCGCCTCCTCGCCGAACTGCAGGAGGCGTTCCGTCTCGAGAAGCGAATAGGTGTTGCCTTCGAGGCGCGAGGAGGCCCAGGACAGGTCCGCCGTGAACCTCTCGAAGACGCGCCGGTCAGTCGTCCCGGGACGCCCCGGGGGCGGCGTCCCCGCCTCTTTCAACGCTCTCCTGATTTCGGTGCTGATGTAGAAGGTCCGGTTGGGAACGTAGGAGTCGAGGATCGAAATGTCGTAATCGGCCGAACGTCGACGTTCCCAGGGCGTCTCCAGGTGTCGGCGCACGGCGGAGGGACCCTGCAGAAGCCAGCGCGAAGAGGGCCCGGCGCCCTTCGCCGTCACGAAGCCGTCTTCCTTCAGGCTATTCAAGATCTTCCAGAATCCTTGCCGCGTCATCTCCGGGTGAACGGCCTGGCGAATGTCTTCCCTCTTGGCAGGCCCGCTGTCCGCGAGAAAAGCGAGCACCATCTCCCTTGCAGTCATTTCCTGCTCCCCTCAAGTTTGCGATTCATCTTCAAAACAGCCATGCGAAAAAATGCTTCTCCTGAATGGTCAACAGGAGAAGTTGGGGGCTTACAAAGAAAGGTTGACGCAGGAGAGCACCAAAAACCTGGGGGTCAATGTGCGTTGTGGAGAAAAAAGTCTCGTGATCCACCGACTGACTCAATGGTGCTCCGGAGTGACTTGAGGCGGCTCTTGCTCGGCGGTGTCGTCGATTGACCCCCAGGTTTTTGATGCTTCCCACGCACGGGAAGCGCCCAATCGAAGAAGGTTGAGCGCACATGTCCTGAGAAGCGGACTTTTGCGTGGAACTACGCTAGGGACGCGGATCGGCTTTCGCCCCGCTCGGCCTTTCGGTCGCCCAACGTCGCCATGCTACTGCACAACGTCGCGATGTTGACGGGTCAGTGAGGTTGCCAATGCAAACGCCTCTCGCCGTCCAGCTGCGCCAGTCCCCAGGGCAAATCTGTTCTGCCGGGTTTTTTCTTTTCGTTTTGAGCGATGCCTTGCCAGGGTGAACTCGCGCGTTTTGCGGTGTTATTGCTGCGCCACAGGTGATTCGCGGCGGATGGATGTGTGTGAGGGGCGTGACGGACCTTTCCGGTGTGGCATTGGACATCGTGACGAAGGTGGACGAGCCGCGCTTTCGTGCGTTGCTGAGGGAGCATCACTTCCTGGGCGACGTCCAGCCCAGAGGCGAGACCATGCGCTATGTCGCGCACGTCGAGGGGCGATGGCTGGCGCTGGCGATGTTTTCGGCGGCCGCGCTGCAGTGCGCGGCGCGCGACAGCTGGATCGGCTGGGAGCGCGGCGGCCAGTTCAGCCGGCTTCACCTGGTGACCAACAACTCGAGGTTCCTGATCCTGCCTGGCGGCCCGCCGAACCTCGGGTCGCGGGTGCTGTCGCTGTGCGCGCGGCGCCTGGTGCGGGACTGGCCGCTCCGGTTCGGCCACGAGATCCTGCTCATGGAGACCTTTGTCGAGCCGTCGCGTCACCGGGGCACGGTCTACCGCGCGGCCAACTGGCTCGAGGTCGGGCGGACCCGCGGCTTCGGGCGCCTGGGCAGCGGCTACGCCGCCCATGGCCGGCCCAAGCTTGTCTTTCTCCGTCCGCTGTGCCGGAACGCGCGGCGCCGGCTGAGGACGGCCCATCTTGATCCTGACCTGCACAAGGGAGTCCCGAAGATGACACTCACCGCCGAGCAGATGCGCTCCCTTCCCGACTACTTCAGGCAGATGGACGATCCGCGGCGCCGGCAGGGGCGCCGGCACAACCTGCCCTCGGTGCTTGCGCTGGCCGCCGCCGCGACGGTCTCCGGCATGCGCGGCTACAAGGAGATCGCGGAGTGGGTCCAGGACCAGAGCCAGGCGGTCCTGGCGCACTTCAGGCCGCGCTTCCGCGAGGGCCGGTACGTGCCGCCGAGCAGGACGGTCATCCGCGACGTGCTGATCCGCGTCTGCCCGGACCAGTTCGACGCCGCCCTGCGGCAGTGGAGCGAGGACCATGGCGGGCGCGACGGCGCCCTCGCCATCGACGGCAAGACGATGCGCGGCGCCGTCGACGCCGATGGCGTCCAGACCCATGTCATGGGCATCGTCGGCCACGACACCGGAAAGCCCTACGCGAAAAAAAAGTCGGGATGAGGCCGGGCGCGGACGACGCGGAGAAGCGCACGAACGAGATCGGCACGGTCATCCCCCTGGTCGACATGCTGCCCGACATCGGCGGCCGCGTCTTCACCGCCGACGCGATGCTGACGCAGCGGAAGCTGGCCAGCCACCTCATCGGCCGCGGCGCCCACTACCTGTTCACCGTCAAGGGCAACCAGCCGACCCTGCTGTCCGACATCAGCCTGACGCTCGACGAGGCGATGGCACGCCGCGAGCCGGACTTCGCGGAGCCCGAGCGCAAGCCCGATCACGGGCGCAAGGAGAAACGCTCGGTCTGGGTCTCGTCCGAGCTCAACGGCTACGTCGACTTCCCCGGCGTCGGGCAGGTCTTCGCCGTCCGCCGGGAGGTCACCGAGGTCAAGACCGGGAAACGGACCAGCGAGACGGCCTGCTGCATCACCAGCCTGACCAGGGACATGGCGACGGCCGAGCGGCTGCTCTCCCTCAATCGCGGACACTGGAAGATCGAGGCGATGCACCACATCCTGGACATGACCTTCGACGAGGATCGGAGCCGCATCCGCACCGGACACGGTCCGTCGAACGTCACGCTGCTGCGGCGCTTCGCCATCGGCCTCGTCAGGCAATACGGCGACAACGTTGCCGAGACCATGCGCAGCATGGCCCGAAAGCCGCGACGGGTCCTGGACGTCCTGAAGCTGACAGGCAACACCCGTTCCCGCAAGGCGTTCGCCTGAAGACACGCCTCGCACGCCCCGGCACCCGGCCCCGTCCCCTTCGCCCCGAGGACGGGCGAGCCGACATGTCCGGGAAACACCCGGATCGCCGCCAACGCCGTCATGCAAAGGTCACAGGCCCGGCTTCAGGCGTCGCGACGCCTTGGCCAGGCGACAGCAAAGCATCCAGAAACGTGGCAATGGGCGAGTCGCGAACAGAACAGATTTGCCGTGCGCCAGTCCCCGACGCCGGTTGCCAAAGGCAACGAAACCATGCTATCAGCGTTTTCGCTACTGCACAACGTCGTGCCGCGAAAGCGGAACAGGGAAAGGTGCAAACCTTTCTTTGTAAGTCCCA
>JAJEFO010000018.1 GCA_022820365.1 Silicimonas sp.
GACGTACAATGCGGAATTCACGGGAGAAGGCATGACGGCCAACGGGAATCACTTCTCAGGGGGCGCATGACTGAACGGCGCGCAGCGCATTGGCGTGGTCCGGATTGCCCGGAAACGCCACCTCGTTCAGCGTCAGCGCGGTCAGATCGGCGACCAGCGTCGTGAAGCCGTGGGCCTGCAGCCCGTCGGGAGTGCGCCCGGATCTTGATCGCGAGCGGCCGGTCACTGACAACCCGCTTGCGAGCGAAGCATTCGAGACCCGTTTCTTCTGTTTCAAAGAGTGCGCCCCTAGTCGATGAATCCCCGAAGCGTGCACCGTACTGCAGGGGCCTCCGTGTCGCGTTTTCCCAATTGCTCGCAGTGCGGTCGCTGCACCTGGGACGTGCCAGCCGTGCCGTGAAGCGGAAGCAACCTCCTGGTCGCATCAGCGACTTTGCAGAAGAGGGGATATGCCATCATGCACATGCACCATGCACCAGCATCTCGGGTCGATTCCGAAAGGTGGCGAAGACGTATGCTAAGGGGTCTCCATCCGGCGCAACGTTCGGTGGACGGTCGGTCGCGACACGAAGAAGACCTTGGCGAGATCGCTGATCGAGTATTCTCCCGTGCCTTGCATTCGCCAGGGCTCTTTCCGTTGCTTTTCTACGGGTTTCGGCTTTTTCCCCCTCAGCTTTCCCATGGCCTTCGCGATCGCCATGCCTTCGCTGGTGCGCATCCTGATGAGGTCGGCCTCGATCTCGGCGAAGGTGGCGACGATGTTGAAGGACATCTTTCCCATCGGGTCGGAAGGATCATTGACGGTGGCGCCGAGCGTGCGCTTCAAGCCCTTTCGCTCCAGCTTCCCGGCGATGGCGCGCATCCGGAACGGAGCGGGACAGGCGGTCCAGTTCGGATCCATAGTCCAGGCCCCCAACATTCTCACCTGGAAGGAAGGGCTGGCCGAAATTTCCTGCTTCGACCATGGGCTTCGGAAGAGGCAAAACGACAGGGCTAAACAGAATCCTGTCGCAGCCGCTCCCTGATCTGCTTGGTTGACTCCCTGGCCCCGTCAAGCGCTATCAGGAGGGGCGGCAGGAACAGGAAATCTGCCAGCAGGGCAATGACAACCGTTATCCCCATCAGCAGGCCAAGCGATTGGTTGCTCGCCATCCCCGATGCACCGAACACGAGGAATCCGAGCGCAAACACGACAGTCGTTGCAAACAGCGCCTTGCCCACCGAGCGGAGTGCAGACTGCACCGATTCTGACGGCAGGAGGCCCTGATTGCGGGCTCGCAGATACTTGGTCAGGAAGTGAATTGTGTCATCGACAATTATTCCGAAGGCCAGGGCGGTCACGACCGAAGCTGCAACACCGATCTCCCCCACTGCATAACCCCAGGCGCCGATCGCCATGGCGGCAGGAACGAAATTGGGTATCAGGCTGATCAGGCCGTACCGGAGGCTCTTGAAGATGAAGACAAGCAGCAAGGAGACAACCGTCATGGCCACAAAGGTGCCGATGAGCATTTTTTCGATGTTTCTCTTGATCGAGTATGCCCCGACAAGCGTTACTCCGGTGGCTCCGGTTTCCAGGTTCGATGCGTTCTGCCGCAGCCAATCCTGCGCACGGTTGTCAAGATCGATCTTCTCCTGTGCGGACAATCTCTTCAGCACGACCGTCATGCGCGTGGCAGACCGTTCGACATCAATGAGATTGTTGAGGTCAAGCCCCATCGGAAGGGAAAATTCGTACAGCAACAGGTATTGCGCGGCGAGGTCAGACTCGTCTGGCACCACGTAGTAGTCAGGGTTGTCGCCATTCAAGTTCTTGTTCAAGCGCTTGAGAATATCGGAAATGGCAAAGACGTGGGCGACTTCCGGCTGTGCTTTGTACCATGAGGCGAAGGCATCGACATCACGCAGATAGTCGACATCCGTGATGCCTCCCTCCTTGCCGGAGTTGAGTGAATACTCGAACGGTTCCAGTCCGACAAAGTTCTCGCTGATGAAGTCAGTGGATCGACGGTATTCGTAGCTGCTGTCGAGAATTTCGAGAGGATTTTCGTTGAGTTCGATCCGTGAAATGCCGGCTATCAGCACGACGACAACTGCCCCGAAAGAAAACAGCAGAGCAACGTGGTGAGAGACGACAAATCGCCCGAACAGATCAAAGAAGGTGCGATTGCCTTCGCGCAGAGGCCGAGCGCTCACTGGAAGGATCGAAAGCAATGCAGGCAACAGCGTGACTGAATAAACGAAAGCGCACATCGCGCCGAACGCAACGATGTTGCCCATGACGCGAAACGGCGGCATCTCGGAAAAGTTCAAGCTCAGGAAACCGATCGCGGTCGTGAGTGAAGTGAGGAATACCGGCCACATGTTTGACCGAATGGAATGTACGACCGCCTGCCTCCGATCCATGCCCTGACGCATCTGAGCAAGCATTCCCTCAATGATGTGCATGGAGTGTGCGACTGCAACTGCCATCAAGACGAACAACGCTGCACCGCTTTCGCCGTAAAGCTTCAGGCCGGCCCAACCGGCGAATCCAAGTCCTGACATGATGACCGCAACCAGCATGATGACGATTGCACCCACCGCTGATATCGATCGCAGCAATGCGAACGCTACGACCAGCATTGTCAGAAACGCGATCGGCCCAAGCTTCCCCATTTCTTCATTAAGCGCATCGCGAACGGACCGGTTGAGAAAGAGTTCGCCGGTGAGGTGGTATTCGATGCTTGGATGGCTGGCACTTGCTTCGGCGGCGGTGCCGCGCAGAAAGTCGACCGCGTCCACTTTGGCCTGTTGTCGGCTGACTTCCGGTAGCACGACATTGACCGTCAGCCCAGCGACGCGCCCATCCCGGGCGACGAAGCGACCAGCTATCTCTTCCGTTCCAAGCGCGATTTCCTTGATCCGCTCCAGGTCACTCTCAGTCAGCCCGGCGGCGTCTTCGACCAGTGACTCGACGATGAGCTCGTCTCCGACCGCCCAACTGTGTGAGTAGTTGGTGATCGAGTCGACGCGTGTAACGTAAGGAGTATGCCAAAGCTGCTCAGTCATCTCCTCGACAGCCATGAGAGCTTCGCGCGTGAAAATGGTGCCATCCTTTGGCGCCAGGGCAACAAGGAGGGAATCGGACAGCGCGTAGGTTTCTTCCAACTGGTCTAGAGCGACGACACGCGGGTCGTCCTTGCTGAAGTGGTTTCGGAAATCTACGTCGACCTCGACCAGGCGCACGGTGCCCGCAGAAATCAAGAAAATTGCAAGCACCGAAACCAGCACCGTGAGCCACCTCCGGCTCATCGCGAGTGAAATGAAGGTCTCCATGGTCACGTTTTGCGTATCGTGCAGGCAGTGGACAGTGTCAATTGACCACCCTGCCAAATTTGCGGGATCGGTGGCCGGCACTCCATGAAAGTCCCGGTTGCGCGCGCGGCGACATGGAGAACCGGATCTCAGAGCACCATCTTGACCTGTTCGCCGACTGCGCTTCGACTGTGCTCACTTCAATGCGCTTGCCTCGAAGATTGGTCCGCGCCTGCCTCAACGAATGAACTGATCGACATAGTCTTCGCCCAATCCGACATCCGCGTAGTGCTTTCGGCACATGTCGATCTTCGTGAAGACGTCTTCATAGCCTTGGACCTTTCCATACGGGTCCACGTAGATCATCACGCCGTTTACCTGGAAATAGGTGATCATCTCGTCCACATCCTCGGGTACGACCAATGTATGCGTCTCGCCCGGGGCTTCGAACACGTATGAGCCTTCGCGTGCCACCCAGTCATGTTCGAGGTAGTGCCAGCTTCCTTTCAGGACGAACCCGTGCACCGGCTGCGGATGCCGGTGGCGCGACAGGAATCCGGACTGGCGAACCCGCAGCAGGTTCATCCAGTATCCATGGCTTCGGTTCAGGCACAGCGGCCGGAAGGACACTGTGTCGGTTTGTGGCACCCATAGGCGCTCATCCTCCGGGATGGCATCCGCTATGATGATTTCATCCAGCGCATCCCTCGGGAAGGGCAGTTGATAAGGTGTCATCGGATTCTTATCTACGGATTCAATGGGCATGTCGTTCACATCGCGGAATAGCCGCCGTCCACAGGATAGGTTGCGCCGGTCACGAATGAAGCTTCCTCCGAAAGCAGCCAGGCTGCAAGGGCACCGACCTCGGCGGGTTGGCCCCAACGAGCGAGAGGGGTTCGGTTCATGATGATGGGTTCGCGCGAATCGTCACCGCGAATGGCTTCGGTCATCGGTGTTTCGATCCATCCGGGTGCAATGGCGTTCACGCGAATGCCGTCGGACCCCCACTTGCCTGCGAGTGCCTTGGTCAGCTGGGCCACGGCACCCTTTGACGCGGTGTAGGCTGGCGCGTGCGGTCCGCCAAAGTACGTGTACATCGATCCGGTGTTCACGATCGCGCCGCCGCCGGCGGCGAGCAGCGGGTGCGCAGCAAGGCAGCATCGCATCGTTCCGGTGAGGTTGACGTCGATTACTTTCCGGAAGGTGTCCAGATCGAATTCGCCGAGCTTCCTGATGATGCCGGCACAGTTCACAAGGCCGTCCAAGGATGTGAGGCCCTCGAAGAAGGCTTCGACCGCATCGTCGTCGGTGACGTCCAGGGACACCGCCGAGGCACCCGGCGCAGCTTCGAGGTACTTTTCGACTTCGCCCGCCGTGGCACCAGTGACGGTCACCTCCCAGCCCTTGTCGGCAAGAACTCGCGCGATACCGGCTCCAATCCCGCCCGTGCCGCCGATGATTGCGGTCTTTGGCATGACGCCCCTCGTTTCGGCGCCGTCACTGGTCCGTTCCGGCGTGCCGGGAGCATTCTGCAAATCTACGGGATTTTCCAGAAATTTCTTGGCTCTGCCTTGACCCGACCGGCAACCCTGCGCAGGTAGTGTACATCAAGTCAACAGAAGGGAACCCAACAATGGCATTCGATCTTCCCGATCTTCCGTACGCACACGATGCACTGGCCTCGAAAGGGATGAGCGCCGAGACGCTCGAGTTTCATCACGACCTCCATCACAAGGCCTATGTCGACAACGGCAACAAGCTGATCGCCGGCACCGAATGGGACGGCAAGTCACTTGAGGAGATTGTCGCGGGTACGTATGACGCGAGTGCGGTTGCGCAGAATGGCATTTTCAACAACATCAGCCAGCTTTGGAACCACAACCAGTTCTGGGAAATGATGGGGCCGGGCGACAATGGCATGCCGGGCGAACTTGAAAGAGCGCTTGTTGACAGCTTTGGATCGGTAGACGAGTTCAAGTCCCAGTTTGCCGCCGCCGGTGCCGGACAGTTCGGCTCGGGTTGGGCATGGCTTGTCAAGAATTCGGATGGCTCCCTTGCTGTGACCAAGACCGAGAACGGTGTGAACCCGCTTTGCTTCGGACAGGTCGCGCTGCTCGGATGCGACGTTTGGGAGCATTCCTACTACATCGACTTCCGGAACAAGCGCCCGGCCTATCTGGACAACTTCCTGAACAACCTCGTGAACTGGGAAAACGTGGCAGGCCGCATGTAATCCTCCACGACCGCTGCTTCGGCCCGTCGGTGCGTTTTGCCGACGGGCGCATGTAAGGTCCGCTGCTTTCGCTGCCGCAATTAACGGAGTCAAGTTTGCGGAGAGATTTGCCTCAGATCCGGGCGCGCGGAACTTTATCCTTGGTGGGATTCGCGTACTGACCGCCTCAATTCGGCTACCAGTTCATCCACATCCGGCATCGCCTTAACCAGGTCGCCCAAGCTTGGGTCCGCGAATCCCTCGGCAATCACGTGACCGATGAGCGCGAGGAGTGGTTGCCAGTATCCCTCAATGTCGACCAGATAGACCGGTTTTTCATGCAGCCCGAGCTGCGCCCAGGTCAGGACCTCGAAGAATTCGTCCAGCGAGCCCGCACCACCGGGCAGGACGGCCACCGCGTCCGCGTTCATCAGCATGATCTTCTTTCGCTCATGCATGGTTTCGGTGATGATCCGTTCGCCGATGCACCTGTCGGGAGCTTCGGTTGCCAGCAGGTGGGTCGGAATCACGCCGATCGCGGCGGCACCGGCGGCAGTCGCTGCATCGGCCACGGCTCCCATGATTCCCACGTCGCCGGCGCCATAGACAAGACGCCATCCGTTTTCGCCAATGGCCCGTCCGAGGTCACGGGCTGACTGCATGTAATTCGGGTTTCGTCCGTCACGAGCGCCGCAATAGACGCAGAGCGAAAAGGGGGCCGTTCGGGTCATGCTGCTGCCATTGTTCGCAAAAGGTGTTTTGACCCCTGTTAGCGGCGTTGATATTGTCGCTCAAGCGCCTGGTGGTAATTTGCTGTGAGACACTGGCCCGAACCAGACCCTGAGGGAGAAAGCAAGTCGTGAAGCCAATTTGGAAAGGCGCCATTGCTGCCGTCACCATTGCCCTCTTGCTGGCCATTCTTTGGATAGTGCTGCTGCCTGAGAGTCCGATCACTGGAGACGGAACCGATTCTTCCGTCACGACGGAGTCTGCCGACGACTTGGATTCGGCGGATGTTCCGGACGCGGACAGCGTTGCAACTGCGGACCCTGCGGAACCGGTGGCGCCTGCGACGGACGACGCTCCGGCCCCCGAGGGAGAGGTGACGGCGGAATCGACGGATGATGCGGAAACGACGGCACCGGAGAGCGTTGCAGCCACGGAGCCCGCGGAACCGGCGGCGCCTGCGACGGACGACGCTCCGGCCCCCGAGGGCGAGGTGACGGCGGAAACGGCGGATGATGCGGAAACGACGGCACCGGAGAGCGTTGCAGCCACGGAGCCCGCGGAACCGGCGGCGCCTGCGACGGACGACGCTCCGGCCCCCGAGGGCGAGGTGACGGCGGAAACGGCGGATGATGCGAAAACGACGGCACCGGAGAGCGTTGCAGCCACGGAGCCCGCGGAACCGGCGGCGCCTGCGACGGACGACGCTCCGGCCCCCGAGGGCGAGGTGACGGCGGAATCGGAGGATGTTGCGGAAACGACGGCACCGGAGAGCGTTGCAGCCACGGACCCTGCGGAACCGGCGGCACCTGCATCGGATGACGGCCTAATCGCCGAGGGCGAAGTGACGGCGGAATCGGCGGACACTTCCGAAACGACGTCACCGGAGAGCGTTGCAGCTACGGACCCCGCGGAACCGGTCACACCTGCAGCGGATGACGGTCTGACCTCCGAGGGCGAAGTGACGGCGGAAACGGCAGACCTTCCAGAAATGACGGAATCAGAAGTCGTTGCAGCCAGGGATCCGGTGGAATCGACGGCACCTGTGGAGGACGGCGACCGGACCGCCGAGTGCGAGGTGATGGCGGAATCGACAGACGCGTCGGATCAGGAATGCATTGCACCCACGGAGACTGCGAAACCGGTGATGCCGGCGAAGGGCGACGACCCGATCGCCGAGGTCGAAGCGACTACAGAGACTGCAGAATCGGAGGGCGTTACGGAAGCGACGACACCGGAGAGCGTTGCAGCCACGGACCCTGCGGCACCGGTGGCACCTGCAGCGGATGACGGTCTGGCCGCCGAAGGCGAAGTGACGGCGGAAGCAGCGGACATTCCTGATACGACGGAATCGGAAAGAGTTGCAGCCGCAGACCCCGTGGAACCGACGGCACCTGTCGCGGACGGCGACCGGACCACCGAGTGCGAGGTGATGGCGGAATCGACGGACGCGCCGGATCAGGAATGCATTGCACCCACGGAGACTGCGAAACCGGAGATTCCGACGAAAGGCGACGGCCTGATCGCAGAAGACGAAGCGACTGCGGAAACTGCAGAATCGGAGGACGTTACGGAAACGACGGCACCGGAGAGCGTTGTAGCCAGGGATCCTGCGGAATCGGCGGTGCCTTCGGCTGATGACGGCCCGACCATCGAGCGCGAGGTGACGGCGGAATCGGAGGATGTTGCGGAAACGACGGCACCGGAGAGCGTTGCAGCCAGGGATCCTGCGGAATCGGCGGTGCCTTCGGCTGATGACGGCCCGACCATCGAGAGCGAGGTGACGGCGGAATCGGAGGATGTTGCGGAAACGACGGCACCGGAGAGCGTTGCAGCCAGGGATCCTGCGGAACCGGCGGTGCCTTCGACGGATGGCGGCCCGACCGTCGAGAGCGAGGTGACGGCGGAATCGGAGGATGTTGCGGAAACGACGGCACCGGAGAGCGTTGCAGCCAGGGATCCTGCGGAACCGGTGGTGCCTTCCACGGATGACGGCCCGACCGTCGAGAGCGACGTGATGGTGGAATCGGTGGATACTTCCGAAACGACGGCACCGGAGAGCGTTGCGGCCGCGGTCTCGTCTGATGAGGTGGCACCAGTTGATGGCGCAGCAACTGAATTGACCGCGTCGATCACGCAGAGCATCGCAACGTTTGACATTGTCCGCATCGAACCCGGCGGTAGTGCGGTCATCGCAGGGCGTGGAGTCGAAGGAGGAGCAACGGTTTCGCTGTACCTGAATGGGGAACCGGTCGGGGAGGCCATCGCGGATCGATCTGGCAACTTCGTGATTTTCGCCGAAGTCGGCGTGTCTGATCTGCCTCGTGAATTGACGCTGACTGAGACCCGCCTGGACGGCACAATCCTCGAAGGCGCATTGTCCCTGATTCTGGGACCCGTTGCGCCGGTGAGGATTGCAATTGACGTTGATGCAGCCAGCGACGAATCTTCAGAGATCGACGCGACCGCCTCAACTGACCAGGCAGCGCAGCCTGATGCCGAGCAGACCGCATCGGCTGCCATTTCAACCAAGCAGGCATCGGAGCCCGACGCCGATCAGACTGCACCGGCCGTCGCCTCGACCGATCAGGCAGAACAGTCCGACGTCGAGCAAATCGCGTCGGCCGCCGTTGCAACCGAGCAGGCGGCACAGCCCGAAGTCGAACAGACGGCATCGGCTGCCGCCTCAAGCGGTCAGGCAGAACAGTCGGATGGACGGCAAGACAGGCCGACCGTTCTTCTCTCCGACGAGAGCGGCGTCCAGGTTGTTCAGGATTCCGGAGACGACCCCGAAATTCCGGAGAACGTCTCCGTGGACACAATCGCCTACGACGAGAAGGGTGAAGTCACCGTCGGTGGACGTGCGACTGGTACGGAATCGGTTCGAATCTATCTGGACAACAAGGACCTTGTCGATGCCGATGTGGGCGCGGGCGGTCAGTGGCGCACGCCGTTACCGGATGTCGATACCGGCACCTACACGCTTCGAGTCGATGAGCTAAATGCGGAAGGCAGGGTGATTTCGCGTGTGGAGACTCCGTTTCTCCGTGAAGCTGTCGAAGACATTCAGGCGCTGGACAAGAGTCCGGTCACCATGCTCGCACCTGTTTCGCTCGTCACGATCCAGCCTGGCAACACGCTTTGGGGCCTTGCGCGAAAGAAGTATGGCAGAGGCATTCTCTATGTGCGCGTCTATGAAGCCAATACGGACCGGATTCGCGATCCCGACCTGATCTTCCCCGGTCAGATCTTCGCAGTGCCAGATTGATTCATAAGCGGACGAGAGACGTTCTTGCCGCTGGCCTGCGGCACACAAGTTGCGTCACGCCGTTTTCAGCTCCGCCTGCGATGATGCCGCGTGCCCAAGACATGCAATGACTTTCCAAGGCACAATTGAGGCCGGAATCGCGACATGTTGTCTGGCCCTTTGAAGTCGTCGGCGAACCTTCGTAAAGACAAGCGATTCGGAAGCATCGTGTTGGAGGAGACGCCGAAGCAACGAGGCTCCGGCTGGAATGGATCCGGCAACAAGGTGCGTACGCCTCGCCGTCGGCGGGGCTGCGCAAAGGCGAAGGGGTGAATGCGGAGTTGAGGAACGAGGCAGGATGACCGATATCCATTCTCCAGCCAGGGAACGCGATAGCGGCCTGGGAATCATAAGGAAGCTTGCACCGTTCCTCTGGCCGTCGGACAAGCAATGGGTCCGGCGGCGTGTCGTGCTGGCAATGTTGGCCTTGCTGCTCTCCAAGGTTGTCGCGGTTGGCACGCCCTTTCTCTACAAGGCAGCGGTTGACGTGCTGGCCGGCGAGGACGTGGACCCCGTCTGGGCCCTCGGCATCGGTGCCGTCGGGATCACGGTTGCCTATGGCATGGCGCGTCTGCTGACGATCGGGTTCCAGCAACTGCGGGATGTCCTTTTTGCCGCCGTAGGACAGCGTGCCCTGAGGCAGATTGCGCTGGAGACCTTTAACCATGTTCATGCGCTTTCGCTTCGCTATCACATCACGCGAAAGACCGGCGGCCTCAGCCGCATCATCGAGCGCGGCGTAAAGGGCGTCGAGTTCCTGCTGAGATTCCTTCTGTTCTCCATCGCGCCGCTCGTCGCGGAGCTGGTGATGATCGCTGTCGTCCTGGCAGTCGTGTTTGACATTTGGTACCTGGTCACCGTGGCCGTTACCATTTTCCTGTATGTCTGGTTCACGTTCAGGGTGACCGAATGGCGAGTGAAGATTCGCCGGGAAATGAACGAGCAGGACACCGACGCCAACCAGAAGGCGGTAGACAGCCTTCTCAATTTCGAGACAGTTAAGTATTTCGGCGCCGAGGAACGTGAAGCGAACCGGTATGACGGCGCGATGGAACGCTATGTCTTTGCGGCTCTCAAGACTTCCTATTCTCTGGCATTCCTGAATTTCGGGCAGTCGTTCCTGATTTCCGGCGGTCTCGTCGCCGTCATGATCATGGCCGCGGTCGGGGTTGCCGACGGCACTCTGACCGTCGGCGATTTCGTGCTCGTGAATGCCTACATGATCCAGATCACACTGCCCTTGAACTTCCTCGGCACGGTCTACCGCGAAATTCGGCAAAGCTTGGTGGACATGGGAGAGATGTTCGATCTGCTGGCTCAGCCCGCTGAAGTTCAGGACCGGACGGATGCACCCGACCTCGCAATCTCCGGCGGCGGGATCACGTTCCAAGACGTCCGTTTCGGTTACCAGGACGATCATCCGATTTTGAAGGGGGTGACGCTTGAAGTGCCCGGTGGCCGCACGGTTGCGATCGTGGGTCCTTCGGGTTCCGGAAAGTCCACGATCGGGCGACTTCTCTTTCGCTTCTACGACACGAGCGACGGAGCACTCCTAATTGACGGACAGGACATTCGCGATGTGACCCAGAAGAGCCTGCATGCCGCGATCGGTGTTGTGCCGCAGGATACGGTCCTCTTCAACGACACCGTCTACTACAACATTGCATATGGTCGTCCAGAGGCGTCACGTGCAGAGATTGTCGAGGCAGCGCGGGCGGCCAAGATTCACGATTTCATCTCCGGCTTGCCGGACGGATACGACACGACAGTTGGCGAGCGCGGACTCAAGCTCTCGGGCGGCGAAAAGCAGCGTGTCGGCATCGCGCGAACCATCCTGAAGAATCCGCCGATCCTGCTGCTGGACGAAGCTACAAGCGCTCTCGACACCGAGACCGAATCCGAGATTCAGCACGAGCTTCAGGCAATGGGTGAGGGTCGCACGGTGATTACCATCGCGCACCGGCTGTCCACGATCGCACACGCCGACCGGATCGTGGTGCTCGAAGACGGGTACATCGTCGAAGAGGGCAATCACGACGCGCTCCTTGCCCGAAACGGACGCTACGCCTCCCTCTGGCATCGGCAGGCTGCCGAAGACGACGCTGCATGAGACCCGTTCCTCGGGCGGCCCCTGCTAGCAGGGAGCCGCGGACTCAAGCTGCGTGCGGGCACAGAAGCCGGACTCAAGTGCGAGCGGAATCCAGCCTCACTCGGCCGCCTTCAATTCGCGCAGTGGCTGCACAGGTTCGGCAGGGCTGACGCCTGTGTCCCAAACAAGGTCTGTGCCCTTTGTCTTTCGGGCTGCGCGTTTCAGCGCCCAGTCCCTGGCGCTGCGGCTTCTCGCGCCACGGCTCAGTGCGCTAAGGGCGCTAAGGGCGTTGGCGAGGATGATCCAGGACCAGACACGCAAGGCCAGCATTGACGGCGTCAGCACAAGTGTCAGAATCGTGGCGGTGCCGAGGCCAAAGACGACGGCGGTCGCGAGAGGCTTCCACCAGAGTGCCGTTGGCGCGTTGAGAGAGTATCCCCCGGCGAAAAAGTCGAGCGAAAGCCCCAGCATCATCGGCGTCAGGCCTGCCATTGTCGTTATGGTTGTCAACAGGACCGGGCGCAGGCGGGCTTCGGCTGTGCGAATGATGGCCTCGACCCGCGGCATATACCGGGAATATTCCTGATACGTGTCGATCAGAACAATGTTGTTGTTCACGACGATTCCCGCAAGCGCGACAATGCCTGTTCCCGTCATGATGATCGAAAACGGCTGCTGCATCACAAGCATGCCGATCACGACACCGGTGGTGGACAGGACCACTGCAAGAAGCACCAGTATCGCGTTGTAGAATGAATTGAACTGCGCAAGCAGAATGATGAACATGAGGCCGAGGGCGGCCATGAATCCGGTCTGCAGGAAGGCTTGGGACTCCGCTTGGTCTAAGGCGTCGCCGGTCCATTCCCATTCGACGCCGTCGGGGAACGGTCTTTCTTCCTCGATCCACCTGGTCAAGGCTTCGATCCGTTCGGTTGGGGTGACCGCCACGGAGTCCAAGCCTTCTTCGGCGATGCGGCTTGCCAAGGCGCCGTTCTGTGCATCCGCAGCTCTGACTATTTCTACGGCCGCACCCTCGGAATCGACCAGTTTCACCAGATCGCTTTCCACGTCGGCCTTTACATCGAAGAAACGGGTCTGGTCGGTCCGGGTGATCTGGGCGAGTTGCGAAACTGGCTTTCGGGAAATCAGGTTCGAAAGCGGCACGAGACCTTCGCGTGTCCGGATCTTGAGAGAATCAAGCGTTGACAGAAACCGTTCGTCCTCGGGCAGGCGGACACGGATGTCGACTTCCTCGTCCGAGGAGTCCACCCGCATCGTGTCCAGAAGGACGCCGCGCGTAACGAGCTGGATCGTGCCGCCTATCGTCGCGACGTCAGTGCCGTATTTTCCCGCTCTTTCGACATCCACATCGATCTGCCAGTCGATTCCCGGCAAGGGGAGGTTGTCTTCTATGTCGACGAGGCCAGGGGTTGCATTGAACCGGTCGCGTGCAGTCAGTGTCGCTTCGGTCAGCTTGTCCCAGTCATTTGTCTTCAGGCGCAGGTGCACGGGCTTTGCAGACTCGGGACCACGCTCCAGAGTCAGGACCTCGACCTTGATGCCGGGTATTTCGCTGAGTTGTGCCTGGAGGCTTTCCAGAACGCTGTTGCCGTTGAGTTCACCAATCTCAATGCCGTGCGCCTCGGCGTAAGCCGGTCGGTCTTCCCAGGCCACGATTTCGATCTGGATCTGGCCGATCGTGTCGATCGGACCTTGCGCGCCGCCGGTGTTCGCGTTCAGCCCGCCAGCGCCTGCGAACGCAAAGGCGTTCTGCACGCCAGGTGTGGCAAGGGTGATTGCCTCGACCTCTCGGACAAGCACGTCCTTTTCGGCAAGGCTGAGGTTGCCGCGCGCACGCACGTAAATGATGGCCTGCTCGGCCTCGGTGTCCACGAAAAACTCGACGCCCCGGTTGTTCGCGCCGAAGTAGGTGAAAACCGATATCACGAAGAAAATGACTGTGCCAACTGTTACGACCGGCATCACGGGATTGCCTGCAATGAAAGCGATCAGGTGCCCGAACGGCGTACGTTTTCGTCCGACTTCGATCCGGCGCCTTCTGCGCTCGAACCTGACGGCGCCGAGCGCAACGGACGAAAGCGCTGCAGAGGCCACGAAGAGGATCGCGCCGAACGCGGATCCAAGGATTCCGGCGTCAGGCCCTCCAAGAATGGACGGGTTGAGGACCTGCAAGGCGGCAAGGAACATGAGGCAGAACACGAGGGGGACAAGGGCTGCCCTGACGGGCCAGGGAAAGGAGCGCACAAGCGCCGCTGAAAGTTGTTCAAGGATGCGGCTCAGCCGACCCGAAATTCCGCCAACGACGGGCAGGTAGACCAGGGCGACAATCAGGGACGCCGAAAGAACGAAGATGAGCGTGATCGGCAACGTGCCCATGAGCTCGCCGGCCACGCCCGGCCAGAACAGCATGGGCAGGAAGGCACAGAGGGTCGTTGCCGTTGACGACACGACCGGCCAGAACATGCGCTTTGCGGCCTCGACGAACGCGTGCATCGGACCGGTGCCGGCCCTGATTCGCTTGTCGGCATATTCCACCACGATGACGGCACCGTCGACCAGCATGCCCACGGACAGAATCAGGCCGAACATGACGATGTTTGAAATGGCAATTCCCATGACTGCCAAGAAGGCGAAGCAGAGAAGGAACGAAGTCGGAATGGCGAATCCGACAAGCAGTGCCGAGCGGGTGCCCAGCGATGCCAGGACGACGATCATGACGAGGGCAATGGCGGTCAGGACCGATCCCTCAAGCTGTGTCACCATCGACTCCACCTGCGACGACTGGTCGTTGGATGTGCCCACGGTGATTGCCGCCTGCAGATCGGGTGGCCACGTCGCTCGTTCCTCCTCTATTTCTTTTCGAACGAGTTCGCTCGTGGCGATGGTGTGGAACCCTTTCCGCTTCACGATCTGAAGAGCGACCGTGTTCACGCCGTTGAAGCGTGCCGTGCCCGTCCGATCCTCGAAGGTCAGGCGGATGTCGGCAATGTCGCCCACCGTGATGATTCGGTCGCCGACGGCCTTTACCGGCAGCCTGAGAATGTCCTGCTGCTCATCGAAAGAAGAGGGAATCTTGATGGCAAAGGAGCCGGATTCTGACTCTACGTCGCCTGCAGCAATCAACTGGTTGTTGTTGGTGAGCATTCCAACGAGTTCGCCCACAGTGACATCAATGGCCTCGAAGCGCAGCGGATCGACTACGATCTCGACCATTTCGTCGCGATGGCCGGCAAGCGCCGCCTCAAGTATGGGCTCCAGCTCTTCAAGCCGGTCTTGAAGGGACTTTGCGACACGCAGCAAGGTCCGCTCGGGCACGGCGCCTGTCAGGTTGACGATTATGATCGGAAATTCCGAGAAGTTCAGTTCGTCGATGGTGTATTGATCAGCTCCGGTCGGAAACTGCGCCTCGGCCTTGTTCATGGCGTCCCGCACGTCAGCCAAGACCTGCGTCTTGTCCCATCCGAATTCGAATTCCATGACGACGATGGCGTAGCCTTCGGCCGCCGTCGCCTGCATCGACTTCAGTCCGTCGATGTCGGCAAGCTCGGTTTCCATCGGCTTGACCAGGAGCGCTTCGCTGTCTTCGGCACTTATCCCGGCAAAGGGCACGCTCACGAAGATCGCCGGAATCTCTATGTCAGGCGCGCCCTCCTTGGGGAGCTGGGTATATGCAAAGGTGCCCGCGAGCAACGAAAGCGCGATGAATGACAGCACCATGCGGGCTCTCGACGCGGCCCAGTCGATGATGCCGGTCATTTGCCCCGCTCCCGGAACCGGGCAGCGACCGGCGCGCCGTCGGTGACGTATTCCTGGCCGATCACAATCACGTCGGCCTCTGGCTCCAGGCCTGTAACCCAGATGCCTTCGGCTGAATCCCGAACCACGCTGACCTCGGCGAATGCGGCCTTCATGTCCCTTATGATCCGAACGCCGAGTTGACCGTCATCATTGAGGGTCAGGGACGATTGCGGCAGAAGATGCGCATCCCGGCCGGCGGACTGGATGGCAATTTCCGCGGTCTGGCCGTCGCCGATTGCGAGATCGTCATTTGCGACTTCCACCTCCACCCTGAACGTTCGCGTGCCCGGGTCGGCTGATCGCGAAAGGAAGGTGACACGGCCGGCAACCGTTCTCCCCGATGTAAGCCGCGCATGGGCGGCCGCCCCTGCCGAAACGCGTTCCAGGTGAATTTCGGGCACGAAGCCGACAAGCTTGATCGTGTCGAGCTGAATCACGGTGGCGCAGAGCGAGCCTGGTTGAAGAAGGGAGCCAAGCTCTGCTGCATCGCTTTCAAGGAGTCCGGAGAACGGCGCGCGAATCTCAAGCTTGCCAAGCTCGTTCCGTGCCGCGGCCACGGCTGCTTCCGCCGCCTGTATTCCAGACTTGGCGCTTTCGACTCCGGCGCGCGCGGCTTCCACTGCCGCCGCTGTCTGCGCAACCCGTGTTTCGGATGCGAACCCGCCCTGGTTCAGGCGCGCTGCGGCCCGGCCATTGATTTCGGCTTCAACGAGCCGCGCCTCTGCTTCCGGCAAGCGAAGCTCTGCCTCCCGCAATCGGGCCTCGGCCTCGTTCAGTGCAACCTGCCGCGTACCCGGGTCCAGCACGCACAGCAGATCGCCATCGATCACCGTAGCGCCTCGCCTCGCAGGCTCACTGACGACCCTGCCAGATGTTTCGGCACGCACGTCAACCTGTCGTGCAGCTTCAGTTCGGCCTCGGAGGATCACTGCCCCGTCGACGGTTTGCGCGACCGAACGCATCGCAACGACGGAAATGGCATCGCCTGCGCCAGAAGGCGGGATGCCTGTAGCGCCTGCATTAGCAGACTCGTCCGTCGCCACGACCTGCGCGCTGTTGCCTGCCGCAAACTTCAGCACTGCATCACGCTCGAGCACGAGGAGGTACAGCGCCACGACCACCAGGGTCGCTGTCAGAACGGGAAGCAGGCGCATGGCTTTCTTGTCCTCGCGGCCACCGGCTAACAGGCCAAGCGTACCACTCTGTGCAACAAGGCAATCATCTTGCCGTGACTTGCATAATTGGGCAATTCACGGCAAGATTTCAACCGTTTGAGCTCATTGTGTTCTTTGCATTCCCGCATGCAGGAGATAAGAGGGCGCAGACCGCAGTAATGGATGGAAATTTGCAGTGTCCAGCCAGGATTCGTTCATCAGTGAAGTTACCGAGGAAGTCCGTCGCGACAGGCTCTTCCGGCTCATGCGCCGATACGGCTGGATCGCCGTCGCCTTCGTCGTGCTGGTCGTAAGCGGAGCCGCCGCCTTCGAGTGGCAAAAGGCCCGGGCTCGGGCAGAGGCCGAAGCCGCCGGCGATGCATTGTTGAATGCCCAGTCGGAAGATGCGCCGGCGGCCCGGGCAGAGATTCTCGCCGCCCTTGACAGCGGCTCAGCGGGTCGGAACGCGATCGTCCGACTGTTTCAGGCGGCTGCGGAGATCGAGGCTGGCGAAGAAGGGCGCGCCTTGGCGACCTTAGAGGCAATTTCGGCCGACACCGAGGTTCCCTCCGTGTATCGCGACCTTGCGGTCCTGAAATCCGTGATGATCTCGGATGCGGCACCGGAGGAGCGTATGGCTCGTCTTGAACCGCTCACGAAACCCGGCAACCTGTTCCGCCTTCTGGCCGTCGAGCAGCGTGCCCTTGCCGAAATTGAGCTTGGCCGAACAGAGACCGCCATCGAGACCTTGAACGGAATTCTTGCCGATGCCGAAATGACAGAGAGTTTGCGCAGGCGCGCCTCGTGGCTGATTGTGGCTCTAGGAGGAACGCCCGAGGATGCATAGGCTGAAACGTTCAGTCAGCGACGTGCGAGTCGTGAATAGGCTTGGCATTCCGGTCTTGGTCGTGATGGCGCTTGCTGCGTGCGGCGAAGGGGAAGAGTTGCTGGAAGGTGAGCGGCTGGACATAGCCGGCTCGCCCGAGCACGTCATAGAGAACCGCGCCGCTGCGCTGAATCTTCCACCCGCTCGCGCGAACGCGGGATGGACGCATGTCAACGGCAACGTGCATCATCACCTGACGCATCTCGCTCTCTCCCGAGATCTTTCGCTTGCGTGGAGCGCGTCAATCGGACAGGGCAACGATCGAAGGCACCGGATCACGGCCGATCCGGTCGTCGCGGACGGGCGGGTCTTCACACTCGACAGCCAGGCGCGGGTTTCGGCACACACCACGACGGCGGGAGAGCTGTTGTGGGCACAGGACCTGACACCAGCCTCCGAGAATGCGGACGAGGGATCGGGCGGTGGCCTGGCCGTCGAACGCAGTGCAGTTTTTGCGAGCTCAGGCTTTGGCACCTTGACCGCACTGGAAGCCGCGACGGGCGACGTGCGCTGGGTGCAGAACCTTGAATCTGCGGTTTCCGGCGCTCCCACTGTGTACGAAGGGATTGTCTACCTGGTCACGCGAAACTCCGTGGGATGGGCCATTGACGCGAAGAATGGGCGGATTCTCTGGCAGGTCATCGGCGCCACCAGCGAAAACGGGATTTCTGGCGGCTCGGCACCCGTGGTTGCCGGGTCACAAGTCGTTTTCCCGCTGCCGTCCGGCCAGCTGGTTGCAGCATCCATCGGGTCCGGCGCGCAGACATGGGTGGCAAGCGTTACAAGCGAGACTCACAGGCGCGCGTTCAGCCGATTTTCCGAACTGACGGCAGCACCGGTCGTGTCCGATGGCGTCGTCTATGCTGGCAATCATTCTGGTCGGGCCTCGGCATTCGATGCAGGTACCGGTGTGTCTATCTGGGACGTTGACGCAGGCGGCCTCAGTCCTGTCTGGGTCGCTGGAGGTTCAGTCTTTCTGGTGTCCGAAGAAAATCGCCTGATGCGACTGGACACGGCAACCGGAAGGGCGATCTGGGCGCAGGAACTGCCATATTTCACGCGCGAACGCATCGCGCGCCGCAAGGCAATTTTTGCGCATTACGGTCCGGTCCTTGCAGGAGGACACCTGCTTCTTGCCTCGAGTGACGGCCTGCTGCGCCGGTTCGATCCCGTGTCGGGCGAACTGGCTGGTACAATGGACCTGTCCTCCGGAGCAGCCCGCAACCCCGTAATTGCTGGCGAGACTCTGTATGTCGTGACGGAAGACGGCCAGCTTCACGCCTTTCGTTGATTCGTGCGGGCGCATGACCCATGACCTTCAGGCTGGCCATTGTCGGACGTCCCAACGTGGGCAAGTCGACGCTGTTCAATCGCCTCGTGGGGAAGCGTCTCGCGCTTGTCAACGACCAGCCTGGGGTGACGCGGGACCTGCGTGAGGGCGATGCGCGCATTGCCGAGACGCATTGCACGGTCATGGATACGGCCGGGCTGGAAGAGGCAAGCGACGAGAGCCTGCAGGCACGCATGTGGCGACTGACCGAGCGCGCGATCGACACGGCTGATGCATGTCTCTTCATGTTTGATGCACGTGCGGGCGTCCTTCCGGACGACATGACCCTTGCGAACATTCTGCGACGCAAGTCCGCTACAGTGATTCTCGTGGCAAACAAGGCTGAAGGGCGGGCCGGGGACGCCGGGCTTCTTGAAGCATTTTCTCTTGGATTCGGCGACCCTTTGCCGCTATCGGCCGAACACGGCGAAGGCATGCACGAGCTTCATGCGCTTCTGGAGCCGTTGGTTCGCAAGGCGGAACAGGACGCCGAGGCGCGCGAAACCGAAGCGGAGGCCGATACCGGCAAAGGCAATGACGGAGAACGCGTTCTCTCTCCTGAATTTCCCCTCAAGGTTGCAGTAGTCGGCCGGCCAAATGCAGGCAAGTCAACGCTCGTGAACCAGTTGCTGGGCGAAGACCGCCTGCTGGCCGGGCCGGAGGCAGGAATAACGCGCGACGCGATTTCGGTCTTTCTTGACTGGAACGGCTTGCCGGTTCGTGTCTTCGACACGGCCGGAATGCGGAAGAAGGCTCGCGTGCAGGATAAGCTCGAACGGCTATCGGTCGGAGACGGGCTCCGTGCCGTCAAGTTCGCCGAGGTCGTGATCGTCCTTCTCGACGCCGCAATCCCCTTTGAACAGCAGGATCTCCGCATTGCCGACCTGGCCGAGCGCGAGGGACGCGCGGTCGTGGTTGCGGTCAACAAGTGGGACAAGGTCAGGCAAGGGCAGGCAGCGTTTCGCGAACTGTCCGAAATGTTCGAGCGGTTGCTCCCCCAGCTTCGCGGCGCTCCGCTCATCGCGGTTTCGGCCAGCACAGGCACCGGAATGGACCGCCTGCGTAAAGCGGTAATCCGTGCGTACCAGGTCTGGAATCGCCGCGTTGGCACGGCCGAACTGAACCGCTGGCTCGTGGAGGTCATCGCGGCGCATCCTCCGCCCGCCCCCGGCGGGCGTCGCATAAGGCTGCGGTACATCACCCAAGTCAGAACCCGACCACCGGGCTTTGTCGTCATGTGTTCGTATCCGCAAAAGCTGAACGAGAGCTACAGACGGTACCTGACCAACGCACTGCGCGAGGATTTCGACATGCCGGGCACGCCTGTTCGGCTGACCTTTCGCGGCCAAGGCCACAAGAATCCCTACCGCGACAGGAAGAAGCCAGGTCCTTCGCGGCTTCGCAAGCATCTCGGCTCGATCAAGCCGGGAGACAATTGACCCGGCCAATTTCTCCAGGCCCGATCAGCCACGGTTCGTCCAGGAACCAGCGTTGAGGCAGCGAGCGCCTTCGATCGCTTCAGAATGCGCACGGAGGGTTTCCAGCGTGATCAGTCCCGGTGCCGAAGTCGCGAACCGCTGAAGCGATCGGCGAGAAGGTCGCTTGTTGACGCAGTCACATGAGCAATCCTTCAGGCGTGATTGCCTTGGCTCCGCCCAGCCAGGGCAGCAGCTCTTCGGGCAGCTCAACGCCGCCGTCGGCCGTTTGGCCATGCTCGAGCACGGCAATCAACGTCCGTCCGACCGCAAGGCCCGAGCCGTTCAACGTGTGCACGAATTCCGGCTTGCCGTCCACTTCGCGAAACCGCGCGTTCATTCTTCGCGACTGGAAATCACCGCAGGTCGAGACCGAGGAGATCTCTCGATACCTGTTCTGTCCGGGCAGCCAGACTTCGACGTCATAGGTTCGCCGGGCGCCGAATCCGAGATCGCCAGTGCAAAGCGAAACCGTGCGGTAGGCCAGGCCAAGACGCTCGAGAATTCCTTCAGCACAGCGGAGCATTCGCTTTTGCTCTTCCTCCGACGCGTCCGGATGCACGATCGACACCATTTCGACCTTTTCGAACTGATGCTGACGGAGCATGCCTGCCGTGTCCTTGCCGGCGGCCCCGGCCTCGGACCGGAAACACTGGGTGTGTGCCGTCAATCGGATCGGGAGGGCATTGGCGTCTAGAATGCTGTCCCGCACCGTGTTTGTCAGCGTCACTTCGGAAGTTGGGATCAACCACAGCCCTTCGCGAGTGGCGTAGCTGTCCTCTGCAAACTTAGGCAGCTGGTTCGTCCCGATCATTGGTTCATCGCGCACGAGCACCGGCGTCATGGTCTCGGTGAGGCCGTTTTCGCACGTGTGAATGTCGAGCATCATCTGAGCCAATGCCCGGTGCACCCGGGCCACCGCCCCACGGAGCACAACGAACCGGCTTCCGGAAAGCTTGGCGGCAGTTTCGAAATCCATGCCCGGCATGACACCCGCGATGTCGAAGTGCTCGACCGGGTCGAAGTCGAAGACCGGCGGTTCGCCCCAGCGATGCAACTCCAGGTTTTCGTTCTCGTCGGAACCATGCGGCACGTCGTCATGCGGCACGTTCGGCAACTCCAGCAGGAAGTCCCGCAGTCGCGCATCTTCCGCGGCGGCCTCGTCTTCGAGTCGCGCGATCTCGTCCTTCTTTTCTGCGACGAGGGCGCGCAGGCGTTCGAACTTTGCATCGTCGCCTTTGGCCAACGCTGCGCCAACTTCTTTCGATGCCGTGTTTCGGTCAGCTTGGGCGGCCTCGGCGGCCGCAATCTTGGAACGTCGCACTTTGTCGATTGCGAGGATTTCCGACGATGGACGCAGCATTCCCCGGCGAGCCATTGCGGCATCGAACGCGGCGGGGTCTTCGCGAATCGCGCGAATGTCGTGCATCGGTCGTCTCCTACGCTTGAGTTCCAGCGCTCTACACGCAGGCTGATTTATTGTCGACTCCGAGATGCTGTCTCTGTCTGACGCCCGGATTTGCCGGAACTTGGGATCGGCGCGAGTCGGATTTGCGCAATGCTTCAATTGATTGCCCAAATTGAACAACGAGCCAGTTGATGTGGCCGGATGTGCGCAGCACTGTTCGCCGCCATGCAGAACGAAAATTCAAACAAATCCACCAGAAGCCGGTTCGCAAGACTATGCGCCTGTCGGGTCAGTTCCATCCGCATCCTGACCATTTTCCCACTGTGTACATTTGGGCAATGCAGTGCGGAAACTGCGGAAATTGACATGACGTGAACAATGCCGATGCATGCTGTGGCAAATGTCCGTGTCAATGCGGCGATTCGCCAATGAAGCGGTCACAGGAGAGGGGAAGCAACGTGCCGATCAGGAAAGCCAAGCAAGGCGGCAAGACTGCGTATCTCGATCATGTGAGCGTGTGGTGGAATGAAGATGACAATCGCATCCACATGAGGCTGCCGGGGAGGAAGCCCACAACGGTAAATTCAAATGTGGACAGCATTCGCGGTCACCCCCACTTATTCAAGAAGCTGGCAAGGTGCCTTGCGGATGCAGGAGTGCCACATCCGCCCATTCAGGACTAACCGTAGACGCCGCGATCTCCGCCTGTCCGCTCGGTAGTCCGCTGGGTCCGAGATTTCGAGTTGGCGTAGCTAGTCAGGTCAACACTCGTCCTTTGCCGGCCTGAAACCTTGTAGTGAGTGCGGTGGCAAGAGCCTTTAAATCCGCTAAGGACGGTCCTGTCAGTGCATGGTCATCGTGAGGTGCGAATTACCATGAAAGTCATCTCCTGGAATATTGGTCGCCGGCCCCAACCCTGGCGATGCCTGCTTGACATGGATATCGACCTGGCGCTGCTGCAGGAAGCGAGCGAGCCCCCTGCGGATGTCGCGGAACGGATTCAAGCCGATCCCGCGATCGAGGTCGATGCCGCGCCATGGGAGACCATGATTGTTGGCGCAAGGACTCGGTACAGGACCGCGATCGTCAAGCTGTCCAACCGCATTGAGCTCGATCGGATCGAAGCGAAGCGGCTCGAAGTGGCAGAAAGCAGGGAACTGGTGGCCAGCTGGCCTGGAACGCTCGCCGCGGCGGTCGTCACGCCGTCCTCAGGCGTTCCCCTGATCGCCATCTCGATGTATGCCCCATGGGTGAGCACGCATGCCTCGGCAGACAAGCGCATCTTCGCGGACGTTTCGGCTCACCATGTCGTTTCCGACCTGTCCACCTTCATCGCGAAGCGGGCAGGGCACCGCATCCTGGCGGCTGGCGACATGAACATCCTGCGGGGCTATGGAGAATTTGGCGACGAATACTGGGCCATGCGCCACAAGACCGTGTTCGACAGGATGGATGCCTTGGGCCTGCCCTGCGTCGGGCCGGAATACCCGAACGGCAGGCAGGCCGATCCCTGGCCGGTTGAACTGCCGCGAGACAGCAGGAATGTTCCCACATATCATTCCAACCGCAAAACACCTGAGACGGCAATGCGCCAGCTTGACTACGTCTTCGCCTCTGCGGAACTTGCCGATGCGCTGACGGTGCGGGCCCTCAACGAGCCAGGGGAGTGGGGTCCGAGCGACCATTGCCGGATCGCGATCGAATTCTCACCAAGAGAGTGATCCGGGAGATGGTTTCAGGGTTCCGCAACTCCCGGTTTCCGGGAGTTGTGCTTCATCCAACGTCATTTCTTCAAGAGGCTTGGCAGCGCGCCTTCATCAACGGATTGCCGCCAATGCCGACGTGAATGTCGATTCTGACCGTTGTCTCGCAGTTCGTTCATGAAGTTGCATCTGTAAGCGGTTCGCAAACAAGCAGGCGTAATGGAGACACTAGCTCAACGTAAGGACCGAATGCCGAGTGCCTTGCTTCAGCCACAATCGTCAGTTGCACCCAACGAGTGATCATTGGCACGGATTGCAGGGCAAGCGCTGGCCGCGAAGGTGGTTCGGAACTCTGGGATTTCGCCAAACCACCTGTACCGTGACGACCACATTGCGCACGGGTTCGACAGATTGCTTGTGCGGGCGGCACTCAATCCCTTAAGCTTGCCGCAACCAGAGTTTGGAGGGCGAGATGCCGCCCAAGAGTCGTGCCGGTGTTGCGCCGTTCCCGATCGAGGTTGATGGCGCCATGCCGGGGTTGCCGGATCCGGCCGATTTGTACATGGCACTGGATCTAGGCACCAATTCGTGTCGCATGCTGATTGCTCAGCCGAAGGGCAGTCAGTTTCATGTCGTCGACAGCTTTTCCAAGAGCGTTCAATTGGGGCAGGGTCTTGAAGCCAGTGGCTTTCTTTCTCGCCAGGCAATGCGCAGAACGCTGAATGCGCTGAAGGTCTGCCGCGCGAAGCTCGACAGGCACGGCGTCAAGCGCATGCGGCTGGTTGCTACCGAAGCCTGTCGTCGGGCAAGGAACGGAAAGTCTTTTCTCAAGACAGTTGCTCGCGAGACCGGTTTTGAACTGGAAGTGATTGCTCCCGAAGAGGAAGCGCGCTTGGCAGTGATTTCCTGCGCGCCCCTTGTTTCGTCCAAGACCGAGCAACTGCTGGTTGTCGATATCGGCGGCGGCTCAACCGAACTGGTCTGGATTGACCTCAGCCGCGTACATAGGATCGAGCGGCCTCGATCAATCATGCGCCTCAAGACAGGATTTCCGCCAGACTCATCGTCTCCCTTCCCGACGGCTCATGTGGTCGACTGGATATCCGTGCCGCTGGGTGTTTCGACGCTTCGCGACCAGTTTGTCGACGTTGACGACGATGCAGCTCGATTTGCCTTGATGAGCTGTTGCTTTGAAGAATGCCTCGCGGAATTTTCGCCATATGAGGCGGAACAGACGCGCGAGGGTTTCCAGATCGTCGGCACATCCGGGACGGTGACCACAGTGGCCGCGAGTCACCTTGGACTTGCCAGGTATGACCGAACGAAGGTGGATGGCCTCAGAATGACTTCCGATCAGATCGACAAGGTTATCAACAAGTACCTTGAACTGGGGCCACAAGGTCGTCGCGCGGATCCCCGCATCGGGCACGACCGACATGCATTGATCATGTCTGGCGCTGCCATCCTGCAGGCCTTGCTCCGGATATGGCCAACCGACCGTCTGACCGTTGCGGACCGTGGATTGCGCGAAGGTCTGCTCTACGCGCAAATGTCAGCAGACGGCGTACTTGAAGACGGCATCCATTAGCCTTTGAGATGTTGTATCGCTTGGTCACATTTCGTGATTGAATTCTAAGACCGCGTCTATCGAACCAAAGCACATGATGCATCGCTGGAGTGGCATGAACACTCGGAACTTGCCAGTGAATCACTGACATGTGCCGCATGAAATCTTGATCACGGGTCTGGACGCAAGCCACATAGCCTCACGTCCCAGCAGATCGGCGTTTTGAAGCCGACCTTGATCATGCGGAAGTTAGTTTTTGTTGCGATGATCACAATGTTGCGCACCATCCGAATGCGTCATGTGCCGAAAGCTCGAGCCCAAACCGCGCCATCGGTCAGCAGCAACAGAATTTGCGGTAAGGCGCTTGCCGAAACGCTCTTGAACGGATTTTGCGCCCAGCGAATGGTATAGCGGAAGTCCGACTTGGAAGGGTGTCTTGGTCTTCGGGTCAGCTACTGTCCCGGATTCAGCATTCCCGTCATGACGTCAACCGTTCAAGTCGCAGCCCAGGAAATTGCGGTTATGTTGCAGTGCTGCGTCAAGAACGGAAAATGATCCGGCTGCGGGATCAATGACAAAGTCCCCCTCGCTGCTCACCGCAGAAATCAGGCGCCCCTGCAGTTCAACCGGCTTGGCGTGCGGATGCTCGCGTTTCGACACCTTTTCCAAAACGACGTCCGTGATGTTGTGGACTTTCCACACGCCCTTTGCCCTGACGGGCCGCCTTTGCAGGACGATGCAATGTTCCGCACGGCGTCTGGTGCGGTACCCCATGCCGAAGGTTCCCTTGTCCCATGTCATCAGGTCGACGATTTCAAGGCTAGTCCCTTCCAGCCAAGGACGCACGCCTTGGCATAGGTGAAACTTGTCCACCCAAAGAAACAGATGCCCGGACGGAATCAGCACGTGATCAATGCCACGGACAAATTCGCCAATCATCGCGTCAGACATTTGTGTCATGGCGCTGCGACGCGTTCCGCGCGTTTTCCCCTCGTTGCCATAGGCGAGCTTGTCCAGAACGCCTCGGTACTGCGGATCAAGGAAGGCGACGGGAATGGCGCTCTCCGGGAGCAGTGACAGGAATTCCAAACCGTCCATCTTCAAGCGGGTGTTGGGTCTGAGGGACACAGGCAATGTGATCTTGGGTACCTGCACGGTTCTTTCATTCGAGAAGACGGCTTTGGCAGTCGCATCGTCGGTCGGGCTCGAATTCCTGGTCGTCTTTTCTTGGGTGGCAGACATCATCGTCCTTTCTGGTTTCGGTTCGTGACGGACATGGTTCGGCGTCTGGACGGAATGAATTCCCGTTCAATTTCTAATCGATCAACCGCCAAGACTGGCGGCCTTCCGGGCCAAAGCCTCGATTTCTTTCCATCGGCCGCGGGACACCAAGTCGTCTGGCGCCACCCAAGATCCGCCCACACAGATAGTGTTCTCAAGTGCGAGGTAGTCTCCGACATTGTTCATGCCGATGCCGCCTGTTGGGCAGAACTTGATTTGGGGCAGAGGGGCGGCAAGCGACTTTAGAGCTGGCGCACCGCCCGACGCTTCTGCAGGGAAGAACTTCTGGACCGTGTAGCCCCTTTCCAGCAAACGCATCGCCTCGGTGGCAGTGGCAGACCCCGGAATGATTGGAAGTCCTTCAATTTCGGCGGCGCCTAGAAGCCGTTCCGTCGCTCCGGGCGAGACACCAAATGTCGCCCCTGCGGCTTTCGCTTCGCGAATGTCCACAGGCGTGAGCACCGTCCCGGCTCCGACGACGCTTCCCTTGATCTTGGTCATAGCACGAATTGCGTCAAGAGCGGCCGGCGTCCTGAGGGTCACTTCCAGTACGGGCAGTCCGCCATTGACCAGAGCCTTGGCCAGCGGGTTGGCCATTCCGGCGTCATGGACGGTCAAGACCGAAATGACGGGTGCAAGCTGGCAAATCCTGGACGTCTCGCGGCAGCCTTCCTGCAGGTTCATTGCGCGCGCTCGCAACCAATGCACGCATTCGCGCGCACCTTCCAGATCGACGCAAGTGGGAGCCTCAAGGATTCGAGGACTCGCGAAGGGACGTATCCGAATAGCCTCGGCCTCCAAGCAAGGGACTGGTTCCAACAGCCCTCAGCGACGCTGTCATGCTGAGATCGATCAGGACTGGGTGCAAAGGTTGATGACAATAACTTCAATGCTCAGATGCTCCGGCGCGAGGAATGCAGTTTCCGCATGACTGGCATGCAGCAGGCCAAGCTTCAAGATGTGTCGTTGTCGCCTATGTGAGGCACGACAGACAATGGAGTGCCAAATGATCACCATGAACTCATCCGACGAAATTCAGAGAATTGAACTCAAGGCCCGCAAGCTTCGCGCGGATGTTGTGAAGTCCTTCTTTGCCCGTCTCGCCCGGCGCTGAATCGACCGGACCGAAGTCGTGGTTCATTGGCGTGCGTATTTGTGGCCTGGCCATGCAGATACGCGCGTCGGCTCACTGACGGGAAGCATCCGTCCAGCCGGCTTCGAGCTTTTCGATGGCCGCGATCCGGTCGTCCGTCTTGGGGTGGCTGAGCAGCCATGCAGGCACCGCGGCGCCTCGCGCGCCGGTCAGCTTTTCGAGCTTCTTGAACAGTGACTTTTGCGGTTCGGTTCCGATCCCTGCCTTTATCAGCAAGGCCGAAGCGTAGGCGTCTGCCTCGTATTCGTCCGAACGCGAAAGCCGTGCAGCAAGCACGGTGGTGAGGACATTGGCAATCATTACGCCGAATCCTGGCAGGAAGCGGCCAAGAACCATCATGAGCGCCGTGCGAAGCGCGTTCTGACCTGAAAAATCGATCATTCTTCTGCGCGCGTGGCCAAGCGCCACATGACCGAGTTCGTGAGCAATTACCGATGCCAGTTCCTCCGTGGCAATCTCTCCGCTGCGGTACTTCTGGTAGAATCCGCGGGTCAGGAAGATGCGCCCGTCCGGAGCTGCAAGCCCGTTCACAGGTTCGACTTCATAGAGATGCACCCGGATACGAGGCAACTCCAGAGCTTTCGCCATGCGATCAGTAAGCCTCTTGAGTTCGGGGTCGACCAGTTCAGACGAATTCGCATTCAGTTCGGCCGAGGTTTTCCAGGCCGAGAACTTGTACATGATCAGCGCGTAGAGAATCGCGAGAGCTATGGGCGCAAATTTAAGCATGACAGGAATATGGGATGCCATGGAGCGTGTTCCAAGAACTGACTCACCGGGCTGGCGTGACCTCCTGTGCAGATTCCGGGACTTCATGGCGATGCATAAGGGTCCTGACCGAGCTGTCATCGGCTCTCGGATGCGTCATTGCCAGACACTGCCGATGCCCAGGGACAGGAACACGCCGAGCAGGGTGAACGCGATGCCATAGACAACTGCATACCTGAGCATGTCGATCAAAGCGCCACGTCGCTTGCGTGCGGCACGAAGACCCAGTGCCACGCCAAGGATCAGGAAAATTGCGACAACCATGCAAATCTAGCCCCTCGCTCGACGACCATGGCGGCAAGATGCCGCCATCTTGCATTCATGGCACCAAAATCCTCTAGCGGCAATTTGCAGGGATCCTCGCCCGCCAGCCGCAACTCTGGATTCCGACATTCAATCTCCACAACATCCTGCGACGCCTGTCATCTTCAAAACCGCATCGCATACGGCGGGCGGCGGCGCTGCCTGCTGGCAGAGAAATAGGCCAGACAGCGGCCATCGGCAGGCAATCATCAATTGGCCGCGAAAGGGAAGCGATGCCGCAGCAAGTTGAAACAGCGCCGTACAGCCCCAAAATTAAACCTTTGGTCCGAGAATTTCCGCGCCTTATCAATGCTACAGCGTCATTACTTCAAGTCAATGCCACTTGCTTCAAGGGGCTTTCCGAGCCGTTCGAAGAGGGCGGGCACTTTATAAGCATTCAGGGTTTGGACGACGAAAGTTGCCCTTCTTTTGCCATTTAGAGCATCTTATGGGATCTACGGTGCCCTTAAGAGCATCAAGCTTGACAATGAGAAAATTTCTGTCATGCTCTTAAGAGCACAATAACCACGTTAAGAAAATCTTAAGAGCACATGACGGCAAAAAACCTTCTTACAACTGCGCCGCCCTACGAGGTCGAACAGGCGATCACACGTCTGGGCCGGAACCTGCGCACCGCGCGCCTGCGCCGTAACCTGACGATCAATGAGGTCGCGGCCAAGATCGGCACTGGCCCGCGTGCTGTCATGGACGCGGAAAAGGGCAAGCTTAGCACCGGCATCGCGGCATACGCCGCGCTGCTTTGGACCTACGATCTGCTGCACCCGTTCGGCGCGCTTGCCGACCCGCTGACTGACAGAGAGGGTTTTGCCTTTGATCAACTTTCCGGCAGGGAGCGCGCGCGCAGCGGCAAGGGTCTCGATAATGACTTCTGATCTTGGTGCCACAGAGTGTTTTGTCTATGTCACGCTGCCCGGCACGAGCACATTCGTGACCGCGGGTCGTTTCGTGCTCGAACCGGACCGTGACGGCGTTCCGATCGGTCGCTTTGTCTACGGCCGAAAGTACCTTGCCAATGCAGATGCGGTTCCGATCGACCCGATTGATCTCAAGCTGGCCGACACGACATACCGCACGACGGCGCTCAAAGGCATGTTCGGCGCACTGCGCGACGCCGGTCCTGACCATTGGGGCCGCCGCGTCATCGAAAAACATGCTGGAATGCCGCAACTCGGCGAGATCGACTATCTGCTCTACGGGCCCGATGACCGCGCCGGTGCGCTTGGGTTTGGCCTCGGTCCGAATCCACCGGCACCGCTGAAAAAATTCAACCAGACGCTCGATCTTGCGAGGCTGATCACGCTTGCCGATGCCATCATATCCGGAGAAGACGTCCCGGACGGCCCAGAGGCCGGACAGGTCGCAGATCTCATGTTGATCGGCACCTCGATGGGAGGTGCGCGTCCGAAGGCCGTTGTCGAGGACTCGGACGGGCTTTGGCTCGCAAAGTTCAATCGCGAAGATGACAAGTGGAACCACGCGCGGGTTGAGCACGCGATGCTTCAGCTTGCCAGCGCCTGCGACGTACACACCGCGCAAAGCCGAATCGAAAATATCGCTGGCCGCGACGTGCTGCTCGTGAAGCGGTTTGACCGGGAAAGTACAAGTCACGGCTATCTGCGCGCCCGGATGATGAGCGGGCTCACGATGCTGCGGACCGAGGACATCCACCAGCACAGGGACCGCTGGTCTTACCTGATGCTGGTCGAAGAGATGCGCCGCATCTCGGCGCAACCCAAGGACGATGCGGCCGAGCTATTCCGACGCATGGTCTTCAACGCGCTAATCTCGAACACCGACGATCACCCGCGCAACCATGCTGCAATTGCGAGAGACGCCGACTGGAAGCTCTCCCCGGCCTACGACCTGACGCCTTCGATGCCGGTGAGCCTTGAGCGCCGTGACCTCGCCATGACCTGTGGTGACATGGGTCGCTACGCCAATGCGCAAAACATGCTCTCGCAATGCGCCCGCTTCCATCTCGAGACGGAGGAAGCCGCCGCAACCATCGATGCGTTGGAAAGCCAGGTCAAGGCCAGCTGGTATGCAATCGCCCGTCGCGCTGGCGTTACGGAAACCGATTGCGAGACCATCAATGGGGCCTTCGCCTACCCGGGATTTCGGCTCGCTCCGGAGCAAGCAACACTGGCTTGAGCACGTTCGGGGACGTTACTCTCGCCAAGTCACGTTTGTCTCGCAGCCAGTATTTTCGTGGACACCGAACCCAGCCTGGCCCGCTTGAGAATTATCGAAATCACATCGGCTCTTGCGGCAGGGGACACGGTCCCTTGGCAGCGCCGACTGCACAGGCAGTTGAGCCGCGCGTCGATTGTGCTCAACTCGTCAGCAAGAAGATGATTGCTGACTCGCAAGCACTTCCTCTGCGGCTTGTTCGAATGACAAATTCGGCATTTGATATAGTCCACCGCCAAGACGACCCATTTCCCCCTCGCGATCAAGAATTCCAAGGCTGACCTGCGGCGTGCGTCCACATTCGGAGACGGCCAGCGCAGAGATGCCCAGTTTCAGGCCTGTGGCCTTGAAATAGGGGTGCTCTCCGACCGACATTCCGTGAACTGATCCGTGCGAGGTCGGCGGCTCATTGCCCATCTTCGCCATCGCGCCCAGGCCGAATGCATCGATGACAGCGCTGTCGCCGATGGCACCCAACGCACGGGACGGCGGCAGGTCAACGTCGAACGCGCCTTCTGGCGGCGTGGCAGGGACGGTGTACCAGCGCCCGGGGAATGCGGAGACCTGTATGCCGACATCGCGTCCGTTGCCGCCGGCCGCAGTGACAAAACCGGACCCCTGGACGCCCTCTGCCCGGCTCATCATCAATTTGGTAGCCGCCATCCATAGGTTGAGAAAAATGCTGGGCGAGCCCTTGAGAAACTCAAGGACCTCGTCATCGCCGATGCCGTTCGGCGAACGGTCGATCAATTCCTGTACAAGGGCGGCGCCTGCGACCGGTGTCCGGCCGTGGCAGTCATCGCCGCCCTTGAGACCATCGACGGCCAGCGGCACGAGGGCGATCCCCTCTGCCAAGCCTCCTTGAAGCACGTCGAGGCAGCGGGTGTTGAGCCATCTGACGTGATCCAGCACGGCTTGCGATTTCAGGCCCAGGCGAAGGGCGGGTCGATTCCCGCCGTTGATCGGGGCAAACGTGCGGTGCTGCCCTCGCCACGCGTCGTAGACGGAATGCAGCGGCATTGACCCGCTGACTACGGCAGCAAGCGGCGTAACGACGTTTACGTCCTGTGCCGGTTTCAGGAGAATCTCTTCAGACGAGATCAATCCCTCAGCCGCGTCAAGGCTGGGCGCGAGCCCTTCGTAGACGGCTGCGACGCAGGCCGAGTTCAGAATGGGCCGGGTGATCGCGGCAGGGTCTGGGAAGGGAGGTCCGGCGTGGAGAAGGACGTTTTCCGCGATGCCGGTCACGTCTCGTACCAGATCGAACCTGTTCCAGACCGGTTGCGTGACCATGGCCTGGTCGAACGCCAGCCTGTCGGCTTGATGATGCGTCATTCGGCGCCCGGTGGGATCACCCACGTCTCGCTGAAATAGAGAAACGCGGTCGTCGTCTCGAAACCGGCCTGAACACGCGTGCCCAGCTGGCCCGGCAGGGAGCGGCCATTGACGATGATTTGCGCGCTTCTTGCGGGAACGAGAAGCGTGAACATGGTGTGAACTCCGGTGCCAACCTGGTCTGGCGTGAGTTCCAGCGCCCTTGGCGGTTCCAGGTCCTCCCAAACCAGTTCGATGGACAGTTCCTCGCCGACAATTGTCTCTGCATATCGGTGGCCCATCGGGTCACCGGCACTCCGCACGGCCTGGGCAAGTCGTGGTGCCATGCCCTCAAATGCCGGTACGTCGCGAAAGGCGCCGAGACGGCCGACAAAGTTAGACTTAAGGTAGGTGGCGAGTTCGATGTTGTCGGCCAAAAAGACATTCGGGGTCGCGGGCGTGCCGGCCCTCGATCCGGGAGAGCCATAAAGCCAGAGAACCTGGCCCTGACCGGCCGGAGACCAGGCTACCCGAAAGAAGAGTGCCATGGCGGTGAATGCCCCGCTGGCATCCTTCAGGAGAATTCCGGGATTCTCGCCGGTCCAGTCGACCGTTCCAGGCGTGATCGGCATGCTTAGCGGCATCAGGTCTCCTCCGTTGGCGTGACCCAGGTTTCGGAAAACGCGAGGAAGGCGGTCGACATCGTGCGGCCAAAGAACTGCCGCTCGGCAACCTGGCCGGGGAGCGATGTCCCGTTTACGCGCACCTCCGCAGATCTCGCTTCGAGAAACACG
This sequence comes from Silicimonas sp., assembly GCA_022820365.1. GTDB lineage: Bacteria > Pseudomonadota > Alphaproteobacteria > Rhodobacterales > Rhodobacteraceae > JAJEFO01. The sequence goes on from JAJEFO010000018.1 coordinate 32,798, forward strand.
GAATACATCTCGTGGACCTTGGTGGCCGAATTGTCCTTCGTGACCTCGACGGGCAGAGGCGGACCCATGTCGCGCCAAATCATTTCAAGCATGACACCGGATCCGCGAACGGTTTCCGAGTATCTGGTCTTCAGGTCGCCAGGCCGCCTTTCGACGCTGTCGCAATCTAGCCAGGTCATGGACTGCAGCCCGGACTTGCCGACGAAAGTAGGCATCTTGGACACCCAGCCATCCACGATCCAGCGCATCATGCGCTGGTTGTCGGTCATGATGAAATTGGGTGCATCGGGCCAGCCCGCATCACGGTCAGGCTGGCCGAGGACCAGCCCTGCATGTCCGCGACCGAAGGGGGACAGGACAACGCGAAAGAACAGGGACAGGACGTCATACGTTTCGGCGGAGGGGTCGGACTTCAGGTAAATTCCCGGATTCTCGCCAGACCAGTCGACGCGGCCGGGATTGATGGAAACGCGCGTCATTGCCATCTTGCCTCGTATTCCTTGAGACGCGACCGGATGAACTCGTTTCTCGCGTCCCCCTGCAGGTGGTCCCCGGACCTGTAGATTTCCGCCACGTCGATCGAGATTTCCTTGAGGATCGCGCCGTCATCGCGACCTTCTTGCACGGGGATTCTGAGCATCGTATCGCCTCCATAGGTCGGGATTGCGCCGTCGAGACCATCTGTTGGCTGTGGTGCAGGGTTTCCGGAGGCAACGGAACGGATGGCGTTCCGCAGAAGGCGTCGGGCCTTTGCGACGCCTCTGTCCGTGAAGCCCATGTTCTCACGCGCGTGAATGTTCTTCGGCCCTTGGCTGACCCACGCGTCATAGTCGCCAGGGTCGCGTTGGCGCTGTTCGTAGGAGCGGTCCGGTCCCTGGCCGTAGAAGTCGGTCGTCCCAAACCCGACCTTTGATTTGTCGGTCAAGCCCCGAGGGTCGTCGCCGTCGCGGAAATGGCGCCAGGCGATCACCAGCGTGTGCGTGTCGTCGACTGGAGTAATCCAGCGGCTGAGTCCGCAGCGCCCAAAATATCGGGGCTTGTCCGGCACAGGAAAGTGCCCGCCGTTTTGCGTGAAGCTTGGCAGAATGTGATCATGGCACCGGATCCAGACAATGTCGTCCACGCGGCGGACGTTGGTGTAGAAATCGCCGGTCCGGCTTTCGTGGAACTCGATCATCGGCATTTCGGCGAAAGCGTCGATGAACTGGCTCCGCACCGCGAGCGTGTGAAGATACACGACGTGGAAAGGGTCCCACGCATTTTCCATCACCTGAAGCCAGTTGCACGGGGACTCGATGAGGTACGGCAGCATTTCGTCGCCTGCCTCGTCGAACGTGTCCATCACGGGAAACGGAGGCTGTTCCTCCGGTGGCCCCATGTAGGCGAATGCGAGCCCTTTGGACTCAATGACCGGGTAGGCACCCAGGCAGGCGCGCCTCCTGACCTGGCTGGCCGGAGGTTCGCAGGGTGTCTCGAGGATTGTTCCATCGAGCCCGTACTTCCAGCCATGATAGGAACAGCGAATGCCGCCCTCTTCGACGATCCCGAATTCAAGGCTCATGTTCCGGTGGCAGCAATGCAGGTGCGTGAGACCGAGCCTGCCTTCGCCCTTCTCCCGGAACAGCACCAGGTCCTCGCCCATGATCCTGATTCGGCAGGGAAGGTCCCCGACCTGATCCGTCATCGCAACGGGCAGCCAGTAGCGTCGCAGGTATTCGCCGCAGGGCGTGCCCGGGCCAACTTCCGTCAATTCCGGATCAGGCGTCTGCGCCCAGACGGACTGCTGGGCATGCCCGCGAAAGTTGCCTTTCGGTGCTGCAAAGTGATCTGTCATTTGGTCTGCGAGCCAGTCGGATGGTGATATCCGAGCCGACGATTGGGAATAAGCGGCATGGCAATCTGCTGGATCATCGGGTTACGTCCTGTGCCACGAGATGCAGCAATTCCCCCCGCCTTACAAGGCCGCGGCAGGTATGCGCCAGGATGAAGCCGTCAGACCGGAACTTCACGTCACTTGAAGGCCGCTCCGGTTCAAAAACGTGGTGAAGCCTGCCAGCCAAGGCACCGGACTTTGCTTCTTGCCCCGCTGCTGCGGCCCTGTCGAACACGCCATCGCTTGTTGCGTAGAGCGACGAGGCAGGCGACGCAGTTTCAACGATTCTGGCGTGTTTCGGCTCTGCCTCTCCAGCGACGATCCCCATGTTCCGGAGCATGCGAAGGAGGCCGGTTTCCGCATGCCCCGTGATTTCAGGATCTGTGCCGCCGCCGCCTCCAAGTTCCGTGGCAATCATCGGAACGTTCTGGCGTTCCGCGGCAGCGTTGACGGACCGGTCGTCGTTCTGGTCGCCCAGTCGCCAGATCAGCGGAAGGCCGAACGCGCGGGCCAAGGCTAGATTCGCCTCGTATAGCGCGCTGTCGGCGCAGTGCGTGACCAGCGTGCAGGGTTGGAAGAACGATGCCTTGCCGCCCGAGTGCAAGTCGACAACGGCGTCGGCGCGGGGAAGCAGTTCGGTTTCCACGAAGTCGGCGATCATGGCCGTCGGACCGCCGTTTGGATCGCCAGGAAACGCCCGGTTGAGATTCGCGCCGTCAAGCGGACTGACGCGGGAGGCCTCGGCGAACGCCGGAGCGTTCAAGGCGGGAACCAGAATGACCTGTCCAGCGAGGTCCGCCGGACCGAGACCCTGTGCCAGGCGCATGAGGGCTGCCGGTCCTTCGAACTCGTCGCCATGGGTGCCGCCAATGAGCAAGGCGACAGGGCCAGAGCCGTTCTTTAGCGAAATAACCGGGATCGGATGATGTCCCAGCGGGTTGGAATTGTCGGACCAGCGAAGACGAATTTCGCCGACGTGGCGACCAGGCTTGTCGAGGTCGATGGACGCCGAAACCCTGGTGGCTGCCAAAACGGTTCCTTTCGCCGAGAAGTTGCTTTGTCGTTTATCCTAAAATGTGATGAGGGTAATGACCATACCTGTCCATGCATGTGGCTGGAGGCATCGAATGGGGAGGCGACGATAGCGGGACCGAAAGCAAAGCCGGGGATTGATCGGATCAAGCCGCATATGCTGGGGTCCGCTGCTGACGAACTGCCGCCCGCCTGGGCCTTGCTTAACTCCAATGAGAGCGTCTTTGGCCCGAGTCGGCATGCCAGGGACGCCGCTCGCGCATCCGTGTCTGGGATCGAGCGATACCCGGAAGGAGTCGATGTCGCGCTGGTCCGCGAAATTGCCGGGTTTCACGCGCTCGATCCGGGCAGGATTGTCGTCGGGCAGGGGGCGGACGACCTCCTCGCGCGGCTGTTCCGCGCGTATCTCGGCCAGGGAGACCAACTGGTCCGGTCTGCAAACGGATATCTGAAAGTTCCCAATTACGCACATGCAAACGGAGGTGAGGTTGTTTCGGTGGAAGATGACGACCTGATTCCGTCCGTCGACGGCATGCTCGCCGCTCTCTCTGAGCGAACGCGGGTGGTCTACCTCGCCAATCCTGAAAACCCGGCCGGAACGTATCTTCCAAAGGCGGAAGTAGAGCGCCTGCACGCTGCCATCCCCGACGACGTTCTCTTGGTACTGGATTGCGCGTACGCCGAATATGCCTGGGCCGACGATTACGATCCCGGACATGACCTTGTCACGCGATCGGCAAACGTGGTTGTCTGTCGAACGTTTTCCAAGATCTACGGACTTGCCGGAGCACGCGTGGGTTGGGCCCATGGCCCCGGGGACGTGATCGATGCTGTGCGGCGGATCGCCTTGACTTTCCCCATGGCAAAGCCCTCCGTTGCGGCGGCAATGGCGGCGCTGGAGGATCAGGCGCATGTCGCGTTTGTCCGTCGGGAGAACCGTGCGCTGCTGGAAGGATTCTGCGGCCGGTTGGTCAGCCTTGGCGTGGACTACATTCCGTCGCAGACCAATTTCGTCCTCGTCAGGATGCCTGGGGCGGTTCAGTCGGAAGCTGCAGTTCTGGCCCTTGGCGAGAAGGGGATACGGGTCCGGCGAATGAATGCACCTGCATATGCCGATTGCTTCAGGGTCTCGATTGGCCTGCGGCACGAGTTGGACGCAACGTCTCGGGCGCTCGAAAGCCACCTGAGGGAGGCAACATGATGGCCGAGGCCACTCCGGCAGGGACGCCAGGCCAGGCAGCTCACCCCTCGGGCGCTCGCATCATCGAACTCCTCAAGGAGAGCGGGGTTGGAGAGGTCGTTGCATTGCCGGACATTGTCACGAGCGACGGGCTGCTTTGGCCGATATCGCGCGACCCGGCGCTTCGCCTGACACGGGTCTGCAAGGAGGACGAGGGTGTCTCGATTTGTGCCGCGATGTCCTGCAATGGAACACGAGCGGTGCTGCTAATGCAGCAGACCGGACTCATGGACTCTCTCAACGCCATCCGTGCGATCGGCATCGACTACCAAAGGCCGGTCGTCATGATGGTCGGTCTTCTTGAGAAGGAGCCACATCTGCCTGCAAGCAAGTCCGCGGCCTACGGCGTTAGGATCGTCGAGCCGGTGCTCCGCGCGATGGGGATTTCGCATTCCCCGATCGAAGAGCCGGAGGACGTTGAAAGCATCGTTCACTTGATTGATGAAGCATATGCGGGTTCGCGTCCGCACGTATTCCTGATTGGCCGCGCACCGGTGGCGCCGTGACCATTAGGCGTGACGAAGCGCTTCGCACTCTCGTGCCGTTCGTGCGCGACGACGACATCGTTGTCGCCGTGTACCAGACGAATTTCGACTGGATGGGGATTAATCCCAGGCCGCTGAATTACGTGGCCGTAGGAGCAATGGGGCAGGCGGCGTCGCACGGATTGGGCCTCGCGCTGGCCAACCCGGAACGACGGGTGTTCGTGTTTGACGGTGATGGCTCGCTGCTCATGAATCTTGGAGCGCTCGTCACTGTTGCCGGTGCCGGCGTCACAAATTTCTATCATTTCGTGTTTGCGAACCGCGTCTACGAAGTGAATGGCGACCAGCCGATCCCGAATGCCGAGAACGTCGATTTCGCCGGATTTGCCGCGGCCGCGGGATACGCCATGTCGCATTCGTTTGACGAACTTGAGGAGTTTGCCAGCGCGGTGCCTCGCATTCTTGAACATGCCGGTCCGCAAATGGTCAGCCTCGAGACAAGGCCCGGCGAGCCGTACCCGAGGAACTACGCCTACATCCACAGTGCCGAGGCGCGAAAGACGTTCGAGGATGCGCTCAACGGCAGGGAATAGGTCAGGTGCCGCGACGCGCCGACGCCCGCCAGAGGCCGCCGATGCTCTCCAATGCCACCCGCGACGCGATGACCATCGAGATCATCAATCCGGTCGTGACCGCGGCAGCGACTCCGAACCAGACGCCTATTTCGCTGAACTGAAACACGCCGACAAACAGCCAGACAAAGAATGCAATGCCGAAAGCCTGCCTGTAAAGGCTGATCCAGACGCTCCAGATCGGGCGCTTGAGTGCCTGCAGGAAAGAGTTGATTGCGAACAGCATCATGTAGGCTGGAAGGATCAGGCTTTCGACCCGGAGGTAGACGAGGCCGACCCGGATCACGTCAGGATCCTGGGTGAACCGTTCGAGCACAGGGCGTCCAAGGATCCAGATGATCGGCAACGCTCCGACAGTCATGATAAATCCGACCTTCCAGCAATAGAAGAGGGCCGCTCGCACACGATCATGGTCGCGGGCCCCGAACGCCTGGGCCGCGATTGGGAGCAGTGCCCCGGTCACTCCGAGAACCGGGAGGAGCAGGATCTGTTCGAGCCTGATGGCAATACCAAACCCGGCAATCGCGTGCTCTCCGAAACCCTTTAGAACAAACTGTACCACGAATCCCGACAGCATCATGATCATGAGCGCGAATGCGGTTGGGAACGTCTGGAAGAAGATCTCCCGAAGCTCGGGAACTCGGGGCGAGAAATGTCGGGACCGTACCCGAGACAACGTTGCAAGCCTCAGCAGCTTCCACAGCAGATAGATCATTACGCCGGTTTGGCTGATGACGGTGGAAACTGCGAGGCCGTCGAAGCCTATCCCGGCCCAGACGCCGGGAAGGCCGAATATCAGCAGCGGATTGAGGGCAATGTTGGCAAAGAACGCGGCAATCAGGGCATGCTGCATGGACCGCCCGTCGCCGTGCGCCTGCAATGCCCCGTTGCAGGCAAAGGCGATCATGAAGCTGGGCAGTGCCAGGGAAAGAAGCAGATAATACCGCGTCCCGGCGTTGCGATAAGGTCCGGGCTCGGACACAAGCTGCACGAGCGCCGGGCCGTACCATGATCCGATCGCCACAAGGACCAGGGCGGCGACGGCGCCGAACGTGACGCCTTGTGCCGAAAGCCGTCGGGCGGCGCGCCGGTCCTTCGCCCCGAGGGCGTTTCCGACGATGGCCCCCATTGCGGCACCGAGGCCGAAGCCGATGGACAGCGCGATGTAGAAGGCCTGATATCCCAGCGAGATGCCGGCTTGCGCACTGGTCGACAACAGGCCGGCGAAGAACATGTCCACGACGTTGTAGAGCGTGTTGAACAGCATCCCTATCGCGGCAGGGACGGCAAGAGTCCGAAAGTGACCACTGATCGGACCTTCGGTCAGGTCGCTGGTGAGTTCACGCGCCATGCATGGCCGTTCAGGGGCGCTCTGCCTGGACGGTCAGAAAAACGAATTCCGGTGTCAGGACATCCACGAATCCGTGGTTCAGTTCCGCGTCCACGCTCAGGCTGTCACCATCGGACAGGGTCAAGTGCTGCTGGCCGTAGCGGTAGATTGCTTGGCCGGCAAGCACTTGAACGAAGACGACGCCATGACCGACATAGGTCGGTGGCTTGCCGCCATCCCGGGTCAGCGTCACCCTGCGGGCCTGGAAGCGAAGATCCTTGCGCGCATGAAGGGCAAGATTCACGTAGTCGTGCCGATGCCCCTCGGTGAGACGGGTGGATTTCAGGCCCTCGCCGGCGTGTACCAGGGTGAAGTCCGTATGGTCGGTGCGCGCCTCTCGAAACAGCGACACGATTGGAACGCTCAGTGCCTCGGCGAGCGCCGCGAGCGTGGAAATGCTTGGGCTTACCAGCCCGTTCTCGATGCGGCTTACCATGGCTGCGGATACGCCGGAAAGCTCTGCCAGCGCCCTGGCGGAATGGCCGCGCTCGCGCCGAAGCTCTTTCAGTGACTGCCCGATTGCTTCATCGATGTGCTTGCCGGCCTTCTCGGATGCCATGTCGCGCCGCTACGTTTCTGCGTAATAGCCGACCACGTCGCCAGCCGTTGTCACGCCAAGCCCGTTAAGCAGCCGGTTGGCATAGTTGAAGTAGCAGATGATCTGGTTCATCTCCAGGATCTCGCCGTCATCCCAGCCCGTTTCGCGCAGCGCACGAACGGTGTCTTCCGAAATTGCGCCGGGTTGAAGGGTCAGGATTTCGGCATAGCGGAGTGCCACAAGTTCACGGCCGCTGAACTGGATCTCGGGTTGCCGGTCCTTGAGCGCCCGTTCGATCCGGTTGGCGCGCTCGTCGTCCCCGATGAGATGCTTCGCGTTTGCCCAGTGATTTGCATAGGAGTAGGCGCAATCGTTCAGCGTGGACACGTATGAGCCCATTACTTCCTGGAACCACAGCGGAATGCTGTTGCCGTCGTCATGAAGGCAGGCGCGATAGAGCGTGACATGACCATGCATGGTGTTCGGCCGGAGCGAATGGACACGCATGACGTTGTCTACGGTTCCGTGCGGGGTCCGCGCCTGCTCCAAGGCTTCCGAGAGCACCTCATCGGCGTCCTCGTCGGAGATCATCTTGATCCATGCCGACATTGTGTCTCCTCTGGATGACTGGCAGGCGGTGTTCGAAATTCATTCGAACAAGTTTCCTTATTCCTTGCCTAAACCGTCATGCAACGTTATTGAGTGAAATGCAAGAATTGGGGGGTGCCGGAATTTGCACTATCGCTGCCAGTGGTCAAAATGAACGCTGCGCGAAATGCGTCTCGGATCCATGCGATCCTTGACGCGCGGCTGCAATGGCAAGGCCATTGCGGGCGGCAATCGGGGAATGTCGTTGCCGGACATCCTCGAATTCTGCCATGGTTCCATGAGGCGTACGTCAACCGTCGCGGCAGGTGGAATGCATGAGTAGCCAACCGATCATCGAAGCTCGCAACGTCGACAAGTTCTACGGGAATTTTCACGCCCTGAAGGATGTCAGCATTTCGGTTCATCACGGTGAGCGTGTGGTGGTGTGTGGCCCGTCGGGATCGGGAAAGTCGACGTTGATCCGTTGTTTCAACGCTTTGGAAAACCATAGTTCAGGTACTCTTGTGGTCGATGGCATCGAGGTCTTCGAGGGTTCGAAGGATGTTCGGAAGCTGCGGCAGGAAGTCGGCATGGTCTTCCAGCAGTTCAACCTCTTTCCGCATCTCACAGTGCTCGAGAACCTAATGATCGGGCCGATGAAGGTTCGGAAGGTCTCGCGGGAGCAGGCGGAAGAGACTGCGCGCAAGTACCTGGATCGGGTGCATATTCCGGAGCAGGCGGAAAAGTACCCGGCTCAGCTGTCCGGAGGTCAGCAACAGCGTGTTGCGATTGCCCGGTCGCTTTGCATGGAAACCCGGATCATGCTGTTCGACGAACCGACGTCGGCGCTGGACCCCGAGATGATCAACGAAGTGCTCGACGTCATGGTCGAGCTTGCTGAAACCGGCATGACCATGGTCGTGGTTACCCATGAGATGGGTTTCGCGCGCAAAGTGGCCGATACCATGGTGTTCATGGAGGAGGGTCGAATCGTCGAGGTCGCGCCTCCCGAACAATTTTTTACGGCGCCTTCAAGCGAGCGTTGCCGGATGTTCCTGGCGCAAATCCTGGAGCATTGAAATGGCGACGAGCGGGACAGCCAGCCTGAGAGGCCTTCCGATCCCGAAGCCGCCGGTGCATCAGCAACTGCTGAACTCGGTTCCGGTTGCCGTCGCGATCTATGCCATCGTTGTCGGGCTGATCGTCTACGGGTCGTTCGCTGGAGCCCAGAACATGGGCTACAATTGGCAGTGGTACCGCGTGCCTCAGTACCTGTACAGCTTTACCGACGACGGATTTCAGTGGGGCGAGATTACGATAGGTCTGGTGGCGACCATCAGGCTCTCCATCCTGTCTTTCGCGCTCGCCACGTTTCTTGGGCTCGTCGTGGCACTTCTGCGGCTGTCAGGTCTCGTCGTAGGGTCTGCCGTCGCCGTCGGGTTCCTCGAATTGATCCGTAACATCCCGCTCCTGGTGCTGCTTTACCTCTTCTACTACGTGCTGGGACCGATCTTTGGGCTCGACCGCTACGTTGCCAGCATCCTGACGCTTGCCGTCTTCCATTCCGCACTGATATCCGAAATCTTCCGAGCGGGCATCAATGCCGTTGCCATCGGGCAGTGGGAAGCCGCGAAGTCAATCGGAATGTCCACCGGGCAGGCCTACCGCTACATCATTCTGCCCCAGTCCGTCCGCTTCATGCTGCCACCGATGACGGGCGAAGTGGTGCACCTCATCAAGTCGTCGGCGATCGTCAGCGTCATTGCCGTGGCCGAGCTTACGACAATCGGGCGCAACATTATTTCCGACACGTACATGAGTTTCGAGATCTGGTTCACCGTCGCAGCTGTCTACATGGTGGTGACCCTGATCCTGTCAATTGGCGTGTCGTTCCTCGAACGAAAGTACACGGTTGACCAATGATGCGTTCAAAGATCATCCCGAACGTGTACGGCGACCCAGCCGCTTTCATGCCGATGTCTGGCATCGCGAGCCGAACTGCGGATCGGTGTCGGGCACCTCCCAGGGATCGCAGACTGGCCAGGCCAGAACCCCGTCGACGTCCGAAATTCCCTGGGCTTGACCGGAAAATGAACAAATGAGAAGACCACTCAATCAAGGAGGATACCAAATGAAACTCAATCGCAGAATGCTCGGATATGCCTTGGCGGCGACCGCGACCGTGGGCCTTGCGTTGCCCGCGGCGGCTCAGCAGGCCACGCAGGCGCTGACCTCGGAGAGCGTGATCGAACAGATCAAGCAGGACGGAGTGATCCGGATCGGCCTGTCCCTGTTCGTGCCCTGGTCGATGCGCGACAAGAACGGCGAACTTATTGGCTACGAACTCGATGTCGGTCGCAAGCTTGCGGAGGACATGGGGGTGGAAGCCGAGTTTGTTCCGACGTCCTGGGACGGGATCATCCCGGCCCTCGTTGCCGGCAACTTCGATGTCATAATTTCGGGCATGTCGGTTACGGCGCAAAGAAACCTGACGATAAACTTCACAGATCCGTACGCGTATTCGGGGCTGGCAATTCTTGCAAACAAGGAAATGACGGCCGGCATGTCGCTGGAGGACATGAATTCGCCCGACGTGATCTTCACGGCCCGTCGGGGCGCAACCCCGGCTGTCGTGATTGCCGACAACTTTCCTGAGGCGCAGCTCCTTCTCTTCGATGAGGACGGCGCGTCTGCTCAGGAAGTGCTGAACGGCAATGCCCATGCGACCATGGCCGCTCAGCCGACGCCGAACCGAGAGGCGGGCAGGAACCCGGAGACGCTTGTCGTCTTGGAAGGCGATCTGTTCGACCCGCGTGGTGAAGGCTTTGCCTTGCGGAAGGGAGACCCGGACGCGCTCAACTACTTCAACAACTGGATCGCCCAGCAATGGCGCAGCGGTTGGCTTGAAGCGCGCCACAACTACTGGTTCGCGACCGAGGACTGGGCCGACCAGGTAGCCCAGTAAGCCAAGACCAGGGCCCGGGAGCCACGGCTCCCGGGCCTTGAGCAGTGAGGCGCTGGAACTTGCGCTCGTTCATCAACAGGATGCGGTGGCCTGACTACCTGATTGTCGCGATGCTCATCGCGTTCTTCGGGTATATCTGGTTCACCATCGAAGGCACCCTGAACTACAAGTGGCGCTGGGAGCTCATACCTGGATACATCATCGGCTATCACACGGGCCGAGAGGCGTATTTTGCCAACATTCTGCTTCAGGGCCTTGCCGCCACGATTCGGATCAGCATTTACGCGAGCATCCTCGCGGTGATATTGGGCACGATCCTCGGCGTCGCGCGGTGCTCGCAGAACCTGACCATACGGATGCTTGCGCGGACGTATCTGGAACTGCTGCGGAATATCCCGCCTGTCGTTGTCGTCTTCATTTTCTTCTTTTTCCTGTCGCAGCAATTGATCGATGCACTCGACCTGGCACGCTGGTCACGCAATATCGCGCGGCAAGAGGACATCTGGCTGTGGGAACTCTTCTTTGGCGACATGCGCCGCTTTCCTTCGATCATATCCGGCGTGATCGTTCTCGCGCTCTTTGAGAGTGCGTTTGTCGGGGAAATCGTTCGCGCGGGCATACAATCCATACCCCGGGGACAGCGGGAAGCGGCCCGATCAATCGGAATGAGCCGAATCCAGGAACTGCGGTATATCGTGCTGCCGCAGGCGATGAAGAGGGTCGTTCCGCCGCTTGCCAATCAGTTCATTTCGCTCATCAAGGACAGCTCGATCATATCGCTCATCTCTGTTCAGGAACTGACATACAAGACGGTCGAACTGGTGGCCTCGTCCCGGATGATCTTCGAGGCATGGATTACAACCGCTGCGTTCTATTTCCTTGTCTGCTTCGGATTGAGCAGGCTGTTCTCGCGATTGGAGCGCAAGCGGGAAGGACAGGCATAGGCGAAGTCCGTCAGTCGGGGCGGGACGATACCGTGATGAACTCGATCTCCGGGCTCTGGATCTCCACGACGCCGTGCTCGAGCTTTGCATCGAAGCTCAAGGTGTCGCCGGGCGCGAGTTCGAACTCTGCATTGCCGCAGGAGTAGCGCAACTTTCCTGATGTCACCGCCAGAAAGACATGACCGTCGTGCTGGTACCGGGGCAACTCGCCTGCCTCGTCCCGGTTGATCAGGACGCGGGCTGCCTCAAAGCTCCCGCCCGGGCCGCTGTGCTTGCCGAGCAGCAGGTACTCATGGGCATGGTTTGGCGTGATCCGCCGTGACGGGATTCCGCCACCGGATCTCAGGTGGTAGACATCGGCTGTTCCGTTCCCGTGGGCGAGCAGCGCCATGACGGGAACCGACAGGGCCTCGGCGATTGCGTCGAGCGTCCCAAGGGATGGGGAAACCTGCCCGTTTTCGATGCGACTGATCATGCCGGCCGATATTCCGGCACTTTTTGCGAGACGCGTGACCGTCATGCCGCGCTCCCGGCGCAGCCGGTTGACCGTCCGCCCGACCTCGATGTCAATTTCCGCCCTTTCAGGCATGGCGTTCACTGACCCTCCGGTCACTTGACATCGAGATTACCAAAAGTAAAAAATGTTACCAATATGCAAAATTACTCGATCTTCGCTCTAGTGCGTCATGCGCTCAACGGTCACACGACATGGGCGCCTGCCTGGCGCAGCCCGCCCTTGAAGGAAAGCTACGACGTGGTCGTCATTGGTGCCGGCGGCCATGGATTGGCAACTGCATACTACCTTGTCAAGGAGTTCGGGGTTGCGAATGTCGCGGTTTTGGAGCGGGGCTGGCTCGGTGGCGGGAACGTCGCACGAAACACCGTGACCGTCCGGTCAAACTACATGCGGGATGCGTCAATCCCGTTCTACGTGAAATCGGTCGCGTTGTACGAGGGCCTGGCTGACGAGTTGAACTTCAACATGATGCACTCGAAGCGCACCATGATCGACGTGGTACAGACGTTTCCGAAGATGCGCGAGTTGCGGCGGCGCCAGCTGACCATGGACATTTACGGATCTACCTACGTACAGATTTCCACCGAAGAAGTGCGCCGCCGCATTCCCGCACTCACCGGTGGCGGTCCGGACGCACGACTGCCCGTGATTGGCGGGATGGTACACACCGATGCAGGAGTGAACCGGCACGATGCAGTCGCCTGGGGATATGCGCGCGGAGCCGATGCGCGGGGCGTTGAACTGCACCAGCAAATGCCGGTTATCAACCTCCTGCGGGGCAGTGACGGAGCCATCAAGGGCGTCGAAACGCCGCGCGGCGTGGTGCGGGCGCCCAAGGTCGCAGTCGCGGTATCCGGGCATACAACGACGCTGACTGAAACGGTCGGGCTCAGGCTCCCGTTGCGAACGATGAACCTGACGGCTTTCGTTTCCGAACCGGTCAAGCCGCTCGTTGACGTGGTCGTGAACTGCCCGGACAGCGGCTTCTATTTCAGCCAGTCGGACAAGGGGGAAATGGTGATAGGTGGCGCGCCCGACATGGGACAGAGCTTTCGCCGGGACATCAAGCAGCACGTGTTCGAAGACACCGTGACGGCCATGCTGTCGCTGTTCCCGTCGTTCAGGAAGCTGAAGCTCCTGCGCCAGTGGGGCGGACACCTGGACATCGCGCCGGACGCCTCGCCCATCATGGATGAAACGGATGTTCCGGGACTCTTCGTGACGGCGGGCTGGTGGGGCGGCTACAAGGCGATCCCGGCGGGCGGACTGACATTTGCGCATCTGATTGCAAAGGGAGCGCTTCATCCTCTGATGGAGCCCTTCTCCTTGAAACGGTTCAAGCATCTGGATTACGTGATGGAATCCGGAACGACGACGGCGAGATAGGGAGCGAGACGATGATGCTCATCCCCTGTCCGTTCTGCGGCAATCGCAGCGAAAGCGAGTTCGCATATGGCGGTCCCGTGAAACCGGATCGGCCCGACTCGCATGTGACAGACGATGAAGGCTGGGTCGCGTTCCTGACGACCGTCCCGAATCCGGTTGGCCCGGTTCATGAGCACTGGTGGCATGTAAAGGGATGCGGCGCTTGGCTGACGATCTGGCGGGACACGCGAACGCATGACATCGTCGAGGGGCCGCCTGATGCAGGTTAGGCGTCTCCCAACGGGCGGAAGGATTGACCGGAGCCAGTCGCTGGCCTTTCGGTTCAACGGGAAGGAGTACCAGGGGTTTTCTGGCGACACCTTGGCGTCTGCATTGCTCGCCAACAACGTTCGTCTGACCGCACGGAGCTTCAAGTACCATCGGCCTCGAGGGATCGTCGGTTCCGGTCCCGAGGAACCGGCGACACTGGTGGAACTGGAGGGTCGTCGCGCATCTGCCAACCAGGCGGCGACAACGGTTCGACTGGAAGAAGGGATGGCGGCGCGGTCGGTGAATTGCTGGCCGTCGCCGGGACTTGACATGGGCGCAGTCAATCAGCTGTTTGCGGGACTCATCCCAGCGGGATTTTACTACAAGACATTCAAGTGGCCAGGCTGGCACCTCTATGAGCCGGCGATTCGCAAGGCCGCGGGTCTTGCCGGCGCACCGGTGGCGCCACCTTTGGACGGCCACTTCGAGGCAGTGCATGCGCATGCAGATGTTCTGATCGTCGGTGCCGGGCCAGCAGGGCTGATGGCCGCCCTTGTCGCCGGTCGCACCGGGTGCCGGGTCTTCCTGGCGGACGAACGCACAGAGGCGGGTGGAAGTTTGCTCGATCGACGTCTGGAAATCGCAGGAAAGCCGGCATTGGAATGGGTGGCCGAATCCGTCGCCGAGTTGAAATCGATGCCCAATGTCACCCATCTGCTGCAGGACGCGAGCGTTTGGGCCTACCGGGAGCACAATCTCTTGATGGTGAACGAGAGGTCGCCAGCCAATTCCAATGTACTGGAGAGGAACTGGCGCATTCGAGCGGGGCAGGTGATCCTTGCGACGGGTGCCATCGAAAGAGGCCTCGTCTTTCCCGACAATGACCGGCCGGGCGTGATGCTGGCCTCGGCTGCGCAGGCTTACGTCAACCGGTTTGCCGTGAAGCCGGGCGAAAGAGCTGTGGTCTTTGCCAACAACGACAGCGCGTATGCCGTCGCGGCTGACCTTCACGCGTCCGGTATCGACATTGCCGCAATCGTGGACAGCCGCGATGCCGTTCCTGAGGATGCAAGAGACTTGGCTGGAGAGATCCCGATCAAGTCCGGCTCCGTCGTCATCGGCATTCGAGGGAAACGGGCGGTCAAGGGCGCGACCGTTGCCGAGCGAGACGGGCGAGGGGCCGAGAAGGTCGACTGTGACCTGCTGCTCCACTCTGGCGGTTGGAACCCGACCGCGCACCTGTTTTCCCAGTCACGCGGAAGTCTCCGCTACGATGACACTCTCGCGACTTTTGTGCCGGACAAGGCGGCGCAGGCCTGCGTTTCGGTTGGTGGCGCAGTGGGAGAATTTTCGCCCGCTTCGGCGCTGCGAACCGGCGCAGAGGCGGCAGCCAGCGCAACGGGGTCGGAGATGCCGGATCTTCCCGCTGTGACGGAAGGGCACTACTCGATTGCACCGCTTTGGCGCGTCGATGCGCGGGGTGCCAAGGGCAAGGCATTTCTGGACATTCAGAACGATGTCACGGTCGACGATGTGCATCTCGCGCTTCGCGAGGGCTATGACAACGTGGAGCATGTCAAGCGCTACACGACCGGCGGCATGGGGTTCGATCAGGGAAAGACGGGCAACATCAACATCATCGGCACAATTGCCCTGCAGAAAGGCGTGCCGATTCAAGATGTCGGCACAACCACCTTCCGTCCGCCGTACACGCCAGTATCCTTTGGAGCGATCGGCGGCATCCGGGAAGAAAGCGTCGTTCTGCCTTACCGACACACGCCAATTACCCGTTGGAACCTCGATCGTGGCGCCTTCATGTATGAAGCCGGCGCACGGTGGAGGCGCCCGGGATATTTCCCGCGCGACGACGAGACGTTTCAGGAAGCCGTCAACCGCGAATGCCGTGCCGTACGTGAGGATGTCGGCGTTTACGACGGCTCACCCCTTGGAAAGTTCGAGCTGAAGGGGGGCGATGTCGGTCGCTTTCTCGATCACATCTACACGAACCTGATGTCCACGCTGAAGCCCGGCCAATGCCGCTACGGGCTCATGCTGACGGAAGATGGTCTGATCCTCGACGATGGCGTCGCCATGCGGCTGGGAAAGCACCGCTGGATGGTCTCTACCTCCACCGCGCACGCGGACACCGTGCACGGGCATATGGAGGAGTTGCTCCAGACTCAGTTTCCTGAGTGGAACGTCTATGTGACACCCGTGACCAGCCAATGGAACAACGCGACCGTATGCGGCCCGAAGGCACGCGAAGTCATGGCCGCGCTGGGCAGTGACATCGACCTTTCGCACAAGGGTTTGCCGTTCATGAGCTTCGCGGACGGACAAGTGGCCGGACTGCCCGCGCGTGTCGTTCGGGTCAGTTTCACGGGCGAATTGTCGTTCGAGATAAACGTAGCGCCTCGGCACATGCGCGATCTTTGGGAGCGGACAATGGAAGCGGGCGAGCCCTTCGGGATCGAACCTGTGGGATCGGAAGCCAGTCACGTGCTGCGGGTTGAAAAGGGATTTCTCTCCCTGGGACATGAAGTGGACGGAACGGTTGATGCCCATGACCTCGGCATGAGCTGGATCATGTCGAAGAAGAAGAGGGACTTCGTCGGCAAACGTTCGGTAGAACTGCGACGCCGGGGCAACGAAATTCGAAGAGAATTGGTGGGATTGCTGCCTGCAAACCCGAATGAGCAGATTCCGGAGGGTGCCCCGCTGACTCCCGGAGGCGAGAGGCGGCCGACCGAGGGGCTTGTAACAGCCTGTGTGTGGAGCGTCGTTCTTGACCGGTGGGTCGCTTTGGCGCTTCTGGAGAACGGAAAGTCGCGACACGGTGAAACCGTCCATGTCCGCCTGAAGAACGCGACGATCGCCGCTGACGTCATGGAGCCGGTGTTCCACGACCCCGACGGACTGCGGATGAGGTCCTGAGATGAGCTACGATGCGGCATTCGCGAGGCTTCCGGTCAACGCCTGTTTCGACCTGAAGGGGGCGGAAAGCGCCTTGGTTGAATGGATTGGCGCGGAGATGCTGCCGGGTTTTCCGGCGGATGCGAATCGCTGTCGCAAGGCGAATGGAGTTTCGCTCGACCATGTAGGACCGCGTCATTGGCTCTTGCAGGCGGACATTGACCGCGAGGACGAACTGAACGGGGCATTGCGTCCGCACGAAGCCCCGGCTGAGGTGAGCATTGTCAGGATCTCGGACACCATGGCGACCTTTCGCATCACCGGAACCGATGCGGCACATATGCTGGCAATCGGCTGTCCGCTCGACTTGCACGAAGCTGCATTCCCGGAGGATGCAGTGAGCTTTACCGAGTTTTTTGGCCAGAAGGCGCTGGTTCGCCGTTGCGTTGGCGGGTTCGAAGTGTCCGTCGAGCAGAGTTTCGGCGACATGACGGAAGACTATCTGACGCGCGCGCTGCGTTGATTCGGAGGCAGGAATGACACGAACGCACATCCATAAGTACGAGACTCGCTATCATGCGAAAGCGATCTATTCCAAGGCCATCCGGGCTCGAGGCGACCTCGTTGTCATGCAGGGTCAGGTCGGCACGCTTCTGGACGGCACCGTAGTGGGGGAAGGCGATCCCGGCGTGCAGGCAGACCAAGCCTGCCGCAACATCGAGCGCTGGATGATCGAGGCCGGAGGCAGCCTGAAGGACGTCGTGAAGCTGACCGTCTATGTCACGAACATCAGCTATCGCCCGGCAGTCTATGACGCGATCAACCGTTGGTTCGAGGGCGTGCACCATTGCTCGACCGGAGTCGTGGTCACTGCGCTTGCCGACCCGGCGTTACTGGTCGAGATCGACGCCATGGCAGTGATCAGTGACAAATAGAATTCAGACCCTGACCTGAACCATCCCGTTTTCCACGCGGGTCTCGAACACCTTCATTGGGCGCGTTGCCGGCGCGCAGACCGGCCTTCCGTCGCGGACATCGAATGCGCCCTGGTGCAGCGGGCATTCGATGACGTGACCGTCGAAATACCCGTCGCAAAGATCGGCGCCTCCATGGTTGCACAGCGCGAGCGAAGCAAAGATGCCGGTCGGCGTATCGTAGACGGCCACCAGTCGCGGGCCCAGCGACACCCGAGTGACCCAGTTCCGCTCCAATGAGTCTACTGCAATCAGGTCAGTCCAAGCGCGCTTTGCCTTGTTCACGTCTGGTCTGCAGCTGCCGGTTCGCGCAGAAAGAGCTGGCGCAGGATGTCTCGATGAGCACCGAGATAGCCATGCCTTTC
The DNA here is from genome assembly GCA_022820365.1 of Silicimonas sp. Classification (GTDB taxonomy): domain Bacteria; phylum Pseudomonadota; class Alphaproteobacteria; order Rhodobacterales; family Rhodobacteraceae; genus JAJEFO01. The sequence continues at coordinate 50,889 of JAJEFO010000018.1, forward strand.
GACGTGGATGTGGTCCTTCAGCTTCTCGTGGAGCCGGGGCAGGGCATGGAACGGCACGGACGCCACGTAGTGGTGCTCTGCGTGATAGTTCATGTTCCAGCAAAGGAAGCGCCATGGCGCGGACACGAGGTTCGTTCGCGTGTTCTCAGACATTTGTGGAACGGTCGGTCGCCCGACATGTTCCGTCATTCGAACAAAGCGCATCACTGGTTCGCCCAGGAACAGCGGGATGATCCAGTACCAGATCAGGCCCCACCAACCCGTTACGGCCATGCCAAGGAAAATGGCTGCATAGATCGCCAGCATTCGGCGTGCGTCCATGAATACGGTCTTGTGCTCAACTGACGGAATGAATTTCTTCTCTGCTTCGTTCAGGCGACCGGTTGCATGTCGAAAGACCTCGGTGAACTTGCTTCGCCAGTAGGGAACGGCACTCAGGTACCAAAGGTATTCCCCAAATGTCGTGGGCATCGAGATCAATTCAGGATCCTCGTCGTGGAGTTGGGTATAAGTGTGATGATCGCAGTGCTCGTATCGGAAAAACCTGTGCGGAAGCATGATGATGATACCGCAGATCTGACCGACGAGGTCGTTAAGCCAGCGGGTGCGGAATGCCGTATAGTGCACGCATTCGTGCTGAAGCGAAAAGTGATGCACCAGCACCGTGCCTTGCACCAGCATTGCGGGCCATATCAGCCAGCTGTTCCATGCAAGCGCTATCAGCGTGGTGGTGACGGCAAGAAGCCCGATCCACAGGACCAAGCGACGCAAGGCCGGCCCGTCCGATCGACGCATGAACTGCTTCAGTTCTTCGCGTGTAAGCTTCCCCTCTTCCAGCGCCTGGGTAAGGGGTGTGACGATGGGATTTGCCATGAGAACCCTCGTGATTTGCCGACAGCGGTGTCCTTTTCACCTTGCTGGACGGCTCCGGAGACGGGAGTGCTCCGCACCATGTGACCCGAACATCTGGCCACATTGCCAGTTTGTTACTGCATCCTGCATGATTGCGCAATTCCATGTTCTGGTTTGGGACACAGGAGTCGATCGCGATTCGCGGCAGATTGGTCACTTGGTCATTGGCAATTTGAGGTTGCGTCTGTTGGCGAAGCGCAGCGTCTCCTCGCAAATCGAGTTTCCGGTTCCAATTGCCGACGGTTTCTGTTGACGCTCTGGGCATTTCCGGATTTGAGCGTGTCATCCATCTCGCCGGCTCCCAAGTCGGGTGTACGATCCAGATGGAAATGAACGTACGGAAAACGAAAATTGAAATCGTAGATCAATTGATTGAAGAAGACCGGGTCGGCTGGAAGGCAGTCTCATGAGTGCGACCCGTTCATCAGTTTGGTCGTGTTGGCTGGCAATGTGCAGACACATGCAGATACCGCCGAAGGATTGAGAGTGTGATCGACCCGCTCGTCCGCATGTCGCGAACTCATCCCTTGGCCGAACGAACTCTGGATCGCAGTTGTCTATTTCCTGGTGCCCCTGTGCTGCCTCGTGTCGCTGTTGCTCGGACGCTTGCGCGAGATTCGGCAGGGCGGCTCGAGCCTGCAGGCAACCTCAGCGCTGTCGGCCTTGGCCATTACGCTCTACTCGATTGCGATCGTCCATACCGATGTCGTGAGAGCCATGCTACTCTTTTGCCTCACCCCGATCTGGAGCACGCATCTTGCGCGTGCGGTTCTGGGGGAAGTGATCACACCTTCGTGCATACTGGCCATGGTCTGAGCATTTGTCGGCATGCCGACAATCTTCGGACTTGGGGCAAGCGTTCCGCTGCCGCGCAATGCAGATGATTGGCTTGGACTGGGTTCCGGAATTGTCAGGGCAGTCGCCGCGGTTCGTCTCGATCGGGACCGCCACCTTCTTTCGGCCGAGATGACTGGCGTGTTCATTCTGTGGGCAGCGATCTTCTCGATCTCGGCCACGCTTGTCGTGGCACCGGGCAGCGAACCAGATGCGGATTTGGTGCTGACTACGCTTCTCTGGCTTGTGCC